>NZ_JBNHHC010000001.1:0-667070 GCF_059091865.1 Arthrobacter sp. B0316-1-20 | reverse complement strand
CGTCGTCGTTGCCCGGGATCGGGAAGTCGACTTCGTCCGGATCGCAGTTGGTGTCCAGGATGGCCACCACGGGGATGCCGAGCTTCTGGGCCTCGTCGATGGCGAGGTGTTCCTTCTTGGTGTCGACAACCCACATGACCGAAGGAGTCTTGGTGAGGTTGCGGATGCCGCCCAGCGTGGTTTCCAGCTTGGTCTTCTCGCGCTGCAGCAGCAGCAGTTCCTTCTTGGTGCGGCCGGAAGCTGCGACGTCGTCGAAGTTGATTTCTTCGAGTTCCTTCAGGCGCGAGATGCGCTTGGAGACGGTCTGGAAGTTGGTCATCATGCCGCCGAGCCAGCGCTGGTTGACATACGGCTGGCCGACACGGGTGGCCTGCTCGGCGATTGCTTCCTGGGCCTGCTTCTTGGTGCCGACGAACAGGACGGTGCCGCCGTGGGCGACCGTGGCCTTGACGAACTCGTAGGCGCGGTCGATGTAGGACAGCGACTGCTGCAGGTCGATGATGTAAATGCCGTTGCGCTCGGTGAAGATGAAGCGCTTCATCTTCGGGTTCCAACGGCGGGTCTGGTGACCGAAATGTACGCCGCTGTCGAGCAGCTGGCGCATGGTAACGACTGGCATGTCGTCACTCCTTCCGGCAGCACCGGGCTGGGCCTGGGCTGCTGCCTGTAGACGGTTGTTAGCTTGTCGCCCGGCGGGCTAAGCTCCTGGCGTCTGTCGGCGCCGCCGGCTCGGCGGCGCATGTGCCCGGACCGGTTTCCCGGACCGCCTGGGCACACTTCCATCGCTGAGATCAAGCCGATGGATTTCAGACACGCGTAGTCAGCCTCCGTCCGGACATGGGTCATGGACGGAAAACTGCTTCGTCCAGTGTACTACAGGCGGCACCCTGTTCCTGCGCGTTCCCGCCCTCCACAGCCGGCCGGGCCAAGGGGTTCCGCACACCATCCGGCGCCGCCGCGACGCGGACCGCGGGCAGCGGCGAGGATCGGTTGCATGACGCCGTCCGTGTCGCGCTTGGCCGCCGCCGCGGCCTCTGCTGTGCTGCTGGCCGCGGCCGGGTCACCCGAGCCGGCAGGCCGTTCCGGTTATTCGCCGCCGTGGGGCTGGCCCGCCAGCCCGCAACCCGCCATCGTGCGCGGCTTTGACCCGCCGCCGAAGCCGTGGCTGGGCGGACACCGCGGCGTCGATCTGGCGGTTCCGGCCGGGGCGACGGTCCTCTCCCCCGCCGACGGCCGGGTCAGCTTCTCCGGCCGGGTCGTCGACAGGCCGGTGGTCACCATCGATCATGGAAACGGCCTGCGCAGCAGCCTGCTGGCCGTCGCGTCCGGACTGCAGGCCGGCGATACCGTTTCGTCGGGCGATCCGGTAGGAACGGTTGCCGCGAGCAGTCATTGCGCATGCCTGCATTGGGGCGTCCGTCGCGGCGACGTTTATGTCAACCCCCTGCAGTTCGTCATGGACCTGCGGCCTTCGGTATTGCTGCCGGTGCCGGATGGCTAGACGAACGCCGCCAAGCCGGTGATCGCCCGGCCTGCCACCAGGGAGTTGATTTCGTGGGTTCCCTCGTAGGAGTAGATGGCCTCGGCGTCGGCGAAGATCTTGGCCATTTCGTAGTCGGCCACGATGCCGTTGCCGCCCAGGATGTTGCGGCCCAGGGCCACACTTTCACGCATCCGCGCAGTGGTGAACGCCTTGGCCAAAGCGGACTGCTCGTCCTTGGCCTGTCCGGCGTCTTCCAGCTGCGCCAGGCGGACCATCATGCCCATTGAGGCGACGGTGTTGCCGAGGATCTGCACCAGCTGGTCCTGCACCAGCTGGAACGATGCCAGCGGCTTCCCAAACTGGTGCCGCTCCACGGCGTAGCGCCGTGCCACATCGAAGGCAGCCATCTGCTGCCCCACCGCCTGCCAGGCTACGGCAAGCCGCGTCACCTTCAGCACCTTGTTGGTGTCGCGGAAGCTGTTGGCGCCCTTGAGATGGAAATCATCGGGGACCAGCACGTTTTCCAGGGTGATGTCCGCGTTCTGCACGGTGCGCAGGCTGATCTTGTTCTCGATCTTCGTCGCGGCATAGCCGGGGGTGGCCGTGTCCACGAGGAAGCCCTTGACCTGGTTGTCGGCCAGGTCGCGCGCGTAGATGACGACCCAGTCCGAGAAGGTCGCGTTGCCAATCCAGCGTTTGGCTCCGTTCAGCACCCAGCCGTTCCCGTCGCGCCGGGCCGTGGTGCGCGTGCCGCCGGCGACGTCGGAGCCGCCGAGCGGTTCCGTCAGTCCGAAAGCGCCGATCTTCTTGAGGGCGTAGATGTCCGGCAGCCAGGCCTCCTGCTGCTCCTTCGACGCGAGGACTTCGATCGATCCGGCGAACAGGCCGTCGTGGACTCCCAGGAACGTGGCGATGGACGTGTCGGCGCGGGTGAACTCCGCGTGGACGAGGCCGGCGAACAAGTTGGAGTATCCCTGCCGCCTGACCGGGCTGACCACGTCCAGGTCCGCCAGTTTCGGGATGATCTCCAGGGGGAACTCAGCCCGGTTCCAGCAGTCGACGGCAATCGGCCGGACTTCCTTGGCCAGCCAGTCGCGGATGTCGTGCAGCCGCGAGCGTTCGGGTTCCGAGAGCATCTCCTCGAACGAGTAGAAGTCTCCATCGGCGTAGGGAAGGTCGTTCGGATCGATGACGCGCTGGCCCATAGTGGCTTCCTTTTCTGTGAACAGGTCGCGGCCCCGGGCAGGAGGCGCCGGGGAGAAGATCAAGTTACTGATCAGTAACTTAGCGCAGAACCGGTCAGCGGGCAACGGCCGAACGCGTGGGGCCGCAGCTTCGGCCGGGGTGCCGGGGCAGCCGCATCCCCGGAGTCCCGCGGGAGTCCGGCGGGCGGCATGACGAAGGCCCCGGACCATTCTGGTCCGGGGCCTTCTCTCGACGTAGGGCGGGTGGGGCTTGAACCCACGACCAAAGGATTATGAGTCCTCTGCTCTGACCGGCTGAGCTACCGCCCCGCGCTGCCGGGCGGCGCCCCGCAGCGCGGGGACCGTTACCGGCACCTTAGACATACTAAGTCCTCCCGACCGGCGGGCGCACGTTGGCCTAGTCGAGGAAGTCGTCCGCCGAGGCTCCGCGGTAAAGCTGCTCGAAAGTGTCCATCGTCTTGTCGATGCCGTGCCGCATCGCCTTCGCGTGGCTGGCTTCGCCCATGGCCTCCAGCCGCTCGGGACTCTGGCCGAGTACGGCGTTGAGCTTGGCCGCCAGGTCGGAGGGATCGCGGGGGGCAAACAGGTAGCCGTTGACACCGTCCTCCACGAGGTGCGGCAGGGCCATCGCATTGGCCAGCACCACCGGCTTGCTGGCGGACATCGCTTCCAGGGACACCAGTGACTGCAGTTCGGCGGTTCCGGGCTGGCAGAACACAGCCGCGCGCAGGTACGCCCGGCGCAGTTCGGCGTCGTCCACATGGCCCAGGAACGCGATCCTGCGCCCAAGCCCCATCGCGGCAACCCTCGCCTCGAGGTTCTTTCGCTCGTCGCCGTCGCCGATGATCTCCAGGTGGACGTTCAGCGCCGGGTCCGTCATGGCCAGCGCCTCGATCAGCGTGTCCACGTTCTTTTCCACCGCCAGCCGGCCCACAAACAGCACCGTGGGGTGCTCCGGCCTCTCGATCGTTTCCCCGGGGGCCAGCTCATAGGCGGCGGCATCGATGCCGTTGGACAGCGGCATCACCTTGTGCAGGAAGGCGTGGTCCCGCATCGCCTTGGCGGCGAGCGGCGTCGGCGTCGTCACCACGGCAGCCTTGCCCATGATCTTGCCCATGTCGCGCCAGGAGTTCTTCGCGACGATGTCCAGGAACCACTGCGGGAACGGCAGGAACGGCTCCAGGTTCTCCGGCATGAAGTGGTTGGTCGCGATGGTGCGGATGCCCCGTCGCACTGCCTCGGCGATGGTGGCCTGTCCGATCATGTAGTGGCACTGGATGTGCACGACGTCCGGCTGGACCTCATCGAAGATCCGCTTGATGTCGCGTTTGATCTCCCAGGGAAAGCAGATGCGCCACGTCTCGTGCGTCGGCACCGAGTGTGAGCGGAGCCGGTGCACCGTCGCCTCCGCACGGTGTTCCACGAAGGTCGGGCCCTTGTCATACCGCCCGGCGATGATGTCGACGCTGTGTCCGCGCTTGGTCATCGCGGTGGCCAGCCGGTACCCGAAGACGGCCGCCCCGTTGACATCCGGCGGGTAGGTATCGGCTGCAATCAGGATCTTGAGGGGTTTCGGTCCGATGTCGTCGCTCACCTGCGGCAGGACTCCTTGTTTCGTGGTCACGGTATTGGTCATCGCGCCGGCCCTATGGTTTCTTGCCCGAGGCTTGGGCCCGGCGCCGGGCTTCTTCCTGTTTCTGCAACACGTCCGGATGGTGCCTCGAGAGGGCAATGACCCCAACAATAGCAACCAAACCTGCCCCCACCATGCCAATCGCAAACACCGGTTCGACGTCGGGCCTGAGCTCTCCGAGGATGAAAATGCCGATGGCGATGCCGACCAGCGGATCGATCACCGTCAGCCCCGCGATGACCAAATCGGGCGGGCCGCTGGCATAGGCACTCTGGACAAACCAAGCCCCCAGGCCGCCGGCCGCGGCGACCGCGATGACCGTGTAGATCGGTACGTTGGCGATGAAACCGCCGCCCGGCTCCAGCAGCCGCAGGCCGATAATCCTCACCAGCACGGCGACGAAACCGAACAACATGCCGGCTCCCAGAATGTAGGCGAAGGCATTCAGCCTGTGCCGGAACATCAGTTCCAGCGAGAGAAAGACGGCAACGACGACGGCCAGCAGCAGGACCGCTGAGAGTTCCTCCTCGGCCCGCACGCGATGGCTAGCGCCCGTGACGTTGACGGCCAGCAGTACGAAAACGGCGCTTCCTGCCACACACGTTGAGATGGCCACCACCGTCACGCGGTTCAGCCGGATCCCCTGGTCCTTGGAATTGATGATCGTGGTGATCACCAACGCGATGGCGCCGATCGGCTGGACGACGGTCAACGGCGCGCTCACCAAGGCAAACACGTTCAATCCCATCCCGACGGCCAACAGCAGCAGTCCCAGGACCCAGCGGGGATTGCGGAGCATCCGCAGCAAACCGGCGACGCTCATCGCCAGGCCGCCCGTATTGGCTTGGACGGCACTGGCTTGGCGCTGGGTGCCGAGGGCGAGGAAGAAGGCACCGAGCAGGGCACAGAGTATGGCTAACCAGACCATGGGGTCCCGTCAGAAAATGTCCGTTTCCGCCCGGAGCGCGGGTCAACCATGGAGTGGATCGTTCTGCCTGGCCTCGCGCCGGCGCTTGTACTTGCCCCAGGCCGCCCGCATGTAGCCCAGCCACGCAAGGACGTGCCCCGCACAGCCCGCGGCGAGGATGGCGTAGGCGAGGGTCAGCAGCCAGTCGTGCCCGAAGCCCTCCACCCGATGGAGCAGCAGCAGCGGAGTGCCTGCCAGCAGCAGGGCCGTCCGGACCTTGCCGATGAGTGTCACGGGAAGGTCGGGGCTGCCATGGAACAGGAGCAATGAGAACACGAGCAGGATCGCGTCGGGGATGATGATGGACAGCAGCAGCCACCACGGGGCGATGCCGGCCGCGACAAAGGTCGTGGCCACGATGATGAGGGCCAGCCGGTCGGCCACCGGGTCCAGCCACTTGCCGACCGAGGAGATTTGGTCGAGGCGGCGGGCGAGGTAGCCGTCCACCCAGTCCGTGGATCCCAGCACGACCAGCGTGATGGTGGCTGCCCCGTACGAGTGCCGGGCGATCAGCCAGACAAATAGCGGCACCGCAAGGAAACGCAGGACGGTGATGAGGTTCGGGATGGTCCAGAACGTGTGCAGCTCGCGGTACTCGAAGTCGCGCCGCGTCCCGGCACCGATGATCCTCAACGCCGTCCCTCCCCTCAGTCGTCGTTCCACGCTGGGCAGCCGGCTGCGCTGCAGCCGGCTTCCGTGCCGCCGTGCGACGGTGGTAATGGTTATTTTTTCAGCAGCCGCCGGAGCATGACGCCCATGGCGGTCAGCGAAACCGCCAGCGTCGCCAGTGGCTTCCAACGCTCCCTCAGCTCCGGGCCGGCCTCGCTGACGGCTTCGGCGCCTGCCACCAGGCGTTCCGTGGCAGCATCTGCCGCATGCTTCGCCCGGCGCTTGGCCTGCTCCGCACGGGGCTTGGGGTCGACGCGGCGGCCGAGATCGTCCCTGACTGCCGCCAAGTGGTCACGGCGTTCCGCGGTACGGGCACGCAGTTCGTCCATCGTCGGAGCCGGCTCCTGCGGTTCCTTGCGCTCCGCCTTTTCCGCCTTGGTCTCCTTCCGGGGCTTTTCGTCCAGTGTCGCCGGATTGAAGCTGCTGCCCTCACGCAACACGCCGACGTCGTACTTGACGCCGCGGATGGCCTCGGCGGGAAGGAGCGGCATGGCCTTCTTGCCCCTCGAGATTCCAATGAGCGCCAGGATACCGCCGAGGATCAGGAACACGGCTGCGACGAGCAGCGCCGCCAGCCAGGCCGGCATGATGAGGGCCAGTCCCATGATTGCGGCGACCAAGAGGGAGATGGCCATCAGGACCAGGAACACCAACGCGACCGCAAGGATCGCGGCGGCAATGCCTGCCTTGGTGCCCTTGCCCTTGAGCTCGAGCAGGGCCAGCGAGAACTCGTCCTGAAGCTGGCGGGGGGTTAGCTGGCCGGCGAGCCGTGCCAGCCCCGCCGTCGACAACCTGGCGCCGGCAACGGAGCTGCCTGGCTGCCCGGCACGGGCAGCGGTGCTCCCTGACTGCCCGACGCGGGCTGCAGCGCTCCCGGGCGGCCGCAACCCGGTGACGGTGCTGCCGGGAGTCCCCGCACCGGTTGCGGTGCTCCCGGACGTCCTCTCACCGGTTGCGGTGCTTCCGTGGCTTTCCGGACCGGTCATGGGCTCTGCCTCCATCTTGTCGGTAGTGCGCGAGTGTCCACACCTTCAAATTATCATTCTGCCCCAGTCTGGCCCCTCAGCCGTAGGGAGTAGTTTCACTGGAGGGCTGTGGAACAAAAAATATGAGTAAACGCTTACGTTCACCTGCCCTGCGAACTAGGCTGGCAGGCAGCCCGTGTCCGCGCCCGTTTCCGCAAGGGACCAGTGATGAGCAAGGTCGTGCAATTCCCGAAGCCGTTCCTGTGGGGCGCCGCGACGGCCGCCTACCAAATCGAAGGCGCGTCCCGGGACGACGGCCGCACCGATTCCATCTGGGATGTCTTCTGCCGGCTGCCGGGCGCCACCGTGGGCGGCGAGACCGGCGAACGGGCCTGCGACCACTACCACCGCTACCGTGAGGACGTCGCGCTGATGTCAGCCCTGAACCTGGGTGCCTACCGGTTTTCCACGTCCTGGCCGCGGGTCAAACCGGACGACGCGGTCGTGAACCCGGCCGGCCTGGATTTCTATTCGCGCCTGGTGGACGAACTGTGCGCGGCGGGCATTAAGCCCTGGCTCACGCTGTACCACTGGGATTTGCCGCAGGCGCTGCAGGAGAACGGCGGCTGGGCGAACCGGGACACCGCCTACCGCTTTGCGGAATACGCCCTGGCGGTCCACGAGGCGCTCGGTGACCGGGTACGCGTCTGGACCACGCTCAACGAGCCATGGTGCTCGGCGTTCCTCGGCTATGGTTCGGGCGTCCATGCACCGGGCATCCAGTCGAGGCCGCAGGCCTTGGCGGCCATGCACCATCTGCTGCTGGGGCACGGGCTGGCCTCCGACGAGCTGCGCCGCCGCGATCCGGACGCAGAGCTGGGCCTCACCCTGAACTTCACGGTGGCGGATCCCCTGAATCCGGAGGATCCCGTCGACGTGGACGCCGCCCGCCGAATCGACGGCCAGTTCAACCGCGCCTTTCTGGACCCCGTCTTCCGCGGTTCCTACCCGGCGGATTTTCTGGTGGACGTGGGGCCGTACGGACTGGAAGCCAGGATCCGGGACGGCGACCTGGCTCTGATCGGAACCAGGATCCAGGCGCTGGGGGTCAACTACTACCACGGTGAAGCGGTGACCGGGCACCCCCGCCCGGACGCGGAAAACACGCGTGCCGCCCCGGTCGAGCGTCCGCTGGCGCCGCCCTACCCCGCGGCCGACCATGTCAGCTCTGTTCCCCGCGGGCTGCCCACGACGGCGATGGGCTGGGAGATCCAGCCGGAAGGACTGCACCGGCTGCTCGTCCGTTTGCAGCACGAGTACAGCGGCCCGGCCGGGACGGCGCTCTTCGTCACCGAGAATGGGGCGGCCTTCGACGACGAGGTCTCGGCCGACGGCGCCGTGCATGACCGGCAGCGGCTGGAGTTCCTGCGCGCACACATCCTGCAGTGCCACCGTGCCATCCAGGACGGCGTGGACCTGCGCGGCTACTTCGGCTGGTCGCTGATGGACAACTTCGAGTGGGCCTGGGGCTACAGCAAACGCTTCGGCCTGACCCGGGTGGACTACGCCACCCTGAAGCGCACCGTCAAGGACAGCGGCCGCTGGTATGCGCAGGTCGCGGCCGGCAACCGGGTCGCCTCGGCCTAGCCAAAGAAAAATCCCGCAGCCGGCGCGGGGTGCGGGATTCTGCCTTGCAGCTCCCCCGACTGGACTCGAACCAGTAACCCTTCGATTAACAGTCGAATGCTCTGCCAATTGAGCTACGGGGGATTGAAGCGAGTAAAACTCTAGCAGGACGGCGGCGCGGAGACGAAATCGGCCTCGCGCCGAGGGCCCCCAAACGCACAGGATCCCCGCCTCCTGCAGAAGGCGGGGACCCAGTGTTTGTCCGCTCCCCCGACTGGACTCGAACCAGTAACCCTTCGATTAACAGTCGAATGCTCTGCCAATTGAGCTACGGGGGAAAGAAATCATCCGCCACCGGCGGTTTGACCTCCAACAGCATACTCAATGGAGGCCGGAACTTGCCAATTGAAGGTCCGACCCTACTCCGCGCGAAGGGCGCGCCGCTGCATCTCCAGTTCCATCAGTTCACGGTTGATCTGCTGGAAGCTCTCGGGATCGGACGTTGGATCCATCCGTTGCAACTGGCCCAGCTTGTCGGCCTTCAGGTGGGTGATCTGTAGGTCCTGCAGCCGGTTCAGGATCCCCCGGCAATACAGCCGCAGGGCGTCGTCGTTTTGTGCAGGCAGCGGGGTCACCGCAAGTTCCGAGACGAAGGTGCGCAGCTCCTCCGGGACCTCCTGGCGGATGGTCTCCACCCACTGCGAGGGTGTGGCACCGGAAACACCCGCAGCCCGGACGGCGCCGTGGATGGCCACGTGCACGGGCGCCAGGAAGCGGGCCTGCATGAACTGTTCCCACTGGTTGGCATCGAGGAGGCCGGGCTGCTGGATGGCCACTTCCAGTGCCTGGTGTTCCAGGCGGACCACGGGATCACGCAGGTCCGGCCGCGGAAAGGCCGGGGGTGCCGCGTACTGGCCGGATTCCCGGGCGTAGTCCGTTTCTCCGGCGGCCTCGGCGCCCCGGCCGTAGCCGTGCTGCGCGGCGTGCCCGTAGGGAGGCCGGCCGTCCTGTTGCCGGGAGGAAGGATTTCCCGGATTCCATGCGTCCCGGCCCTGCTGACCTCCGCCGCGCCGGTACGGTCCGGACGGCTGCTGGTTGCCGCGGTTCGATTCCTGCCCGCGGTCCTGCTGGCCCCGCTCGCGGCCCGCCGCCCGGGTCCCGGCTTCCTGTCCCCGTTTAGCGGCCCCGGCCACCGCCCGGGTGACGTCATCGATGTCCATGCCCAGCCAGCCGGCGAGCTCGCGCGAGTAGCCGGGACGCATGGCGGGGTCCCTGATCTCGGCCACCACCGGGGCCGCGGCACGGAGGGCCTGGACCCTTCCTTCGACCGTGTCCAGGTTGAACTTCTTCAAGGTGGCCTTGATCGCGAACTCGAACAGCGGACGGCGGGAGCTGATCAACTCGCGCACCGCACCCTCGCCGTGGCTCAACCGCAGGTCGCACGGATCTGCGCCGCTCGGCTCGACGGCTACGTAGGTCTGGGCGACAAAGCGCTGGTCTTCCTCGAAGGCCCGCAGCGCGGCCTTCTGGCCCGCCTCGTCACCGTCGAAGGTGAAGATCACTTCCCCTCCGGTCCCGTCGTCGGAGAGCAGGCGCCGGGCGATCTTGATGTGGTCGGTGCCGAAGGACGTGCCGCACGTCGCCACGGCCGTCCCGATGCCCGAAAGGTGGCAGGCCATCACGTCCGTGTAACCCTCCACGACCACCAGTTGGCGGTTGCGGGCGATGTCCCGTTTGGCCAGGTCGATCCCGTACAGGACCTGCGACTTCTTGTAGAGCGCCGTCTCCGGCGTATTGAGGTATTTGGGCCCCTGGTCATCCTCGAAGAGCTTGCGGGCACCAAATCCTATCGTCGCCCCCGTCAGGTCGCGGATGGGCCAGATGAGTCGGCCACGGAAACGGTCATAGATCCGGCTGTTCCTGCCGTCGGATCCGTCCGATCCGCCGGAGAACATGCCGGTCATCCGCAACTCGTCCTGGGTGAAGCCGCGGCCGGTCAGGTGCTTGAGCAGGCCGTCCCAGCCCTGCGGGGCGTAGCCCACGGCGAACTGCTCCGCGGCGGCCTGGTCGAAGCCCCGTCCGGAGAGGAACTCCCGGGCCGCCGCGGCACCCGGGCTCTGGAGCTGCTCCCGAAAGAACTCCGCGGCAACCTTGTGTGCGTCCAGCAGCCGCTGCCGCTTGCCCACGTCTTCCCGGCGGGGGCCGGTGCCGCCGTCTTCGTACCGGAGCGTGTAATTGATCCGGTGGGCGAGTTTCTCCACGGTCTCGCTGAACGTGGTGTGATCCATCTTCTGCACGAAGGAGATGACGTCGCCGCCCTCGCCGCAGCCGAAGCAATGGTAGGTGCCCACCTGCGGACGGACGTGGAACGACGGCGACCGCTCGTCGTGGAAGGGGCACAGGCCCTTGAATGAACCGATGCCGGCCGACTTCAGCGTGACGTAGCCGTCGATGACTTCCTTGATGTCGGTACGCTGGCGGACTTCATCGATGTCTTCACGCTTAATGAGTCCGGCCATAGTCCCATGGTATGCAGCCGTGCCAAATCGGGGCCGGAACCGCGGCGGCCTGTGCCCCAGGCACCGCGCGCAGCCGCCTGTGGAGGGAAGCTGCTTGCGGCCCGCAACCTCACAGGAGGGTGCGGTGGGCCCCCATCAGGCGTTCGTGCAGCGCCAGGGCGGAGACATCGGTGAGCGAGGCGATCTGGTCGATGACCACGCGAAGGCGGCCGCCGTCGTCGTCCGCATCCCGCCAATCCGAGGCAAAGGGCTCCTCCAGATGCTTCTCCCCCGTGGCATGGAGCTCGCTGACCAGGTCGTGCAGGATCTCCTGCTGGTGTTCGTAGACCGGCTGGCGCAGGTCCGCGGTCATCACGAACGTGGTGGCCAGGCCCTTCATCACCGCGATCTCGATGGCGGTTTCCTGCGGCACCACCAGCTCCGCTGCGTAGCGGGTCAGCTGCTGCGGGCCGTAGATGGAGCGGGTGGCTTCCATCGCGCTCGAGCAGAAGCGGCCGATCAGCTGGCTGGTCATGTCTTTCAGCGCCGCCATGGCCTTGCGGCTGCCATCGGCCTCGCGCACCCAGACGCCGGATTGCTCCAGCCGGGTCAGTGCTTCGTCCACCTCTTGGGCGTCGCTGGAGGGCAGGTACCACTGCTGCGTGTAGCCGATGACCCGGCTGCGGGTGTCGGCGCTGTCCAGCCACTTGAGCTGGATGCGTCCGGCCACGATGGCGTCTTCGACGTCGTGCACGGAGTAGGAGATGTCGTCGGCGAGGTCCATCACCTGGGCCTCCAGGCAGGAACGGCGCTCCGCGGCGCCTTCGCGCAGCCAGTTGAACACGGGAAGGTCGTCTTCGTAGGCGCCGAACTTGCTGGTGCGCTTGCCGTGGATCACCGGCGCGTCGTCGGCGGACCACGGGTATTTGCAGGCCGCGTCCAGGCTGGCCCGGGTCAGGTTCAGCCCGGCCGGGGATCCGTCCGGGCGCAGGATCTTGGGCTCCAGCCGGGTCAGCAGCCGCAGGGTCTGGGCGTTGCCTTCGAACCCGCCGATGGCGTGGGCCGCGGCGTTGAGCGCGGTCTCCCCGTTGTGGCCGAACGGGGGATGGCCCAGGTCGTGGGACAGGCAGGCGGCGTCCACCACGTCGGGGTCGCAGCCCAGGGTACGGCCCAGTTCGCGGCCGACCTGGGCCACTTCCAGGCTGTGCGTCAGCCGCGTCCGCACAAAGTCGTCCGTGTCCGGGGAGACCACCTGGGTCTTGGCGCCCAGCCGCCGCAGTGCCGACGAGTGCAGAACCCGGGCCCGGTCGCGTTCGAACTGCGTGCGGTAGGTGCTCTTCGGTTCCTCCGTGTACCAGCGTTCCTGGTCGAACTCCGTGTATCCCGGCGTGGGCGGGGCCGGGCGCCCGGTGCGTACCTTAGCCACCGGAGACGTCCAGTTCAGCGGCGGCGATCATGGCCTTGTGGTCCGCGTTCAGCTCCCGGCTGGAAAGCCAGCCGTCGGGCAGCGCCGTGCGTTTGGGCGAACCGGCCCGGCCGCGCGGGCCCTCGGCGTCCGCCCCCGGGTAGGGGGCGTCGGCATCCAGTTCGGCCAGCCGTTCGCGCAGCACTTCGAGGGTAGGCACTTGGGCCAGCGCGGCACGCAGCTCTCCGCCCACCGAGTATCCCTTGAAGTACCAGGCCACGTGCTTGCGGATGTCCCGCAGGGCCTTGCCCTCGTCCTCGAAGTAATCCACCAGCAGCTCGGCATGCCGGTAGAAGCTGTCCGCGACGTCCTTTAACCCGGGCCGGAAGCGCCTGTCGGTTCCTTCGAAGGCGGCCTGCAGGTCGCCGAACAGCCACGGGCGGCCTTGGCAACCGCGGCCGACGACGACGCCGTCCACTCCCGTTTGTTGCACCATCCGCACCGCATCCTCGGCGCTCCAGATGTCTCCGTTGCCCAGCACCGGGATATCCGGCAGGGCTTCCCGCAGTTCCGCGATCGCGTTCCAGTCGGCCTTGCCCGAGTAGAACTGGCTGGCGGTGCGGCCGTGCAGCGCCACGGCGGCGACCCCGGCGTCGCGGGCGATCTTGCCGGCCTCGATGAAGGTCAGGTGCTCGTCGTCGATCCCCTTGCGCATCTTGATGGTCAGCGGGACGTCGCCCTTGGCCGCCTCGCGGGTCGCGGCCTGGATGATCGCGGTAAACAGTTCCGTTTTCCAGGGCAGCGCCGAGCCGCCGCCGCGGCGGGTGACCTTCGGCACCGGACAGCCGAAGTTCAGGTCGATGTGGTCGGCGCGGTCTTCCTCCACCAGCAGGCGGACGGCGGCGCCGACGGTTTTGGGATCCACGCCGTAGAGCTGGACGGACCTCACGTCCTCGTCCTCATCGTGCGAGATGATCCGCATGGACTCCCGGTTGCGTTCGACCAGCGCGCGGGACGTGACCATTTCCGCCACATACAGGCCGCCGCCGTACTGGCGGCAGAGCCGGCGGAACGCCTTGTTGGTGATGCCGGCCATGGGTGCCAGCACCACCGGGGTGTCGACGGTTATCGGGCCGAGTTTGAGCGGCGGAAGCTCGAGCTTGGCGCCCGATTCGGGGGCAGCGGTAAGTGTCACCCCACCATTCTCTCAAAACCGGGCAAATCCGTCCGCCGGCACCCGCGCCTGTGGACTAACGGCCCCGGTCGGCTTCGCCGCCGTTCCTCCGCGCCGCCGGGGTTCGTCCGCGTCCGCGGGACAGCCGGGCCGCGCGCCGGCCTTGGAGCGCGCAGGCCGCCTGCCTGCCGCGCGCGCCGGCGGTCAGGCGCGCAGCAGGCCGCCGAGGGCGCTGTCCGCGAAGTGTTCGAGCAGGTCCTGCGGGTCCCGGTACACCTCTGCCGCACCGGCGTGGAGCAGGGTCGCAGCGGGGGTCCCGCCGCATTCGAGGCCGATGCACGGAATCCCGAGGTCTCCCGCCGCCTGGACATCCCACACGGCATCGCCCACGAAAACGGTGTCTGCCGGCTGCAGGCCCGCCGCGTCCAGGGCCGCCTGCAGGATGTCCGGCGCCGGTTTGCTGTTCTCCGCGTCCGCGGAGCTGGTGGCGGCGGTGATGGACCCGTCGGCGTCGATCACGCGGCGCAGCACTTCCAGCTCCGTTCCCTCGGCGGACGAGGCCAGCACGACGGCCAATCCCTCCTCGGCGGACCGGCGCACCAGCTCACGGGCACCGTCGAAGCGGCGCAGGGAAGGCCAAAAGGTGGAGAAGACGGTTCCGTGGGCGGCCTTGAGGTCCTCGTCCCGGGACTGGTCGCGGTCCTCGTCGAGCAGTTGCGCGATGAGCCTGCCGCCGCCCATTCCCACGCAACGGTGGATGGCCGCCATCGGGACGTCGAGACCCGCCTGCCGGAAGGCCTGCCACCAGGCCAGCACGTGCAGGTAGTTCGAATCCACCAGCGTCCCGTCCACGTCAAACAGCACGCCCTTCATGAGCACTCCTCCCTACGACGGCGATGGTTCTTTCGGCACCGGCCCGGACACGGCACCAATGTGTGCAGTTTAGCCGCTCGGGTCGGCGGGCCTGCCGTGGCCCGCCGTGGCTTCCGCCCCGGGGTCCCGCACCCCTGCGTCGGCGGGCGCGCGGGTTGCGGCGGCTCCGCCGGGCCCCCGTACCCCCGCGTCGGGATCGGCGGCGGCTCCGGCCATGAGGTGCCGGGGGCCCGACCGCTCCCCCGCCGCCACCGGGCCGCGGATGCCGGTGGCCTTGACCACCAGCACCGCGATCAACGTGGTGATCGGGATAGCCAGGACGAGGCCGATGGAGCCGACCAGGGTGCGCACAATCTCCTCGGCCAGTTCCCCGCTGGTCAACGTGGCGAACAGCGGCCGGTCGTGCAGCGACACCAGGATCAGTACCGGAAGGGACGCGCCGGCGTAGGCGAAGGCAATGGTGTAGACGGTGGAGGCGATGTGGTCCCGCCCCACGCGCATGGCCCCGGTGAACAGGCGCCTGGCAGAGGCACCGGGAGCCAGTTCGTACATCTCCCACACCGCCGACGACTGGGTGATGGTGACGTCGTTGAGCACGCCCAGTCCGGAGATGATCAACCCGCACATGATCAGCCCGGAGACGGAGAGGCTGCCGCCCAGATTGATCAGCTGGTAGGTGTAGTCGTCGTCCACGCCGGTCAGGTAGGCGGCGTCGGTGGCCCAGGCCGCCAGCAGGGCGGTCACGCCCAGGCCGAACAGGGTGCCCAGCAATGCGGTGGACGTGCGGGCGGAGAATCCGTGGGCGAAGTAGAGCACCCCGACCATGATGACCACCGAGCCGATGAGCGCCAGCAGCAGCGGCGGCTTGCCTTCCATGAGGCCCGGCAGGATGAACTGCGCCAGGACCAGGAAACCGCCCGCCAGCCCCAGCATCGCGCGGAAGCCGCGCCAGCGGGCCACGGCCACCACGACCAGGGCGTAGAGCACGGCCAGCAGCACCATGGGGACGCTGCGCACGAAGTCCACGAAGACGTAGGCCCCCTCCTGCCCGCCCATGACGCCGGAGAGATTCAGGTAGCGGATGGTGTCGCCGGCCTCGACGCCGCGCGAGGCCGCGATTTCCGGCGTGATCTCCACGGGCAGCGGCGAGCCGCCGGCGTCGGGCTGGGTGTAGGCGACCAGGCACTCCTGTGCTTCCATGCCGGCGTCCACCGCCGCCTGCGAGGTGGGGCAGTCTTCCAGCTCCACCCTCTGCACGGTGCCGACGTCGAACGTCACCCCGGGCGCCGCGGCATAGGGATCGGGGACATCGGCTCCGGCTCCGTCCCCGGAGGGCCAGAGCAGGATCATGCCCACCAGGGTCAGGACGGTGACCGGCAACAGGATGGCCGCCAGGAGCAGATTGGCCCGCCGCCGCGCGGCAAGTGCGGCGGCGCCGGGCGTGGAAGTCCCGTGGCTGTGGCTGTGCCCCATCCGTCAGTCGCTGACGATGGAGGTTTCCGGACCCAGCTGGCGCGCGAGACCGGAGTCCAGCAGCGGCTGCAGCACGGCCAGCACAGCGGTCATCGAGTCGTCCACCTCCAGCTGCACCGGGTACTGCGCCACCAGCATGGCCAGCAGCGCCCGCACCGCGGCCTCGGCGTCCTCGGCCGGCAGCGCGGTGTCGTATCCCAGCAGCACGTCCGCCGGGGCGTCCGTGCGCTCGTGCGTGTAGCTGACGGCGAAAGCCTGGATGGTGCCGCCGTCGGACTTGGGGGCGCTGCGCAGCACCACCGCGCCGCCGGCCCCCGCGCTCTCGCTGAGCAGCATCTGCTGGGCGCGTCCCACGGTCATGTCCGCCCGGTCCCACACGTGCACCGAGTTGTAGAAGTCGGCCACGGCCCGGGTCAGTTCCACCGACCCGGTGGCCGCCTCCTCCAGTTGCGGACCGGTTTCCCCGAGGTCGGGCAGCGGCAGCGCGCTGGGTGAGACCAGCACCACGCGCGAGCTCTGGATCTGGGTCAGGCCGGCGGCCCGGGCGAAGGCGGCGCCGGAGGTGTCCGGCTCCACCTTCGCCCGCAGCTTCCGCACGCCCGACGGCGCGTGCTCGGCCTCGGCGCGGAGCCGTGACAGCAGGTCACGGGCGACCCCGGCGCCGCGGTGGTCGCGGGCAACCTCGACGTACACCCACAGCCGGTCCGGATGCAGGCTGGTCTCGTACACGGTGCCGGCGGCAACGGCTATCCCCTGGTCCTCGGCCACGATGCACCGCGACCACGGCTGGTCGGCGGACGGGCGGAGCATGGCACGGAAGTGACCTGCCTGGCCGGTTTCCGGGTCGCCCCAGATCTCCAGCAGGGCCAGGTCATCGTCCTCGCGCCAGTCACGGTAGGTCAGCTGGGCCATGGTTCTCCTTTAGGGGTGGGCTGCCCTGATCGGGCGGCCGGACGGTTGCCGCAGCGGCTGCGGACGCGCGGTCCGCGGCCGGTTCAGGCTCCGATCAGGCGGGCTGCCAAATATGCTTCGACCTTGTCCAGGGAGACCCGTTCCTGGGCCATCGAGTCACGTTCACGGATGGTCACCGCCTGGTCCTCGAGCGTGTCGAAGTCCACCGTGATGCAGAACGGCGTGCCGATCTCGTCCTGCCGGCGGTAGCGGCGGCCGATGGCACCGGCGTCGTCGAAGTCGATGTTCCAGTTCTTGCGCAGCGCCTCCCCCAGCTCCTTGGCCTTGGGCGAGAGGTCCTCGTTGCGGGACAACGGCAGCACGGCGGCCTTGACCGGGGCCAACCGCGGGTCCAGCCGCAGCACCGTGCGCTTGTCCACGCCGCCCTTGGCGTTCGGCGCCTCGTCCTCGGTATACGCGTCCACCAAAAAGGCCATGAAGGACCGCGTGAGCCCGGCGGCCGGCTCGATCACGTACGGGGTGTAGCGCTCGTTGGTGGCCTGGTTGAAGTAGCTCAGGTCGGTGCCGGAGTGCTTGGAGTGGGTGGACAGGTCAAAGTCCGTCCGGTTGGCGATGCCTTCCAGCTCGCCCCATTCCGAGCCCTGGAAGCCGAAGCGGTATTCGACGTCGGTGGTGCCCTTGGAGTAATGGCTCAGCTTGTCCAGCGGGTGCTCGAAGAGGCGGAGGTTGTCGCGTTTGATGCCCAGGTCCACGTACCACTGCAGCCGGGCGTCGATCCAGTACCGGTGCCACTCTTCGTCCGTCCCGGGCTCCACGAAGAATTCCATTTCCATCTGCTCGAACTCGCGGGTGCGGAAGATGAAGTTGCCCGGGGTGATCTCGTTGCGGAAGCTCTTGCCGATCTGGCCGATGCCGAACGGCGGCTTCTTCCGCGAGGTGGTCAGGACATTGTTGAAGTTCACGAAGATGCCCTGCGCGGTCTCCGGGCGCAGGTAGTGCATGCCTTCTTCCTGGGCGACCGGGCCCAGGAAGGTCTTCAACAGGCCGGAGAATTCCTGGGGTTCGGTCCACTCGCCCTTGGTGCCGCAGTTGACGCAGGCGATGTCCTTCAGCCCGTTTTCCGGGGCGCGGCCCTTTTTCTCCTCGTACTCTTCTTCGAGGTGGTCGGCGCGGTAGCGCTTGTGGCAGTTCAGGCACTCCACCAGCGGGTCGGAAAAGACGTCCACGTGGCCGGACGCTTCCCAGACCTGGCGCGGAAGAATGACCGACGAATCCAGTCCGACCACGTCGTCGCGGCCGCGGACCATCGTCTGCCACCACTGGCGCTTGATGTTTTCCTTCAGCTCGACGCCGAGCGGCCCGTAATCCCATGCGGAGCGGGATCCACCGTAAATTTCACCAGCCTGGAACACGAAGCCGCGGCGCTTGGCCAGCGAAATAATCGAATCGAGGGCTGATTTGGCTGCTGCCATGAGGTGGTTCTCCGTATCTCTCCAGGGCCGCTGGGTGCGGTCCGAGGGTTGTCATGGCACAGATCCGCCCGGCTGCTGCAGGCACGGATCGGCGCATAGCGAAGCTACAACGTTAGCCTACCGAAAACGGGAACCCGAACCCGAACCGCGCGGATGCATCGACAGGCATCAGGCATGATGGTTCCATGGCTTCCGACGATATCCATGACGTGCCGATCCGCGACGAGATGATCCGGCTGGGCCAGCTGCTGAAGCTGGCCAACCTCGCCGACGACGGGATCCAGGCCAAGGAGTTCGTCGAGAACGGACTGGTCCAGGTCAACGGCGACATCGAAACGCGCCGCGGCCGGCAATTGCACGCCGGCGATACGGTCAGCTGCAACGGCCAAACGGTGCGGGTCAGCCGCGACTGACCCGCACGGGCCGTTTGCTACTTCCCCTGCAGCACCTTGTAGGTCAGGAACTCCTTCACATGCGCCAGTTCCTGGGCGTTGATGCCGTGGCCGATGCCGGGGTAGAGGACCTTGGTCAGGTCCACATGCTCGTTCGTCCAGGCGTGGGTGAACTCGATCTTGTCCGGGGTGATGACCTGGTCCGCCTGGTCCCGGCCCCAGAAGAGCGGGGGCTTGATCGCCTTGACCGCATCGTCGCGGAAGAAATCGTTGCCCGCGGCCGGCACGGCGAATCCGGACAGGCCGACCACCGCGGCGATTTCCTCCGGGCGGTGCCGCAGCACCGAGGTGGCCACCGCCATGCCCATGGAAAAGCCCAGCACCGAAACGCTGCTGTGCATGTCCTTGACTCCGTCCAGCCAGGACACCACGTCGCTGACGGCCTTCGTGACCTTGTCCACGGAAAAGTCCGGCTCGTGCATCAGGGGGAACCAGGTGAAGCCTGGCCCCATCGCCACCGGCGCGCGCACCGCCGCCACGGTGAATTCCTCCGGCAGTCCGGGCACCAGGCCCATCAGGTCCTGCTCGTGGGATCCGTAGCCGTGGAAGAGCACCAGCAGGGGCGTCCCCGCCCGCTCCTGTTCGGGTTTGGACCAGGCAACGACGGGCTGATAAGCAGTTTCAGTCATGAGTTCCATGATGGCACAAAGAGCCCATTGCTTGAAAGTTAAAGCTTCTTAAGGTGTCGGATCTCCCAGGGCCCGGGCACCCGAGCCGGTGCCGGGGAGGGTGCCGCCCGCGGGCTGGCCGGCCCCGCCGCTCCGTTCGACGGGCGCCGTCAGCTCGGCGACGAACCGCTTGCTTCGACGTGCGCCGTCAGCTCGGCGACGAACCGTTCCGGATACTCCACGTGCGGCGAATGTCCGCAGTTGTCGAGCAGCACCTCGGTGAAGCGCCCGCCGTTGGCGGCATACTTTTCCAGCACCGCCCGGGTCTGCGCGACCATCGGCTGCGGCGGGGCCGCCTCCTCCCCCGGCCAGCCGGGCACCAAACCGGCCTTGCCGAGGCAGTTCAGGTCGAAGAATGAAGCATCGGAAACGATCGCATCGCTGTCGCCGCGGATCCAGAGGATGTCCGGCTTGACTGCCAGGTCAACAAGGCCACTGGCGTCAAAGACCCCCGGTGCCATCGTGTTCAGCACCCCCCTGCGTCCGGGAGCGAAGCCGGGCCAGTTCGGCGAGGGGACGGAATCGCCCGGATAGTTGTCGGGGCCGGTCTTGGTGCTGAGCATCGATTCAACCCAGATGCGTTCGTAGGGCGACTGGAACCCGGCGTGCACATAGGTCGAGCGGTAGACCGACAGCGGCGAGGCAGGCGCGTCGCCGCTGGTGTCCCTGGCTGCCAACCGCGCCACGAAGTCGGGGTTGGCGCCCCCGCCGCCGGTGCCGGCGTCGTCCCCGGTGAGCCTGCGCCCCTCCGGTCCAGCCGTCCCGCCGAAGCCGTACGGCGAGACCGGAGCCTGGAGCGTCAGGCTGCTGACCGGATGCTCCAGCGCGTATTGCATCACCACGCCACCGCCCATGCTCCACCCCACCAGGTGCGCGGGCGACAGTTGCAGGGTTTCCAGCGTGGCATGAAGATCGTCCGAAAAGTCACGCAGCCCGCGGCCGGCGTCCACCGGCGCCGGGTCCGTCTGGCCGAAACCCCGCAGGTCCACGGCGAGCACGCGGTAGTCGGCTGGCAGCGCCTGCATCGCCTCCTGCCAGAACAGCGCGGAGGAAACATTCCCATGCACCAGGACCACCGGGATGCCGTCGGGCCGGTCGCCGTCGCGCTCGAGGATGTTCACCGTCAGCCGCCCCGTCGGCACGCGCCGCGCCACGATTCCGGCCAGCAATTCCATCTCAGCTCCTCGAGTTCGAGGCGGCCGCCGTTGGCCGCGTCAAGCACACAGTAGCCGGTAAACCGAGCAGTGACCATCACTTTCTGAAAGGTGATTCAGGTATTGGTTGTCGACCTTCTGTGCATCCTCCGCGGCTTGTTGGGAGAATGTACTTGTGAGTAACTTGTCCCTTCCCGAAACACAAGCGCCCATCGCCGCGGCCCGCCATCCTTGGAGCCGTTTCGTTGCCCTGGGTGATTCGTTCACTGAAGGCATCGGCGACCCGGACCCCGGGAGCCCGGGCGGACACCGCGGATGGGCCGACCGCGTGGCCGAGGAACTCGCCCGCGGCCACCATGACTTCGCCTACGCGAACCTCGCGATCCGCGGCCGCCTGCTGCAGCAAATCATCGATGAACAGGTCGAACCGGCCCTGGCCCTGCAGCCGGACCTCATTTCGATCTGCGCGGGCGGCAATGATGTGATCCGGCCGGGCGGCGACCCGGACGCCCTGGCCGAGAAGTTCGACCGCGCCGTCACCCGGCTGGCAGCGTCGCAAGCCACCATCGTCCTGTTTACCGCGCCCGACATCGGCGATACACCCGTCATCGGCAGTGTCCGCGGCAAGGCCGCGATCTACAACGAGAACCTGCGCACGGTGGCGGCACGCCATAACGCCGTCGTGGCCGACATGTGGGCGCTGCGCCAGCTGAAGGCACCGCAGATGTGGGCACCTGACAGGCTGCATTTCTCCCCGCTGGGGCACCACACCATCGCGGCCATGGTGCTGGACGCCCTCAACGTGGAGCATTCGCTGCAACCCGAGACGCCCAAACCGTTGCCACCCAAGAACTGGCGCACCGCCCGCACCGAGGACCTGGTATGGGCCCGCCAGCACCTGGTCCCGTGGGTCCTGCGCCGGGTCCGCCACCAGTCCTCGGGCGACGGGATCCTGCCCAAGCGGCCGGCCGCCGACCCCTTCTTCGGTCCGGGCATGCCTCCCGGCGCGGCCGGGTAACAGGAGCAGCCGTGCAGCAGCCGAGTCCCCAGGAGATCCGCCGTCACCGGCTGCGGGCACAGCGGCTGTGGGACAGCCCCCGGGACGACGCCGCCGCCGCCTTGTGCTGGCTGCTCGCCTTCCAGTCCCAGGAATATGCCTATGCCCGCTGGTCGCTGGCCCAGCGCTGCGGCGGACCGGCACGGGACAACGCTGCGGAGGTGGATGCGGCGATCGCCGGCGGACGCATCCTGCGCACGCATGTCCTGCGGCCCACCTGGCACTTTGTGGCCGCCGAAGACCTGCGCTGGCTGATGCTGCTCTCCGGCCCCCGCCTCAAGGCAGGAAACAAGGGCCGGGACCGGCAGCTGGGACTGGACGAGGCAACGGTGGCGCGCAGCAATGACGTGCTGGCCGCGGCCGTCGCCGGGGGCCGGCACCTGACCCGGGACGAGCTCGCCGCCCGGCTCGCCCAGGCGGCGCTGCTGAAGGACGACGGCGCGAGGCTGAACGGAGCGACGCTGCGCGGGCAGCGGCTGGGGCATCTGGTGTTCCATGCGGAAATGGACCGGGTGCTGGTGAACGGGCCTCCGCGGACCTCCGGGTCGGGCGCCGTGCAGCAGACGTATGCGGCCTTCGACGAGCGGGTACCGCCGCTGGCCGCGGACTTCGACCGCGACGCGGCGCTGGCCCAACTGACCGGGCAGTACTTCACCAGCCGCGGACCGGCGACCTTGAAGGACTGTTCCGACTGGTCCAAACTGCCTCAGGCGGACGTCAAGCGCGGCCTCGAAGCCGGGGGCCGAGACGGACTGGAACTGTTCGAAACCGAGGGGCAACAGCTCTGGTACTCCCCCGCCGCCGGGACGATCGGCGGCGCCGCAGCCGCGGCGGGCGACGGACACCCGCGGGCGGACCTGATCCAGTGTTACGACGAATACGTCATGGGTTACACCAAAACCCGCGGCTATCTGGGCGGCAGCGCGCCGGCGGCGCCGGGCGGCGACGTGCCGATCCACGTGCTGCTGTTGGACGGACGGATGGCCGGCAACTGGAGACACGTCCTCCGGCCCGGCTCCGCCGAGCTGCGGCTCAAGCCGCTGCGGGTCTTAAGCGAGCCGGAGCGGCAGGCCGTGGACGACGCGGTGGAACGGTACGGGGCCTTCCTGCGGCGGCCGGTATCGCTCGAACTGACCTGACGCTCCGCTCCCCCCGATCGGGCGCGGCGGTGGGAATCGGCGCGGAGGGCGCGCACCGACGTCGTACCGAGGCCGCTGTCACGCGGGCCGAAAAGTCAGGCGGGCGCGAAGAACGCCTCGGTGAGGGCCTCGTGCAGCTGGTGGATGTCGGTGAGGAAACCGTCGTGGCCCAGCGGCGTCTCGATGGTGTGGACCTTGACCGCCCCGGGCAGCGCCTCGGCCAGCTGCCGCGACTGTTCCGGGAAGTACAGGCGGTCGGAATCCACCGCGGCGACGAAGAACTGCGTGTCGGTGAGGCCGCCCAGCGACTGCTCCAGCGAGCCCCGGCCCCGGGCAACGTCGTGGCTTATGAGGGCCTCGGTGAGCAGGATGTAGCTGTTGGCGTCGAAGCGCGCGACGAGCTTGTCCGCCTGGTAGTCAAGGTAGCTTTCCACGGCATAGCGGCCACGGGCGGACGGCGTAATGCCGCCGAACGGCTGCTCCTCCGCCTGCGGCTTGCGGCCGAACCTGTACTCCAGCTCCGGCTCCGAGCGGTAGTTGATGTGCGCGATCCGCCGGGCGATACCCAGTCCAGCCTCGGGAGCGGGGCCCCCGTAATAGTCGCCGCCGGAGAAGTACGGGTCCAGCCGGATGGCCGCGACCTGCGCCTGCGCGAAGGCAATCTGTTCGGCGGTGCTCGCGGCGCCGCACGCCAGGACGGCGCACCGGGCCGTGCGCTCCGGGAACGTAGCCGCCCATTCAAGCGCGCGGGCGCCACCCATCGACCCGCCGAGCACCGTGTGCCAGCGCCGGATCCCCAGCGCGTCGGCCAGCCGCGCCTCGGCGCGGACCGAATCGCGGATCGTGACGAACGGGAAACGTGAACCCCACGGCGTCCCGTCCGGAGCCGGCGACGAGGGACCGGTGGAGCCGTAGCAGCCGCCAATCATGTTGGCGGCCACGACGAAATAGCGCTCCGTGTCGATCGTGGCACCGGGGCCTACCAGGTCGTCCCACCAGCCGTCCTCGTCCGAGTAGCCGCGTGCGACATGCGTGCTGCCGGTCAGGGCATGCTGGATCAGGACGGCATTGGACGCGTCCGCATTCAGGGTGCCCCAGGTCTCAAAGCCGAGGACCACCTCGGGCAGATAGCCGCCGGCTTCCAGCTCCAGCGCACCAACCGGCATCCGGCGCAGGATGCCGTCGGTTGCCTGTTCCACCAGTTCCTGCGGTTGCACTATCGTCACGCTGCGCTCTACCTGCTTGCCTAGTCGTCCGCACCCTTGGCGGCGCGGAAACCGGCCTCCAGGTCGGCGATGATGTCGTTGGCGTTCTCGATGCCTACCGACAGCCGGACCAGACCGTCGGTCACCCCGGCCGCGACCCGTTCCGCGGCCGAGAGTTGGGCATGGGTGGTCGACGCCGGGTGGATCACCAGCGAGCGCACATCGCCCAGGTTGGCCACGTGCGAGTGCAGTTCAAGGCCGTCCACAAAGCGCTTTCCGGCCTCGATGCCGCCCTTGATTTCGAACGCGACGATGGCGCCGGTCCCCTTCGGGCCGTACTTGCGGCCGCGCTCATACCAGGGGCTGGAGGGCAGGCCAAGGTACGCGACGGAGGCAACGTCGTCGTGCTCTTCCAGGAATTCGGCCACCCTCTGAGCGTTGGCCACATGCCGCTCCACGCGCAGGCTCAGCGTCTCCAGCCCTTGGGCAATCAGGAAGGCATTGAACGGCGAGATGGCGGACCCCAGGTCGCGCAGCAACTGCACCCGGGCCTTGAGGATATAGGCCAGGTTGGCGCCCAGAGCGCCGTTGACGCCGAGGTCGCGGGCGAAGACCAGCCCGTTGTAGGTGTCGTCCGGCGTGTTGAACCCGGGGAACTTTTCGGGGTCGGCGGCGAAATCGAACGTGCCGGCGTCGACGATCACGCCGCCGATCGCCGTCCCGTGGCCGCCGAGGTACTTGGTGGCCGAGTGGAGCACGATGTCGGCCCCCCACTCGATCGGGCGGATCAGGTACGGGGTGGACAAGGTGTTGTCAACGATCAGCGGCACGCCGTTTTCGTGGGCGATGGCGCTGACCGACTCCAGGTCCAGCACGTCCTGGCGCGGGTTGGAGACAACCTCGCCGAAGAACGCCTTGGTATTCGGCTTGACGGCATCGCGCCACTGCTGCAGGTTGTCCGGATCCTCGACGAAGGTGACCTCGATGCCGAACTTGGGCAGCGTGGTGCGCAGCAGGTTGTAGGTGCCGCCGTACAGGCTGGGGCTGGCCACGATGTGGTCGCCGGCCTCGGCCAGGTTGAGGATGGAGAACGTCGACGCGGCCTGGCCCGAAGCAAGCAGCAGGGCGCCGACGCCGCCCTCCAGGTTGGCGATCCGGGTCTCGACCGCTTCCTGGGTGGGGTTGCCGATCCTGGTGTAGATGGGTGCCAGTTCGGACAGGGCGAACCGGTCGGCCGCGCTCTGCGCGCTGGGGAACACGAACGACGTGGTCTGGTAGATCGGCAGTGCGCGGGCGCCCGTGGCGGCGTCCGGCTCCTGCCCTGCGTGGATCTGACGGGTTTCAAAGGACCAATCGGCGTTGGACATGGTGCAACTCCTTCACTGGAAGGGGCCATCCGGGATCCGGCCGTGCCGGCATGTCTGTCCCGGGTGTGACCCGCGCTTGCGCACCGCCTTATGGCGGCTGCCTGGTCTTCACCCGGGGCACCCCACCGCGGTTGGAGGGTTGCCGGCCAGCAAACCGGGGTTTTGCGCTGGCACTCATGACCTGCCTCCAGTCTCCGCAGACAAGCCGGCGGCCGCAACAATATGACACCTTATGACTGGGCACCCGTCTCGGGACCGCCTTTCCGACAGTCCGCTTCGTCACTGTTGCCGCCGCGTGCCGGGGAGGCGGAATTGCTGTCCGGAACGGCGCGTTCCCCACGAGCCGCAAATTGAGTGACTTAGGTCACCCTAAGTCGAGAGCGGGTTCACAAAGTGCCAAGATAATGCCATGCGCTTCGACCATGTTTCTTATGCCGCTGAACCCGACGGTCTGGCTGCCACCTCAGAGCGGATCTCCAAAGCCCTGGGCATCGACGCCGTCAAGGGCGGGGTTCACCCCCGCTTCGGCACCCGCAATATGATCTTCCCCCTCACCGACCACCATTACCTGGAGGTCGTGGAGGTGCTCGACCACCCCGCTTCCGATAAGGCCCCCTTTGGCCAGGCCGTGCGGGCGCGGTCGGAAGCCGGCGGCGGCTGGATGGGCTGGTGCGTGGCGGTCGACGACCTGACCCCGTTCGAAGAACGACTGGGCCGCCACGCGGTTCCCGGCAACCGCAAGTTCCCGGATGGGCAGGAACTGAGCTGGCAGCAGATCGGGATTAAGGGCCTCATCGCCGACCCGCAGGTGCCCTACATGTTGCGCTGGGACGACGGCACCGAACCGCTGCACCCGTCCAACGCCCGCCCCGCCACGGTCAAGCTGATCGGCCTGACCATCGCCGGCTCTTCCGAGCGGGTGGCGGACTGGCTGGGCACGCCGGTCGACGGCCTGCTGGACGACGTCAAGGTCGCCTGGACGGCACCGAACGGTACGCCGGGCATCCTGTCCGTCCGCTTCGAAACCGCCCACGGGATCGTCGAACTCTAAGTTCTCCCGGCATCGCTCCGTTTCGGGCGTCCGCTCCGCGTTATAGAAGGAGCAGACGCCCGAAACGGAGCTTTTGCGTTCACAAGCCCTCCAGATCGACCTGCAGGGCAGCGTTTTTCCACACAGCTCCTCCCCGCGTGCCCGACCGCCATGAGGTCGCCGAGGCTGTCCCGTATGGACGTGAAACTGATCTATGTGAGGGACCTGGAGAAGTGTGGTCCAGGACGCCGGGATGTCGCCCGACAAGCTGCGGAAGAACAATTGGTCCGCTTGCGGCGCGGCGTGTATGCGGCCGCCGGGGAATACTCGCGGTTGCCATGGTGGGAGCAGCAGCGCCTGCACATAGAGGCCGCCGTCGGCACCGGACGCACCGACAGAGTCCTTGTCCAGCGCTCTGCGGCGGCGGTGTGGGGACTTCCGGTAATCGGCCGCTCTCTGGACGTGGACTTGTTGGCTTACAACGGCACGCATGGTCGGTCCCGTGGCGGAATCCGGTGGCATCGCAGGGAACTTTTGGAACCCCTCGTTAGCCGCAACGGCTACCTGATCACTTCCCGGGCACAAACCGTTGTCGATTTGGCGGCGCATAGTCCCTTCGCTGAGGCCGTTCCCGCAATGGACCATGCGCTTCGCGTGGACCGCCACCTCGGCCTTCCCGCCCTGCAGGCCACCCGGATTCTTGATCTGGCCGGTTCTTTGCCACCGGGAAAGTCAAACCGCGTGAAACGGGTTCTCGCCTTCGCCGATCCCGCCTCGCAGTCGCCGGGCGAATCGTACTCCCGGGCTCTGATGTACCTGAACCACTTCCAGGAGCCGTTACTGCAGTACCCTGTCTTCGATTCGCAGGGAGTTCGTGTCGGCATCGTCGACTTCTACTGGGAACAATTTCGTCTTGCCGGCGAATTCGATGGTGCAGGAAAATACTCCCGAAACGAGTACCTTCGGAGCCGTAGTCCCGCCGACGTAGTGGAGGCGGAAAAGAGGCGGGAGGACCGCATTCGGGCGACGGGGGCGGGAATGGTTCGCTGGATGTGGGATGCGCTCCAGCCCACCGGTACCGACACACCACTGGGTCTCGTCCGGTCCCTTTCCATGGCGGGCCTTCCCCAGGATAGGTGGAACAACTCGTGGAGGGGCATGTAGCGGCCAATTCTCCCCAGCACCACTCCTGACTTGCGGGCGGGCCGTTGCTCCGGTTTGGGCTGCGGCTCTGGAAAACAGCAGGAGCACGTGTACCAGGCTCCAATAGATGGCCGGCAACTCTTTTGTGCCCGCTACGTGCCGATGCCGATGGCCGGCCCCAGCAGCGTGTAACCGACGAAGCCGGCAATATCCAGCAGCGCGTGCGCCACCACCAGCGGCATCACCCGCTTGGCCTTTGTATAGGCGTAGCCGAAGACCAAACCCATGAGGAAGTTCCCGATGCCCGGCCCGATGCCCTGGTAGAGGTGGTAGGTCCCGCGCAGGGCGGCGCTGACGAAGATCGCGGACCAGATGCCCCAGCCGAACTTCGCGAAGCGGTTGAAGAGGTAGCCCACCATGACCACCTCTTCGAGGACCGCATGCCGCAGCGCGGACAGGACCAACACCGGAACCGTCCACCAGTATTCATCCAGGGCCGCCGGGACAATGGCGGTGGTGATTCCCAGCGCCCGGCCGGCGGCATAGACGCCCAGCGTCCCGACACCGATCACCAGCGCGAGCAAAAAGCCCAGGCCGAAGTCCAGCCGCGGCCGGGAAAACGTGAACCCGATCGCACGGAAGGCCGACCGGCCGGGAACGGTCATCAAGAACAGCACCAGGGCCACCGGTACCAGCGCAAAGACGATGCCCAGCATTTGGTACACGAAGTCGAAGAGCTCCCGCTCGTTCAGCACCGGGTTCAGCGTGGTCGTCTGCGAGGCCAGCGGAGCGCGGGTCATTTTTTCCAGCAGGTTCACCACGGCGTAGACCGCCGACTGCCCGAGCGAGAGTCCCAGGACGATCAATACCTCTGCCCGGTAGTACCTGACCGTGCGCCGCGTGCCCTCGGCGGCGACCCTCTGCTTGTCCATAGCCTCCATCTTGCCAACAGAACCGCGGGAGTCATCGGCCTAAGGCGCTTCCGTTCCGTGCGCGGCTGCTCCCGTGGCCCGCGTCGGCGCCGGGAACGCTTGGCTGCTACAAGTCCAGCAGCAGGCGCCGGCCCTTGCATCGCGACACGCAGATCATCATGGTGTCTCCGGCCTCGCGCTCGTCGTCGGACAGCAGCGAGTCACGGTGATCGATCTCACCACCCAGGACGGGGGTTTCGCAGGTGCCGCAGATCCCCTCCCGGCAGGAATTCAGCGGGTGGATCCCGACCGCTTCGAGGGCCTGCAGAATCGATTCCCCGGGTCCCACCGGAACCTCGGTGCCGTCGGCCAATTCGACCGTGAAGGCCGAGTCCCCCGCCTCCGCCGGCGGCTCGGCCGTCCCGGAGGCTGTGAAGCGCTCACAGTGGAAACGCCCGGGGTTGTCCCAACCGTCCGCGATCGATTGAATCACGTTGAGCAGGGGTCCGGGTCCGCAGGCGTAAACGTGTGTTTCCGGCGGCAATTCGTCCAAGAGTCCGGCCAGCGGGTAGAAGCCGCTTTCGTCGTCGGCGTGGATATGGATGTCGCCGTCGAGCGCTTGGATTTCGTCGAGGAACGCCATCGAAGAACGGCTTCGCCCCAGATAAAGCAGGCGCCAGGGCACGCCGGCTTCGGCAGCTTCCCGGATCATCGGCAGAATCGGGGTGATGCCGATGCCGCCGGCGATGAACACATAGCCGGCGGCGGGAGCCAGAAGGAAGTTGTTACGCGGTCCCCGGACCTGGATCTTGGTGCCGGGCCTGAGCATGTCGTGCACGTAGGCGGAGCCGCCGCGGCCCTCCGGCTCGCGCAGTATGCCAAGCCGCCAGGCGGAGCGGTCCGCCCGCCGGGAGCACAGCGAGTACTGGCGCAGGAGGCCGTTGGGCAGGAGCACGTCGACATGCGCCCCCGCGTCCCACTCCGGCAGCTCCTCCCCCAGCGGATGTTCCAACTGGAGGGAGACCACGCAGTTGGACTCGTGGCTGATCGACCGGACTTCGACGTCGAAAAATTCTTCATTCATGGTGGCACTCACAGGGGTATCAGGCTGCTGCCGGTTCGGCGAGAACGGAGGCTAGGAAGGCCCTGGTTCGTTCGTTTTGCGGATTGGTGATGACGTCCCGGGCGGGCCCCTCTTCCACGACATGGCCGTCGTCCATGAAGACCACGCGATCGGCGACGTCGCGGGCGAAATTCATTTCATGCGTCACCACCACCATCGTCATGCCGGACATGGCCAGGTCCTTCATCACCTTCAGGACCTCTCCCACCAATTCGGGATCCAAGGCGGAAGTGGGCTCGTCGAACAACATCAGCTTCGGTTCCATGCACAGGGCACGGGCGATCGCCACCCGCTGCTGCTGGCCGCCGGAAAGCTGGCGCGGATACGCATCCGCCTTCTCGCTCAGGCCGACTTTTTCCAGCAGCGACTTCGCTCTGGCCACCGCTGTCGCCTTCCGCTCCTTCCGGACCAGACGCGGCGCCTCGATGAGGTTTTGCAGGACGGTCATGTGCGGAAACAGGTTGAACTGCTGGAACACCATGCCGACGTCGGAACGGCTGTGGCAGATATCGTTGTGGCTTTGCTCGTAGAGCCTGTTGCCCTTGAGGTCGTAGCCGACGATCTTCCCGTTGACCCACATCCTGCCGCCGTCGATGACTTCCAGATGGTTGATGCACCGCAGGAAGGTGCTCTTCCCGGATCCGGAGGGGCCGATGAGGCACACCACCTCGCCCTGCTGGACGTGCAGGTCAATCCCCTTCAGAACACGGTTCGAGCCGTAGTTCTTGCAGACCCCGTTCGCCTTGACCATCGGTTCGGCACCGTTCGCTGCTGTCATTTCTTGCCGCCTTTCAGGGAGAGTGCGTCATGGGTCGCGAAAAACCGCTTTAGCTGCTGGAACGGCGTCGGCGGCAGGTTTCGCTGGTTGCCGCGGGCGAACCGCCGCTCCAGGTAGTACTGGCCAACGGTGAGGACGGAGGTGATCAGCAGGTACCAAAGGCTGGCCACAATGAGCAGCGGGATGGTCTCGAACGTGCGTGCGTAGATGATCTGCGCCGAATACAGCAGCTCCGGCACCGAGATCACGCTCACCAGGGCGGTGGTCTTGAGCATGCCGATGGTCTCATTCCCGGTGGGCGGGATGATCACGCGCATCGCCTGCGGCAGCACGATGCGCCGCATTGTCTGCAGCTTCGTGATGCCCAGCGCTCCTGCGGCCTCGGTCTGTCCGTGGTCAACGGAGAGGATGCCGGCCCGGACAATCTCGGACATGTAGGCACCCTGATTCAGGCCGAGGCCGAGGATCGCCGCCGTCATCGGCGTAATGAACTGATTCGCATCCAGGTGGACCCCCGGGATGCCCAGGGTAATGACCGGGTAAAGCGCGGCCAGGTTGAACCAGAACAGCAGCTGCACCAGCACCGGAGTGCCGCGGAAGAAGTGCACGTAGGCGAAGGCAGCGCCGCGCACCACGGGATTGACCGACAGCCGCATGACGGCCAGGACCACCCCGAGCACGATGCCAATGGCCATGCTGATGGCGGTAAGTCCCAGCGTGACGAGTATGCCCCGGCCGATGGAGATGTCGCGCAGATACATCGCCACCACGTCCCAACCGAAGTTCGGGTTGGTGAAAACGGAGTGCAGCAGCAGTCCGCCGATCAGGAAGATCAGGGCTGCAGCCAGCCAGCGGCCGGGGTGTTTGGCCTTGACGATGGTGTAGTCATCGACCGGTGTGGCGACCGGCTCGCTTCGGGCAGTCACGGCAGTCATCAGCTGGTTCCCTCTTTCGCTACTTCGCCTCGAGCGCGTCGGCCGAGATCAGCACGGTCTTCGGGAAGTCCCACTTGGCGCCGATTTCCTCGTAGTGGCCATCGGCGATGATGCCCTTCACCGCCTCGGTCACGGCTTCCGTCATGCCGGAGTCCTTGGCCAGGGCAATGCCGAAGGGCGCGGGATCGTAATCCTCGCCCTCGGCCAGTTCGAACTGCCCCTTGGCTTCCTTGCCCTGGAAGGCCAGCGGCATGCTGTCGGCGATCACCCCGTCGACGCGGCCGGACGTGAGCGCGAGGTTGGCGTCCGTCTGCCCGGGGAAGTTTTGGATCTTGATCGCTTCCTTGCCGGCGGCCGTGCATGCCTTGGAGAACTCCGGCAGGTACTCCATCGACTGGATGGATCCCTTCTGGCCGCCGATCTTCTTCCCGCACATGGTCATGGGGTCCATGGAGATGCCCAGCGGATTTCCGGGAGCAACGGCGATGCCCGTGCCGGTGTTGAGGTACTCCACAAAGTCGACGATCTTCTCTCGTTCGGGCGTCACCGAGAAGGCCGACATGGCCATGTCGTACTTCCCGGAGGCCAGGCCCCCCAGGATGGTGTCAAAGGTTGCCGGAACGTGCTCCACTTCCAGTCCCAAGGCCGCGCCGACGGCGTCGGAGAAGTCGACGTCAAAGCCGATCATCGTCTGGTTGTCGGTGTCGTAGTACTCGAAGGGGGCGTAGGTCGGGTCGGAGGCGACCTTCAGCTTCCCGGAGGCCAGGATCCCCTCCGGCAGCAGGTCCCGGGCTGCCTCGTTGACCTCCACGGACCCCGTTGCGGCGCCGGCGGCGGCCGGAGCGGCGGTGTCGGCGGAGCCCGCGGCCGAACCGGAGGCGTTCGTGCAGGCGGCCAGGGACAGCGCGGCCAGCAGCACTGTGCCGGTGAGGAGATTGGCACGGACGGCACGGTGACGTGAATGACGCATGGACTTTCCTTTCATGGGCCGGACGGCGTTGTCCGGTTATGGATATCCGCACTGATCAGGAGTCGATCAGCGCCTCGGTGCTTCAGTTTCAGGTGCAGGGCGCAGCACGCGGCTCCGAATGAAACCGTGGCCGCCGCGGGACGGCCAGCGCGCCGTCCCGCCGATCCACGGGCCGTGCGTTGCGTGGTGCATGCGGCAGGTGGTCAGGCCGTGGCCGTCAAGGGACCCATCGCAGCACCTTGGCCTTTCGCGGGGCGAGGGTGATGACCTGGACGGTGGACTCTCCCGCCGCCAGCGAGAGCCGGATAGTCTCCGCGTCCTCTCCTTCGACGATGAACACATCGCCGGCCCGCAACCAGCGTTCCCACGGGCCGTCCTCGGCGGCGACCAGCGCCTCGCCGGCCAGTCCGGTCACCAGCAGTTGCTCGCCGGGCCCGCGCTGCAGGGTGCCGGTGTAGTTGCCGGTGTAGCGCCGGCTGTCGGAAGCGATGTAGTTCTCATCGGCTTCAAGTGCGACGGCGGGCTCGGGGCCGGATTCATCCAGTTCCACCGTCCAGCGCCACGGGTCGCCGCGCTCCGCGGAATCCGGGCATGCCGCCAGGATCTTGGCTCCCGAGTCCGCCGAGGTCTCCGCGCCGAGGGCGTTTGCCCTGATCAGCATCCACATGCCGGCGCCTAGGCCGTCACGGGAGCAACCGGCTCCCGGCGGGCGGCCGAACCCATCGCGGACTTGGCCTGCTGCTCCTTCTTGATCAGCGCGGCCAGGATGCGCCGCGCCTTCGCGACGCCGCCGTCCTGGGCGATCAGGACATCGAACTCGCCCTCGGGCCGGGTCTGCATCCCGATCTCCTGGGCCTCCAGCGCGGATGCGTCCTCGTCCAGCACGGTGGCCAAACCAACGCGCAGATCCTCTGTTGCCTGCTCGTTGTCGACGGCGAAGTTACGGCTGAAGGCGTAGTAGTACCAGGAATTGTGCTGGTCGATGGGCGTGATCCCGTTGAGGACCTTGATCAGGAAGCCCTCTTCGCGCGGCTTGCCCTCCCCGGTGATGCCGGAGTGCAGAACGTGCAGGTTGGGCACGAAGAACTCGGTGCAGTGGAAGCGGTCGAACAGCCCGCGGGCGTCCATGGTTTCGGCATAGAGCGGCGGCGCTTCGACCGAGGGCATCAGGCGGTCGACGCTGACCACGTTGCCCTCGACTTCCACGGTGATGCCGTGTTCGTAGATGTAGTCGTCGCCCACGGTGGTCTTGTGCAGGAAGGACTCGTGGGTCAGGTCCAGCAGGTTGTCGTGGATCAGGTCGGCCCGGCACTTGAAGTGGTACGAATGGGTGACGGTGGCCCACTCGGGGTCCACCATCCAGTGGGTGTCCGGGACGTCGGCCGGGTCGGCCAGTTCCGGATCGCCGGTCCACACCCAGATCCATCCGTCCTGCTCCACCACGGGGTATTTGCGCACCTTCGCGCGCTCCGGGATCGAGGACTGGGCCGGCACCTTGGTGCACATGCCGTCCGGGCCGTAGGTGAAACCGTGGTAGCCGCACTCCACCGAATCGCCGATGGTGCGGCCTTCCGAGAGCGGGAAGGCGCGGTGCGCGCAGCGGTCCGCAAGGGCAATGGCTTCGTTGTCCTGGGTCCGGAACAGGACGATCGGCTGCTCGCAGATGACCCGCCGCACCGGCTTGCGGGTGACCTCCGTCGACCACGCCGCCACGTACCAAGTGTTCAGCACATACATTTTAAGGTTCTCCTCCAACAGGTGTGTATACACTGTATTCAGAGCCGCAATGTGACGTCAAGCACTTTCAGCTAAACGTTGGCAAGTTACGCGTTTGGCCGCTTTTGCCTCGAAATCCATGTCCTGCTTGGCGGCAGGGCTATAAAGTGCACTCAATGAAACCCAAAAGGAGGCCATCGTGGCTGCGATACCGAATGACGTGAGGCCGCTGGCGGTCCGGGTCCACGAGCAGCTGAGCGCCGACATCATCAGCGGATCCATCGAACCGGGTTCAGCCCTGGCCCAGGAGTCCGTGGCGGCACAATACGGTGTCTCCCGCACGCCCGTCCGCGACGCGCTCACCCAGCTGACGCTGGAAGGACTGACCACCCTCGTCCCGGGCAAGGGTTATATCGTGAACCAGCTCGACGAGCGTGAGATCGAGAACGTCTTCAAGGTGCGCTACGCCCTGGAATCACTCGCGGTCCGGGACGCCATTGGGTCCTACACGCCGCAGCAACTCGTGCGGCTCGGCGGCCTCGTGGACGAGACGGAAATCGTCGACCCGCAGGACAGCGGTGAACTCTTCCGGTTGGGCAGGGCCTTCCATCTGGCCCTGATCGAACCCTCGGACAACGACTACCTGCGCGGCGTGATCTCCTCCATCTGGAACCATCCCATCCAGCACCGGATCACGTTGACGTACCGGCAGGGACCGGAGCACCAGGCCAAGGTCATCCACGACCACCGCAGCATCCTGCAGGCACTGAAGGACCATGACGCCGAGCGTGCCGTCGAGGTCCTTGCGCACTGCCACGACGTCAAGGACCCCAACCGGTACGAGCACATCGGCTGACGGCCGCTCCCGGACCTCAGGAGCCGGGTGGCGGACCGGACGCCCTAGGCCCCCACGGCCGAGCGCACGCCCGCCCGCCACACCGCGGCGGTCAGGGGCATGCCGGGCCGGTAGGCGAGGTGGGTGGCCGACGGGGCGTTGAGCAGGTGCAGGTCGGCCCGATGGCCGACGGCGAGGGAACCCACGGCACGCTGGCCTTCGGCATCTACCCCGGCATGCCGCCCGAGCGCCAGCGCCCCGCCATAGGTGGCGGCCCGGACCGCCTCGTGCACGCTGAGTCCCATCTGAAGGACGGCGGTGGTAACGCAGAAGTTAATGGAACTCGTGAACGAGGTCCCCGGGTTGCAGTTGGACGCCAGGGCGATTTCCACGCCGGCATCGAGCAGTTGCCGTCCCGGCGCCAGCGGCTGGCGGGTGGACAGGTCGCAGGCCGGCAGGCAGGTGGCCACGGTGCCGCGCTCCCCCGTGCCGCTGGCCCGGTCCCAGCCGGCCCAGCTGCCGGCGAGCGCTGCGACGTCGTCGTCGTTCAAATAGTTGACGTGGTCCACGCTGGCTGCCCCGAATTCCACGGCCAGCCGCACGCCGGGACCTTCACCCAGCTGGTTGCCGTGCACGCGCAGTCCGAGGCCGGCGTCGCGGCAAGCCGCCAGCACGCGGCGCGACTGGGCCTCGGTGAAGGCCCCGCGTTCGCAGAACACGTCGGCCCACTGCACGTACGGCCTCACCGCCGCGAGCATGTCCCCGCAGACCAGGTCGGTGTAGTCGTCGGCGTCGATGCCGGCCGGCACCAGGTGTGCCCCGAGGTAGGTGACCTCGTCGGCCACGGTGGACGCGATGCGGGCGCTGCGGGCCTCCTGCTCCACGTCCAGGCCGTAGCCGGTCTTGGTCTCCAGGTAGGTGGTGCCGCCGGCGGCCGCCTCCGCCACCCGGGCCAGCAGCAGGCGCGTGAGGTCGTAGTCGCTGGCCTCGCGGGTGGCGCCGGTGGTGACGGCGATCCCGCCGGCCTGGTAGGACTGGCCGGCCATCCGTGCCTCGAACTCGGCGGTGCGGTCTCCGGCAAAGACCAGGTGCGTGTGCGAATCCACCCAGCCCGGCAACACCGCCCGCCCGCCGGCGTCGAACTGTTCGTCGGCATCGGGGGCCTGCGCCGCGGGCCCGAGCCAGGAGATGCGCTCCCCCTCGATGATCACCGCGGCGTCGTGCAGCACGGAGTCCGCGCCGCGGGCCGGGTCCTGCGTGTGCAGTTCGCCGATGTTGGTGACGACAGTGCTCATTCAAACTCCTTCAGGGCGTCGGCCAGCAGCTCGGCCGGCCAACCCAGGCGCCGGTGGCGGCCGTTGACGGCCAGCAAGTCACCGGCAACGACGACGGCGGAAACGTCCGCTGCGCTGGCGCTCAGCGGCAGTTGCCCGGGCTCCGAGCCTACCGTGCGCACGCTGCCGGGGTTCACCGCCACCAGATCGCAGGCCATTCCGACGGCGATGCCGGCCACCGGGGTGCCCATCGCGGCGGCCGCTCCGGCGGACACCGAATCCAGCAGCTCGGCCGGCGCAAACCGGCCGCGCTGGCCGCTGGCCAGCCGTTCGCCGTGTTCCAGCGCCCGCATCTCCAGCCAGGGATCGATGACGGCGTGCTGGTCGGTGCCGACGGCGATGCGGGCGCCGGCGTCCGCCAGCTCCCGGGCCGGGCCGATGCCGTCGGCGAGATCGGCTTCCGTGGTCGGGCACATCACCACGGTGGCACCGGCTTCCCCGAGCAGCGAGATGTCCCCCGCGGTCAGGTGCGTGGCGTGGATGGCGCTCAGGCGTGGCGACAGCAGCCCGTGCCGGGCCAGCAGGCCGGCCGGCGTCACCCCGTAGGCGGCCAGGCAGGCCTCATTCTCGGCCGGCTGCTCGGAGAGATGGATGTGCAGCGGCAGGCCCTCGGGCAGGTGCTCGGCGATGAGCGGCAGCGCGGCCTCGGGCACCCCGCGGACCGAGTGCAGGGCGGCGCCCACCGTGATCCGCGCCGGGTCGAACCGGTCCGCAACCACGCGGCGCAGCGAGTCGAGCCGGGCCAGCCAGGCCTGCACGTCGCCGTCGCCGAAGCGCTGCTGCTCCGGCGCCAGCGGGACGCCGATGCCGCCGGCCAGGTAGCAGGTGTCCAGCAGGGTCAGCCGGATGCCGGCCGCCTCGGCGGCCCGGCACAGCGCCAGTTCCATCGCGTGCCCGCCGTACCCGGGGGTCTCCGGATCATCGCCCGCCGGACCGGACCGGTGCCCGCCGCGGCTCCCGCCGGCCGCGCTTCCGGGCCCGTACGGGCTGCCGTCCGGGCGGTGGTGGACGTAGTGGAACTCCGCCACGCTGCTGAAGCCGGCCGCCACCATCTCCGCGAACACCGCCGTCGCCAGGCGCTCGTAGTTCTCCGGGGTCAGCGTCCCGGCCGCGCGGTACATCTGCTCCCGCCACGTCCAGAAGTCGCCCCGGCCGGCGTGGGTGCGGCCCCGCAGCACCCGATGGAATGCGTGCGAGTGCGCGTTGGCGGCGGCGGGAAAGACCACGCCGTCGAGCACCAGCACGCCGTCAGCCGGATCGGGCCGGGGCGCCGTGCCCACCTGTGTAATCATCCCGGCGCCGTCGCAGCCCAGCAGGACTCCCTCGGCCACGCCGGCGGGGCCCAGCCAGGCGCGCTCACACCAGATGCTGCTCACAGCAGTGCCTCGAGCACGTCCGCCAAGGCTTCCGCGCCGGCGTCCGCGTCCCAGGGCTCCACGTATTCCTCCGGGGAGTGCGAGATGCCGGAGGGGTTTTTCACGAACAACATGCCGGACGGCACCCGCGCGGCCAGCACGCCGGCGTCGTGCCCGGCACCGGTGGCCAGCACCGGCGCGCCGGGCAGCGCGTTCTCCAGCTGGCGCTGCAACGCGGAGTCGAAGTGCACGGTTCCGCTGTAGGACTCTTCCGTCAGCGAGACGGAGCAGCCCTCGAAGGCGGCGATCTTCTGGGCCTTCCCGTGGATGGCCTCGACGAGGTGCGCGGTGACGGCGTCGTCCGGGTGGCGGGCATCCAGCCACAGGTCCACCCGCGAGGCGATCACGTTGGTGCCGCCGGGCACCGGCTGGAGGCGGCCGACCGTGGCGCGGGCGTCGGGCTGCTTGGCCGCGGCCTGCTGTACGGCCAGGATGATCTGCGCCGCGGCGACCATCGGGTCGGCACGGTCGGCCATCAGCGTGGTGCCGGCGTGGTTACCCTGGCCGGTGACACTGATCCGCCACCGCCCGTGGCCCAGGATGGAGCTGCCGACGGCGATGGTCGGGCCGTCCTCGCCCAAGCCGCGGCCCTGCTCCACATGCAGCTCGATGAAGTCGCCGATCCGCGCCAGCGCCTCCTCGTCGCGCCCCAGATGCGCAGGATCCAGCCCGTTGGCCCGGGCGACGTCGGCGAACGTGTCGCCGCTCTCGTCGCGCAGGTTTCGGGCCTTGTCCGGATCGATGGCGCCGGCCAGCAGCCGCGAGCCCAGGCAGGCCACACCGAACCGCGATCCTTCTTCTTCCGGGAAGACCGTGACGGCCAGCGACCGGTTCGGCTCGACGCCGCGCTCCTTGAGGAGGTCCACGGCGGCGAGCGCGGAGGCGACGCCCAGCGGCCCGTCGAAGGCGCCGCCGCCGGGAACCGAATCCAGATGGCTGCCGGTGACCAGGGCGCCGGGCTGCGGCTCGCCCCACCACGCCCAGATGATGCCGTTGCGGTCCGTCTCCACGCCCAGCCCGCGGCGTTGGGCCTGTTCGATGAACCAGTCGCGCAGGCCCAGTTCCGCGGTGGAATAGACCGGCCGCGAATACCCGCCGCGTTGCGCGTCACGGCCGACGTCGGCAATGGATTCCAGGAGGGAGGACACAGTTTCCATCTGCGCCTACTTGCCCATCGGGATGTGGACGCCCCGTTCGGCCGCGACCTCGACGGCGCGGTCGTAGCCGGCGTCCACGTGGCGGATCACGCCCATCCCCGGATCGTTGGTCAGCAGCCGCTCCAGCTTCTGCGCCGCCAGCTCGGTGCCGTCCGCCACCGACACCTGGCCGGCGTGGATGGAGCGGCCGATGCCGACGCCGCCGCCGTGGTGGATGGACACCCAGGTGGCCCCGGAGCTCGCGGCGGTCAAGGCGTTCAACAGCGGCCAGTCCGCGATGGCGTCCGAGCCGTCGGCCATCGCCTCGGTCTCCCGGTACGGCGAGGCGACGGAGCCGGAGTCCAGGTGGTCGCGGCCGATCACGATCGGCGCCGAGACCTTGCCCTCGGCCACCAGCCGGTTGAAGAGCAGCCCGGCCTGGTGGCGCTCGCCGTAGCCCAGCCAGCAGATGCGCGCCGGCAGCCCCTCGAACTCCACCCGCTCGGCCGCGGCATCCAGCCACCGGTGCAGGTGCTCGTTCTCCGGGAACAGTTCCTTCAGGGCTGCATCGGTCACCTCGATGTCCTTCGGGTCACCGGAGAGCGCCACCCAGCGGAACGGGCCCAGTCCCTCGCAGAACAGCGGCCGGATGTAGGCCGGGACGAAGCCCGGGAACTCGAAGGCGCGCTCGTAGCCGCCCTTGCGCGCCTCGTCGCGGATCGAGTTGCCGTAGTCGAACACCTCGGCTCCGGCGTCCTGGAACTCCACCATGGCCTGCACGTGCCGGGCCATGGACGCCTGCGCCTTCTTGGTGAAGCCGACCGGATCGGCCTGGGCCTCGCGCTGCCAATCCGCCACGGAAATGCCTTCCGGCAGGTACGACAGCGGATCGTGGGCCGAGGTCTGGTCGGTGACCACGTCCACGGTGATCTCGCCGGCCCGGTGCCGGCGCAGGATCTCGGGGAACACCTCCGCCGCGTTGCCCACGTAGCCCACCGACCAGCCGCGGCCTTCTTCCTTGGCCTTCATGGCCTTCGCGACGGCGGTGTCCAAATCCGTCTCCACCTCGTCCAGGTAGCGTTTGCCCACGCGGCGGCGGAGCCGGGCCTCGTCCACGTCCACGATCAGGCAGGCGCCGTCGTTAAGGGTGACCGCCAGCGGCTGGGCTCCGCCCATGCCGCCGCAGCCGCCGGTCAGTGTCAGCGTTCCGGCCAGCGTGGGCGACGCTGTCTTGCCGGCCTCGTGCAGCTTGGCGCCGACGGCGGCGAAGGTCTCGAAGGTGCCCTGCAGGATTCCCTGGGTGCCGATGTAGATCCAGGACCCGGCCGTCATCTGGCCGTACATCATCAGCCCTTCGGCCTCCAGGCGGCGGAATTCCGGCCAGTTGGCCCAGTCGCCCACCAGGTTCGAGTTAGCGAGGAGCACGCGCGGGGCCCAGGGGTTGGTGCGCAGCACGCCCACGGGCTTGCCGGACTGGACCAGCAGCGTCTCGTCGTCTTCGAGTTCCGCCAGCGTCTTGACGATCGCGTCGTAGGCTTCCCAGGAGCGTGCGGCGCGGCCGGTGCCGCCGTAGACCACCAGGTCCTCGGGGCGTTCCGCCACTTCGGGATCCAGGTTGTTCATCAGCATCCGGAGCGGAGCCTCGGTCTGCCAGCTCTTGGCGGTGAGGGTGGTGCCCCGGGAAGCCCGGATGCGGCGGGAAGGGTCGTGCTGGGTGAACGTCATCGTCATGCCCTTTCTGGCGTGGAGGTACTTCTCTGGTTATGTTCTTCGGTCCCATTGGCCGCCGAGCCCTCCGGCGCGGCGAAGAGCGTGCCGGCTTGTTCGGCCAGCAGCAGCCCGAATTTTTCGGCGGCCTCTGCCGTCGTGCGGTAGCTGGGCGCGACGATGCTCACCGCGGCAACCACCTTGTCGCCGGCGAAGACGGGAGCCGCGACGGCGGTGACGTCGGCCTCCACGCTGTCCGCCTGCACGGTGTACCCGCCCCGGCCCACCTGTCCGCTGAGGGCCGCCCCGGCCGCGCTGCCCGCCATCGGGAAGGTCCGGCCCACCCAATTCACGTGGCGCACGGTATGGGTGCCCTCTTCGATGGCTATGTACAGCCCGTGGTCGTTGCCGGCGGTCACGCTCAGGTACGCCGACTCCCCGGTCTGGTCCACCAGGCTCCGCAGGACCTCCCGGCCCGCATCCACCAGCGACTCGTGGCTGAGCGCCTGGACACCCAACTGCACCATCCGGAAGCCCGGCCGGTAGAGCGCGTTGTCGCGTTTCGCTGCGAACCCGTTTGCTTCCAGCGTGCGCAGCAGGCGCAACGCGGTCGACGCCGACAGGCCCACCGCCTTGGCCGCATCGGCGAGCTTCACGCCGTCGTGCTCGCAGACGATGCGAAGCAGCGCCAGGGTGCGGTCCGCCGCCCTGGTCGTAGGATCCGCTGCCGTTCCTGACGCCATCTCTGCTCCTCGGTAACCATCCAATGTTGCAGCCAGTAAAACATCAATTTCATGCAGCGGCAAGGAATTAGCAAAAAACCCTTGACCCCGGCAGCGCGGATGGGTAGCTTCAGGTAGCAAGCCACGCTCGTTTTACTGATCGAAACAGGTATGCCGCGTACCGGCAGAAACAAGGAGACCCTGATGCGCCCATTGATGTCCGCGGCCACCGCGCCCCGCCGCCCCCTGCTGGCCACCGCCTCGGCCGCGGTGCTGGCCGGCGCCCTCCTGCTGACCGGGTGCGGCTCCGGCAGTCCGTCCTCCACCGGCGGCGGAACGGAAACCGCAGGGGCGCCGGCAGACGCCAGCCTGGACCAGGTGAGCCTGGGCCTGATCCCGATCGCAGACGTGGCCCCGGTTTACCTGGGCATGCAGGAGGGCTACTTCGAGGAGGAAGGCATCCAGCTGTCCATCCAGCTGGCCCAGGGCGGGGCGGCCATCGTTCCGGCGGTGATGACCGGCGAATACCAGTTCGGCTACTCCAACGTCATCTCGCTGCTGATCGCGCGGGACAAGGGGCTGCCGATCACGGTCGTCTCCAACGGCTCCAGCTCCACCAATGAGCCCGGGAAGGATGGGACCGAGGTGGCGGCCATGCCGGACAGCGGCATCGAGAGCGCCGCGGACCTGGTGGGCAAGACGGTCGCGGTGAACGCGCTGAACAACTTCGCCGACGTCACCATCCGGAACTCCGTCGAACAGGCGGGCGGCGACCCGGACGCCGTCGACTTCGTCGAGATGCCGTACCCCAACATGCCCGCGGCGCTGGAGCGCGGCGACGTGGACGCGGCGTGGACCACGGAGCCGTTCCGCACGCAGATCCTGGACGCCGGCGGGAAGATCGTGGCCAGCCCCATGACCGACCTCGCCGACGACTTCGATTCGGCCTTCTACTTCGCCTCCGAGCAAACCCTGCAGGAGGACCCCGAGCTCGTGGAGCGCTTCCGCCGGGCGCTGGAGAAATCTTTCCAGTTCGCCTCGGAGAACGAGGACGAGGTGCGCACGATCATCCAGGATTATGCCAAGGTCACGCCCGAATTGGCCGAGAAGATAGTGATCTCCCGCTGGTATCCGGAGGTCAACATGGAGGGCCTGCAGAAGTTGGGGTCGGCGGCCACCAAGTACGGCGTGCTGAAGAACGAGCCCGACTATGACGCACTGATCGCGGACTGATCCCCGCCCCTCCCATACCCGCCACTCCCACCTTCACCCGCACCCGAACCCGCACCCGAAAGGCACCATGTCCCAGCTCCAGACCGCCACCGTCTCCGTCTCCGTCGGACCCCTCTCCCCCGCCGACGTCGTCGCCGTCGCCCGCCACGGCGCCGCCGTCGAGCTCAGCGAGGAATCCCTGCAGGCCATGGCCGAATCCCGCAAGGTGATCGAGGCCCTGGTGGACGACGACGTGCCGCACTACGGGGTCAGCACCGGCTTCGGCGCCCTGGCCACCAAGCAGATCCCGGTTCAGCTGCGCACCCAGCTCCAGCGCAGCCTGATCCGCAGCCACGCGGCCTCGTCCGGGGCCGAGGTGGACCGGGAGGTGGTGCGCGGGCTGATGCTCAACCGGCTGGCGACGATGGCCACCGGCCGCACCGGCGTCCGCCCGCTGGTGGCCCAGGCCTACGCGGGCATCCTCAACGCCGGCATCACCCCGGTGATCGGCGAATACGGCTCCCTGGGGTGTTCCGGGGACCTCGCGCCGCTGGCCCACTGCGCACTCGCCCTGATGGGTGAGGGCCAGGTCCGCACCCAAGACGGCGAGCTGGTGGCGGCCGCCGACGCACTGGCCGCCGCGGGCCTGGAGCCGGTGGAGCTGCGGGAGAAGGAAGGGCTGGCACTGATCAACGGCACCGACGGCATGCTGGGCATGCTGATCATGGCGTCGGCCGACCTGCACCGGCTGCTGAAGACCGCCGACCTCGCCGCGGCCATGAGCATCGAAGGTTTGCTCGGCACGGACTCCGTGCTCGCCGAGGACCTGCACGCCCTCCGGCCGCACCCCGGCCAGATCGCTGCCGCGGCCAACATGCGCACCGTCCTGGCCGGTTCCGTCCTGATCGCAGAGCAAAAGTCGGCCGGAGCCGATGCGCAGCACCGGTTCACCCGGGTCCAGGATGCGTACTCCCTGCGCTGCGCACCCCAGGTGCACGGCGCGGCGCGCGCCACGCTTGCCCATGTGGAATCGGTGGCCGGCTACGAACTGGCCTCCGCCGTCGACAATCCCGTCGTCACCCCGGACGGCCGGGTGGAGTCCAACGGCAACTTCCACGGCGCCCCGGTCGGCTACGCGCTGGACTTCCTGGCCATCGCCGTGGCCGACCTTGCCTCGATGAGCGAACGGCGGACCGACCGGTTCCTGGACACCGCCCGCAGCCACGGTCTGAATGCTTTCCTGGCCGATGATCCGGGGGTGGACTCCGGGCACATGATCGCCCAGTACACCCAGGCCGGCATCGTCAGCGAGCTCAAGCGGCTCGCCAACCCGGCGTCGGTGGATTCCATCCCGTCCTCGGCCATGCAGGAGGACCATGTGTCCATGGGGTGGTCCGCGGGGCTGAAACTGCGCCGCGCCCTGGACGGGCTCACCCGGGTGCTGGCCATTGAACTGCTCACCAGTGCCCGCGCCCTGGACATGCGCGACGGCGGGGTGGAGACCTCCCGCAGCGCCCCGGCCGTCACCGCGGTGCGCCGGGAGATCCGCAAAACCGTCGCCGGTCCGGGCACCGACCGCTATCTCTCGCCGGAGATCGAGGCGGTCCGACTGCTGGTGGACAGCGGCGTGCTGGTGGACGCCGTCGAACAGGCGGCGGGCACGGCACTGAACTGATGCGTTCGGCATAGACTGGTGCCGACAATCGCCGCGTCCGGCAGGCCGGACCGGATGCGGCGCAGGGACTCTGGGGGCCGGCACCGGGAGGACGTGCTGCATGGCCGCCAACACGCCCGAGGGACAGCCGAGCCGGCGCAGACTGCTGCAGCAGACGGTCCCCGTCTTGGCGGCCGGCATCGGGGCCGGGGCGTTGGGCACGGCCGGGGCGGCCGCCGCAACCCGGCCGGATTCCGCACCGGATGACGAGCGGATTGCGCGCTTGGTGGCGGACCCGACGTCGGCCACCCACCGGGAGCTGCTGCAACTGCTGGCCCCGACAATCGCGGCTGCGGCCCAAACGGCGGCCAACGGGCGCGTCGATCCGCGCCAGGCCGGTTACGACGTCGTCCTGCTGCTGGGCCAGTCCAATATGCAGGGCTGCGGCCTCCCCTTCGATCCGGCCATCGACGTGGAGCTCGACGGGATCGACCAGCTGGCGGGGTCCGGCCCGTCCGCCGGCCGGGTCATCACGGCCAGCGAACCGCTCTGCCATGTCGCCAGTGTGTGGGTGGACGGCCGGCCCGCGGTGGGACCCGGCCTCGAATTCGCGCGGCAGCTGTGGCTGGCCCAGCCGGCCGGCCGCAAGGTGTTGCTGGTGCCCGCGGCCCTGGGCGGCACCTCGATCACCGGCAACGCCGACTACTCCTGGGATCCGGACAACAAGACTGCCCGAACGAACCTGTACCACCGCACGCTGGATGCCGCCCGGCAGGCGCTCTCGCTGAATCCGCGCAACCGTTTGGCGGCGGTCCTGTGGCACCAGGGCGAGTCCGACGCGGTGCTGGGTGCCTCGGAAGGCTGGTACCGCCGCAAGTTGCTGCAGATTATTGATCTGGTCCGCGACGCGCTGGGGCCGGCGCCGTTTCTGATCGGCGGGATGGTGCCCGAATGGCTGCCCGATGACCGGCGGCGGCGCGGCATCGAGGCCGCGCACCGCTCCGTGGCGGCGCAGCGGTTGCGGACGGCGTTCGTGGCGGGCCCGTCCGGCGCCAGCCAGGATGCCGAACAGATCCACTACAGTGCCGCCGGCGCCCGCGAGCTCGGCCTGCGCTTCTACCGCGCCTTCGAGGCCCAAACCTCGGACCGGGCCCGGTAGCCGGGCCGGCGGGCCGGGAAAGGGCGCCACGCCCCGCCCGGTCAGGCCTGCCCGACCGCCTGTCGGGAGGCGACGAACGCCGCGACGCAGGCCTCGACGTCGTCGGCGCTATGGGCCGCCGAGAGCTGCACGCGGATCCGCGCTGCGCCCTTGGGCACCACCGGATAGCTGAAGGCGGTGACGTACACGCCGTGGGCGAGCATGGCCTCGGCCACCCGCCCGGCGAGGACCGCGTCGTGGAACATGACCGGGACGATCGGGTGCACGCCTTCGAGCAGGTCGAACCCTTCCTCCGCCATCCGCCGGCGGAACAACGCGGTGTTGTCCTGCAGCCGCGACCGAAGGTCGGCCGAACCGCCCACCAGTTCCAGCGCCTTCAAGGTGGCGGCCACGATGGCCGGCGCGACGGAGTTGGAGAACAGGTACGGACGGGCCTTTTGCCGCAGCACGGTCACGATTTCGCGGCGGCCGGACACGTAACCGCCGGAGGCCCCGCCGAGCGCCTTGCCGAAGGTCCCGGTGTAGATGTCCACCCTGTCGGCCACCCCGGCATGCTCCGGGGTGCCGGCACCGTTGGCCCCCATGAAGCCGACGGCGTGCGAGTCGTCGACCATCACCAGCGCGCCGTATTCTTCGGCCAGTTCGCAGATCCGTTCCAGCGGCGCCAGGTAACCGTCCATGGAGAACACGCCGTCGGTGACGATGACGGTCCGCCGTGCGCCGGCGCCGTCGTTCATTGCCGCGGCCTGTTGCAGCCGCTCCTGGAGCTCGGCCATGTCCCGATTGGCGTAGCGGAACCGCACCGCCTTGGACAACCGGATGCCGTCGATGATCGAGGCATGATTCAGCGCGTCCGAGATGATGGCGTCCTCCGGCCCGAACAAGGATTCAAAGACCCCGCCGTTGGCGTCGAAACAAGACGAGAACAGAATGGTGTCCTCGGTGCCCAGGAAGCGCGACACCTCCCGTTCCAGCTGCAGGTGGAGGTCCTGCGTGCCGCAGATAAACCGCACGCTGGCCATGCCGAACCCTCTCTCGTCCATGGCGGCCTTCGCGGTGGCGATGATGTCCGGATGGTCGGCCAACCCCAGGTAGTTGTTAGCGCAGAAGTTCAGCACCTCGCGGGTTGACCCGTCCTCCGGGCCGGCGGAGATGTGGCTTGACTGCGGGGTGGTGATGCGCCGTTCGGCCTTGAACAGTCCGGCGGCGCGGATCTCCTCCAGCTCCGAGGCCAGCTGGTCCTTGAGTGTTCCGTACATGCTTCTCCTCCCTAGATCCGGGTCCAGTCCAGGACCACTTTGCCGCTTGTCCCCTGCCGGGCCGTCTCGAACCCGCGCTCCCATTCGGCGGCCGGCAGCACGTCGGTGATCACGGAGGAAATCGCCGCGTGCAGGGCCGGGCTGGAGGAGAGCATGGCGCTCATCGCGTACCAGGTTTCGAACATCTCGCGCCCGTAGATGCCCTTGAGCGTGAGCATGTGTGTGACCACCTTGGCCCAGTCGATGGTGATGTCTTCGGCGGGCAGCCCCAGGAGCGCAATCCGGCCGCCGTGGGTCATGTTGTCGATCATGGCCCGCAGTGCCGAGCCGCGGCCGGACATCTCCAGCCCGATGTCAAAACCTTCGACCAGTTCCAGCTGCCGTTGTGCGTCCGCCACCCGGGCGTGGCTGACGTCCACCACCATGTCGGCGCCCATGTGCTTGGCCAGCTCCAGCCGTTCGGCGGACACGTCGGTGACGGCGATCTTGCGGGCGCCGGCGTGGCGTACTACCGCTATCGCCATCAGCCCGATGGGCCCGGCGCCGGTGATCAGGACGTCCTCACCGACCAGCGGAAAGCTCAGTGCCGTGTGCACGGCGTTGCCGAACGGATCGAAGATCGCGCCCAGTTCGGGCGTGACCGCCGGGTCGGTGTGCACCCACACATTGGTTTCGGGGATCACCACGAACTCGGCGAAGGCACCGTCCCGCTGCACGCCGACGCTGACCGTGCGGATGCACATCTGCCGCCGGCCCGCGCGGCAGTTCCGGCAGGTCCCGCAGACGATGTGGCCCTCCCCCGAGACCCGGTCGCCGATCTGCACGTCCTGCACGGCGCTGCCGGCGGCCACGACCTCGCCATAGAACTCATGGCCGGGGATGAGCGGCGCCCGGACCGCCCCCGCGGCCCAGTCGTCCCAGGCCTGGATGTGCAGGTCGGTGCCGCAAATGCCCGTGGTGTGGACCTTGATCTTGACCTCGCCGGTGCCGGGTTCCGGTTCCGGACGGTCGACCAGCTCGAAGCCGGCCTGTGGGCCGGACTTGTAGAGCGCCTTCACGCGGTGTCCTTTCTCTAAGCGGGCCGGCGCGTCCGGCCGCCGGGCTGTGGCCCGGATCGCTAGGCCAACTCTACGTAACTGTCTTGGCGAAGTGGAGCGCGTCACAGTATCCGTCGCGTCAGGGGCAGGGTAGCTTTGCTCGCAACCGGCGGCCGTAGGGCATCCGCGAGTCACCGAATGCGGACCGGGCAGGCCGACCCCATGGGAAGCAGGAAACCGGTCCGGAGCCGGGTGCCGTGAAAGCCGGTGGAAAGGCCGCGGAAGCGCAGGCTAGACTGTGACCCCGGCCACAGGTGCGTGGCTGCGATCCGGTAAAAGGGGTTCTCCAGTGCCGCACCCAGCCCAGCCAGCGTCCCGGCCCGTGCAGGACCAGGCCTACGCCGCGCACGAGCGGCTGGATCCGATGCAGCTGTCCGCCGGGACCGGGAGCATCAGGGGGCTGCGCGCAGTGGTCCGCGACTCCTGGCAACGGTCCTTGCGGCACGCGGCGGATCCGGATCGGGCGCTGGCTCCACTGGTCATGGCCGCGGACGCGCTGGACGAGTTCCGCCGGAACCATCCGTTGTCCGCCATCATGCCGGTCTTTGGCCGGCTGCTGGTGGAGCCCAGCCGCGACGCGGGGATGCTGGTGGCCGTGGGAGACCGGCACGGGCGGCTGCTCTGGGTGGACGGAGAGGCCCGCCTGAAAGACCGCGCCGAAGGCATGATGTTCATGCCCGGCACCGACTGGTCGGAGGCGACCGTGGGCACCAGCGCGCCCGGCACGTCGCTCGCGTTGGGCCGTGGAGTCCAAATCGCCGGTGCCGAGCACTTCAGCCGGGCGGTCCATTCATGGAACTGCACCGCCGTCCCCATCAATGATCCCGAAACCGGCGCCGTCCTCGGCGTCGTGGATCTGACCGGCGGGGAGGAAGCGGCCGCGCCCCACACGCTGTCCTTGGTCCGGGCGGCGGTAGCGGCGGCCGAGGCAGAGCTGCGCATTCTCCGCCTTCAGGCAGCCGCCCGGCACGACCCGGGGACACGGAGCCGGTCAGTGCCTGCCGGCCCGATCACGCGGCGCCGGGGGACGCCGGCCCGTCCCGAGGGCGAATCCGGAGCCCGCCCGAAGGCCGGTCTGCGCATCATGGGACGCGATCAGGGACTGTTGGAACTGGCCGGCCAGCGGATCGAGTTGTCGCAGCGGCACACGGAGATCCTCACCCTGCTTGCCCTGCATCCCGCCGGCCTGACGGCCGGGGAACTGGCGGACCAGCTCAACCCGCGGGCCCAGGGCGCCACCTTGCGCGCCGAGATGGTGCGGTTGCGCAAGCTGCTGGCTGGCATCAGCCCTGCCGCCGTGCCCACATCCCGGCCCTACCGCCTCCCCCAGGAAGTGGCCGTCGACGCGCAGCAGGTCCTCCGGTGCCTGGCCCGCGGGGCACACCGGCAGGCGCTTGGCCTGTACCGCGGGCAGGTCGTTCCGCGGTCGGAGGCGCCGGGCGTCGTCGGTTTCCGCCGGCACGTCAGCGCCACCCTGCGCGAGGCAGTGCTCAGCAGCGCCTCGCCGGATGAAGTCCTGCGGTACCTGCAGCTTCCCGAGGCAAAGTACGACGGCGAGGCCTGGCGCGCGGCGCTGCGCCTCCTGCCGCCGCGCTCACCCAAGCGGGCCGCGGTCGTCGCGGTGCTGGAACAGCTGGAAGCCGGGGACTGACGGGACTTTCGGAACGCTGCCGGTGGTGCAGGCGGAGCCGGTGGTCCGGCGGCCCCCTCTGGACCGTGCGCGGCCGGAGCCGCAGCATGGGCAACCCCTGCAACCTGATTGCAACGTTGCCCTCCGTAGGCTCTGGGGACACAGACAGTGCCGTCTGCCGGGCCGTGGGGGTCCGGACACCGAAGCCAGAGGAGTCGACCATGACTGTTTACGCCCAGCCCGGAACCGAGGGATCACCCGTCAGCTTCAAGCAGCGCTACGAGAACTGGATCGGCGGCGAATGGGTCGCCCCGGTGAAGAACCAATATTTCGAGAACCCCTCCCCCGTGACCGGCAAAACGTTCTGCGAAGTGGCACGCGGGACCGCCGAGGACATCGAATTGGCCTTGGACGCCGCCCACAAGGCGGCACCGTCGTGGGGCAAGACCTCGGTAGCGGACCGGGCCGCCGTGCTGAACCGGATCGCGGACCGGATCGAGGAGAACCTGGAACTGCTGGCCGTGGCCGAGACCTGGGACAACGGCAAGGCCGTGCGCGAGACCCTGGCCGCCGACATCCCGCTGGCCGCCGACCACTTCCGCTACTTCGCCTCGGCCATCCGGGCCCAGGAGGGCCGGCTGTCCCAACTGGACGACGACACCACCGCCTACCATTACCACGAGCCGCTGGGTGTGGTCGGGCAGATCATCCCCTGGAACTTCCCCATCCTGATGGCCACGTGGAAGCTGGCTCCCGCGCTTGCGGCGGGCAACGCCGTCGTTCTTAAGCCTGCGGAGCAGACACCGGCGTCCATCCTGGTGCTGATGGAGCTGATCGCGGACATCCTGCCGGCGGGCGTAGTCAACGTGGTCAACGGTTTCGGCGTGGAGGCCGGCAAGCCGCTGGCGTCCAGTCCGCGGATCCGCAAGATCGCGTTCACCGGCGAGACCACCACCGGCCGGCTGATCAGCCAGTACGCGTCGCAGAACCTAATTCCGGTCACGCTGGAGCTGGGCGGGAAGAGCCCGAACATCTTCTTCTCCGATGTCGCCGCCGAAAACGACGCGTTCTACGACAAGGCGCTGGAGGGCTTCACCCTGTTCGCGTTCAACCAAGGCGAAGTCTGCACCTGCCCGTCGCGGGCGCTGGTGCAGGAGTCGATCTACGACTCGTTCATGGCCGATGCCCTGGCCCGGACCGAGTCGATCATCCAGGGCAACCCGCTGGACACGGACACCCAGGTCGGCGCCCAGGCCTCCAACGACCAGCTGGAGAAGATCCTGTCCTACATGGACATCGGCCAGCAGGAGGGCGCGAAAGTCCTGACCGGCGGCGGCCGGAACATCCTGGACGGGGACCTCGCCGACGGCTACTACGTGAAGCCCACCATCTTCGAGGGCGACAACAGCATGCGGATTTTCCAGGAAGAGATCTTCGGGCCGGTCGTCTCGGTTACCCGGTTCGGGAACTATCAGGAAGCCCTGCAGATTGCGAACGACACGCTCTACGGGCTGGGAGCCGGAGTGTGGAGCCGCAACGGGAACGTGGCCTACCGGGCAGGGCGCGAAATCCAGGCGGGCCGGGTGTGGGTGAACAACTACCACGCCTACCCGGCGGGAGCGGCGTTCGGCGGCTACAAGTCCTCGGGCATCGGCCGCGAGAACCACGCGATGATGCTGGACCACTACCAGCAGACCAAGAACCTGCTGGTCAGCTACAACGAGAACAAGCTCGGCTTCTTCTAAAGACAGGTCACGTCATGGCGTCTGCTTCACCGCAGGGGCAGGGTGCACCCACCCCGCCCGCCGCGAAACACGAGGCGGCGCTCGAGGCCGCGGTGGCGCTGCCCGGGGAGAATTTTTCCCGGGTGGCGCTCACTGGACCGGCGGTCGGGCTGCTGCAAAGACTATGGGAGGCCCACGGGCCGCTGATGTTCCATCAGTCCGGCGGCTGCTGCGACGGTTCCTCCCCCATGTGCTATCCGGCCGGTGAATTCCTCACCGGCGATGCGGACGTGCTGCTGGGCACGTTCGACCTTCCCGGCCGCGGGATCCTGGACTTCTGGATGTCGCGGGAGCAGTTCGCGTACTGGAAACACACGCATCTGACCGTGGACGTGGTGGACGGGCGCGGCAGCGGGTTCTCGGTGGAGGCGCCGGAGGGCAAACGCTTCCTAATCCGCTCCCGGCTGCTCGACGGGAGCGGGCAGCCGGCCTGACGGGTAGGTCCGGGCCGGGTGCCGATCTCCCTGGGCGATGCTCCGGTTTGGGCCCCTGCTCCGCTTAAGAGGCGGAGCAGGCGCCCGAACCGGAGTGCGGGCCCGAACCGGAGCAGGGGCCCGGACCCAAGCAGGAGCGGGGACCGGAGCAAGCTCCCGAACCGGAGCAGGAGCGGAAACCTTGACTGCCCGCGCGGCTAGCGTTCGAAGAGGCAGAACGGGTGCCCAGCCGGATCGAAGTACACCCGGACGTCGTCCTGCGGTTGGTATCCGGCACGTTCAGCCCCTACCGACTCGGCATGAGAGCAGGCGGCGGCCAGGTTCTCGACGAGGATGTCCAAATGCATCAGCATTTGCTGTTCGCCGGGTTCTTCGGGCCAGACCGGCCGGCGGTAGTCCTCCTCCAGCTGGAAGGACAGCCCCGGCCCACCGCCCGGATTGGCCAGCGTCACCCAGTCTGGCTCGTTGGTGCGGATGTCCCAGCCCAGCAGCCGACCGTAAAACTGAGCCAAGGCCAACGGATCCGGCGCTCCCAGCACCGTTGCATGCAGCTGCAGTCCTGTGGGGCCGGGCATCGCCGCTCCTCCCGTGGACGCACTTCCTGGGCAGTAGTCCGGCCATGCTACTGCGGCGGCGGCGCGGCGGCTAGCTCCCGGACAGGACTTCGGCCAGCGCCCGCTCCGCCACGCCGCGCAACAACCGGTTGTCATCCGAGGAGGTCAGCAGCACCGTCGCGATGTTCAACGCCCAGCCGCGGGCGCGCTGCCAGGTGTCCGGGGAAACGTCGGTGCGCGCTTCGACGGCCGCAATAAACTCCCGGCGCCCCGGAGCGTCAAACACCAGCCAGGCGGCGGCCAGATCGGTCGCCGGGTCGCCCGCGGTGATGTCGCCGAAGTCGATGACGGCCGCCAACCGGTTTCCGTTCACCACCAGGTTCCCCGGGTGGAGGTCGCCGTGCAGCCACAGTGCCGGTCCCTCCCACGCGGGCACGGCGGACAGCTGGCGCCACAGCGCCGTGACACGTTCTGCCTCCGGAATGGCCCCGGAAGCCAGGCGCTGCTGCACGGCGGCGTCGCGGGAGGACAGCGGCACGCCGCGCACCGGATTCACCGGGGCGCCCGCCGGGGCGGGCACGTGCAGCGCGGCCACGAACGCCGCCAGCCCCGGGGCCAGCGGTCGCCGTTCCTCCGGCTGAAGGCGCCAGGCAGCCCGGCCCTCCAGCCACGGCACTACCGACCAGGACCAGGGATAGTACGACGTCGGGCTGCCGCGGCGCGTCGGGGCCGGCACGGCGAGGGGCAGCTCCCGGGCCAGGGACGGGAGCCACTGCTGTTCATGCAGCACCAGATCCCCTGCCGCGGTCCGGCGCGGCAGCCGGACGGCCAGATCGGCTCCGAGTTTGAACGTCACGTTGTCCCACCCGTTGGCCACCCGCACCAGTGGCAGCCGGGCGAGGTCCGGGAACTGGTCCGAGAGCAACCGCTGCACCAGGTCGTTACTGATGTCGATTTCGGCAGCAGGCATCGAAGCCATTCTGTTTCCGTACTCCCCTTAATCGGCGGGCGTGGCCCCGCCGGCGGCGAAGGCTGTCGTACCCGGTCCGGTAGTCCAGCGGAACCGGCCCGATGTCGGCCCGGGTCCGCTAGGCCAGCGGAACCGGCCCGATGTCGGCGCCGGCGGACGCGCGCGTCCCCGGGCGGACCGGGCGCCGTGGAACCGGGCCGATATCGGCCCCGGCACGGCGCGACCCATCACCGCTCATCGTCCGCTCCACCGGCTAACCCTGAACGCCGAGACGTTCAAAGATCAGCTCGCGGACCCGACCGGCGTCGGCCTGCCCGCGGGTGGCCTTCATGACCCCGCCCACGATGGCGCCGGCGGCCTGGACCTTGCCGCCGCGGATCTTCTCGGCCACCTCGGGCTGGGCTGCCAGCGCGGCATCGATGGCTTCCAGCAGGGCGGAATCGTCCGACACCACGGCCAGGCCGCGCTTCTCCACGACCTCCTCGGGCGTGCCCTCCCCGGCGAGCACGCCGTCGAGCACTTGGCGGGCCAGCTTGTCGTTGATCTTGCCGGCCTGCACCAGACGGTCCAGCTCGACCACGGTCAGCGGGCTCACGCCCAGTTCCGAAGGTTCGAGTTCGGCTTCCTTGGCGCGACGGGAGATTTCACCCATCCACCACTTGCGGGCCACGGCGGCGGAGGCTCCGGCGGCAATGGTTTCCTCGATCGACTCCATCACGCCGGCGTTGACCACGTCGCGGAATTCGGCGTCGGAATAGCCCCACTCGGCCTTCAGCCGCTTGTGCCGTTCGGCCGGCGGTTCGGGCAGCCGCGAACGCAGTTCTTCGATCCACTCTTCGGTGGTGACCACCGGGACCAGGTCCGGTTCCGGGAAGTAGCGGTAGTCATCGGCGTCGGACTTGGGCCGGCCCGCGGTCGTGGAGCGGGTGTCCTCGTGCCAGTGGCGGGTTTCCTGGACCACCTTCCGGCCGGCGTCCAGGACCGCCGCGTGACGCTGGATTTCGAAGCGGACGGCACGTTCCACCGCACGCAGCGAGTTCACGTTCTTGGTCTCGGAGCGGGTGCCGAACTGCTCCGAGCCCTTGGGCATCAGGGACACGTTCGCGTCGCAGCGGACGTTGCCGCGTTCCATCCGCGCGTCGGAGACGCCCAGGTTCTTGACGATCTCGCGGACGGCGGCCACGTAGGCACGGGCCAGTTCCGGAGCACGGGAACCGGCTCCGACGATCGGCTTGGTGACGATCTCCACCAGCGGAACGCCGGCGCGGTTGTAGTCCACCAGCGAGTACTCGGCGCCTTGGATCCGGCCGGTGGCGCCTCCCATGTGGGTGAGCTTGCCCGCGTCCTCCTCCATGTGCGCGCGTTCGATCTCCACCCGGAACACTTCGCCGTCTTCCAGCTCGATGTCCAGGTAGCCGTCGTAGCAGATCGGGTCTTCGTACTGGGAGGTCTGGAAATTTTTCGGGGTGTCCGGGTAGAAGTAATTCTTCCGGGCGAAGAAGCAGGATTCGGCGATCTTGCAGTTAAGCGCGAGCCCAATCAGGATCGAGTACTCCACCGCCGACTTGTTCACCACCGGCAGGACGCCGGGCAGGCCCAGGTCCACCGGCGACACGTTCGTATTCGGCACATCGCCGAACGCGTTCGGAGCGGCGGAGAACATTTTGGTCTTCGTGTTCAGCTCAACGTGGACCTCAAACCCGAGGACCGGGTCGTACTTCGCCATCGCCTCTTCGAAGGAGACCAACTCTTCTGTTGCAGCCATTTACTTCACACCTCCGAGGACAGGAGCCTGAGCCAGCAGCGGGCCGCCCCACTGGGCTTCCAGCAGGTTTTCAAGACCGGCGCCGGCGCGGTACAAGCGGGCGTCTTCACGGGCGGGGGCCAGGAACTGGATCCCCACCGGCAGCCCGTCGGTCAGGCCGCCCGGCACCGATATGCCAGGCACTCCGGCGAGGTTTGCAGGGATGGTGGCCACGTCGTTGAGGTACATGGCCATCGGGTCGTCCAGCTTCTCGCCCAGCTTGAACGCGGCCGTCGGGGCCGTGGGAGAGACCAGCACGTCGACGGTCTCAAACGCTGCGGCAAAGTCGCGCTGAACCAGCGTGCGGACCTTCTGCGCCGAACCGTAGTAGGCGTCGTAGTAGCCCGCGGACAGGGCGTAGGTGCCCAGGATGATGCGGCGCTTGACCTCGTCGCCGAAGCCGGCGGCACGGGTGGCACCCATCACGCGTTCGATCGTCATCGGGCCCTCGGCCGGCAGCACGCGATGTCCGTAGCGGACGCCGTCGAACTTGGCCAGGTTGGAGGAAACCTCCGAGGGCATGATCAGGTAGTAGGCGCCCAGCGCGTACTTGAAGTTCGGGCAGGAGACCTCCAGCACCTCGGCGCCGGCCCCGCGCAGCAGTTCCAGGGCCTCGTCGAAGCGGGCCTGCACGCCGGCCGCGTAGCCTTCGCCCTGCAGTTCCTTGATCACGCCGATGCGCATGCCCCGCACGTCGGCGTTCCGGGCGGCCTCGACCAGCGCGCCCACCGGGTCGGTCAGCGAGGTGGAGTCGGCCGGGTCGTGTCCGCCGATGACCTCATGCAGCAGCGCGGCGTCCAGGACCGTGCGCGTCACCGGACCGATCTGGTCCAACGAAGACGCCATCGCAATGGCGCCGTAGCGGGAAACTCCGCCATAGGTCGGCTTGACGCCCACCGAACCGGTCACTGCGGCCGGCTGGCGGATGGAACCGCCGGTGTCGGTGCCCAGCGCCAGCGGTGCTTCGAAGGCGGACACGGCAGCCGCAGAGCCGCCGCCGGAACCGCCGGGGATCCGGTCCAAATCCCACGGGTTTCGGGTGGGACCGTAGGCGGAGTGCTCGCTGGAGGAACCCATGGCGAATTCGTCCAGGTTGGTCTTGCCCAGCATCGGCATGCGCGCCGCCCGGATCTTCTTGACCACGGTGGCGTCGTACGGGCTCATCCAGCCCTTAAGGATCTTCGAGCCGGCCGTGGTGGGCTGGCCCACGGTGACGATCAGGTCCTTGATCGCTATCGGAACGCCCGCCAGGGCATGCAGCTCTTCGCCGGCCGCGCGGGCTTTGTCCACGTCCGCCGCCACCGCGAGCGCCTCGTCGGTGTTCACGTGCAGGAACGCGTTGAGGTCGCCGTCGACCTCGGCGATGCGGTCCAAATGCGCCTGGGTGACCTCCACCGAGGACACCTCCGAAGCGGTCAGCATCTCGGCCAGCTTGGCCGCGCTGTGGGTAATCAGTTCGCTCATGGGTGCGTCTTACTCCTCGTCCAGGATCGCCGGAACTTTGAACCGGCCGTCGGCCTGGTCCGGTGCGTTCGCCAGGGCAAGTTCCTGGCTCAGCGTCTCCCCCACCACGTCCTCGCGGAACACATTGTTCAGCGGGATCGGGTGCGAGGTCGCCGGAACGTCGGGGCTGGCAACTTCCTGGACGGACTTGATCGAATCGACAATGACGTCGAGTTCGCCGGCCATCTTGTCCAGTTCTTCGGCGGTCATCTCAATGTGGGCCAGCCGCGCCAAATGCGCCACCGCCGCACGATTGATCTCAGACATGAGTCTCCTACGCGGATGGAATGCTTTTCCTTTTCAGTCTACCGGCGCAGAAGGGTCGGGATTCGCCAGGAAATGCCGAGGGACCATCCCACGGCGACAGCCTCCGGCTTCCCGGCGCCCGGTCTTGGGCTTGGCGATCCGCAGGGACAGCGGGGGGACCACGGACTTGATCGTTTCGGCTCACTGCCCGTGCCGCTTTATCGTTGACCGTCTGACACCGGGCACCTAGAATGTGGCACGCGCTCGGGCCCAGGCCGGGCCGCCAGGCTTCCTGCCGGCTGCCGAAGTCCTTCGCGGCGAGGAGGTCCCCATGCGTCCGGCTCGGCTGGCTGCCATCGCCCTCACCGCCCTGCTGCTGCCCTGCTGCAGCAGTCCGGGGCAAGGCTCGCCCGCCCCGGCGCCGCACGCCTCGGCGGGCCCTACTTCCGTGACCTCTCGCGCGCCGGCCGCACCGCCGGTTGCGTCACCACCTGCCTCCGACCCGGCCGCCGCCGCGCCCCGGACAGCCGGCAACTCCGCGGAAAGCGTGAAATTCGCGGCGGCCGGGGACTTCGGCTTCGACGAAGGTGCCGCGCAGGTGCTGGAAGCGATGGCGGAAAGCGGCTCCCGGTTCGGCCTGGCGCTCGGCGACCTGTCCTACGGCCTTCCCGGCACCGAATCCGGGTGGTGCAGTTTCGTCACCGACCACCTGGGGGCGGATATCCCCCTGCAGCTGGTCGCCGGAAACCACGAAAGCGATGGCCGGAACGGTTCGATCGATGAATTCGCCCGCTGCCTGCCTCCCCGCCTACCCGGTGTCCACGGCGCCTATGGGCGCCAATGGTTCGTAGACATCCCCCAGCGGGACCCCCTGCTGCGGCTGATACTGATCTCGCCGGGCCTGGAGTTTCCGGAATCCGGCCGCTGGGACTACCTTCCCGGCACCGACCATTACCGGTGGACGGCCGCCGCCATAGACTCGGCCCGCGCCGCGGACATCCCGTGGGTTGTGGTCGGTTCCCACAAGCCCTGCCACTCGGCGGGCGCCTACGAGTGCGATCCCGGTTCCGCCGTGACGGATCTGCTGCTGGACAAAAAAGTGGACCTGGTGCTGCACGGCCACGAACACCTCTACCAGCGGACACACCAACTCGCCCTGGGGCCGGACTGCCCGTCGCTGCTGCCCGCGCACAGCGATAATGCCTGCATCTCCGACACCGACGCAGACTTCGAGTCCGGTGCCGGCACGGTCTTCGCGACGGTCGGCACCGGCGGGCAACCGCTGCGCGACATCAACGGCTCCGACGCCGAGGCGCCCTACTTCGCCGCCTACTCCGGCGCAAACGCCGAGCCCGCGCACGGGTTCGTGGAGATCGAGGTGACCGAGGACTCCCTGATGGCCGCGTTTATGGGCGCCGGCGGCGCAAACTTCACCGATTCGTTCACGTTCAGGAAACCCTGAGCACGCGCTGCCTGCAGCGTAAGTTCCTGCGGCTGCTAGAGGCGTTTGACGAAGACCAGCAGCCGGATGTCGGTCCCGGGTACCGGCCAGTCGCGCTCCGGCACCCGGTCGAATCCCAGCGACTCATACAGCCGGTGCGCCGCGGTCCAGTCGCTGCCGGTGGTCAGGCTCACGGCGTTGATGCCCGGCAGCGTGCGCGCGTATTCCACGATGGCGTCCACGAGTGCCCGGCCGACGCCCGAGCGCTGCAGCCCCGGATCCACGGCCAGCATCCGGAACTCCAGTTCGCCCTCCCGGGCGATGTCCGCATACTCCCCGCCGGCCTGGGTCAGCGTGACCGCCCCGGCCACCTTTCCGCCCCGCTCGGCCACCCAGATCTCGGCATGCCGGGCCCGGTGCGCCACGTCGGAAACGTGCACCAGATACGGGTGGTCGGCTGCCGGGAAGTGTCCAGCGGCCAGGTATGCCTCGCGCGTCAGGCGCTCCACGTCGTCGTAATCGGTAGCGGTGGCAGGGCGGATGGTGATCTGCATGTGCTTGGGCGGTGTCCTTGCGGGTAGTAAACGTACGACGGCGGGGCTTGCCTGACCAGTTTCCCGCACCACGGGCGGTGCGCGCCAATACGGTTCAGGCCGGGCCGCCGGCCGGCCGTCCCGCCGACGGCCCGGCCGCCGGACGGGGCACGGGCGGAAGCAATTCCGGATTGACCCGCCGCTGCAGGGCGGCGACCGCCTCGGCCGGCAGCGCCAACAGGCCGTCGAGCTCCTTGCGGGCGCGCGCGTAGGCCAGCTGCCGCTCGGCGGGCGTTGCCGCCCTATCCACCGCGATGGTCAGCAGCCGGCGCGCGGTGTTCAGCCGCAGCCGTTCGGGGCCGCTGAAGTGCTGGTCCTGAATGCGGCGGGCCTCGCGTTCGGCGATGTCGAAGGCGACCTCGTAGGCCCGCACGGCCTCGCGGTATTCGCGCAGCCGCTCGTCGGTGGCAACTTCCGCAGCGGTGACCGGCCGGAGCCCGTCGGCGGTCCGCTTGGCGCGCAGGAACGCCACCGTGAGCGGCTCGCGGACATCGGACATCATGGGAAAATCGATCAGCTTGGCCACGTCCAGCTCATAGTCCAGCCAGCGCGCGTTCACCGCATCGTGGTCGGCCATTACCGCCGCGGTGTCGCGGAGCCGCTGCTGTTCGGCGGCTGCGGCGGCACGCAGCCGGTCGGCCTCGCGCCGCGCGGCCTCCGAGCGTGCGCTTTCGTGGCGCCGGCCGCCGCGGTTCCAGCCCTGGCCGCGCCGGGTCCGCCTGGCACGCTGTCCAATACCGGAGACCACGGCGAAACCGACCCAGATGAACCACCAGGGGAAACCGTCGGCAAAGAATTCGTTCATGGCTCACCTCGCACATCCATCGTCCCATGGCGGGTGATGCCAGTCACGATAGTTTCACGAGGCCGCGGGAGAATGGTTGGGCCCGCGTAGTGCTGCCAGTATCCCTCTTCCCGCTGAGAGCGGCCTATAACGTCGAGAACGCTGTATATCGTCGAAACCGGCCGATAATGCCGCACGCCGGGACGATAAAGGCCGCTTTCGCGACGCCCGTGCAACTACCCCGCCGGGGCCCCGGCGTCGGCTCGGTTAATCCGCGGCGGCACACGTTCCGCCCCTCGCGCGGCTACGGCTGCCCGGGGCTGTTGGCGCGGCGGTGGCCGACCCGGTAGTCGCTGCCGTCCGGCTCGCGGTCCAGGAAGCCGTCATCGACCAGGGCACGGCGGAGCATCGGCACATCGGAGGTGAACGCGGCCAACCGGGCGTTCAGGTCCTTCTCAGCCATGACCTCGCCTCCGGCGATGACGCGGTCGCGGATGTAGCCCAGCAGTTCCAGCCGGTCCGAGGCGCGCGACGGCAGCACCACCAGCCCGCCGGTGAGGAACCTTTCCGGCCCGGCCGGCCCGGGTTTCCGGGCCGCGGCCAGCGCGGCCTTGAAGACGCCCGGCTCGACGGCGAGGGCACCGCCGTCGTCCGTCACCAGGCCGGAGGCAACCAGCTTCTGCCGTTCCTTGGGGGTCATCTCCGGCTGTTGGCCCAGCACCAGGGCGGCATAGAGCCCGCGCAGCCGCTCGCTGGCCAGGGCGGAGAGCAACTGCTGCCAGCTGGCGGCGGGCCCTGGCCGCTCCCCCGTCATGCCGTGCCGGTTTCCAGCAGCCGGCGGAAACCGTCCTCATCCAGCACTGTCAGGCCCAAGGACTCGGCCTTGTCCAGCTTGGTCCCCGCGTTCTCGCCCGCCACCACATAGCTGGTGTTCTTCGAGACGGAGCCCGAGGCCTTGCCGCCGCGGATGATGATCGCTTCCTTGGCCTCGTCACGGCTGAAGTTCGGCAGCGTACCCGTCACCACCACGGTCAGCCCTTCCAGCGTGCGGGGCATGCTCTCGTCCACCTCGTCGGCCATCCGCACACCGGCTGCCGCCCAGGCATCGACAATCCCGGCATGCCAGTCCTCGGCGAACCACTCTTTCAGCGCCGCCGCGATGGTGGGACCGACGCCGTCGACATGCGCCAGCTGGTCTTCGCTGGCGGCCCGGATGGCGTCCATCGAGCCGAAGGCCGTGGCCAGGGCTCGGGAAGCGGTGGGACCCACGTGCCGGATGGACAAAGCCACCAGGACGCGCCAGAGCGGCTGGGTCTTGGCCTTCTCCAGCTCCTCGAAGAGCTTCCTGGTGTTGGCCGTGGGAACCGAGGGCTTCTTGGCGGTGCCCTTGGTGTAGAAGTAGGGCACCAGCTCGGTCTCGCCGGTGGGCACCCCCTTATCCTTCTTCTCGCGCCGGATCCGCACGTCGGCCAGGTCCTCGGGCCTGAGGCTGAAAATCCCGGCCTCGTTGGTGAGCGGAGGCTGTTCGGGTTCGGCCGGCCGGGTCAGCGCGAACGCCGCCTCGTAGCCCAGCGCTTCGATGTCGAAGGCGCCGCGGCCGGCCAGATGGGCCACCCGCTCGGTCAGCTGCGCCGGGCAGGACTTGGCATTCGGGCAGCGCAGGTCGACGTCGCCCTCCTTGCCGGGAGCCAGCGGGGTGCCGCACGAGGGGCAGTCGGTGGGCATCACGAACTCGCGCACCGGCGGATCCTGCGCATCCCGCAGCGCCAGCACCGGGCCCACGATCTCCGGGATGACGTCGCCGGCTTTGCGCAGCACCACGACGTCGCCGATCTTCACGCCCTTGGCCTTGACCACGTCCTGGTTGTGCAGCGTAGCCATCTCCACGGTGGAACCGGCCACCTTCACCGGCTCCATCACCCCGTACGGCGTCACCCGGCCGGTGCGGCCCACGTTCACCCGGATGTCCAGGAGCTTGGTGTGGACCTCTTCCGGCGGATACTTATAGGCCACGGACCAGCGCGGCACCCGCGAGGTATGGCCCAGCGCGCGCTGCAGGCCGAAGTCGTCCACCTTGACCACGATGCCGTCGATTTCGTGCAGCAGGTCGTGGCGGTGCTCGCCGTAGTGCTCGATGAACTCCAGGATCTCTTCGTAGCTGTCCACGACCTTGAAGTAGGGGCTGGTGGGCAGCCCCCATTCCTGCAGCAGGGCGTAGGTCTCCGATTGGCTCTCGGCGTCGAGCCCTTCACGGGCGCCGATCCCGTGGACGAACATATGCAGCGGCCGCTCGGCCGTCACCTTCGGGTCCTTCTGCCGCAGCGAGCCGGCCGCCGAGTTCCGCGGGTTCGCGAACGGCGCCTTGCCGGCCTCCACCATCCGCTCGTTCAGGGCCAGGAAGTCCTTGGTGGGGATGAAGATTTCGCCGCGGATCTCCACCTCGGCCGGGATGTTGCTGCCGGAGAGCCGGCGCGGGATGTCCGCGATGGTCAGGGCGTTGTGGGTGATGTCCTCGCCGGTCGTGCCGTCCCCGCGGGTTGCGGCGCGAATGAGTTCACCGTTGCGGTAGAGCAGGTTGACGGCCAGGCCGTCGATCTTCACTTCACTAAGCCAGCGCAGCTTCCTGCCGTTGCCCAGGTTGGCCACAGACGCCGTGGCGCGGTCCACCCAGGCCTTCAGTTCGTCCAGCGAAAAGACGTCCTCCAGCGAGTACATCCGCTGCAGGTGTTCCACCGGGGCGAAGGCGGCCGAGACCTCGCCGCCGACTTCCTGCGTGGGCGAGTCGTTGGCCACCAACTCCGGGTGCAGGGCCTCGATCTCCTCCAGCCGCCGGTACAGCCCGTCGAATTCGGCGTCCGAGACCAGCGGGGCGTCCTCGTTGTAGTACGCGTAGCGGTACTTGCGGACGTCCTCGGTCAACTGCTCGTACTCGTGGCGGATTTCGTCGCTGGGAATCCCGCTGGCAGGTGTTTCGACTGTGCTCACCTGACTATCTTGCCCGAGAAGCGCGGTTCAGGCGACGACGGCGGTGCTCGCGTGCCCCGGGCGGACCGGCGGCCGCTCAGTCTTCGGCGTCCGGCCGTTCGTCGAGCAGCGGCAGGTCGGCCGCGGTGACCAGATGGGAGGTGACGGCGTGCTCGACCAGCCGCGCGCGCCGGTTGGTGGCGAGCTTTCCGCCGCCGCCGCGCAGTCCGGCGACGCCCACCCGGTCCAGTTTGTCGCAGACGTTGTCCAGCTTGCGGTTGAACTTGGTCAGGGGCCAGCCCAGCCTGGCCGCCGCCTGCGAGGACGATGGAATCGAGCTGAGCCCGGTCCCGTCACGCCTGAGCATCGGCTCGGCCAGGGCCAGGATCAGGGCCTTTTGCGACGCGGTGAACACCACCGGGCCGATGGTGGTCTCGCCCACCGCGTCCGTGTCCCGGTGTTCCTGGCGGAACGACGGCGTCTTCACGTGGACCGACAGCTCATAGGTTGTGGGACCGGCCGTGAAAACGATGTTCGTCTGGCTGAAGACCATGGGGATCCGCGCTCCCGGCGCCAGCCATGCCTGCATGCCCCCGGTGAAATCGGCGATGGTCGCGGAGATGAGGGAACCGACGTTGGCCAACCACCAGATGCCGTCGTAGTGGGCGATCTGCAGGAACTTGCGGTGCAGGTAGGGGTTGTCGTCGATCTCCAGGTCGCCTTCGCGCCCAATGGTGAACACGTCGTCGTTCGTGGCTTCGTACCATTCGCCGCAGAACTCAATGCTCACATCCGCCACCGCTAGCCCCCTTGTCTGCGCCGGCCAGGGGTCGGCGCGTGATTCATCGTTCCAAACCTACCCGCAAAAGCCACGCAGTCCGGGCAGCTACTGATCCGCGCAACCGCGGACCGGATCCGAGGCCCGGCCGTTGGCCCGCACCACCACCACTTCGATGCAGGTGCGGTCGTTCTGCGCCAGCGGCACGGTCGCCTCGGGCTCGCCGGTGCGCTCAGGCTCGCCCCGGCCCAACGCGGTAACGGGCGTCCAGATGAACAGGTCGCCGTCCCGCGGGTCCGGATTGATCCAGCTGAAGACCGCCTCGCCGCCCTCGACCCGGCCGGCCAAATCCTCGGGCGGCACCACGTTGCCGGACAGGCCCTCCAGGGCATTCGCCGGCGGCCGGCTGACGGGGGCCTCGGCCACCGCAGCCTCCGGGGCGGGCCGGTTGAGCACGACGGCGGCGCCGGCGAGGACCGCCGCCGCCGCGACCGCCCCCGCCACCCAGGCCCAGGGGCGGCGCCGCGCAGCGCCGTCTGGTTCCGTCGCTGCATCCCGTTCGGAGTCCCGCAGCACGGTGGAGCCGTACGGGGCCGGCTCAGGGGGCCGTCCCTCGGCGCCGGGCAGCCACGGCCCGGGAGCGCTGCCTGCTGCCGACGGCGGATCCACGGGCAGCCGCCCGGTGCGTTCGGGAAAGGCGAAACCGGGCGCGGTCGGTACCGTGCCGGCGGCCGGGTCGATGGAGACAATCCCGCGGACGCGCGTCGCCTCGCCGTCGTCGCCGCCGTCCGCTTCAGCCGGCCGTGCTTCCTCCAGCACCTCGAACGGCGTCACCGAGAGGTTCAATTCCGCCTGGACCCGCTGCAGGGACAGCGCGAAGGCATAGGCGGAGGTGAACCGCGACCCCGGCGACTTGGCCATCGCCGTCGCCAGGGCCAGTTGCAATGATGCGGGCACGTCGGCACGGCGCAGCGGCGGCAGCGGCGCATGGGCAATCCGGTCCATCAGGTCCCGCTGGGAGTTGTTTCCGCCGGGCTGGATGAACGGGGACCGGCCGGCCAGCAGCGTGTAGATCGTGGCGCCCAGGGACCAGATGTCGCTGCGGGTGCCGTTGCCGGCATTGCCCCGGAAGGCTTCCGGCGGCGACCACGGTATGGACATGCCGGTGTCCCCATCTCCGCCGTCGGTGCTCGAGGAAATGCCGAAGTCGGTCAGGGCCGGCCGGTTGTAATCGGTGACCAGGATGTTGGCGGGTTTGATGTCGCGGTGCGCGATTCCCGCTCGGTGCGCGGTTTCCACGGCCGAGGCCACCTGGATGCCGAGGGCCAGCACTTCGTCCACCCCCAGCGGACCGTTGCGGTACCGGACGTCCAGACTGGGACGTGAACAATATTCCATCGCCAGGTAGGAATGTCCGTCGGCGGTGAGATTGGCCTCGTAGATCGTGACGATGAACGGATGCGTGGACAGTTGCGCCATGAGGTTTGCTTCGGACTCGAAGCGGCGTCGGGCGTCCTCGGTCTTCAGCCCGGACAGCAGTACCTTGACCGCAACCCGGCGCCTGGGCCGATCCTGTTCGTACAAATAGACGTCGGAGAAACCGCCGGAGCCGAGCAGCCTGACGTAGCGGTACCCGTCGATGGCGGGCGGCGGTGCGGGCGGGCGCTTCACGCTCACGGCAGGTCCTCAAAGCGCAGGGAGATGCCGTCGCCCAGGTCCGCGATGTCGCCGTCCAGCAGCATGACCGCCTCGCCGTGGCCCAGCCGCCGGGGCGCCTGCTGGCCGCGCAGGAGCAAGGTCCCGTTGGTCGACTTTAAGTCGGCAAGGATGACGTGCCACCCTTCCAACCGGACTTCCACGTGCGAGCGCGAAATGTCCCCGCTGGCGCTGTGCACCGGCACCAGCCGAGGCATCACCCTGCCCTGCACCCGGTTCGCGGAAGGCTGCCGTCCGACGATCACGGGCCTGTCCAGTTCCACCACTTCGCCGGTGGACAACCGCAGGTGCCCCAGCGCCGGCCGCTGCACTTCCCGGGCCTCGCCGTTCAACGGCCCGCCGCACCCGGAACACGCCGAACTGGTCGGTGGATTGGCGTGGCCGAGAGCGCACACCCGGGCCAGCACCATGGGGGCGGTGCTCGGGGCCGGCGACGGCGCCGCCTCGGGGGCGGGTGCGGCCGGAACCTCGGGCAGGTCGCTGCGCATCAGCGTCTGCCCGTCGTGGTCGCCGGCATCGTGGTCGCCGGCGCCGCGTTCTCCGCCGTCGTGGTCGCCGCCGTCGAATCCGGCCGGTGGGCTAGCGACGGCGGCAGGGCCGCGGTTGGCAGCCGCTGCCGGTTCCGAATCCCCCGCCGCTCCCGCGGCCGATGCCGTGGCGGCGGCGCGGGCGGACGAAGAGGGCGTCAGCCAGGGAACGGCATCGATCAGGTCCAGCGGCTGGCCGGGCCGCCCGGTCGGGCCAGCCGCCGCGGGGCGTGGTGCGGCGGCGGCCCCGGCCGGAACCTCGCCGGCGGCTGGGGGCGGCGGCGGTTGCAGGTTGGCACGCTGCGCTGCGGCGTGGACTACCGTCTGGTCCAGGCCATCGTCTGCCGCCGCGGGGTCCGGTTCCGCGGGGGCGCCGGCGGTCTGTCCGGCCGGGGGCGCCGGTTCGTCTGCGGGCGCCCATTCGTCGGCGGCGGCGCTCTCGGACTCATCGTCCGGCACGTAGAGGCTGGTCAGGTCCAGGCTTTCGGCCCACCCGGCGCCGGCGGAGTTCGGTTCTGTCGATTCGGGCTGCGCGGCCGGAACCGGGGCGGGTGCAGGAGCCGGCTCGGGCTGCGCGGCCGGAACCGGGGCGGGTGCCGGAACCGGGGCGGGTGCGGGAGCCGGTGCCGTTGCCGGTGCGGGTGCAGGGGCCGCCGATGCCGGTGCGGGTGCGGGTGCAGAAACGCCGGCCGTCCGGTCCGTTCGGTCCGGATCGGCTGCGCCCTCTACTCGGGGCTCCAGTCCGGCCTCCAGTGCCGGGCCCATGCGCAGGGCGGCCAGCTGTACCGCCCCGGCGCGCAGCGGTAGCCACCGTCCCGTCCGGCCTTCGGGCCGGGCGCCGTCGGGCCCGGCCGCAATGGCCACGCTGCCGGCCCGCAGCCGTCCCTCGGTCCAGCTCGAGACGCCGCGTCCGCTCAATTCCTGCCCGTCCGGGTCGGCGGACACCACCACGTCGCCGCGGAGCACCGCGTGGATGCCGCCGGAGCAGGAGACGATGCCGAACTGCGGCATGGCCGACAGGTTGGCGCCGTACCCGGAGACCACCGTTCCGAGCAACGTTTCCAGCGTGGCGCCGGACTCCAGCGCCTGCCACAACTGCTGCACCAGGTCCTCGAGAGCGCCGGGTTCGAGGAGCACCGCCGTGCCGCCACTGACCAGCCCCAGCCAAGGCCCCGGGCTGTACGTCATGCCCGCCATCAGGCGTCCTCCTCGGCGGCTGCCTGTTCCGGGGCGTCCAGCCGGGGCAGCGTCGTCGTATCCTCCTGCCGCGGGGCGGTCGAGGCGTCGTCAGCGTCGCCTGCGGGACCGGCTACATCAACGACGACCACGGTGATGTTGTCGCGCCCGCCGGAGCGCAGCGCGGCCTGGATCAGTGCATCGACTGCGTCCTGGGGACCGGATACGGAGGTGAGGATGGCGTAGATGTGGTCGTCGCTGACCTCCGAGGTCAGCCCGTCGGAGCAGATCATGATCCGGTCCCCCGGTTCCACGGGCACCATCCAAAAATCCGGCTGGTTGTCTTCGCCGGTGCCCAGCGCCCGGGTAATGACGTGCCGTCGGGGGTGCACCAGGGCCTCCTGGGCGGTGATTTGTCCGGCCTCGAGCAGTTCCTGCACCTCGGAGTGGTCGATGCTGATCTGGACAAGCTTGCCGTGGCTGAGCCGGTAGGTGCGGGAATCGCCGACGTTGAACACGAGCCAATACGGCACCCCGCGTTCGGCGACCAGCGCGGCCCCGGACACCGTCGTGCCCGCCCGCGATGCAGCCGCCGCCCTGATCCGCGCGTCCGCCCGGCCGATCAGCTGCTCCAGCTCGTGCGCGCCGAGTTCGTGGCTGGCCACGTAGTCCCGCATCGTCTCCACGCAAATGCGGCTGGCCACTTCGCCCGCCTCGTGCCCGCCCATGCCGTCGGCCACCGCGAACAGCGTCCCGTCGGCCAGATACGCGTCCTCGTTCAACTGCCGTCGCAACCCGCGGTCGGACCCGGCACCGACACTGAGCCGGATGGGCTCCCCTCCCGACGCCGTGCTCATGCCCGTCCGATGGTAAAGCTGCGGTCGCCGAATTCGACGGTCGCGCCGGGTTGCGCCGCCACGGGTTCCCCGGGGGCCAGCTGACGGCGGATGCCGTCGCCGCCGGTCACCGCGGTCCCGTTGGTGGAGTTGCGGTCCGTCACCCAGACGGTGCCGCCGTCGACCCGCAGCAGCAGATGGGTCTTGGAGACGGAACGTCCCATGTCCGCGAAATCGATCAGATGGTCAATATCCTCGCCGGCGCCTGCGGCCGGGTTGCGCCCGATCAGGGCCGTCGTTTCAAGTACCACATCGCGCCCGTCGTCGAAGGTAATGGTGAGGGGGCCCGACGGCGGGGCCACCGTGCGGACCCGGGTCGCCGCGAATTCTTCGTCCGGGTGGTGGTGCGGTTCGGCCTCCGCAGCTATCCGTGCCGGAGCCGGGGCCGATGTCGGCGGCTCACCCGGGGTGCCCGAGCGGTCAGCCGCCGGCGTCGGCGGAACGTTGGAGCCGGGGCGGGCCGCCGGCAGCTTGGCCGCCGGTGCTTCCATTGCCGGGCCGAATCCCGGGATCGCGGCAATGACCCCGGAGGGCTGCGAAGCCGCCTCAGCGGCGGGCCGGTGCGGGTCTTGTCCGTCCGGTGCCACGCCGGCAAAGCCGGCGCGGGCGTCCGTACCATCCGGGGCGAAGGCCGCCGGCCCGTAGAGCCCGCCGGTGGTCAGCGGATCGCGGCCCTGTGCCACGTCGAGCACCAGTGTCTTGGCCACCTTGTCGTGCCAGCCCTGCCGCCTGTGGTTGCGGTCCCAGACGTTGGAGACCACCACCACGACCGCGCCCACCGCCAAGACCAGTCCGCCCACGGCGATGATCAGCCCGCGCAGGAAGATGGCTCCCCAGCCGGCCGCGTGGCCGTCCTCATTCGCGGTCCGCAAACCCAACAGCACGTTGCCGGGAGTCTTGCCGGTGGTCGCTTCCCAGCCCCAGAGCCAGATGGTGTAGGCCAGCGACAGCACGGTCGCCAACCCGATCCACAGGAACAGGCCGCCCAGCGACTCCGCGGCCGCGGAGGCGCTGCCCGAGGCCGCGGCTTCCATCACGGCCGGCACGCTGGCAGCGTAGGCGGCCAGCATCAGCACGGCCGGCGGAATCTTGTCGATCAGCCACGCCCCCAGCCGTTTGCCGACCGGGGCGCTGACCAGATTCAGTCTTGCTGCCACGTGCTGCTCCCGCCCTGTTTCGGCCGTCCGGCCTGTGAGTCTACTGTACGGATTCTAGTGGCGGCCGTTGTCCGCCGCCGCGCCAGCCGCCTCCTGGCGTCGGCAACCAGCGAGCGCGGCGTGTACTTTGCCCGCTGCCGCTGCCAGAAACCCAGCGAACCCTTCATCTTCGCCAGCGAGTCGTCCACCTGGTCCCAGTACTGCTGCACCTGCACCTCCGTCGGTTCGGCTGCCCCGAAGATCGCCGCGTCGGCCCGGTGTGCCAGCAGGGTGGTGCCGTCGGCGGTGGCCGGGAACTGCCCTGCCAGCGCGGCCGCGTGCTCGCGCCGGGTGGCGTTGGCGGGGGCGCTCGCTCCCATGTCGGTGGCCAGGGACATCACCTCGCGCCAGCCGCCGCCCACGCGTTGGCTCGGCAGGCCTTCGCTGGCCCGCCGCTTGCGGCGGCGCAGCTTCAGCCAGGCGATCAGCAACAGCGGCAGCAGCAATACCGCCAGCGGGAGGGCGGCCAGGCCCACGGTCGCGAAGAGCCAGCCCCACAGTTCCCAGAACGATTTCTCCTGCTGCTCGGCGTCCTGTGGCTCCGGGGCGGTGTCCGGCGGCAGCTCGGCCGGTTCCTGCGGCGGAGGGGGTGGCTGCAGGACCTGCGGCTTGGGCGTGGACTTCGGCTCCTGCTGCGGCGGCGTCGGCTCGTTGTCCTCGTCCGGCGTCGGATCGAAGGCGACCCAGCCGGCATGCTCAAATGCCACCTCCACCCAGGCGTGCACGTCTTCGCCCTTGATCTGAACTGCTTCCCCGGCGGACCGGCCTTCCTTCGGATCCGGGTAGAAGCCCATCACCACCCGGGCCGGGATGCCCAGGTGCCGGGCCATCAACGCCATTGCGACGGCGTACTGCTCGTCGTCGCCAATCATCTGGTCGGCGTCCAGCAACTGGATCATCCGCCCCGCGTAGTGGCCGGAGAGGCTGCGGGCCTCATCTTCTTTGCCGTTGCTGAAGAAGCCGTTCTCGTGCAGGTTCCGTTCCAGTTGGCGCACCTGTTCGATCGGCACCGTCGCTTCGCCGACAAACTCGTTCGCCTTGGCCGCGACGATGTCCGGCACCCTGGCCGGTTTCGGCAGCCGGACGGAGGCGAAGTCATACTGTGCCAGCTGGGCGTCCTCCAGCCGGCCGGGGAACGTGGTCTCTACCGAGTAGCTGTCTCCGGCCAGCAGGTACCGGGTGGTCAGCGCCGTCTGGGAGTCGTCGTTATAGAACAGCGAGCCGCCCAGCTCGGCCGCCCGCTCGCCCTGAAACGCCATCCCGTCGATGTGCCCGCCCGCGGGAAGCCAGACGCCGCTGTAGTCCCCGATCCGGATGTCGAGCCGCGCGGTGCCGCCGGACGCCGGGCCGAGCGAACCGGCGTCGCCGACGGGTTTGAAATTGCCCCCGCTTTCGGGGTTGACGTTGTAGACCGTGCCGTCGAAGGTATCCAGCGCCGCCAAGCGCACCCGCTGGCCCTCGGGCAGCCCCGCGACGGTGAAGAGCGTCTCCTCGGCCCGGTCCTTCACGTAGCTCCGGAAATCCATCAGCGGGCTCGGATAGTCGTAGAGGTTGACCGGGGGGACGACGACGTCGCGCAGCACCTCGCGATCGCCCCGCGCCGTGAGTGCCGGGCCGGCCAGCGCCGTGAGCGCCACCGCCGACGCCAGCATTCCCGCGCCCAGGCCGAGCCTTCGCCGCGGCCCTGCCCGGTGTGCGGCGGGATCCGCCGGCGCCGCAGTGGCCACACCGGCAGCGGCATCTCCCCGGGCCAGGTGGCGGTGCCACGCCAGCCAGGCCGCGGCCACGGCGACCAGCAGCACGCCCCGCAGCACCGGCAGCACCGGGACATCGGTGCCGAACGCGATGCCCAGCAGGAAGAACGCCAGTACCGGCAACAGCGGCCAGTACGGCCCGCGGAGGCGCCACGCAAACGTGCCGGCCAGCAGGGCGGCGGCCAGGGCGCCCAGGAACGGCACCACCAGCATCCCGCCGGAGATCCCTACCGGCGGGGCGACGGTAAGGATGTCCTTCCACGCGAAGACGAAGCCGGTGAGCACGATTCGCAGCGAGTCCAGCGACGGCAGGACGCCGCCGATGGCTTCGCCGGGCGCGGCGAAGGTGCTGCCGAGCAGCAGGTACGCCGCGAGTCCCGCGGTGGCCGTGGACAACAGGCCCAGCCGGTAGCGCGCGCCGACCAGCGAGAGCAGGAGGCCGACGGCGATGCCGCCGAAGCCTGCAGTAAGGTAGCGGCCGTTTCCGCCGAAAACATGATGGAATCCGGCCAGTCCCAGTCCCAGCAGCAGCACCAGGACAGCCGCGTCGACGGCCACCTGTCCTGCGGGCCGCGGCAGCCGGGTCGACAATCCGCCGCCGGCCGGCAGGCGCCGCTTCCGCGGGGTGGCAGGGCCGGCGTCGTTCTGTGCAGCGGCGGCACGGCGGCGCACCCGCCCGGGTTGCTGCTCCGGAGACGGAGCGTTGGCGCTGCCGCTCATGCGGCGGCCTTCCGCAACACGAGGGCCAGGTCGTCCAGGGTGGACAGGGACAGCACGGACAGGTCGCCGATGGTCGCCCGGGCGGCCTGGAGGCCGCCGCCGCAGCGGATGGCGAACGCACGGATGCCAACCGGAACGGCCGACGATGCCTGGCGCAGCTGCGTGGCGGACACGTGATCACCGACGACCAGGAACATGACGGACGCATTCGGAACCGCGTCGGCGGTACTGCGGGCCAGTTCCACCGCGGTGGAGCGCTGCGGTTTGCCCTCGATCCGAGTCATTTCATCGAGCAGTATCCGGCCGGTTTCGCTGCGCAGCGGGCCCCGCTGGGTCAGGACGCTCAGGTTGCGCTCCTCCCGGATGGCCTGCAGCCCGATCGATGCGCCGACTGAGACCGCCAGTTCGAAGTCTTCCTCCGAACCGTACTCCTCGGTGTTCGTCGAGACCGCGACGGCGAGATGCGCGCGGCGGGTTTCCTCGAACTGGCGCACCATCAGCGTGTTGGTGCGCGCCGTGGTTTTCCAGTGGATGTAGCGGCGGTCGTCGCCGGGGACGTAATCGCGCAGCGCGTGGAAGGAGACGTCGGCGCTGGCCAGTTCCTTGGTGGGCAGGCCCTCGAGGTCGCGAATGAAGCCGGCGGCCGAACTGCCGAGCGCGGTGGTGCGCGGATGGACGAAGAGGTCGGTCGGTTCCGTCCACATCATCTGGCGGCGGAGCAGGCCCAGCGGATCCTGGCGCACCGAACGGACCGGGCCCACCACGATGACGGCGCGGCGCTGCGTCGGGATGGTGAACAGGTCCTCGTGCACTTGGCCGGCCTTCATGCGCGGCAACTGGAACACGGCGGTGGCCGCTCCGACCGGCAGCTCCAGCGCGGCCGGCAGCAGGGGTTTGTCCGCGGTATTCGTCACCGCTATGCTCCCCACGGCTTGGTCGCCGACCGCGACCCGGGTGCGGGCCAGGTCCAGTTCCACACCATACGAGGAACGGCCCAACACAAAACCTATCGCCAGCAACAGCAGAAACAGTCCCGTGAGTGCCGCGATCTTGGCTTCCTGCCAGCCGAAGGCCATCCCGGGCACCAACAGCAGGACCGTGCCGCCGGCCACCACCCAGCCCAGCGGGCTCACCGTTTCCAGCACGGGCCGCAGGTAGCGCTCCGCGGCGCCCCGGACCCGCTGCCAGCCCGGCCGCACGTACTGCCCTGCCAGCGAATCGGCCCGGGCCGCCAGCGAGGCCGGATGCAGTGTGCTGCCTTCGTCCGGGGCCAACCGCCGGACGGTTTCGCCGAGGCCACCGAACCGCTTCGTCTGCTCCGTGGCCCGCTTCGTCGTCGTCTCGGTCATGCCGCCGCGTCCGGTCGGAAATCTTCCGTCGGCACGGCCCTAGACCGTCACCCGCTGCTGGGGAGCCGGCACGTCGGCCAGCACGCGCGACATCACGGCCTCCGGGGTGGCGCCGGCAAACTCCGCCTCGGGGTCCATCACGAACCGGTGGTTCCAGACCACCGGAGCCAGTTCCTTGATGTCGTCCGGCAGCACGAAGTTCCGGCCCTGGGAGGCGGCCCAGACCTTGGCCGCCCGGACCATGGCCAGGGCGCCGCGGACGCTCACGCCAAGGCGAGACTCGGCCGCGTTGCGGGTTTCCTCGCACAGGGCGGAGACGTATTCCAGTACCGACAGGTCCACGTGGGTGGTGGCCGCGAGATCAGCCATGTCCCGCACGGCCTGCGGGGTGATGATCGGCGTCAGGGCCGCCGACCTGTCGCGGGTGCCGGCTCCCGCCAGCAATTCCACCGTGGACGCGCGGTCCGGGTAGCCGATCGACGTCTTGATCAGGAAGCGGTCCAGCTGGGCTTCCGGGAGGCGGTACGTGCCGGCCTGCTCAATCGGGTTCTGCGTGGCGATCACCATGAAGGGTCGCCCGGCGTCATAGGTCACGCCGTCCACCGTCACCCGGCCTTCTTCCATGACTTCCAGCAGCGCCGACTGCGTCTTCGGCGAGGCGCGGTTGATCTCGTCCGCCAGCACCACGGTGGCGAAGATCGGGCCCTTGTGGAACTCGAACTTCTGCGTCTTTTGGTCGTAGATCGTGATACCGGTGACGTCCGAGGGCAGCAGGTCCGGCGTGAACTGGATGCGCGAGTTCGAGCCCTGCACGGTGGCGGCCAGCGACCGGGCCAGCATCGTCTTGCCGGTTCCCGGGGCGTCCTCCAGCAGCACGTGGCCCTCGGCCAGCATGGCGGTGAGCACCAACCGCACCACCTGGTTTTTACCAAGCACGGCCTGGCCGACGTTGGCGGCCAGCTTCCCGAACGTCTCGGCGAACCACTCGGCCTGCTCGGAAGTCATCGTCATGCTGTTCCCGGTCTCTCTTCGTGTTGCATCCGTTTTGATACCTTTGGTTACTTTACGGAGGGGCGGACTGCTCTAGCCTGCCCACATCACGTTGGCGAAGGCGTTAGCCGCACGGTGGCATACCGTCTGGCTGGTTCGAGCCCAGCGCTCGGCCTCCCCACTGGACATGAATACCCTTGACCACCAGACCGTTGTTATGGGCGCGAGACGGCGTCGCATAGACCTGCTGGTACCACTTGGTCTTGTCGCTTCCGATTATGTAGCACTTCGCCGTGACTACAGTGCGGTCCGAGTCCTTCTTTTCCCCGTGAGTGTTGGCCCAGTGCTCGCCGTTGCAACTCCCACCGTTGAAGTTCCTGCTCGTCAAGGAGAGGTTCTCCATGCAACTGCGATAGCCGTTGTCCAGCGAAGTTACTGCTCCCCCGACCATAAGGTCCCACGTTTTCGGTGCCGGCTTATTACCACTGATCGCCGATGCCGCGGCGATATCTCCCGCTTGGCTCCGGGAGTTGACCGAACGAACTTCAAACGTCACGTTCTCGCTGTATCCTTCGGTGTTCACGGTCCTGGTGCCGGACAGACTTTCATCCTGCCATTTACCCTGCCCGTTAATGCGCACCTGAATTTGGGACACGTCGTGGTTGTTCAAGGCAGGCGGGCTCCAACTGAATGTCACGCTTTTCTGTTCCGGCGCGCCGTTCTGTCCGGAGACGCTCGGCGTGCCCGGAGCCCCATACGGCGTCGCGTTGTTGGACGCGGCGCTCGGCGCACTCGAGTAGCTCGCGCCGTCGCTGTTGGCCACGGAGGTGATGCGCACGTTGACGGCCTTGCCGTTGGTGAAGCCTCCCACCTTCTGGCCGTTTGCGATGGCCAGGGTCCGGCCGTCGCTGAAATGGGCACGGTAGCTGACTTCGCCGGCCTGGGCGCCGTTGCGCTGCGCGGCGGTCAGTTCGTTGAAGGACACCGTCACCGCACGTCCGGCACCGCCGGTATCCGCTTCGCTCAGCGAGGCTCCGGTCGGGGCCTCCGGTGCCCCGACCGCCCGCCGCGGGTTGGACTGCGGGCTGGCCTCGCCCGACCCGGCCTTGTTCCGGGCCGTGACGGTGTACGTGTAGGCGGTCTCCGAGTTAGGCGCCGTCACCGTCTGCGAGGTGGCGCCCACCGCGGGGAAGGTCCGGGTCAGGGCGCCGCCCTGATATTCGCGCACGGTGTAGTCGAGAATCTCGCCGCCGTTGTTGGTCGGCGCGGCCCAGCTCACCTTCAGCTGGCTCTGGTCGCCCACGGATTTCACCCGTTCGGTGGCAGGAGCGGTGGGAGCGGCGGGCGGACCGGCCGGCACCTCTGCGGCGGAGTAGGCGCTGAAGTCGCTCGGTTCCGGGGCGCGGTTGTGCGCCTGCACCCGGACCTCGTAGGCCTGGCCGTTCTCCAGTCCCTCCCACCTGTAGCTGGTGCCGGTCAGGCCGTTCTTCTGCAGCTGGCCGCTCGGCGGCGCCGGCGAAATTTCCAGGGTGTAGCTCTCGATGGCCGAGCCTTCGTTGGCCGGGGCGGTCCAGCTGACGTCCAGTGACTTGTCGCCGAACTTCAACTGCGGGGCGGCCGGGGTCGCCGGCCGGACGTCCGGCCGCGCCACCGCTGACTCCGCGGACGGGTCGGACGTGCCCACGCTGTTCTCCGCCGTCACCGTGAAGGTGTATTCGACGTCGTTCTGCAAACCGGTCAGGGTGCAGGTGGTGGTCGCGCACTGCTGGCTGAAGCCCCCGCCCACCGCATTCACCGTGTAGCCGGTGATCGGCGCGCCGTTGTCGCTGGGCGCCGTCCAGGACAGCACCACGCTCTGGTTGCGGACCGAGTCAATCAGCGGCGTGCCGGGCGTCTCCGGCTGGCCCTTGACCACGAGCGAGACGTTCGCCGTTGCCTGCCGGCTCCCCTCGCGGGTCTTGTCCTCCACCGTGTATTCGACGGTCATGGTGCCGGAGAAGTCGGCGCCGGGCGTCACGATGATCCGTTCCCCGTCGATCTCCGCGGTGCCCCCGTTGCCGGCCACGGCGCTGACGATCGTCAGCGGGGTTTCCGGGAACGGGTTCACGTCGTTGGCGAGCACGTCCACCGGCAGCGCTTCGCCTTGGACGGCGTCGGGCACCTCGTCGTCGTTGGCGACCGGCAGCGGCCGGGTGGAGGCGGTCGCCCGCACACCCACCCGGCTGGTCACCTTATCGGAGCGCCCGTCGCTCACGGAGAAGTTGACCACGCCGGTGGCGCCGGTCTGGAGCGCGGCATCTGCCGCGACACGCAGCACGCTGCCCTCCAGGCTGACGTCGAATCCTTCCGGCGTCCCGCCCTCGACGGCGAACTGCAGCTTTTCCAGGTCCTCGGGGTTCGGGTCGCTGGCCAGCGGGCGCAGGTCGTAGCTGACGGCGTCTTCGCCCTTGGCGACCTCCAGCGTTCCGGTGGTCAACTCCGGCGGGAAATTCCGGTCCTCGGCCGGGATCACCTTGGTCATGATGGTGAGCGTGGACTTGAGCCCTTCGGGGTCGTCGGGGCCCGTTCCGTCGGTCACCTCGAACGTGATGGAGCCGGGGCCGGCGTAGTCGCGGTCCGCCTTGTAGCTGAGCGTGCTCGCGTCGGCCATCCATTCGTCGTCGCTGGTGCCGATCGCACGGATATTCTCGGCCACTGTGATCCGCGGGGTGCGGCCGGGCCGGACTTCCACCAGTTCGGTCAGGTCCAGCTGCAGTTCCTCGCCGGCCGTCACGTCCTGCGGGGTGTTGTCGCGCAGCACCGGATACTGCTCGCCCAGCGGCGGAACCCAGATGACCGCGGTGGCCTGCAGCCCGTCCACGTCCCGGACGGTGTAGGGAATCAGCTGGACCGCGTCGGTCAGCTCCACGTTGACCTGGCCGTCGGCGACCGCCCGGGCGGTCGGATAGTCACCATCAATCAGGACGTCCAGCTCCTTGGCCACGCCGTCCGGGTCCTCGTCGTTCTCCAGCACCGGCACGTCGACGGCGGTGCGCCCCTTGATGTCGGCCGATTCCACCCGGTCATCGCGGGCCAGCGGCGCCTGCAGCGGGGCGTCCTCGCTCACCTGGACCGTCACGGTCCCGACGGCGGAGCCGCCGCGGCCGTCGCCCACCGTGTACCGGGCGTTGACCGTGCCTTCCTGGGCCGGGGTTGTCAGATAGACGCGGCCGTCTTCGGCCTTGGCCGCAATCGACTCGGGCGTGCCGACGATTTTGTCGGGGGCCAACTGGAGCGGGTCACCGTCCGGGTCCGAATCGTTTGTGAGCACGTCGACGGCCACCGTACGGCCCGGCCGGATCTCGATCCCGTCATCCAGCGCCACCGGGTTCTGATTGCTCTCCGGCGCGGGGGCGATGCCAACCAGGACCGTGGCCGTGTTGACGGCGCCCAGCCTATCCTTGACCTGGTAGGTGAAGGTGTCGGTTCCCGCGCCCTGCGCCGATGCCGTGTAGTCGATGTAGTTGGGCCCGGCGACGGCCGCGCCCTGGGCGGGAGCCTTACCAATGCCCGTCAGGTACACCGAGTCGCCGTCGGGATCGATGCCGTTCAGCGGGATGGGAATCCGGACCGTCGACCCCGCGATGGCCCGGGCCTCTTGGTTTTTGGGGGCGGGCTGGGAGTTGGACTCGTCGTCGCGCGGGAGGATGTTGATCCTCAGCTGGGCCGAATCTCTCTGTCCCGTGGGGTCGGTCACCTCGTAGACCGCGTAGACCGTTTTGGCCTGCTGCCCGGCGATGAAGCGCACGGTGTTCTCGGCAGTGAAGATGCGGCCGTCGGCAGGGTCCGGGGTCTCGGCGAGCTCTTCCATCAGCTCCAAGGTGTCGCCGTTCGGATCGGTGTCGTTGGCCAGCACCTCCACGGTCACGACGTCGCCGGCCCGCACGGTGGCGGTGTCGGCCTCGGCCTGCGGCGGCAGCGGCTTGTCCTGGCCGGCCACGGAGATCACGCTGACCTCGCCCGTGGCCGAGGCGAAGCCGTTCGACACGGTGTACCGGATGGTGGTCTGCTCGTGCAGCCCCTTCACGTCGGAGAGGCGCAAAATGTTGTGGTCCAGCACCTCGACGGCGACAGGCGCCCCGTCCGCGTCCACAGAGGTCACGACCAGGACGCCGCCGGCGGGGTCGGTGTCATTGGCCAGCACATCCACCAGCACCTGCCCGTTCTCCGGCAGCAGCGCAACGTCGCGCACGGCTACCGGCGCGCCGCCGCCGTCGTCCTCGGTGGCATCGATGCGGATCAGGCCGGTGGTGCTGGAGGGCCCGTTGGTGACGAGGTAGGTGAAGTAGTGCGCGCCGGCGGCATCGGCCGTGAACTTCACCGTGCCGGCGTCGTAGTCGGGCGCGATCGAGGTGTTCGGCGCGGAGCCGGTCTTGGCCAGCCGGAGTTCCCCGCCGTTGGGGTCCTGGTCGTTTTTCAGCGGCGCGATCTGGATTTCCTGGCCCACGGTCGCGGAAAAGTGGTCGGCGTTGGCCAAGGGCGGCAGCGCTCCGGGCGGGCGGACGTCGAACACCACCACGTCCTCGGTGGTTTCGGAACCATCGGACACCCGCACCGTGACGTCCTTCTTGCCAAACGTCTTCCCGACGTCCTGGAAAGTCAGCAGCCCGTCCGGCCGGGTCCGCACCAGGTCGCCGTCGGCGGTGTTGTCGGCGTCGACCAGGAACAGGTCGTCCCCGTCCGGGTCGATCCAGTCACTGAGGATGTTCTGGCTGATCTCCCGGCCCTGTTCCACCAGGATGGTGGTCTTCCGCTTCGCTTCCGGCGGCAGGTTGCTGCCCTCGGCGCGCACGTCAATCGCTACCCGCGCCGTGTCCGTGCCGCCCCGGCCGTCGTCCACCTCGTAATTGAAGGTGTGCCGGCCGGGCCCCGCGTCGCCGTTGACCACGATCTGCAGTCCGGTGCTGTCGTAGATGCCCTGCACCTCGCCGACGACCGGGCCGTCGCCGATCACGCGGGCGGTGAGCACATCGCCGTCGGGGTCGGAGTCATTGTCCAGGATGGTCAGCGTGGTGGTGCGGCCGGCACGCACGCCGAAGGTGTCGTCTTGGGCGACCGGCGGCTGGTTTTCCTCGGTGCGGTCGGGCAGGGTGTTGACCGGGTTCTCGTCCGCCGAGTCCTCTTCGTCCTCTTCGTTCTCCTGCTCCGGCGGGATCAGGTCGCTCCAGTTGTCCACCAGCTGCATGTTTTCGAGCACCAGCCAGACGTTTCCAGCGTTCACGTCGTTGAGGACCACGATGTCCCGGTTCACCCGGAAGACCAGCGACGCGTTCGCACCGATCCCCAGGATCGGCTGCGCGAGATCATCGGCGTCGTCGCTGCAGTCCCGCAGGTAGTGGTTGACGCCGGCCCAGGCCGCGTGCAGGCATCCGGCGAGCTGGACCGGTGCGGCCGGTGTTCCGGTGCCTTCCAGCGGCACGATGGCTGCGTCGGATCCGTTCAGCGGCTGCTTGATCAGGGCCGACTCGGTTGCCACCGCCACGAACGGGCTCTCGTCGCCGCTGAGCTGAAGCGCGCCGCCGCGGGCGTCCGGCACGGTGACCTCGCGGCCGCCGGGGAGAACCAGCAGGCCCGAGTCGGTATCGAAGACCACCGCTTCTTCCCCCACGGCGGCTATCTGCAGATCCCCGGCTGTGGCCAGCGACTCCACCCGGTGCCCGCCGGTGCGTTCGGGCACGCCTTCGTCGTTGACTTCGAAGCGGGCGACCTCGCCGGCAGCCGGATCGGCAACGAAGATGGTGTCCTGCCTCGAGACCGTGGCCACGCTGCCCTTGGCGTCGGTGAGCAGCGGCTCGGCCGTTTCCTCATTGAACGACCCCAACTCGTCGGCCGGGCTGATCCAGACTTGGCCCTTGGCCGTGTCGGTGATGGACAGCAGCGTGTTGCCGAAAGCCACGTCGGCGGTGCCGGGCAACTGCTGTTCGGACCCGCGCTCCATCTGCGCCACGTCCACCGGGCTGAGCATCGACTGGTCCTGGTTTTCCATGAACACCGTGCCGGCGTTCTGCAGGACATCAAAGCCGTCACTGTTGGCACTGAAGCCGCCGTCGAGCACCTGGGACTGATAGTTGAGGTGGCCTACCATCCCCTGGCTGTTGTTGGTGACCCACACCCCGCCGTCATTCAAATCCACGTCGGCGGTGGGGAACCCTTGGTAGTAGATGGCCCCGCCGACCACCAGCGCCGTCGCCACAGAGAACGTCGTCGTCGATGCGAGCGTCTTGCGCCGCCGCGTCCGCCCGAACATTCTTCCCCGCAATGCCCTGATTCCTTTGTGATCCCGCGCCGATTCCCCGTCGGCGCCCCGGGGAATTCCGGAGGAACACGCCGATAAGGCACCCAAAGACGGCCCTTGGTGGCCAAGGGCCCTTACCGACTATTGCACGTATAACCATCGAGCGTAAACCCGAGGCATGGGGAGGACTCCCCTGCCGGCCATTCGCCCTGGAACGTCGGCGGGGTGCCGTGCCCGGGTGTCGGCGGCGGTCCGTGCCCGGGCGACGGCGGCGTGCCGTGCCCGGGCGTCGGCGGCGGTGCCGTGCCCGGGCGTCGAGCGCCTCGTTGCGGTACCGTCCGGTGAGCCTGGACCTAGTCGACAACCAGCCCTTGGCCGGTGCCGTGGGCAACGGTGACCGGGTTGACCTCGCCGAATCCACGGACGGTGCGCACCTTCTGCGGGATCAACACGAATCTCTCATCCCCGGCGAGCGTGGACGCGGTGGACGCATCGACCAGGACGGTGCCGGGCTCCGCGAGCGTGGTCAGGCGGGCGGCGAGATTGACCGTGGGGCCGTAGATGTCGCCGAGCCGGGAAAGGACCCTGCCCCACACCATGGCCACCCGCGCCGAGGGCAGCAGGTCGTCGTCGCCTATGGCCTTCGCCAGGGCCAGCGAAATTTCGGCCCCGGCCTGCGGGGAGGGCGCGATGTAGAGGACTTCGTCGCCGATCGTCTTCACCAGGCGCCCGCCGCCCACGGAGATGATCTCGGCACAGCGGTTTTCGAAGCGCTGGACCAGCTGGGCGAGGGTCTTCTCGTTCATCTGGCGGGACAGGCTCGTGTAGGACACCAGGTCCGCGAAACCCACGGCCCGCAGCAGGGGCAGCGAATCGGCGTCGCCACCTGCCCCGGCTCCGGCTCGGAGGGCGGCCTCGGACCGGACGGTCAGGCGGGCAACCCCGGCGTTGAGCTGTCGCCGATAGGAGTAGAGCAACAGCTTTTCCAGGGAATCGATCAGGTTCGGCAGCTCATGGACCAGCCGCTGGCGGGCCTGGGCATCAGTGAGCCCCCGCTGGTGCACCATCTCCTCCACCAACGCCTCCACCTGCCAGACCACCATGCGGTCCGTCATCTGGCCGACCGACCGGGTGATCGAAATCGCCGCTTCTTCGGTCAGCCGCTCCTCGCGGACCAGGTCGATGATGGTGGTCAAGGCCTCCAGGTCGGCCTGGGTGAAGGCGAGGTCTTCGTCCCCGAGGTTGGCGAACCCCAGGGCACGCCAGATTTTGCGGGCCGACAGCAGCGACACTCCTGCCCCGGCAGCCACTTCACGGCGCTTCATGGTCCGTTCGGAACCCAACAGCCGGATCTCTAGATCCTTGATGGCCTGCCGGTCCACCTTTCCGTTGGACTCGGCGACCGGCGCGGGGGTGGGCAGCGGCACCCGGGGCATGGACAAGGTCAGCGGCTCGGGCTCCCCCGTCGGGTGGCCGCCGGGGGCGTGGTGCCCTTCCGGTGCCGGCTCGGGCTCCAGCACAGGTTCGGGGTCCTCCGGGCGGGTTTCCTCCAGCCCTTCGTCCGGTTCGTCCGCGGGCGGCGGCGGCACTTCGCGGCGCAGCAGATGGGGCAGCTCGGGATCACGCGGAACCGGTGGCCGGCGCGGTTCATCCTGCCCGCTGCTGATGTCCATCCTGTGCTTTCCTCCCTGTCAGCTGTCCCAGCTGTTCCACTCTGTTTCCGTTTCCATGTCTACACCATCAAACATGGCGGTGCGTGGCAGCTCCTCAATGGCCTCCACCACCAACGATCTGAACCGGTGGACCTCCGGTACGTCAACCAGCGTGCTGGTCCGTCCGTGCCCCAGGTCGATCGTGAGATTGCCGCTGCGCAGGGTGCGCTGGATGATGGACTGCTCGCTGCGGACTTCGGCGATGGCCACCAGCAGCAGCTGGCGTTCATGCCGCCGCCCGACGCCCTCGCGGATGAGGAGCCGCCGGCTGGTCAGCACATAGCGCGTGCTCATCCAGCGCAGCAGCGGCAGGAGGAACAGTCGCGACAGCAGCGCCGCCACCATCACGGCCAGTCCGGCGAGCAGCAAGGGGCGCGACTCGACCACCCAGTCCGGCGGGCCGGGACGGCTCAGGTTGCCCAGCAGGTAGGAGCCGACTCCCAGCACCAGCAGCGCTGCCGCCACCGGCCAGGAAAGCTTCCGTGCCTGCGGCCGGGTCACCACGATCACGCGCTCCCCCGGATCCAGTTTCAGCCGCAACGCGGCTCCCGGTTCCCGCAGGGCCTCCGGCGCAACTCAGGGGCCTTCGTGCGGCCGGAGGTGCACCACGTCGCCGGCCGTCACGACGTGCTCTGTGCCTTCCGCGTCGCGGATTTTCACGGCACCGTAAGCGTCCAGGCCGAAGGCCTCGCCGATGATGTGTTTCCCGTCCGGAAGCTCGGCGCGCACCTGCTGTCCCAGGGTGACCATGACGTCGCGCATGCGGCCGATCAGGCTGGATCCGTCGTCCCATTCGGCCGCCGGGTCGCCGCTGACATCACAGAACTGCCGGTAGCGCTGCGAGAAGACCCGCAGATAGGACATCAGCAGGATGTTCCGGTCGGTCGTCCGGCCCTTTTCCAGCGCGACGCTGGTGGCGGTGGGAACCGGCAGCTCATCCCTGGAGAGGGTCACGTTGAGGCCGGTGCCGAGGACGACGGCGGGGGGCGAGCCGTCGGGGTAGCTCACGATTTGGGCCAGGATGCCGGCGATCTTGCGGCCGGAGACCAGGACGTCGTTGGGCCATTTGACCTCGGCCTTCAGCTGCGCGTACTCGCCGAGCGCCTCCGCGAGCGAGGCGGCGGCCAGCAGTGAGAACCAGGCGTAGCTTTGGGTCGGCACGGGCCGGCCGGCGTGATTGAAGGGGCGCAGCAGGATGCTCACGATCACCGACGAGCGGGCCGGAGCGCTCCATTGCCGGTCCAGCCGGCCGCGGCCTGCGGTTTGCATCTCGGCGGCCAGGACGCTCAGGTCCGACCATCCCACCTTGTCCGCGACCGCCTTGGCCGCCAGGTCGCTGTTGGTGGAGCCGGTGGATTCCACCAGTTCGAGCCTCCGGTACGGGCCCAGGGGTGCGCAGAGAGCGTCGCTGAGGCCGTCGAAATCCAGGGCCGGTCGGTCAACGTCGGAAAAACTCGGGCTCATGTGTCCCATCCTACTGACCGCCGACCGCACGGGGGCTGCCGGCAGGCCGCGATCCGCGGGGTTCCCCGGGCAAAAGCACTTGCGGCGAAATTGTAGGGTTCCTACACGTGGCCTGACGCCCATGCTCACTAGACTTGGTTCAGCGGCGCGCCTGCGCCCTGCTGTTTTGTGCGAAACCTACTTAAGCAGCCTGCAGAGCGCCGCATCCGACACCCTCGGCAGAATCCGGAGAATTCATGAGCCTCGACCAAGACCTTGATCTGCAGACCACTGCAGGCAAGATTGCGGACTTCCGCCGCCGCCAGGCGCAGTCCCTGCAGCCTTCCGGCGCCGAGGCGATCGAGAAGCAACATGCCCGCGGCAAGAACACCGCGCGGGAACGGATCGAAATGCTGGTGGACGAAGGATCCTTCGTCGAGTTCGATGCCTTTGCCACGCACCGGTCGACCGCCTTCGGCATGGAGAAAAAGAAGCCGCTCGGCGACGGCGTCGTCTCCGGTTACGGCACCGTCGATGGGCGGCTGGTGGCGCTGTACAGCCAGGACTTCTCCGTCTACGGCGGCTCGCTCTCCCAGGTCAACGGCGAGAAGATCGTGAAGGTGCAGGAATTCGCCCTGCGCAACGGATGCCCCGTCATCGGCATTAACGACGGCGGCGGCGCCCGGATCCAGGAGGGCGTGGCGTCGCTGGCGATGTTCGCCGACATCTTCCGCAACAACGTTGCCGCCTCCGGCGTGGTGCCGCAGATCTCGCTGATCATGGGCCCGTGCGCCGGTGGGGCCGCCTACTCCCCCGCCCTGACGGACTTCGTGGTGATGGTGGACAAGACCAGCCACATGTTCATCACCGGACCGGACGTCATCAAGACGGTCACCGGCGAAGAAGTGGACATGGAAACGCTGGGCGGGGCGCGCCAGCACAACGCCACGACGGGCACCGCCACGTACCTGGCCGCCGATGAATCCGACGCCGTCGAATTCGTCCGTGAGCTGCTCGAGTTCCTTCCCTCGAACAACCTGGCCGAGGCTCCGCCGCTGGACTTCGAGGAGGAACTCGACCTCACCGCCGACGACCTGACCCTGGACGAACTGATTCCGGATTCGGCCAACCAGCCGTACGACATGCGGACGGTGATCGAGCACGTCGTCGACGACGGCAACTTCCTGGAAATGCAGTCGCTGTATGCGCCGAACGTGATCATCGGCTACGGCCGCGTCGAGGGGCACACCGTCGGCGTCGTGGCCAATCAGCCCATGCAGTTCGCAGGCACGCTGGACATCAACGCCTCCGAAAAGGCCGCCCGCTTTGTCCGCCACTGCGACGCCTTCAACATTCCCATCCTCACGCTGGTGGACGTGCCCGGCTTCCTGCCTGGCAAGGACCAGGAGTTTAACGGCATCATCCGCCGCGGGGCCAAACTGCTCTATGCCTACGCCGAGGCCACGGTGCCGAAGCTTACGGTCATCACCCGCAAGGCCTACGGGGGTGCCTACATTGTGATGGGCTCCAAGAAGCTCGGTGCCGACCTGAACCTCGCCTGGCCCACCGCCCAGATCGGCGTGATGGGTGCCCAGGGCGCGGTCAACATCCTCTACCGCCGCGACCTGGCCGCAGTGGCTGCCGAAGGCGGCGACGTCGAGGCCCGCCGGCAGGAGATCATCTCACAGTACGAGGAAGAGCTGCTCAACCCGTACCAGGCTGCCGAACTCGGTTATGTCGACGCCGTGATCGCACCGTCCGACACCCGCCTTCAAGTGGTGCGCGGCCTGCGGGCGCTGCGCGACAAGCGGGCGACCATGCCGCACAAGAAACACGGGAACATTCCGCTATGAGCCGGTGGTCAGACATGAATACAACACAGTCTTCGGGCACCGCCGCGGTGCCGCAGGCCGATGACGCCATGCGGCCGCATCCGCTGCTGACCGTGGCCAAGGGAAATCCCAATGCCGAGGAACTAGCCGCGCTGACCGCCGTCGTCGCCGCCCTGCAGTCATCCGGGGTGTCCGGCTCGCCGCAGAGCAAGCCCCGGCGAAACCGCCGGCCGCTGCTGCGCCCGTTCGTCTCGCACGGCCCCGGCGCTTGGCGGCACACCTTCCGGTAGCCGGCTCCCCAGAGGGCACGCCCTGCGGTAATGCCGCCGCGGCCCGGGGGTCACGGACTCCCGGCCGGCTTGGTACTGCTGCCGCTTCACTGCGGGGACGGGCGCGGTACGGGTTTCCGGGCTCTCAGCGCGGATCCAAGACCGTGCCGAGGAAAAGCGGAAAACCTGTGGGCAGGTGGATGATCTGGTAGAGGAAGGGCCGGTCGAACGAAAGCTCGACGTCGGGCAGCGGTGGCAGCGAACCGGCGATCACGTCGAGCTCCGTCACGGCCGCTGCGACTGTCCCCTTTTCCCCGACGGCGATGTTGGCTTGCTGGGCTGCGCCGGTCACCGAGGCGTCCGGCTGGATGGCCTCCAAATCGGGATCCGGGCCGAAGGTTTCGGCGAGTCCGAGCCCGCGCAGGATGGGCAGCAGGTCCTGCCGGTGCGTGTGGTTCCAGCGGGGCAGCTCGAGAACGACCATGGCCTCGTCGGCACTGTCCATCACCGTCGCCACCTCCACCAGTCCGGCCTCGTCCATGGCCGGTGCACCGTCGTCGGGCAAAACGAGGCGCATCACGAATCCGTCGCTGTACGGCAGGTCGAGGCCTTGCCAGCCGTTCCCGCGGGCGTACCAGGCCTGCACCAGATTGCCCATGATGGGTACCTCGACCGACTCGCCGGATGCCGTGGTGAAACCGCCGTCCTCCGTGGCCGACGGGTCGAACGGTTGTTCCCAGGCGGCCGCGAAGTAGACGGCGTTGAGCAGGGTCAGCGTGTTCCCCGGGTCGAAGGTGCCGGGCGCCTCGGTGATGCGGCCGCCGGTGTGGTGGTCCACCCATGCATCCATGGCCTGTTTGGTCGCTGGATCCGAATAGTCCACCGGGTAAACGCCGGAGCCGTAATGCCGGGCCAGGGTGTGCAGGTAGTCTTCGCCGGTGGGCGTCCCTTCGTCCACGAAGACGCCGTTGGCCAGGTGCAGCAGCGGCCGGGCCGGTGGCTCCTCCTCGTCGACCGAGTTGGGATCGCCGTCGAAGCCTTCCCACTCCGCCGACAGCCCGTTCATGGCGGCTTCGAGATGCTCGTCCGGCAGCCCCACCACGGCATCCATCTCGCGGGCCGTGGTGCTGCCGGCGCCCGCGCGGAGCATGGCGACGGCGTAGAGCAGGCTCACCGGACTGGTGACCTGGTTCTTCTCCGGCGCCGCCGCGAGCATGGCTGCTCCCAGCTTGTAGGCCGAACGCCGCAGCGCTTCGACCTCGGCCGGAAAGTCCCCCGCTGCCACGTCCGCCCGGGCCACTCCGTCCGCGGCCAGCAGTTCCGGAGGCGCCGCGCAGGCGCCGAGCATCATGGCGGGCGCCACCCCCAGTGCCGCCAGCGCCGCCGTCGTCCTCTTGCGCACTTTGCCCTCCTCGCCGTTGACCCCCCAACCTATGGGGCGGCAGGACCTCAGGGCCAGAGGCAGCACACTACGATTCTGTGACGATTGCCGCTGGGCCGGCCGCCCGGTGCCGGACGGCGGACAGGCGCGCTGGCGTGGCCGGGTCTGCGGGTTGCCGGTAGGCTCTCCCTGTGACTGAGCAGACATCTGAACTGACCAAGAGCCCGGAAACCTGGCGCATCCCGTCCGCCATCGATGCCGTCGCAGACGCCTACACGGCGGAGCTGCTGGAGTTGGATCCTTCGCTGGCAACCTCCCTGGGCATCCCCGGACATGAAACCGAGTACCCGGACTACTCCCCTGCCGGCGCCGAGGCCTTCGCCGAGGCCACCCGGGAGGCACTCCGGCGGCTGGAGGACCTGGAACCGACCGACGACGTGGACCGCGTCACCCTCGATGCGATGCACGAGCGGCTGGGCCTTGAGCTCGAAATCCACGAGACCGGCTGGGACCTGGCGGACCTGAACAACATCGCCTCGCCGGCGCAGGACATCCGCGCGATCTTCGACTTGATGCCCACCAACACCATCGAGGACTGGAACAACATCGCCGGCCGCATGGCGCACGTTCCGGACGCGATTGCCGGCTACGTGACGTCGCTGCGCGAGGCCAAGGACCGCGGGCTGGTCGCCGCCAAACGGCAGGTGCGGATCGTGATCGAGCAGACCCGTGCGTACGCGGCCGAGGACGGCTTCTTCCGCACGTTGGCGGGGCAGGCTGCCCCGGAAGAGGGCGAGCTGTCCCAGGACCTGCGCGACCGGCTGGCCGAAGCCGCCGGCGCCGCGGCGACCGCCTACGGCCGGCTGGCCTCGTTCCTCGAGGCCGAGCTGCTGCCGGCAGCACCGGAGAAGGACGCCGTCGGGCGCGAACGCTATGCCCTGATGTCGCGCCGTTTCCTGGGCTCTGCGGTGGACCTGGAAGCCACCTATGCCTGGGGGGTGGCGGAATTGGACCGCATCATCGCGGAGCAGGAAGCCGTGGCGGAGCAGATCCGGCCCGGGGCCAGCATCGAAGAAGCGATGGCTCTGCTGGATGCGGATCCCCAGCGGCAGCTGCACGGCACCGACGAGCTGCAGGCGTGGATGCAGCGTCTCTCGGACAAGGCCGTTGAGGAGCTCGCCGGCCACTTCGAGATCTACGAACCGATGCGCCGGCTGGAGTGCATGATTGCCCCGACGCATGAAGGAGGCATCTACTACACCGGCCCCAGCGACGACTTCGCCCGGCCGGGCCGCATGTGGTGGTCGGTGCCCGAAGGCGAAGACAGCTTTACCACGTGGAAGGAAACCACCACGGTCTACCACGAAGGCGTTCCGGGCCACCACCTCCAAATCGCGACGGCCACCTACCGGCGCGAGCTGCTGAACAACTGGCGACGGAACATCTGCTGGGTTTCCGGCCACGGCGAAGGCTGGGCACTGTATGCCGAACGCCTGATGGATGATTTGGGCTACCTGGCCGATCCGGGCGACCGGATGGGCATGCTGGATGCGCAGCGCATGCGGGCCGCGCGCGTGGTGTTCGACATCGGCGTCCATTTGGAGCTGGAGATCCCGGAGCGCTGGGGCTCGGGTGCCTGGACACCGGAGAAGGGCTACGAGTTCCTGCGCAAGAACATTGCCATCAGCAAGGGCCAGCTGGACTTTGAATTCGCCCGCTACCTGGGCTGGCCGGGACAGGCGCCGGCCTACAAGCTGGGCCAAAAGCTCTGGGAGGAAATCCGCGACGAGCGACGCCTGCGCGAGGGCGACGCGTTCGACATCAAGGCCTTCCACAGCCAGGCGCTGAATATCGGTTCGGTCGGGCTGGACACCCTGCGGCGCGCGCTGCTGGGCGAGGACCCGGTGCCCGCCACCGGCTGACCCGGGCTGGTTCCGGCCGGGCGTCGGACAAGGCGCGGACAAACAGGAGGGCCGATGCATCCCCCAACGGTGCACCGGCCCTCATCTGTGCCGGGTCCCTTCGGCCCTTAACGGGGCGTACTCTCCGGCGGGAGAAGCTCCCGCCGAAATCGTACGGTCAGGCAACCGGTCCAGGGGCCAACCGCGGCGCTTCTTTACGCTCAGGTCACGGCGCGGAAACACCCTAAGCAGGGTTCGCTTTGCGGCGCCGGATAAGCTTGGTCGGATGACCGATCTTCGCCTGATACTCGCCTCAGCCTCCCCCGCCCGCACCAAGCTCCTGACCGAAGCCGGCATCGCGCACGAGGTCCTGGTCTCGGATGTTGACGAGGACGCGGTCACGGCGGGCTACGGCATCACCGACCCGCACGACACGGCGCTGTTGTTGGCAAGGGCCAAGGCCGAGGCTGTTGCGGCGCTCCCCGCGGCCGAAGGCGCCTTGGTGCTTGGCTGCGACTCCGTGTTCGAACTCGACGGCGCGCCGTACGGCAAGCCGCATGAGCCGGACGTCGCCCGGGAACGCCTGCATCGGATGAGCGGGCGGCACGGGGTGCTGCACACGGGTCATTGGCTGGTGGACTGCCGCCCCACCGCCTTCGAGGCCGGCGGGCAGGAAAGCCCCGGCGCCGGATCGGGGGCCACCGTAGGGGCGGTCGCCTCCGCCGCGGTGCATTTCGCCCAGCTCACCGACACCGAAATCGACGCCTACGTGGCCAGCGGCGAACCGCTGCACGTCGCCGGTTCGTTCACCATCGACTCGCTGGGCGGCGCCTTCATCGAGCGGGTGGACGGGGACCCGCATGCCGTCGTCGGCCTCTCGGTATCCACCCTGCGCCGGCTGCTGTCCAGCGCCGGCGTTCAGATCACCGACCTCTGGAGCTGAGCGCAGGCCGCTTTGTAGGACCCCTACAAAGAACCGCCCTCTCACACGCAGAAACGGCATGGTTCATGAGCGAATCCCGCAAAAGCAGGCTAGGCTCCTCAAGGATAGAAGGAGCTTTGAATGACCCAGCGCATCACCAAGGTACTGATCGCCAACCGTGGTGAAATTGCCGTTCGCATAGTCCGCGCCGCACGGGACGAAGGCATCGCCTCGGTCGCCGTCTACGCCGACCCAGACCGGGATGCCCTGCACGTCCGTCTGGCGGATGAAGCCTACGCACTCGGCGGCAGCACCGCCGCCGAGTCGTACCTGATGATGGACAAGCTCCTGCAGGTGGCCGAGGCCGCCGGTGCCGACGCCGTCCACCCCGGCTACGGTTTCCTGTCCGAGAACGCAGAGTTTGCGCAACGGGTCGTCGACGCCGGGCTGACCTGGATCGGCCCCTCCCCCGACGCCATCTCCCAACTGGGCGACAAGGTCCAGGCCCGGCACATCGCCGAACGGGTCGGCGCCCCCTTGGTGCCCGGCACGCCCGATCCGGTGGGCAGCGTGCAGGAAGTCCTGGACTTCGCCGACGCGCACGGCCTGCCGCTGGCCATCAAGGCGGCCTACGGCGGCGGCGGCCGCGGCATCAAGGTGGTCCGTGACCGCGAGGCCATCGCCGAGTCCTACGAGTCGGCGGTGCGCGAGGCCACGGCGGCGTTCGGGCGGGGCGAATGCTTCGTGGAGCGTTTCCTGGACTCGCCGCGGCACGTGGAAACCCAGTGCCTGGCCGACGCGCACGGCAACGTGGTGGTCATTTCGACCCGCGATTGTTCGCTGCAGCGCCGCAACCAGAAACTCGTGGAGGAGGCCCCGGCCCCGTTCCTGTCCCCCGAGCAGAACGAGCGCCTGTACACGGCGTCCAAGGCGATCATGCGCGAAGCCAGGTACCAGGGCGCCGGAACCTGCGAATTCCTCGTCGGCCAGGACGGGACCATTTCCTTCCTCGAGGTCAACACCCGCCTGCAGGTGGAGCATCCCGTGTCCGAGGAAGTCACCGGCATTGATCTGGTCCGCGAACAGTTCCGCCTTGCCCGCGGCGAAGAACTCGGTTATGACGACCCCGACGTGCGCGGGCACTCGTTCGAGTTCCGCATCAACGGCGAGGATGCCGGCCGCAACTTCATGCCGGCGCCCGGGACGGTGGAGACCCTGCGCCTGCCCACCGGTCCCGGCGTCCGCGTGGATTCGGGCATCGAAGCCGGCGAAGTCATCGGCGGCAACTTCGACTCCATGCTGGCCAAGCTGATTGTCACCGGCAGCACGCGCGCCCAGGCCTTGGAGCGCGCCCGCCGCGCGTTGGACGAGATGGAAATCGGCGGCATGCCCACCGTGCTGCCGTTCCACCGCGCCGTGGTGGCCGACCCGGCCTTCGCCCCCGTGGAAGGGCCGTTCAGCATCCATACCCGCTGGATCGAAACCGAGTTCGTCAACGACATCCCGGCGTTCCAGTCCGTCCCGGCGGCGGGATCCGACGACGACGGCGAACGCCAGCGGGTCACCGTCGAGGTCGGGGGCAAGCGGCTGGAGGTCGTGCTCCCGGCCGGCCTCGGCGGCGGTACCGGCACGCCCGCCAAGTCCAACGGCAAGCCCAAGCGCGCCGGACGGAGCCGTTCCGGTTCCGCAGCCGGCGCCGCGGCCGGCGGCGACGGGCTGGCCTCCCCGATGCAGGGGACCATCGTGAAGGTCGCCGTCGCCGAAGGCGACACGGTTGCGGAAGGCGATCTCGTCGTCGTACTGGAGGCGATGAAGATGGAGCAGCCGCTCACCGCGCACAAGTCCGGGACCATCCTGGGGCTGGCCGCCAAGCCCGGGGACACCGTTTCAGCCGGCGCCGTGCTGGCTACCATTGCGGATTAGGGCGCACACTTTTAAGGCCGGACTGTATCACTGGTTGTAGTCATGTCACGTTTTAGGTACCAAGTGGGCGCGGGAACTTACTAAGCACGCTGTCCATGCGGTAGCGTGATGCCTACCAAGGAGCAGAACCCGGCCTGACCGGGAGAATTGACGTAGCACCTAACAAAGGAGATGCACCTCATGAACTTCCTAGCATTCCTCTTACTTGGACTTATTGCAGGCGCCATTGCCAAGCTGATCCTTCCCGGACGGCAGGGCGGTGGCTGGATTGCGACGCTCGTCCTCGGTGTCATCGGTGCCCTCCTGGGCGGATGGATCGGCGGTGCTGTGATGGGCGCCGATATGAACGAATTCTTCAGCCTCGAATCGTGGATCTGGGCCATTATTGGCGCCCTGATCGTGCTGGTGATCTGGGGCTTCATCACGAAGAGGAGGAGCACAACCGCTTAATCTTGGCCGATTAAACTGCTCCTTTTAGTGGCATCTGGCCCGCCGCCCCTCCGGGGAGGGCGGGCCTTTTGCTTGCCTGCAACCTTTTGCTTGCCCTGCATGGCGGCGGCACACCTGCGCCAAGGCATCAAAAAGACCCACGGCCACGGCCGCGGGTCTTTCTGATAGTCCGGCTGGAAGGTCAGCTCGACTGGTTCTCGTAGTCCATGTCCTTGGTTTCCTTGGTCAGCAGCAGGGCGACCAGCGTCAGGACGGCGGCGCCACTGAGGTAGAGGCCCACCAGGACCGTGCTGCCCCCGGCGGCCTGCCACAGCGCGACGGCGATGAACGGAGCCACCGAAGCGCCCAGGATCGAGGAGAAGTTGTAGGCCACGGCCGAGCCGGTGTAGCGCACGTTCGTCGGGAACAGCTCGGGCAGGATTGCGCCCATCGGCCCGAAGGTCAGGCCCATCAGCGTGAAGCCGATGATCAGGTGCGCCATGGTGCCGGCGAAGCCGCCGGCGAAGAGCGGCACCCAGAGGAAGCCGAATGCCATGATGCCCAGGGATACCGCAATCAGCGTCTTCTTGCGGCCGTACTTTTCTGCCAGGGGGCCGGACACCAGGGTGAAGATGCCGAAGAACACCACGCCGATGATCAGCATCAGCAGGAAGTCGTTGCGGGCATAGCCCAGCCCGGCGGCAAAGGTGTCCGGATCGAACGGCTTTCCGGCGGCCTCGGCCGCGGCGGCGGCGTCCTCGGCGTTCGTTGCCGCCGTGCCGTAGGACAGCGTGAAGGTGGTCATCAGGTAGAACAGCACGTAGGTGGCCAGCATGATGAACGTACCCAGGATCAGCTGGCGCCAGCTGGTCTTGAAGACCCGGCCCAGCGGCAGCTTGGTGACCTCGCCCTTGTCCACGACCTTCTGGAAGGCGGGGGTTTCCACCAGCTTCAGGCGCACCCACAGGCCGATGATCACCATCACGGCGCTGGCCAGGAACGGAATGCGCCAGCCCCAGGCCATGAACTCTTCGTTGGCGAGGTTGATGCTCAGCACCAGGAACAGCGAATTGGCGATGATGAAGCCGATCGGGGCGCCCAACTGCGGGAAGGTGCCGTAGATGGCCCGCTTATTCGCCGGCGCATTCTCGGTGGCCAGGAGGGCGGCGCCGCTCCATTCGCCGCCGAGGGCCAAGCCCTGGGCGAAGCGCATGACCACCAGCAGGGCGGGTGCCCAGAAGGACCAGCCGTCAACCTGGGCGGTGGGCAGGCAGCCGATCAGGAAGGTGGCGATGCCCATGGTGAGCAAGGAGGCCACCAGTGTTCCCTTGCGGCCGAACTTGTCGCCGAAGTGTCCGAAAATAATGGACCCCAACGGGCGGGCGATGAAGGCCACGCCGAACACCGCGAACGAACTCAGCAGAGCGACGGCTCCGCTGGCATTCGGGAAGAACAGCGCCGGAAAGACAAGCACGGCGGCCGTGGCGTAGACGTAGAAGTCATAAAACTCGATGGACGTGCCAACAAGGCTGGCAACGATGACGCGGCCGCGGGAGTTCACCGGCGCGGCAGGCGCCCCCGCGGTAACTGATGCTGGTTTGGACATTGAAGTGTTGGCTTTCGCTCGAATGAATAACTTATGAATTCTAGTCAGATGTGTCCGCGATCCGGACAATTGTTTCAACATGTGGACAGCTGTGTTATGCGCACCGCCCTGCTCTTGCTGTTTCCCGGTGCGGACCACCGTGCTCGCCGCGGTCGCCATGCCGCCGTAGGCTGGGCGGACGGAAACACGCGGCGCTGCGAGGGAGGGCCCCGATGGAGGCCGATGAACGGCACGGGATGCTGGCGCGCCCCGATGCGACACTCGCCGTCTATACGTACGGCCCGCCGCACGGGCCCGGGAGGCCGGCCGTCCTGCTGATCCACGGCTACCCGGATGACCACTCGGTCTTCGACTCCGTCGCCGCCCACCTGAGCGCCGACAGCCACGTCATCTCCTATGACACCCGCAATGCCGGGGCGTCCCGAACCCCCATCGCCCGTCCCGGCGCCTACCGCCTGCCCGTCCTGGTGGACGATCTTTTTGCGGTGATCGATGCCTCCGGGGCAGAGGGCGTGCACCTCGTGGGACACGACTGGGGATCGATCCAAGGCTGGGCGGCGGCCCAGGATGCTCGTGCCGAGGGCCGGATTCTCAGCTTCACCAGCATTTCGGGACCGGACCTGGGCCATCTTCACCGCTGGTTCGGGCGCAGGCTGCGCAGGCCCGCGCTCTGGCCGCAGGCGGCAGGACAGGCCGTGCGCAGCCTGTACGTCGCCGGGTTCCAGTTGCCGGTACTGCCGGAACTTGCGTGGCGGACGCTCCTGACCCGTCCGTACGAGCGCTTCTCCGGCCGCAGGATCGGCGACAACGGTGTTCGCGGCCTCGCCCTGTACCGGGCAAACTGGTTCCGGCCCCAAACCCTGTCGGCCCGCTGCCGGGTTCCCGTGCAGGTGATAGTCCCGCGGCGGGACCCGTTCCTCTCGCCCCATCTGGTGGAGGGGCTGGAGGACTGGGTGCCGCGGCTGAGAATTGTTGAAGTGGATGCAGGCCATTGGTGGCCCGCGGAGGCCGGAGAAACAGCCGCACGGATGGTGAGGAACTGGATTGCGGACCTGCCGGGGGTTTGAGGTTCCGCCCGAAGCCGGTCCGCCTGTCCCCTATCCCCGGGGGCGCGACCGGCGCGACACTGCGTAGGACGGCGCGCGCAGCTTCTCGATCCAACGGTAGGTATCCGCGTTTGGAAGCCGGTGCACGATCGGATCGAAACGCAGGCCGGTGTCTCCCCCGCCCTGCGCAAGCCGCAGCGTGAGGGTACCAAACCGGCGCCACGGGCCCCACGGCTGCGCGTGGGACAGCGAGAGCACCCAGTCCTCGCTGCCCAGCGCCCGTCGGAATCCCGCCGGATCCGCCGGAAGCGGCACGTTCGGCCGGATTGTGCGGGCTGCGAGCTGGACCGGGCCGTGTGCCCCTCGGTAGGGCATCACCGTGGTCAGCGCCGCAGCACGAACGTCCCGTCGAGGCTGGAGCAGGTACCTGCCGGCCCGGGAGGTACCGCTGGAAGCCAGCAGGATGTCGGCCTGTCCGTCCTCCGCGGTGACCCGCAGCGCGAGCCCGATAATGTCGGGGAGCCGCGACGGCAGGCCCGCTGACCTCGACAGCCGGGCCTCGACGTCGTTGTTCCCCGCTTCGTCCAGCCAGGAAATGCCACTGGCGAGGGAGTTCCCCGATCTCTCCAGCCGCCCTTCCAGGTGGAGCCCGATCGGATGGATGGGCCGGGCCGGCCGCAGCCTCTTGAGCGCCGAGAAAACAAAGGCCAGACCACGACCGGCCGCCGTGCCAACATCCCGCATGCCCGCCGACTCCTCCCCCCGTGACGCTGCCCCGATGCGCACCGCTTCCAGCATCTCTGTCAGTCAGCCGGCAAGCCATCCGAGCTTCGACCCCGCCATAGACAGCATACTGAGCATCAGCCTACTCTGATTGGCATCGGGCACAGTGCGGACTGCGCCAAACCGGGTCCGCCGCCCCTAGCGGGAGGAATCCATGATGAGCAGCGGCAACGAATATTCCGATTCCGGGGAAGAGGAAGCAACAGCTCCCGCAGATCCCGGGGCGGGCAACGAAAACAGCACGGAATCCGAGAAGCCGATGGAAACGTCCGGCCCCGATTCCAAGGATGTGCAGGGGGAAGCCGCAGCCGAAAATGCCAAGGAATCGGGCGGCTACGGCTACTGAAGCCGCCGGCGACCCCGGATCGAGACAGTTGCCGCCCGTACCGTCCGGGCCGGATGGCAGGCTTTCCGCATGAACAAAGTAGACGTCATGACCGCCCGCAGGTACGCCCGGGCTCGCGGCGAACCCGGCCCCCGCGCCGAAGGCCGCCCGCCCGGGGCCACTCGTGAGCCCTACGGCCGCGAACCGTATGTCCGCGTGCGCCATGAGGGGAAGACGTTCGACGCCAAGGCCATCTCCTGGGACCGGACCAGCGTGCAGGTGAAGTGGATGGATGCGCACGGATCCGCCCGTACCGCCTGGGTTCCCGGCAGCGAGGTCCGGCGCATTCACCGTGACGAGTCCAGCTGGCGCGACCCCTATGATGACTACGCCTTTTACTATCCCGGCGCCTAGGCCAAGCCTCGAATACGGCACAATGGATCGGTGACCGAATCATCCGCGCCTGCCCCGCCCGCCTCCGTTGCAAACCTGCCGCCTCTCGACCCGGCCGCGCTCAGTGCCCGGATCCATGCCCAGCTCGCCCGGGAGCTCGGCGTCCAAGCCTGGCAGGTCAAGGCCGCGGTGGAAATGCTCGACGGCGGTGCCACCGTCCCGTTCATCGCCCGGTACCGTAAAGAGGCCACCGGCACGCTTGATGACGCGCAGCTGCGTGATCTCGAGGAGCGGCTGCGCTACCTGCGGGAACTGGAAGACCGCCGTCGTGCCGTGCTGGAGGCCATCGCCGCGCAGGGCAAACTGACCGTCGAGCTGGAAGCGGCAGTCAACGGAGCCGACACCAAGGCGCGGCTGGAGGACATCTACCTTCCGTACAAGTCCAAGCGGCGGACGAAGGCGCAGATCGCCCGGGAAGCAGGCCTGGAGCCGCTCGCCGATGGCCTCCTGGCCGACCCGTCCCAGGATCCGCTGGCAGCGGCGCAAGGGTTCCTCAATGCCGGGCAAGCCATCAACGAGCCATCCGACGCCCTGGCCGGCGCCCGGGCGATTCTGGTGGAGCGGGTCAGTCAGGACGCCGACCTGGTCTCCGAGCTGCGCGAACGGCTGTGGCAGCAGGGCCTGGTGCGGGCCGAGGTCCGCGAGGGCCAGTCGGAAGCCGGCCAGAAGTTCGCCGACTACTTCGACTTCGCCCAAGACCCTGCCGGCCTGCCGTCGCACCGGGTGCTGGCACTGCTGCGGGGCGAGAAGGAGGGCGTGCTGAACCTTGATATCAGCGAAGGCAATCCGGCTCATCCGGAGGACTTCGCCGAGGCGCGCGGCCGGTTTGAGAACGCCGTGGCATCACGGATGGGCGTGGCTGACCGCGGGCGGCCGGCCGACCGCTGGCTCTTGCAAACGGCGCAGCTGGGCTGGCGGCGGATCCTGGTCAAGCTGGCCATCGACCTCCGCGTCCGCCTGTTCACGGCAGCCGAAGACGAAGCAGTACGGGTCTTCGCCGCCAATCTGCGGGACGTGCTGCTGGCCGCACCGGCCGGCAACCGGGCCACGTTGGGGCTGGACCCGGGGCTGCGCACGGGAGTGAAGGTTGCGGTCGTCGACGGTACCGGCAAGGTGGTGGCCACCGATACCATCTATCCGCATGCTCCGGCCAGGAAATGGGACGACTCGCTCGCCACCTTGGCCAGGCTCGCGGATCAGCACGCCGTCGAGCTCGTCGCCATCGGCAACGGGACCGCTTCGCGGGAAACCGACAAGCTGGCCACCGAGCTGATCAAACTGATGGAGCCCGCCCGCAAACTGCAGAAGCTGGTGGTTTCGGAGGCAGGGGCGTCGGTCTACTCGGCCTCGGCGTTGGCCTCGGCGGAGCTGCCCGAACTGGATGTCTCGCTGCGCGGTGCGGTCTCGATCGCCCGCCGGCTGCAGGACCCGCTGGCCGAGCTGGTCAAGATCGACCCGAAGTCCATCGGGGTGGGGCAATACCAACACGACGTCACGGCCAGCAAGCTGGAGCGGTCCCTGGACGCGGTGGTCGAAGACTGCGTCAACGCGGTCGGGGTGGACCTGAACACCGCCTCCCCGTCGCTCCTCTCCCGCGTGGCCGGCCTCGGTACGCAGCTGAGCGAGAATATCGTGGCCTACCGCAATGCCAACGGCCCCTTCGCCAAGCGCTCCGAGCTGAAGAAGGTCCCGAGGCTGGGCGGGAAGGCATTCGAACAGTGCGCCGGATTCCTTCGCATCACCGGTGGTGCCGAGCCGCTCGATGCCTCCAGCGTGCACCCGGAGGCGTACGGCGTGGCCCGGAAAATCCTTGCCGCCGCCGGCACAACCGCGACGGCGGCGGGGCGGGGCGCCCAATCCCTGGCGGTGCTGGACCCGCAGCAGTTCGTCGACGAGCACTTTGGCCTTCCGACGGTAGTGGACATCATCACTGAACTGGAGAAACCGGGGCGCGACCCGCGCCCGAGCTTCACCACCGCCTCCTTCACCGAGGGCGTGGAAAAAATTTCGGACCTGATGCCGGGCATGGTGCTGGAAGGCACCGTAACCAACGTCGCCGCGTTCGGAGCCTTCGTCGACGTCGGCGTCCATCAGGACGGGCTGGTCCACATCTCCGCCATGTCGAACAAGTACGTCTCCGATCCCCATGACGTGGTCAAGTCCGGCCAGGTCGTGAAGGTCAAGGTGCTCGAAGCCGATCCCGAGCGCAAGCGCATCTCCCTGACGCTGCGGCTCGACGACGAGGCTCCCGTCGGCGAGCGGCGCCAGCCCGGGTCCGGCCACCAGGGCCCCGCGAGCGAAACCCGCAGCGGAAAGGGCGGGTCTCGTCCCGATCCCCGCGGTGGCACAACGGGGCGCGGCGACGTAGGGAAGCCCGGGCGGGGCGCCGGCCGGAAGCCGGGGCGTGGCGACGGCGGCAAGCCCGCACGCAGTGACGGCCGCACTCCGGGCCCGGGCGGCTCCGCCGACACGGCGATGGCCGAGGCGCTTCGGCGGGCGGGCCTGGGCAGCTAGCACAGCACAGAAACAGCCCCAGCACCTCCCTCGGGTCCGGAGCACTCCCTCCGGACGGACAAGGGCAGGGTACTGGGGCTGTTCCCACCGGATGGTGGACTAATGGAGCCTGTGCCTCCGGCCCCGGGCACGGGGCTTGAAACCACAGACAACACTGTGACCGATGCCGCTTAAGGGCGCGGAGGCTTTCGCTGAAGATTTGCTCAGCTTTGGCCTAAGGGGACCGCCAGGTCCGCGCGGAGGCTCTGCACCGGCGGCGCCGTGCACGTCACCTGTTCGGACCGCCCGGCCGTGCACCCCTCAATCGAGATTGGTGCTCAAGAGTTACCCAAGGTTGCGCCTGCACGCCTCGGCGGGCCGCAGCAGTCGCTTACGATGTAAGTAGTTCGAAGTCGCAACAAGTTTGAAAGGGGCGCCGCCCGATGCTCTTTTCCGGGCAGTCCTCCGCATCCGGTCCCCAGGCGTTCTCGTGACGGCCATTTCGCCGGAAATTCCTCTGGTCTTAACGGCAGTACTGGAAAAACTGGCAACCGACCTCGACGACCACGACGGCAGCATGCGCCGCCGCTTCATCGGCAATTACGTGGGGCTGTGGGAACACCGCTTTGGAAGGGTCTCGAGCGCCATTCTCGCCCGGGACGCCGAAGACGCCATGGACGCGATCCTCAGTTTGAAGATCTCCAGCAGCATGGTGGGGGCCGGACGCCTTGGCCAGATGGCAGAACATCTCGAAGGCCTGGTCAACGGGCGGCTCTTTGACGCCGCGACGGCTCTCTTGGACGAGCTGCGCACCTGCGGGATGACGACGACGTCACAGCTGCGGAGCCTGCACCTGCAGTAGCCCGCCCGTCAGGCGGGAAATGCGCGCCCGCGCGGCGTCACCGCTTCGGTGCCAGGCTGTAGCCAACCCCGCGCACTGTCTTGATCCAGCGCGGGGACTTGGTGTCATCCCCGAGCTTGCGGCGAAGGTTGGCCATATGCACTTCGATCGTGCGTTCGTCGGAGTCCGAAATGTAGCCGCCGGTGTTGTAGGGCTCGTTACGAAGCCGGCGGACCAGATCCGCCTTGGTCCGCACCACCCGGCCGCTTTCCATCAGGGCGTACAGCAGGTCGAATTCGCTGCGGGTCAGTTCCAGCTCGCGCCCGGACCGGATCACCGTGCGGGCACGGTGGTCCACCACGATGCCGTTGTGCTCCAGCACGCCGTCGCCGGCCGGGCTCGCCGCGCCGGCCGCGGCAGCCGCTGCCCCGGCGCCGGTCTCGGCTGCGAAGGCCGGTGCCCCGCCGCCTCCTGCGAGCGCCGCTGCCGAAACGGCACCGGACGTCGACAGCGACAGGCCGGGATGCCCTCCGGCACCCACCCCCGCTCCCTGCAGGACGGGTTCGGGCACCTGAGTTGCCGCAGCTGCGCCGGCCAGGGCCGGCCCCGTCGGGGCACCCCCGCGGGCCCCGACGTCCTCCGGCAGACCGCCGTCGTTGCCCTTTGTAGTACGCGGGCGACGCAGCATCGCGGTGATCCTGGCGCGCAGTTCCCGGGGGCGGAACGGCTTGGTGAGGTAGTCATCCGCGCCGGTCTCCAGGCCAAGCAGCGTGTCCAGTTCTTCGGCGCGCGCGGTGAGCATGATGATGTACGTGTCGCTGAAACGGCGCACCTGTCGCGCGACCTCGAAGCCATCGATGTCCGGCAGGCCAAGGTCGAGGGTGACGACATCGGGGTTGTGGCGTTTGATGGCGGCAACGCCTTCCATCCCGGAGGAGGCGGTGTGCACCGTAAACCCAGAACTGGACAGGACCGTCGAGATCAACTCCCGGATGTCCAGGTCATCCTCCACAATGACGGCAGTACGCTGCTCGCTCATCCTTTATCCCCCAACTGACTAACTTCGGTTCATCGTTTCATTACATGGCTATTTGATGATCATAGACCCAGAAACGGACAATGTGGCGAAATAATCAGCGGGGAAATGACGGCGGGATCCGCCGCCTAGAGATGCACGTGCAGCCGCCTCGCCGCCTCGGAAATGGAACCGGTCAGCGACGGGTACACCGTGAACGTGTTCGCGAGATCGTCCACGTGGAGTTTCTGGCTCACCGCCAGCGCAACGGGGAAGATCAGTTCGGAAGCCCGCGGGGCCACCACCACTCCCCCGATGACCGTGCCGGAACCGCGCCGGGCAATGATTTTCACGAAGCCGTCGGAGACGTTCATCATCTTGGCCCGCGCGTTGGTGTTGAGCGAGAGTTTGATGATGTCGCCCTGGTACTTTCCGGCGGCGACTTCCTCCTCGGTCACCCCCACGGTGGCGATCTCCGGGCTGGTGAAGATATTGGACGCCACCTGCTTGAGCTTCAGCGGCTTGACGTAGTCGCCCAGCAGGTGGGCCACGGCGATGCGGCCTTGCATCGCGGCCACCGAGGCCAGAGCCAGCACGCCGGTGCAGTCGCCGGCAGCATAAATATTCGACGCGGTGGTGCGCGAGACGCCGTCCACCTTGATGTGCCCGCCCTCGGTCAGGGCCACCCCGGCTTCTTCGAGCCCGATGCCGGCGGTGTTGGGCACGCCGCCCACGGCCAGCAGGCAGTGCGAGCCCTCGACCACCCGGCCGTCGGCCAAGGTGACCAGCACGCCGTCGTCCGTTCGTTCCACGCTGGCGGCGCGGGACTTGGACAGCACTGTCATCCCGCTGCGGGCGAAAACATCTTCGAGCACCTCGGCGGCGTCGGCGTCTTCGCCCGGCAGCACGCGGTCCCGCGAGGAGACCAGGGTGACCTTGGTGCCCAGCATGCGGTAGGCAGAGGCGAACTCGGCTCCCGTCACGCCCGAACCGACCACGATCAGGTGCTCCGGGATCTCGGTGAGGTTGTAAACCTGCGTCCAGTTGAAGATGCGTTCGCCGTCCGGCTTGGCCGTGGACAGTTCGCGGGGTGTCGCGCCGGTGGCCACCAGGATGGCATCCGCTGTAATCGTCTCGGTCCCCGTCTCCGTCGACACGGCGATGGTGTTCGGGCCGGAGAGCTTGCCTTCGCCCAGGATGACGCGCACCCCGGCACGCTCCAACCCGTGGTGGATGTCCGCCGACTGGCTCTCGGCCAGCTTCAGCAGGCGGTCGTTGACCGTGCGCAGGTCGGCGTAGGCGGCCTTGGAGTCCTCGTCGAAGCGGACCCCGAGGTCATGGGCACTCGCTACCCGCCGCATGGCGTCGGCGGTCGCGATCAGGGTCTTGGACGGCACCACATCGGTCAGCACGGCGGAACCGCCGAGGCCCTTCCGTTCGATGATGGTCACCTTGGCGCCGAGCGAGTTGGCCACCATGGCCGCCTCGTACCCGCCGGGGCCCCCGCCCAGGATCGCCAGACGCGGGGCACTGAAATCTATTTGGCTAGTCACGGACTTCATTCTGTCGCATGCCCCGCAACGCCTCAACCTGCCGGCACGGCGTGAAGCAGGCGCCGGCGGCCCGCGCAGGGCCGCCGCCAGTACCCGCGCGGACATCCCCAATGCCAGGAACGACGACGGCGCCGCCCGCCCGACGCTTTCGGCGGCAGTTCGGCAGCGGGTAGGTTAGGTCCTGTGACTACAGACCCCTTTGAACTGGCCGCCGAGGCAGCCGCTTTCCTCGCCCGGCAGACCGGTGTCGCCGCCCATGACGTCGCGCTGGTGCTCGGCTCCGGCTGGGGCGAGGCCGCCGACCTCGTCGGCGAGACGACCCACTCGATCCCGGCCACGGACATTCCAGGGTTCTCCGCCCCGGCAGTCGAAGGCCACGTCGGCACCATCCGCTCCGTCCGGACGCCCGACGGCAAGCGCGTGCTGGTGCTCGGTGCCCGCACCCACTACTACGAGGGCAAGGGCGTGCGCTCGGTCGTCCACGGCGTCCGGACTGCGGCGGCGGCCGGGTGCAGGACGCTGGTACTGACCAACGGCTGCGGCGGACTGAACCCGGTCTGGGCGCCGGGGACGCCGGTGCTGATCAGCGACCACATCAACCTCACCGCCGCCTCCCCGCTGGAAGGCGCAACCTTCGTTGACCTGACCGACCTCTATTCGGGACGGCTGCGCACCCTGGCGCGGGAAGTGGATCCCAGCCTGGACGAAGGCGTGTACGCACAGTTCCCCGGCCCCCACTACGAGACTCCGGCCGAGGTGCAGTACGCCAAGCGGATCGGCGCCGACCTGGTCGGCATGTCCACGGCGTTGGAGGCCATCGCCGCCCGCCACGCCGGCATGGAGGTTTTCGGAATCTCGCTGGTGACCAACCTTGCGGCCGGCATCAGCGACGTTCCGCTCAGCCACGCCGAGGTCATCGAGGCGGGGCGGGCCGCGGGGCCGCGGATCTCGCGGCTGCTGGCCGGAATTGTCGCCAAGCTGTGAACGGGAGCGACATGACCGCAACGCCGCAGGAGCTGAAGGCGGCGGCCGAGGCCTGGCTGCAGGCTGATCCGGACGAGCAGACGCGCCGGGAATTGCGAGACCTGCTGGCAGCGGCCGAGGGCGGCACGCCGGAAGCCGCCGCGGCACGGGCCGAACTTGCGGACAGGTTCTCCGGAACCTTGGCCTTCGGTACCGCCGGGCTGCGGGCCGCGCTCGGCGCCGGGCCCTTCCGGATGAACCGTGTGGTGGTGCGCCGGACGGCCGCCGGCCTGGCCCGCTTCCTGCTGGACACCGCCGCCGGCGCCTATGCGCCGCGCGCGGTGATCGGCTACGACGCACGCCGGAACTCGGATGTCTTCGCCTCCGAGTCCGCGGCCGTCTTCACCGCCGCCGGCATCGAGACGTTCCTCATGCCTTCCGCCCTGCCAACGCCGGTGCTGGCGTACGCCGTTCGGGCGCTGGGCTGCGAAGCGGGCGTGATGGTCACCGCCAGCCACAATCCCGCGCACGACAACGGGTACAAGGTCTACCTGGGCGGACGTGCCGTGGACGAAGGCGGCCGCGGAGCGCAAATTGTGGCACCCTACGACGCCGATATCGCCGCCCGCATCGACTACACCCCGCCCCTAGACTCCATCCCGCTGGCCGAGGAAGGCTGGAACGTCCTCCCGGAGGGCATCGCCGAAGACTACGTCGCTGCGGTCACCGCGCTGACCGACCCGCGGCTGTTCCCGCAGCGGGACCTGAGGATCGTGCTCACACCGATGCACGGCGTCGGCGGAGCGACCATGCGGGCGGTCTTTGAGCAGGCCGGATTCACCGACGTGACGCTGGTGGCCGCCCAAGCGGAGCCGGACCCCGACTTCCCGACCGTGGCCTTCCCCAACCCGGAGGAAGCCGGAGCGATCGACCTGGCCCTGGAGACGGCAGCGGAAATCGATGCGGACCTGGTGATTGCCAATGATCCCGACGCCGACCGCGCGGCGCTGGCTGCCAAGGATCCGTCGACCGGGGTATGGAGGATGCTCCGCGGCGACGAGGCCGGTGCGCTGCTCGGCGCGCACATGGCGGCTCGTTTCGAAGGCCAGGACCGGCTGCGCGCGGACCACGACGCCTCACCCGATCCGATCGATGCAGGTGCGGGCGAGAGCCCGGCTGCGTCCCGGGTCTTCGCAAACTCGATCGTGTCTTCCCGGCTACTGGGCAAGATCGCGGCCGACGCAGGGGTAGCCCACGTGGAGACACTGACCGGCTTCAAGTGGATTTCCCGCGTCCCCGGCCTAACCTACGGGTATGAGGAGGCCTTGGGTTATTGCGTGGCACCGCACCTGGTCCGGGACAAGGACGGGATGTCCGCCGCCCTGCTGCTCGCCGAGCTCGCCGCCGACGTCAAAGCCGCGGGCCGGACAATCTTCGACGTCCTCGATCACCTCGCGCTGAAGTACGGGCTCCACGCTACGGACCAGCTGAGCATCAGGGTGGACAACCTCGCCCTGATGGGAACGATGATGTACCGGCTCCGGGAGCGGCCGCCGTCGTCGCTGGCCGGCTCCCCGGTGGTGACGAGCACGGACTTGTCCCTCGGCAGCGAAGCGTTGCCGCCGACCGACGGGCTGCTGTTTCTGGGCCAGGACGATACCCGCGTCATCGTGCGGCCGAGCGGCACGGAGCCCAAGCTCAAGTGCTACCTGGAGGTCATCCGGCCGGTTGCCGGCGTGGACCGGCTGGCGGAGGAACGCGCGGAAGCGGCCCGGCTGCTGGAGGCCATCAAAACCGACCTCCGCACCAGCCTCGGCGTGCCCGGATAACCGCCACGGATCGCTGCCGCCCGAAGACCGCGGTGTACACATGGGAAAGTGCTCCCATCTCCAGGGCGGCCGAGCTGTGCGAGAACGGCCTTAACCGACGGGTCTGTGTCGACTTTCGGCCGCCCTGAAACCCGGCACGGTTCATCGGCACGGATCCTGGGTTCGCGGTGGATGGCCAGCAGTTCCCGGCAACGGAATCTGCTCCGCATCCAGGCCCATCCCTCGTGACCGGTCCCGCCGGCACCTACAGCCACGCTTCCGCTGCGCGCCCACACGGGCTGCATGTTTGGGATGTTCCGGCAACTGTCCATCTCACCCAGCCATTCCCCACCACCCGGCACACCAGAAGCCCGGACGTCAGCCCGCACCGCTCTGTCTTGCCGCCGGATCAAGTCACGATTCTGCGTGGTCCGCGCGGCGAGCCGGTGCCCGTCACCAGCTTGGAACGGACAGTAGCGGACTGTGCCAGGACCATGCAGCTTGACCGGGCTGCCATTATCGGCGATCACGCCCTCCGCTGCGGGACGGTCCTCGGGCGGATTAACGAGATCCTCGATTCGATGCCGGGTTCACGGGGAGTGCGCCGCGCCAGAACTGCCGTCGCCTTGCTGGATGGCAGGGCCGAATCACCGGGAGAAACCCGCACCAGGCTGTTGCTGGGCACGTTCGGCATTCCGATGCCCGTGCCGCAGGTAGAACTGACCACCAGGCTGGGCAAGCACCGCGTCGACTTCGCCTGGGAGGACATCATGCTGATTTTGGAATTCGATGGCAGGAGCAAATACTTCGACTACAGGCCGACGGAACAGGTACTGCTCGAGGAACGACAGCGGGAGAACGCCTTATCGGAAATCCACTGGAACTTCATCCGTGTGGACTGGGCGCAGCTCAGCCGGCCTCACGAATTCCGGGGCAGGCTCGCCGAAGCCATGGCACGCGCCGCCAGCAGAACCTCCGCGCTGAAACATCGCCCCACGGCCGCCTGACCGGACACGCCCCACGGCCGCCTGACCGGACACGCCCCACGGCCGCCTGGCCGGACACGCTCCCCACCGCCGCCCGGAATCGTTCGGCGGGCGAGGCGCCCAAAGCGGAGCTTAAACCCGGCGGGCGCGGGCCGAACGAGCCCGCTGGCCGAGGCGCCGGCCGGCCCGGGCGCCCTCCGCGGGAAGGGCCGGGCCGGCGGGGGAACAACCTCCGCTGATTGATCACCTTCCGCACCTTTTCGACGCTGGTGCCATGTGGGACGATGCAGCCATGGGCATCGAAGAACAGCTGCCCCGTTCCGCAGGGGCGAGGCATCAAAGCCCTGACGAAGAGCCGGCGCACAAGGCCTCGGAGGAGCACATTCCGGCCGACGACCCCCGGGCCATCGCGCGCCGCCGGCAGGAGGCCGAGGAGAAGCTTGAGGAGCACCGACGTGCGGCCGAGGAAGAGGGCCACTCCACTGGCGGCCCGCACTGACCCCTGTCCTGTCCGGGAACGCTCCCGGCGGCCGTGCAGGCCGGTGCGCCGGTCCTCTGGCCGCCTGACCGGTATGCAAGGATAGAAGTTCCTTCGAACCCCAGCAGATGAAAGGGATGGCCATGTCTGAAGACATCACATCCGGATCCGCTCCGAGCGCGACCTATCACGATCCGACGTCGATCGCTTCGGTCATCGACCACACGCTGCTGAAGCCGGAAGCTTCCCGCGAAGACATCCTCAAGGTCTGCCAGGAGGCGGTCGAGTACCGCTTTGCCGCCGTGTGTGCGAATCCTGTTTGGACGGCATTGGTCCACAGCACGCTAAAGGGCTCCGGGGTCAAGACCTGCGCGGTCGTCGGTTTCCCGTTCGGCGCCACTCCCACCGATGTGAAGGTACACGAGGCCCGCGGCGCCACTTTGGACGGCGCCGACGAGATCGACATGGTGATCAATATCGCCGCGGCCCGGGCAAACGACCGCGCCGCGATCATCGATGACATCGCTGCGGTGGCCGAAGCCGTCCACGCCGGCGGCGCCATCCTCAAAGTCATCCTGGAAGCCCATTTCCTGAGCGACGAGCAAAAGCGGATGGTCTGCGAAGCCGCCGCCGAGGCCGGGGCCGACTTCGTCAAGACGTCCACCGGTTTCAGCGGTGGCGGCGCCACCGTCGAGGACATCGCCCTGATGCGGGATGCGGTCGGGACGCGCCTGGGCGTAAAGGCCTCGGGCGGCGTGCGATCCGTCGATGACGCGCGCGCCATGCTCCGGGCCGGCGCAACACGAATTGGTGCCAGCTCATCAGTGGCTATTGTTAAAGGTGAGCAAGCCGCCGGCGGCTACTGACGCCGCATCGCACTATTGAGGAGAAACACCCCATGGCCCACCCCAAACAGCGCACCCATTCGGGCGAGGGACACCTGGTCGGCAATCTGGTCACCTTCGCGGTCATCATGCTGATGTTCTTCGGTTCCCTGTACGCCTTCAGCCTGGAGCCGGTCATCGGCCCCATCCCGGCCTTCGCCATCGGGCTCGGCCTGTTCACGCTGGCGTTCTTCATTCCCAAGCAGTTCCTGGGCCGTTCCGACACGCACCACAACGCCTGACGTTTTTCGCGGGCTTTCGCGGGCGCCCAGCCAGGAGGCAGGCAGGTCCTGTTTCCCATGGCGGGGCGCCCTGCGTATTCAAGGGCGGAGCCGGTCCCGGGCCCGAACGGAACCGGCGCGCAGCGGACTGATCCGCCAACCCGTCTGCGCCACACCCAACCCGCACCGCTGCGACTTGCGTCACAGACCGCATAGTTCCACGGCGCGGGCCAACACGCGTGCCATACTGAACCAGTCATGGCCAGCCCGGCTCCGCAACGCAACCGACAACGAGGGCTGCCCGGAGTAAGGGGACCTTCGATCATGTCTGCCGCACCAAGCCCGTTGTTGTCCTGGCTGACCGGACGCCGTCAGTTCCATGAGCTGCCCCTGCGCGCACGCGTTTTCCTCAGCCATCTGCCGCTCTGCATTTCGGTGACGCTGACTGCGGTGATCGCCGCCGCATTCTTCCCCCAACTGCTGGGCAACGCGCAATTCACCGGCGGACTCATCGGCATTGCCGTGTTGTGGATCCTCGGCGCCGCCATCCCGTGGGACCGGCTGCCCTATCCGTCGTACTGGGTGATCCCGCTGCTGGATTTCGTCGCCATCGGGGCCCTTCACCAGGGCGCCGGGACAGAACTGGCCGGCGTGGCCCTGTTGGCGGTTTTCCCGGTGTTCTGGATGGCTTGGTCGGAGATCGCCCCCGCCGCCGCGCGCATCGTCAGCTTCGCCGCGCCGATGCTCATCGTCTGGATTCCGGTGTTCACCGGCCCGGAGCCGGTAACGCCGGAAACCCTGTTCGGCCCGATCCTGATCCCCATCGTGACCCTGGGGGTCTCCATCACCGCGTCCGTTTTCTCCCTGAGCATGACGGCGCAGCAGCAAGCCTTGGCCGGCAAAGACCGCGAACTGCGGGCCTTGCTGGAAGAAAGCAAGGTCCACGTGCGACGGCTGGACACCGTCCTGAACGCCGTCGCGGTGGGGGTGCTCGTCACCGATGCAGACGGCCGTGACATCCTGAGCAACGTGCAACAGGATCGGGACCGTTTGCTGGCCATGCCCCAAGGCATCGACAATCCGGACGAGGCCGATTTGCTGGTCTTCGAACCGGACCGGGTGACCCCGGTGGTCCCCGAAGACCGCCCCATTCGCCGTGCCATTCAGGGGGAGTCTTTTTCCGACCGGCTGGTGTGGATCGGCGACGGCGACAGGCAACGGGCCATGTTGTGCACGGCACGCCCCATGCAGAATGACCTCGGCCAGTTCGACGGCACCGTGATGGCCTTCAGCGACGTCACCGACCTGGTCAATGCGTTGACGGTGAAGGAAGAGTTCGTCGCCGGCGTCTCGCACGAGCTCCGCACTCCCCTGACCTCCATCATGGGCTACCTGGACCTCGCGCTCGAGGACGCCGACCAGCTGCCGCAACATGTCACCGCTTCCCTCGGCATCGCCATGCGCAACTCCGAACGCCTCCTGCAACTGGTGGAAGACCTGCTCGTCACCGCCTCCGGAACGCTGAGCATCGAGCCCCGCCGCACGGCGCTGGCCGACCTCGTCGCTACCAGCGTTGCGTCGGCCATGCCGCGGGCAGAACACGCGGGCGTGGAGTTGGTCATCGACGCCGTCGACGGGCTGGAAGCAGAGATCGATCCCAACAGGATGGGTCAGGTGCTGGACAATTTGCTCTCCAATGCCATCAAGTACTCCCCCGACGGCGGACGCGTCACGGTACGGACCCTGGCGGCCGACGGCGCCGTCCTCCTGGAGGTCAGCGACACCGGCATGGGCATGTCCGAAGCGGATCAGGCTGAAATCTTCACCAAGTTCTTCCGCACCAGTGCCGTCCGTCAAGCGGCCATTCCAGGGCTGGGGTTGGGGCTGGCCATCAGCAAGTCGATCGTAGAAGCCCACGGCGGCACGCTGACCTTCACGAGCGTCCTGGGAGCGGGCACGACCTTCAGCGTCGCGATTCCGCAGCGCAGCGAAGAGGGAGGCCGTCCGGAGACGGCCTCCCTGGGCCAACTGCTGCCGTAGGAGACAGCGCCGGTCCGGTGGGGTCAGCGAACGGCGTGCGGCCCCTTGAACGGCATCTTGGTGCTGCCCGTTCCCTTGCCCTTGGCCGTGCCGTTGACCGCTGAGGTCGTTTCGGCGAAGGTCAGCGTGGCATGCGCAATCGCATCAGCCATCTGATCGAGTACCACGAGGTCCACATTGGCAAGCGTGTCGCAGGCCTCGTGGTAGCAGGGATCGTAGGCCACGCCCGCGGTGCCGCCGTAGATTGCCGCCTGCTCTTCGGTCTTGATTTCCTCGGCGCCGGTGAACAGGCCGCCGGCGGGAATGCCGTTGTTGATGAAGCCGAAGTAGTCCGAGCGCCCGTCGAACGCCGTCGGTTCCGTGGCGAGTCCCTGCGAAGCGAAGTAGTCCTCGAAGACGCGCTCGATGGTATCCGAACCCTTCGGCCCGGTCAGCCCAAACGCGTCGCCGTCGCCGTCGTACACGAAGCGAACGGCATTGGGCGAACCGACCATGTCGAAATTCAGGTTGAGCGCATGCTGCTTGATCTCGCGCTTGCTCAACTGGGACACGTAGTAGTCGGAGCCGAGCAGCCCGTCCTCTTCACCGCCCCAGAATGCGAACCGCACCCGGTTTTCCGGGGCGTCACCCGATGCCGCCATCTGAAGCGCCGTTTCCAGGATCGCCGCGCTGCCGGAACCGTTGTCGTTGATGCCCGGACCCTCGGATACAGAATCCAGATGCGCACCGACGACGACGGTGCGGTCCGCGCGCCCGGCCGTGTCGGCGAGGATGTTGAACGTCTCCGTCACGACGATCTCGGCGTCCACCGCGATCCGCAGTTCCAGGCCGGCGGTCCCGGCGAGCTCGGCCCCCAGGTCGAAGCTGGTGCTGACGGCCGGGATGGCCTGCGGCGTCCCCAACGTGCCGCCGAACAGGTCCGTCCGGTCCGGTGTTCCTCCGTTGCCCTGATTGAAGATGACCACGCCGGCGGCGCCTGCTGCCGCGGCATTCGAGACCTTCGTGGCGAAATCGCACGTACCGCGCTGGATCAAGGCGATGTTTCCGGCGGGGAAGCTTGCGAAGTCGGTCGCCTCGCAGCCGCTGGTGGATGCCCTGTCGCCTGCGAGGTTGATATCCACCGCGGTCACCGGTGCCGTGACGTCGCCGGAGGCGGAGTAATCCATGGCCAGAAACTCCTCCCCTGCCGTGTAGATCGTCGGCGTCGGGGCGACCTGCTCGAACTCTGCGCCGTGGAGCACGAACCGCTCATAGGAGAACGCCTGCCGAACGGGCGTGTACCCGGCGGCCGACAACTGGGCCTCGATGTATTGGGCCGATGCCTCGTAGCCCGGCGTGCCCGCAGCGCGGTTGCCGCCGTTGGCATTGGCCGCGTCCTGCAGGGCCTGCAAGTGGCTGACGATGTTCTCGACGGTGACCGCGTCCCGCAGGGTACTGGTGTCTGTCCCGATAGCGGCTTGGGCGGGCAACCCGGTTCCGAACGCCAATGCGGTGGCGGCAGCGATGGCCGCACCCCGCCTGAAACTGTGGGTCTGCATGCTGGTTCCTCCATAAGGTGTGGATGCAAGAATCCCGCTGTCCCCGCAGCAGGATCCTGCCCGGAAGCTACCCCATGGCCCCGGAAAGCGACAGACCCAGCTCGTGATATCCCTCACAAACACCTGAAAGAACCATTTCAGCCTTGCAAGCGGCCGGTCTCGCGTCGCCGAGGCAGTGTCCCACACCGGCAGGCTGGAGCGGGCGGGCGGCCGGGCTTGGTGGCGCACCGGTACCATGGCATTCCGTCGCCCGCGCATCAGCGCGGCCGCCCACACCCGAGAGGAAGACCGATGCGGCTTGGCACGTCCCGGGAGCCGTCCCGCCTGCTGCATTTTTGGCTGTTGGCCGGCTATACCCTCCTGGTCGCCGTCGCAATGTTGTGGCCTACCCCGGTTGATGCCGGCGCGAACAGCACCCTCCAGGCAGTTCTCGCGGCTCTGCATGACGCAGGCGGGCCGCGCTGGGTCGACTACAACCTGGTCGAATCCGGGGCCAACGTCCTGATGTTCGTGCCGCTCGGTCTGCTGGCCGCCCTCCTGATGCCGACCGGTTGGCGCTGGTTGACCCCGGCCGGAGCCTTCCTCCTCTCCGGTGCCATGGAGTGGGCGCAACGAGAGTTCCTCCCCGGCCGCTATGCCTCGCTGCAGGATGTCTGGACGAACACCCTGGGCGCGGCACTCGGCACGGTGCTGGCCTATGCCTGGCTGGAATTCCGGCAAAACCGGCACCGGTAACGCGCTAAAGTCGAAGTAGTCTCTACTCAGGCACGCGTAAAGGACCACTATGCGAATCTCCGTCATCGGCTGCGGCTACTTGGGGGCCGTGCATGCCGCGGCCATGGCCAAACTCGGGCATGACGTGGTCGGTATTGACGTGGACGAACGCAAGGTCTCCGAACTCCAAGCCGGCCGCGCCCCGTTCTTCGAGCCCGGGCTGCCCGAACTGCTCGCTGAGGTTCAGCAGACCGGCCGGCTGACGTTCAGCACCGAGATGGCCGACGCGGCCGGAGCCGCGGTGCACTTCGTGTGCGTGGGCACACCGCAGCGCAAAGGCGAGAACGCCGCCGACCTACGCTATGTCGATGCCGCCTTCACGTCTCTCGCCATGCACCTTCGCCCGGGCGACGTGGTGGTCGGCAAGTCCACCGTGCCGGTGGGAACGGCGTCACGGCTGGCAGAGGAGATCCGGGAAATCGCCCCGGCAGCCATTCTGGCGTGGAACCCCGAGTTCCTGCGCGAAGGCCACGCCGTCAAAGACACGTTGACCCCGGACAGGTTTGTCTACGGCGTGCCTGCGGGTGCACCCGGTGAAGCGGCCACCGCGGCCATGGACGAGGTCTATGCGACGCCGCTGGCCGACGGGACGCCGCGGCTGGTGGTCGACTATGCCACCGCCGAACTGGTCAAAGCCGCGGCGAACTCGTTCCTGGCCACGAAGATCTCCTTCATCAACGCCATGGCGGAAGTTTGCGAAGCCGCCGGGGCCGACGTCACCGCCCTGGCCGACGCCATCGGCATGGACGAACGGATCGGGCGCAAGTTCCTCAACGCCGGAGTGGGCTTCGGCGGCGGCTGCCTGCCCAAGGATATCCGAGCCTTCATGGCCCGGGCGGGCGAACTCGGGGCGGACCAGGCCCTGACCTTCCTGCGTGAGGTGGACGCCATCAACATGCGCCGCCGCACGCGGGTGGTGGAACTGACCCGAGAGCTCTGCGGCGGGTCACTGATCGGCAAGCGCATTACCGTGCTCGGAGCAGCGTTCAAACCGCAGTCCGACGACGTCCGTGATTCTCCCGCGTTGTCCGTTGCCGCCCAACTGCAGCTGCAGGGAGCCACGGTCACCGTCACCGATCCGGAGGCCCTGGCCAACGCCAAGCAGCGCTTCCCGGAACTCAGCTATGAACCGGATGCCAAAACGGCTATCGCCCGCGCCCACGCGCTGGTGCTGGTGACCGAGTGGAATGAATACCGAGAGTTGGATCCGGTCGCCGTCGGAAACCTGGTGGACGAAAAGAACATCCTGGACGGACGCAACGTGCTGGACCCGGCAGCGTGGCGCCAGGCGGGCTGGACCTTCAAGGGCATCGGCCGCCCCTAGCGTTTTCCCAAGTCCGGCCTTCCAGAATGGGCCCGTACAGCCAGGTTGTGCGGGCCCATAGTCGTATCCGTTGACAGTGGCCCCGAACAGGAGCATCTTATGTAGATGGCCAGCGCGTGAAGCCGCCGACCCGCACATCCACGGGTCCGGGCAGCCTTGGCCGATGGGGGGACGTTGCATGATGGCTCGGAGGGGTCTTGCCCTGGCTGCGGCCGCGCTCGTTGGTGTGTCCGGACTGGGCCTGTCTGTCGCCCCGGCCGCCGCAGCACCCGATCCCGGCCGGCACATCTTCGAACCCGGCTCCGCCACCCTGCATGACGAGTATTTCCCTGACGCCGGGAACGGCGGCTACCAGGTGTCCCACTATGGACTGGATCTGCTGTACGACCCGCCCACGGACCGGCTGGACGGCACCGCCACAATCACGGCACAGGCCACGCAAAACCTCTCCGCGTTCAGTTTGGACCTGGATGGCCTGGACGTCGATTCCGTCAGCGTCGACGGGCGGGACGCACGTTTTGCCCTGACCGGCACCAAGCTCACCGTCACCCCCACCCGGGGTTTACCGGACGGCGACCGCTTCACCGTGGTCGTGGCGTACTCCGGCACCCCCCGAACCCTCGCCCTCCCCGGTCCCGCCGGGTTAATCCATACCGACGACGGCGCCCTCGTCACCGGCCATCCGCTGAGTGCGCCAACCTGGTTTCCGGTGAACAACCATCCCAGCGACCGTGCCGGCTACACCTTCAGCATCTCGGTGCCCGACGGCTGGCAGGCGGTGGCCAACGGCTTGCCGGACGGCACGAAAGCCGAGTCCGGCCGCACCGTCTACACCTGGAAGGCCGACGAGCCGCTGTCGCCGCATTTGGCGACCATCGCCGTCGGGCACTTTGACGTGGCGGAGCGCACCAAGGGCGGCATCAGCTACGTGGACGCGATGGATCCGGCGCTAAAGAGGGCGGTGGTCCCGCGCAACGGCGACGGGCTTGCCTGGTCGCAGAGCGACAATGCCAGCTACAAGCGGCTCACCCGCACGGTCAGTGTCCCCACATCCGGCGGTGAACTCTCGTTCTGGATGCTGCGGGACACGGAGCCCGGTTGGGACTATGCCTTCGTGGAGGCGCGCACGCCCGGCGGCAGCGATTGGACCACGCTGAAGGATGCCACCGGACTCGCGAACGACGAAACGGGTAATTCCTGCCCGGCGTGGCATCACGTGCACCCCTTCCTGAAGCACTACCAGACGGACGACGGCGGCGGTTCCTGCACCGCAGAAGGCGCCACCGGTCAATGGTGGGCGGCCACCGGCGCCAGCGACGGCTGGGAGCACTGGGAGTTCGACCTGGCAGATTACGCCGGCCAGGATGTGGAGCTGTCCATCACCTACGCCAGCGACATCACGGGACAGAACGACGGGGTCTTCGTCGAAGACATCAAGGTGCCGGGCGGCGGAGGGTCCACGTCCTTCGACAGCGACGGCGACCGCTGGGACGGCTGGAAAGCGCAGCCTGCACCGGACGGCAGCCCGGAGAACGCGAACGGCTGGACGGCCGGGTCCGCTGCTCCGCCGTCGCAGGCGTACAGGATCCAGCAGTCGCTGGACAGGCAGCCGCAGATCATGCAGTTCCTGTCCACCGTGTTCGGCAAGTATCCGCTCAAGAGCGCCGGCGGCATCATTGACCGTGCCGAGGACCTTGGCTTCGCCGTTCAAATGCAGGGTCGGCCGGTCTACCCCGTGGACGGCTTCTACAGCGAGGCCAGCGGAAATGCCATGATCGCCCGGGAGTTGGCGCACCAGTGGACCGACGCGCAATTGCCTCCACCGCGGTGGCAGGACAGCTGGCTCAACCAAGGCCTTGCTACCTATGCCGAGTGGCTCTGGAACGAACAGCAAGGCCTGGGCAGCGCCGATGACACGTTCGATTTCTACGCCGGCATCCCGGCCGACGACGACTTCTGGCAGGTGCGGGTGTCGGATCCTGGCGTCGATCAACTTTTCGCCGGTAATGTCCAGACCCGGGCCGCCATGGCGCTGCATGCACTGCGGGAAACCGTGGGCGACAGAGACTTTTTCAGGCTCCTGAAGACCTGGGTCCGGAACGGATCGGGCAAGCCGGTCGATTTCGAAAAGCTGGCCGAGGATGTCACTGGCAAAGACCTCGCTGCACTCTTCAAGGCCTTTGTATCGACGGCTGGGAAACCAGGGGTTTTGTAGCGGCAAGGCGTCGCGGAGGGCAGGCCGGGAGCCACCTGTCAGCGACTCCATTCACCGGCTAGCCGTCTCCGGCTAACGGTCCTCGCCTGGCCGTCTTCTGCTAGCGGTCTTCGCCGAGGACGCGCAGGCCTTCTCGGTAGGCATCTGCCGTCAACTCGCCGCGGGCGAACCTCTGGTCGAGGATCTGTCGGGCAGTGCTCCGCCGGTGCGACTGCTGTATTTGACCGCCTGCTGCTGCCAAAGCATCTTCCACGTCGCGCGGTCTCAGCCCCATGAACGCACGTATCACCAGGACGGCCAGCAACGCCACAATCGCCAACAACAGCAGCCCAAACAGCCATGCCAAGCCCATATCAACCATGATGAAAGCACCCCTTCGATCACGACGGAACGATGGCTTTTCTACTCCGTTCCTCTAGGGTCAGGATACGCGTCCGGTCCGACAACCAACAGGGACGGGTACACCGAAGCGCCGCCTGTCTTCAGGGTTTTTGGCAGGCCGGCATTCTGAAGCCCGGGGGCATTCCTACTCCGGCGAGGCAGCCTCATGGAGTGTCGTGCCCCATGGGAAATACTTCAGGGTCTTGTAGACGGGATCGCCGGCAACAGTTCCGTTCATGGGCTGGATCCGCAAGCGGTAATCTGCAAAGAATTCACCGCCGGTCTGGGAGAACGGCAGCTCAAAGTCGGCGCTGGTCGCCTGCACCCTCGTTTCAGCGCCCCAGCCGTTGGCGCCCTGCAGGGACACCTCGTAGGAGGTCGCGCCGGCCGATTCGTTCCAGCTGAAGGACACGTGCCGGCGGTCGTCGGCGGGCGCCCTGACTGCGTGCTTCACACTCGTCAACAGCCCCAGGGGCGGATGCTGTTTGGCGTCGTAGTAGCAGTTTTCCACGTTTGAGTGCTGGTACTCGTACGCCAAGTAGGCAGCATCACCGGCGGAAGTCCCGTTCATCGGCTGGACCCGCAGGCTGTAAAGCCTGTAATAGGGTGCTTTTGTCCCGGCACCGTCGAGCGGATTGCCCAGGCGGTCGGAAGGAATGCGAGGCCTGCTGAAGGTGACCGATTCCCCTTTGACCTCGGCCGCAAGGTTGTAACGCGGATCGTCCGAGGTGAGCGTGACGTTGTAATGCGTGACGCTTGAGGCTCGGCTCCAACTGAAGGTGACGTCGACCTTGTCGCGGTTCTCCAACTCTGCCTTGGTTTTCCCCACCACGCATTGCACGGATTTCCTTCCCGGCCCTATGGGGCGGGGCTTTAATTGGGCGCCGGCCACAACACGGGCAGCCCCGGATCCGGGCGGCGGCCCTGGCACCGGCCCCACCGTGATGTTCAGGGTGGCGGTGGCCGTCTGCTGCCACTTGGCCGCGGCGACGGGCACGCCGGCGCCGAGCAGAATGACCAGGAAAAATGCCACCAAGGCCGGCACAAAACCGGGCACAGCCCTCAACCGCATCAGAAAACCAGGGCCTCCAGCGGAATCCGGCGCGTCGGGGTCTCGAGGTGTGCTCATGAACGCTTCCCTCGTTTCATCAGGACCAGGAACAGAATTCCCATCAGGCCCAAAGCCACCGCCAGCCACCCGCGGCTGTTGGCGGACACGTTGCCCGCAATCCAGGTGGCCGGCTGACTTGCGCGACCTGTTTCAGTCGCCAGCGCACCCGCCTCGGTACCGGGCAACGGGAACTCCTGGTCTTCGGCATCGGCAGTCACGACGGTGTCGAGGGCATGTTGGCCGTGCGGCTCACTGGGGCGGGTGGCGTCTGTACCGTTTCCGGTCAAGCCGACGGCGCCCGCGCGACCGGGCCCGCTGACGGGACCGGCAGCCGCCTCGTCCGGCGGCGGGATGCTCGGGTTGGATCCGGTGCCTGCGGGGCAGGCGGCGCGGGCCGCCTGTCCTCCCGCCGTCGCCTGCAACGTCACGGCCACATCCACGTCGGCGGTCTTGAGCCGGGTTTCGTTCGCAGCCTCTTGGTCGAGGCGCAGTGTCATGTCCAGGTGCAGGATCTCCCCCGCCTCGAGAATCCAGACGGTGTTGATACGGGAACAAGACCACGGCCCGGTCAGCGAGGCTTCGACGGCAGGTTCCTCGCCTGACTCGACCTGCAGGACCAGATTCCTGGCGATCTGCACGTCGGCGTCGCCGACGACGCCGGCCACGGTCAGGGCTCCGGCGTCACTGCCGTTGTTGCGAATCCACAGGCCGGCCGTCATGGATCCGCCGGGCACCAGCGGCGCATTCTGTTCAAACAACGGTGCCTGAAGCCGCGGTGCGAAATCCCGTCCGTCCAAGCTGATTTGCAGACGTTCATCGCCCGCGAATGCCGGACTGGCCGGCGCCAGAACCAGGAGGATCAACAGGACCGAAACCGAGGCGCGCCAGACACAGGGCCGTGGATCCTTTCGTCCGGTTATCACGCTAAATCCTGCTCTGTTCCCTGAGCGAACGGCGGGTCGGCAGCGCTTCCGTCTGCGACACGGCAGTGGTGCCGGCGCGGGCGTGGAGGTTGTCCCGCGCGTCCGTCTCCGGCTCGTTGTCCCCTCCTGCCGGATTGGACGGGGCCCCGGCGACGGCATCTGAGCTGCCTTGTTGTCTCCGCTGGCGGAGCCCGCGAAGCATCGCAAAGCCGCCATAGGCAATGAGCGCGAGGGCTGCAATCTGAACGAGGCTGCCGCGCCCGCCTTGTCCCATGGCGCTGGCAACATAGCCGACCGAGGGCACGGCATAGAACAGTTTGCCGCGGACCTGCACTTCCATGACGGGCATTTCGTCTTCCAGGGAGTTGTTATCCCCCTTTGTCACCAGCAGCCGCTCACCGTCCTGCGCCGTGATGATAGCGGTGACGCGGTGGGTGACGACGACGGGGCTGTTGGATTCCACCTGGTAGGTGATGACGTCGCCGGTACTCAGCTCTGCGAAAGGGACAGGCTTCACCACCAGAAACGTGCCGGGCGCGTATTTGGGCGCCATGGAGTTCGTCAGCACCGTGTATGTCTGAGACCCGGTAACCAGAGGTATAACGACCAGTACCAGTGCTGCCAGGGTTACCGTCAGGAAGGCCAGGTAGGCAAGTCCCCTGCCTATCAGGCGAACAACATGCATGGGCTTCTCTCTCACATCTGAGCGGCAGACAACGGAATGGAAATCGCTGTAGACGAACCCTCCAGTGCGGCCGGCACGTCATCGGCGAGTTTCACCTGGAAACAAAAGGCGCCCGCTTGCCCCTTGGCCAGGCGGAATGAAGGGAGCACTTCGGGGGCGGCCGTAAAAAGGGCGGGATCCGAGCAGGAGGCGAGATTTCCCGCAGCCGCGGATCGGACCTTGAGAAATCTGCCGAGCTCCTGCGATTCCACAATCGGCGCTACCGCCATCTTTGCCTCGACAGTGAAATTTGCACTTGCGTTGGTCTCGTTCGTCATGACGATGCCGGCATAGACAGTTCCGCCCGGGAGCAGGGCGCCCGCTGGCTTCGTGGACAGTGCCAGCGTCGCCGGAGCACCGTTGGCCAGCGTCATATCCATGTGCCGGCTTTCGTCCCCGCTGAGGGTGACTGTGAAGTCGGCGGCCTGGGCGGTGCCGGCATCGGCCGACACGCTCGCATTCCAGAGGGCATAAGTAACTTGAACGGCGAGCAAACCCAGAAAAACCGCACCTGACATCAGCGCCGCTGCCGTCGCAAAACGCCGCATCCAACTCCCCCCTGCCTCCCACTTGGCTGGAGCCGATGCCCAGCCGCCTGCTGACGGTCCAACCAGGCAACCGGCACCCGCTACCTCACGGGCGTAGGCGTAACCTGCTCAAGCTTGAATGCCACGTTGCTGAAGTCATACTTCGCGTTCACGCTCTGCCTCTGAGCAGTGTCCGCGTTGAAGGTAAAACTCACGGACGCTGTGATGCCCTCGACCGATTTCGAGAGGACGTTGGTCAGGTCAACGCCTTCCTTGGCCAGGGTGACTTCCGGCTTATTGATCGTCCCGTCGACGAAGGCTGCGTCGAGAACGTTCTTCCCGTTTTTCCCGTCCACGCTGAGTTTTGCCTTGAGGGCGTTGCCCTCCAGAACAACGTCCAGGTTCTGCTTGTAAGTCAGGGTCTCGCCGGGAACGATTCTGTGGGTTGCGAGGTCCACGGGGGCTTCGATCAGGTTGCTCGTCCAGATACCCTGCCCCGCTTTCAGGTTGAGGTTACCGGCCTGGATCGTGCCCATTTGTGCGGTCTGGTCCGCGTTCCAGGCTGCCAGCGTTCCGCCGCCGCCGAGGAGCAACAGCGCGCCGGCGCCGATCGCAATAGTGCCCTTAACCATCTTGTTCATCTTCGACCTCATGCTGTGCTGACCCGGTAGGACGTTCCTCCCGCTGCTTCAACTCTCATCGGCACAACCAAAGATGAACGGTTGCATGAGCCAAAGGTTCTCGAAATTCGTGGCTGGACGGCCGTGCGAACCTCAAGAATCACCTCCAATCTCAAGATCATGGAGTCCGAAGAGCAACGGAGCACGCTGCAGACGACAAAACAACGGCCCCACCGTCCTACGACTGTCAGGTACCATCGGCCACGCGAGGGGTTGAACGTTACAAAGGAGCAGGGCATCGTAGCTAGGAAGGAGCCTGAGAGCTGGCCCACATAGCGGCTCAGACGTTCTTTCGACTGCACCCCAGGAATCGGCAGACACACAAGAAATGGGATAGATGGACACTCCGCAAGTAGCCGTTGTCATAGAAGACGACCAAGACATCCGGCGGCTCATCAGCAGTGTCCTCACCCAATCCGGTTTTTCGGTTCATGCTGCCGCCAGTGGCCAGGAGGGCGTAGCTGCGGTGAGGAAGTACTGTCCCAGTATCGTGACCCTGGACGTGGGGCTGCCGGACTTCGACGGTTTCGAGGCCGCACGGCAGATCCGCCTTTTCAGCGATGCCTACATCCTCATGCTCACGGCGCGGTCGAACGAAATCGACACCGTGTTGGGGTTTAAATCAGGCGCGGACGACTACATCAACAAACCGTTCCGACCGTTTGAACTGCGTGCCCGGGTTTCGGCCATGCTCCGCCGGGCCCGCAATACCGGGCCGCTGTCAACGCAGCCTCCCGCGGCCCTTGCAGTACCGACGGCTGTCCCTGCCGAGCAACCCGCGGCCCCCGCCCTTCGGCCGGCCACAGGAAAGGACGGCTGTGCCGCAAGCGCTGTTGCGCTCGGCACGTACGACCACAACGGCCTCTCGTTGGACTATCCGACCCGCACGGTAACCGTGGACGCGGCCGCGGTGGAGTTGACCCGGACGGAATTCGAATTGCTGTTGACCCTCATGGACGGCGGCCGCACCGTGCGCAGCAAGCAGGACTTGGTGCGGCGCCTGCGGTTTGAGGAGTTTGACACGGGCTCCTTCGTGTCGGAGGCCGACGAACGCGCCGTCGAGGTCCACATGGCCAACCTGCGCCGCAAACTCGGAGATGATCCGCGTTCGCCCCGGTGGCTGGAGACCGTTCGCGGATTCGGTTATCGGATGGCCCCGTCGGCTGTCGCCAGGTAATCGGCAGCAAGGCGCCGCATCGTCTCGTCGCCGCAGCTTCCGATCGGGTCCAGCAGATCCCGCGCGGTCGCCAAGCCATGCCGGTTTCCCTCCGCGAATTCGGTGGCCAGCCTTTGAACCTGCCGGCCCCAAAACGACAGCCGCAGTGCCCCGGCTACGCTGCTGGCAGTCTTGAGGCTCAGGGAAACATCCATGACCTTGTCCAGATCCTGTTCCTGGACCGCCTGGACCAGCCGCGTCCTCCGGAAATCCCACATGTCAATGTAGTCGGCCACGAACCTGCGGCAGGCGTGTTCGTCCCTCAGGTCCCTCGCCAGGGCATGCAGCACCGGCATCGAGACCACCGGCAGTTCGCAGGCGGCCAGGAGGAGGGACACCGCGGGTCGGCCAGGGCCCGTCTCGCGTAGGCGGGGCTGGTCAGGAAAACTCATAGGTGCCAGTCTGGCCTCGGCAGCTCAGGAAGCCGGGCGGCGCAGCCCGAAGATCGGCCAAAGGAAAGCTGAACGAGGCGGCAGGCCGTTCACACCGCGGGCGAACCGACGGGCTTCCCGACACGACAAAGGAAGATGCCCGGATTTCCGCGCCGGCTACCTAAGATGGCTATGCCACGTCTGTGCGTACCACACCCGTTCCTGATGGCTGAAAGGCCAGTAATGCCCAATCCTGCCCAAGACACTCAACTGCCGAGCCGGCGCGACGTTCGCACGGGGGCAGCCGAGCCCGCGCCGCCGACGGGCATGATTCCGGTGATCCCGCTCGTGTCCAAGCCGTCCGGTGACCCGTATCCCGCCCGGCGGGAGTTGCGCACCGGCCTCATCCAAGTAGTGGCACCGGCGGACGGTCAAGCGGCCGGTCCTGCGAAGTATGTGCGCATCGAGAAGCCGCAGTCCGGTATTCGGTCCGCGCAGCGCCCCAAAGCACCCCGAAAGACGGTCAGGACCGCCTGGGTCGCCAGCACCGTCGTCGTGCTGGCTGCCGTCGCCGTCTTGTGGTTCGCGTTCTTGCGGTAGGCCCTTCCTAGTCCTCCCCCGACGTGAGCTTGGCCAGGAGTGCAGCAAGTTGGGAGCGCTCGGCTGCCGTCAGGGCGCCAAAATACTTCTCCGCATGCCTCACTTGGACCTCCCGGATGGCCTGTCCTATCTCCCGCCCAGCCGCGCTCAGGACGACCACCGTGGCCCTGCGGTCCGCCGGATCAGGCTCCCGCGAGCACCAGCCCCTTTCCTGCAGGCCATCGACGATGTCCGTCGCCGACCGCGGTGCTATCCGAAGCCGCTCGGAAAGTTCACCCAACCGCAGCGGGCCGTGCTGGCGGAGCATGCGCAGTGCCCTCGCTTGTGACGGGGCGACGCCGAGCGGGGCCATGCCCTCCCGGGCGCCCCTCCTGAGTTGACGCGACACTGCCCAGAACGCGTCCAGTAAACTTTCATCTGCCACGGGAATAGGCTACCAAGTTCTCCTGTTGTAACCTCATATTGAGGTAACCTCAGCAATGCGGGCGGCGCATGTTGCCCCCTTCATCACGGATCGAGGTGGTTCCGACGGAAACCTTCGGAATAACCGCCGGCCGCGGGCCCATAAGGGAGCCGACGGCCGCAGAAAAAGAACAAGCCCGGCACGTACCGCTAAAGCGGATCGCCGCCCTGTTCCGCCCGTACCGGGGACAACTGGCCCTCGTCACCTGCATCATCGTCGCTTCCTCTGCCGCCGCCATGGCCTCGCCGTTCCTCCTGCGCGCGGTGATCGACACGGCTCTGCCCCGCCAGCAGCTCCCGCTGCTGGCTTGGCTGACCGCCGGGATGCTGGTTGTCGCTGCGGTCACGGCCCTGTTCGGCGTTTTGCAGACGTGGATTGCCACCCGGGTGGGCCAACGCGTCATGCACAGCCTGCGGACCGAGGTCTTCGCGCACCTCCAGCGCCAGTCCGTCGGCTTTTTCACGCGGACACGCAGCGGGGAAATCCAGTCCCGCATCACACACGACATCGGCGGCATGCAATCGGTGGTCACCTCGACCGCAACAGGGATTGCCACCAACCTGACCACCGTCGTCGCCACGGCAGTGGCCATGGCGGCGCTGTCCTGGCAGCTGTCGCTGATCTCGCTGCTGGTCATGCCGCCGGCCGTTGTGCTGACCCGCAAGGTGGCCAAGGTGCGCCGGGAGCTGACCGCGCGCCGCCAGCGGGAACTGGCCGACATGAATGTGACCATCGAAGAGTCGCTCTCGGTCAGCGGAATCCAACTGAGTAAGACGCTGGGCACCGCAGACGACCTGGCCGCCCGGTTTTCCGCCTCGTCGGAAAGGCTGACCGATCTGGAACTTCGTTCCGAATTGGCCGGGCGCTGGCGGATGGCGACCATGAGCATCATCTTTGCCGCCGTCCCCGCCGTCATCTACTTCGCCGCCGGCCTGCCGGGGGCGGCAGGGAACATCAGCATCGGCACGGTGGTGGCGTTCACGGCGCTGCAGGGCGGCCTTTTCCGGCCGTTGCTCGGACTATTGAACGTGACGATCACCGTCACCAGCTCGCTGGCGCTCTTCGCCCGGATTTTCGAGTATCTGGACCTGCCGGTGGAGATCGCCGAGCCAGCCTCCCCCGCCCCGGTGGATCCGTCGAAGGTCGCCGGGCATGTCCGCTTCGAGAACGTCAGCTTCAGCTATCCGGACAGCGGGACACCGGCCATCGAGCATGTGGACCTGACTGTCCCCGCCGGTTCCACCCTGGCCCTGGTCGGCCCGACCGGCTCCGGAAAGAGCAGCCTGGCCGCCCTGGTGGCCCGCCTGCAGGATCCGACGGAAGGTCGCGTCACCATCGACGGCGTCGACCTCCGCTCCCTGCGCCTGGCCGACCTGGCCGCCATTGTGGGAGTGGTCAGCCAGGACACCTATTTGCTCCACACCACGGTGCGGGAAAACCTGCGCTACGCCAAGCCGGATGCCAGCGATGCCGACATCGAGCAGGCTGCACGGGACGCCCAAATCCACGACCACATCGCGGCGCTGCCGGATGGTTACGACACCGTCGTCGGGTCCCGCGGGCACCGGTTCTCGGGCGGCGAGAAGCAACGGATTGCCATCGCCCGGACCCTGCTGCGCAATCCCCCGGTGCTGGTGCTGGACGAGGCAACCAGCGCACTGGATACCCAGACCGAACACGCTGTCCAGCAGGCCTTCGACCGGCTGGCCGCCGGCCGCACCACCATCACCATCGCCCACCGGCTCTCGACTGTCCGGAATGCCGACCAGATCGCCGTCCTCGAGGCCGGCCGGATCGTCGAACAGGGAACGCACGAGTCCCTGCTCGACGCCGACGGCCGGTATGCGGCGCTGGCGGCCTAGCCACCCGCGCCGTTACTCCTTGAACACCGCGTCGATGACGCCCTGCGCCCATTCAAGGATGGCCAGGTCGGCCAGGTCCTTGCCGCCGATCCGGGCGGTCTTGGGCTTGGGGACGAGGATGAAGTCCAGCGCCGGCTTCACCTGCGACCCGGGGTACATGCGGTTCAGCCGCATCACCTTGGACTCCGGCAGCGCCGCGGGCGCGAACTTGATGAAGTTGCCCTGCACCGCCACGTCGGTCAGCCCGGCGGCGCGGGCCTCGACGCGGAAGCGCGCCACCGCCACGAGATTCCGGACGGGCTCGGGCAGCTCGCCGTAGCGGTCGGTGAGCTCGGCCACCACTTCGTCGATGGCTTCGTGTGTCCTTGCCTGGGCGAGCTTCCGGTAGGCCTCCAGGCGCAGGCGCTCCCCCGGCACGTAATCGTGCGGCAGGTGCGCGTTGACGGGCAGTTCGATCTTCATTTCGGCGACCTTCTGCTCCGTTTCGCCGCGGAAATCCGCCACCGCCTCGCCGACCAGCCGGATGTAAAGATCAAAACCGACGCCGGCAATGTGCCCGGACTGTTCCCCGCCCAGCAGGTTGCCCGCGCCACGGATCTCCAAATCCTTCAGGGCCAGCTGCATGCCCGCGCCCAGCTCATTGTGCGCGGCCACGGCTTTCAACCGCTCGAGGGCAACTTCGCCCAGTGGTTTCTCTGCGTCGAACAGGAAATAGGCGTACGCCCGTTCCCGTCCGCGGCCCACCCGCCCGCGCAGCTGGTGCAGCTGGGAAAGGCCGTACCGGTCCGCCCGGTCAACGATCAGGGTGTTCGCATTGGAAATATCCAGCCCGGTCTCGATGATCGTGGTGCAGACCAGGACGTCAAAGCGCTTCTCCCAGAAGTCAACAATGATCTGCTCCAGCCGTGACTCGCTCATTTGCCCGTGCGCCACTTCCACCCGCGCCTCGGGCACCAGCTCCCGGATCCGCGCCGCCTGCCGCTCGATCGACGACACCCGATTGTGCACGAAGAAGACCTGGCCCTCGCGCATCAGCTCGCGCCGGATGGCAGCGGTCGTCTGCTTGTCGGTGTACGGGCCGACATAGGTCAGCACCGGATGGCGCTCCTCCGGCGGGGTGGCCAGCGTGGAGGTCTCGCGGATGCCGGTCAGGGACATCTCCAGGGTGCGCGGGATCGGCGTCGCGGACATGGCCAGGACGTCCACGTTGGTGCGCATCTTCTTCAACGCTTCCTTGTGCTCGACGCCGAAGCGCTGCTCCTCGTCCACGATGACCAGTCCCACGTCCTTGAACTGGACCTCCTTGGACAGCAGCCGGTGCGTTCCGATGACGACGTCGATGCTGCCGTTCTTGATGCCTTCCATCGTGTCCTTGGCTTCCTTGGGGGTCTGGAAGCGGGACAACGCCTTGACCCTGACGGGGAACCCGGAGAAGCGTTCGCTGAACGTCTCGAAGTGCTGCTGGGACAGCAAGGTGGTGGGAACCAGGACGGCGACCTGCTTGCCGTCCTGGACCGCCTTGAACGCGGCCCGCACCGCGATCTCGGTCTTGCCGTAGCCCACGTCGCCCGAGATCAGCCGGTCCATCGGGACTTCCCGCTCCATGTCCGCCTTGACCTCGTTGATGGTGGTCAACTGGTCGGGCGTCTCGATGTAGGGGAAGGCTTCTTCCAGCTCGCGCTGCCACGGGGTGTCCGGTCCGAAGGCGTGCCCCCGGGAGGCCATCCGGGCCGAGTACAGCCGGATCAGTTCGCCGGCAATCTCCTTGACCGCCTTGCGGGCCTGGCTCTTGGTCTTGGCCCAATCGGAGCCGCCCATCTTGGACAGGACGGGGGTCTCGCCACCCACGTACCGGGTGACCTGGTCCAACTGGTCCGTCGGCACGAACAGCCGGTCCCCGGGGGCGCCGCGCTTGGACGAGGCATATTCCAGCACCAGGTATTCGCGCATGGCCTTGGTGGGTCCGGCACCGGTGGAGCGCTGCACCAGTTCAATGAACTTGCCCACGCCGTGCTGCTCGTGCACCACATAGTCGCCCTCGGTCAGCTGCAGCGGATCCACGGCGTTGCGCCGCCGCGACGGCATCTTCCGCATGTCCTTGGTAGAGCGTGCGGTGGCCCGGCCCAGCAAGTCGGCTTCGGTCAGCAGGCCGAGCTTCAGCCCGTCGAAAACGAATCCCTTGCCCGTGCTGGCCGTGGTGATTTCGATGATCCCGGGCTGCGGCTCGTTCTCCAGCGATTCGACGCGGGAGGCCGGGATCTGGGCATCGTGGAAGAGTTCGGCCATGCGGGCGGCGGGGCCCGGGCCTTCGGTCGCCACGACCACACGCCACTGGTCGCGCACGCGGGAACCGATGAACTCCATCATTTCGGCCACATCGCCCTGGTAGCCCCTGGGTTCCCGGGCCGCGATGGTCAACGTGTCGATGTCCAGCACCGTTTCGTCGTCCGGATTGAACGAAGTGATGGACCACCACGACACCTGCTGTTCCGCGGCCGCAGCCCGGGTGTCCCCCAGCGACCGGAAGCCGGCCTGCTCCAGATCCCCCTGCAGCGCCAGGTCCAGCGGTGCGTCCCCGCCCTCGGAAGCCGTCGCCCACGCGGCGGCCAGGAACTCGTCGTTCGTCGTCTCGAGGTCATGGGCGCGGCCGCGCACCTTTTCCGGTTCAATGACGACGGCGATGGAACCGGGCGGAAGCTCCCCGATGAACGGCACCATGGCGTCCACCAGCACCGGCGACAGCGATTCCATGCCTTCGACGGCGACGCCCCCGGCGATCTTCTCCAGCATGTCGGCCGCCGCCGGCATCTGCCCCTTCAGTTTGGCGGCGCGGCTCATGACCGAAGGCGTGATCAACAGCTCCCGGCACGGCGGCGCGTACAACTGGGCGGGGTGCTTGACGTTCTCCCCGGCCAGGGAGCGCTGGTCGGCAACCGCGAACCAGCGCATCGATTCGACCTCGTCGCCGAAGAACTCGATCCGGACCGGGTGGTCGTCAGTGGGCGAAAAGACGTCCAGGATCCCGCCGCGCACGGCAAACTCCCCGCGCCGGCTCACCATGTCCACCCGGGCGTAGGCGGCCTCGGACAACCGCCGGACCACGTCGGTGAAGGCGACCTCGTCGCCCACCGTAAGCGAGACAGGCTGCAAATCCCCCAGCCCCTGCACGAGCGGCTGAAGCACCGCGCGCACCGGCGCCACCACCACCCGCAGCGGCGCCGCCCCGTCGTCGTGCTTCAGCCGGCGCAGCACCGATAGCCTGCGGCCCACCGTGTCCGACCGCGGCGACAGGCGCTCATGCGGCAACGTCTCCCAGCTGGGGAACTCCTCGATCGACTCATCCGGCAAGTAGCTGCGCAGCGCCGCCGCCAGGTCTTCGGTTTCCCGCCCGGTCGCCGTCACCGCCAGCACGACGCCGGGCCCGGACCCGTCGCCCGGTGCGGCCCCCTCGCCGGCGCCCGCCTCCAGCCCTTGCACCATTTCGGCCAGCAGGGCGGCCCGCAGCCCGGGCGGCGCACCGATCTGCAGATCCTCGCTGCGCTCTGCCACGGGCCGGGCCGACTGCAGCCGTACCTTCGCGAACGATTCGTCTTGGGCGAGGGCTGTGCGCAGTCCGTTCAGGCTCATTGTGTTCCATCTTCTTCCGGTCGGGCGCAACACGAATACCCTCCAGTTCGGCGCACCTGGATCCGACGCAACTGAGGGTCAGGGACCAACTTTACCGCGCACAGTAGGATGGATGCTGGCCCAACCAGTTCCGACAAACCGGGAGTCTTCATGGCGCTCAGCGCTTCCACCACCCTGCCCTATCCCGCAGCCAAGGTCACCGAAACCTTCACCGACGAGGCGTTCCTGCGCCACATCAGCGAGTTGGTCGGCGGCACGCTGGAGTCCGTGCAGCGCGACGGCGATGTTGCGGGCGCCTTCACGCTGACCGTGGTCCGCAAGGTTCCCAGCGCGCGGCTGCCGGAGATCGCGAAGAAGATGCTCGGTGACTCGCTCACCGTCACCCAGACCGAACGGTGGCAGGCGCCGGCGGCCGACGGTTCCCGCACCGCCGACGTCAGCATGAAGGTGGCCGGCGCCCCGGTGGACGTCACCGCGGTCCAGCACCTCGTGGCCGACGGCGGCTCCACGCGGGTGGACCTCAGCGGAGACGTGAAGTCTTCGATCCCGTTCCTCGGCGGCAAGATCGCCGCCGCCGCCGAGCCGATGCTCGGCAAGGCCTTGAACATCCAGGCGCAGCAGGCCGAGGCCTGGCTGTCCGGCCGCGCCTGATCCGGGAGCCGCTGCAGTGAATATTCCGGCTGTCCTGGCCTGGGTGCTGATCCTGGCCGGCGTCTGGGCTTTGCTTGTCTGGGCCCCGCATCTTGTCCGTGTGTGGAAGGATCCCCGCTCCACAGACGACAAGGGCGCCATGACCCGCTACTTCACCATGGAGTTCATGAAGGCGACCACCTCCATGATCCTGGGCATCGCCACGCTGGTGATCGGCGCCCGCGGCCTCGCGGGCTAGTCTGCCGCCAGCAGGCCAGAGGAGGGGCCGGGCCGCGCGAGTGCGCCGCCCGGCCCCTTGTGCATCCGGTCAGTTCGCCGCCAGCAAGGCTTCCTCCAGCGCCACCCAGGCGAGCATGGCGCACTTCACCCGCGCCGGATACTTGGAGACGCCGGAAAACGCGGCCGCATCGCCGAGGATTTCTTCGTCGGCCTCGACACTCCCCCGCGAGCGCATCAGTTCGCGGAAGCTGTCCACCACCTTCAGCAGCTCCTCCCGCTCCATGCCCTGCGCCAGGTCGCTCAGCACCGATGCGGAGGCCATCGAGATGGAACAGCCCTGCCCGTCCCAGCTGACGCCGGAGAGCATGGTCGCGGCGCCGTCCTCGTGCACGGCGGCGCGGAGCGTGATTTCGTCGCCGCAGGTGGGGTTGAGCATGTGCGACTCGCCGGACTTGTCTCCCGGCGGCGGATCCGCCAGGGGCGCCCCGTGCCGTTTCTTGGCGTGCTCCAGGATGATCTGCTGGTACAGCTGCTGCAGTTCAGCACTCACGTCAGTTAACTCCAAAGAACGGGCGGACCCCGGCGACGGCGTCCAGGAAGGCGTCGACATCGTCGGTGGTGTTGTACAGATATGTGCTGACCCGGGTGGTGGCCACCAGGCCGAGGCGCCGGTGCAGCGGCTGCGCGCAGTGGTGGCCGACGCGCACGGCGATGCCCTTGTCGTCCAGGAACTGGCCGACATCGTGGGCGTGGACCCCGTCGACGTCGAAGGCCGCCAGCCCGATCCGTTCGGCCCCGGCGGCCGGGCCGAGCACCCGGACACCGTCGACAGCGGCGAGCCCGGCCACCAGCCGCTGCCCCAGCTCCGCCTCCCAGGCATGGATCCGGTCCATGCCCGTCTCCTGGAGGTAGTCGACCGCCGCGGCCAGCGCCACCGCCTGCGAGATGCGCTGGGTCCCGGCTTCGAAGCGTTGCGGGGACGGCAGATAGTCGGCCTGTTCCATGGTCACGGTGGTGATCATGGAGCCGCCGGTCAGGAACGGCGGCATGGCGTTGAGCAGCTCCGCCTTGCCGTACAGCACGCCGATGCCGGTGGGACCGAGCATCTTGTGCCCGGAGAAGGCGGCGAAGTCCACGTCCAGCGCCTTCACGTCCACGGCCATGTGCGGCACGGACTGACAGGCATCGAGCACGACGACGGCGCCCGCCTTGCGGGCAAGCTTCACCAGGTCCTCCACCGGGTTGATGGTCCCCAGCACATTGGAGGCATGGGTGAACGCCACAACCTTGGTGCGCGGGCCGATGACCTGCGCCGCTTCGTCGAGGCGCAGCGCACCGGCGTCGTCCACCGGGATGAAGCGCAAGGTGGCGCCGGTGCGGAAGGCGAGCTCCTGCCAGGGGATCAGGTTGGCGTGGTGCTCCATCTCGGTAACCACCAGCTCGTCGCCGGGCCCCAGCGCGAAACGCGACGCGGCCGCACCGCCGCGGCCGGCGCTGGCGTTGGAAAAGGCATAGGAGACCAGGTTGATGGCTTCGGTGGCGTTGGAGGTCCAGACCACCTCGTCGATGCCGGCATTGATGAAGCGGGCGACGGTTTCCCGCGCGTTCTCGAAAGCGTCGGTGGCGGAGACGGCCAGCATATGCGCACCCCGGTGGACGGCGGCGTTCCGCTGTTCGTAGTACTCCTGTTCGGCCTCCATGACGGAGAGCGGATTCTGCGAGGTGGCGCCCGAATCCAGGTACACCAGCGGCGAACCGTTCACCTGCTGGTCGAGGATGGGGAAGTCGTTGCGGATGCGCCGCGCTTCAGCGTTGTCGATCATGCCGGCGGCATGCTTGAGGGTTGCGGGGGTGGATACCACAGACACCTGGGGTGCTCCTTGGATCGATGGCTGGAACTGTTTGTCCCGCTATTGGCCGACAATACGCAAGACAAGTCTGCGCTAATCATCCCACTTCAGCGGGTGCAGGGTCACCTGAGCCATGCCTTACCCGCGGGCCCCGGTCACCGCGGGCGGCGGCGAAACTGTCGTCGGTCCGCCCTTATCGGCTATATACAAACCCCTGCGGATTCGTTAGAAACGAACTGGAACCCCGTCATTGACCCGACCTGCAGGAGCCTGATGCCAGAACATTCCCGGACGCCCGACCACGACGAATTGCGCAGGGTGGCCGAAGAATCCTTCGGCTGGGACGTGCTCCGCGAGGGGCAGTTGGACGCCATGGCGGCGGCCGCCCGCGGTGAGGACGTCCTGGCCGTGATGCCCTCCGGGCACGGAAAGTCCGCCATCTATCAGGTTCCTGCCGTGGCGTTGCCGGGCACCGCCGTCGTGATTTCTCCGCTGATTGCGCTGCAGCACGACCAGGTGGATGCCATCAACGGCGATCTGGGCGCGCAGCGGGCCTTCGCGGTGAATTCGCACGTGAGGTCCTCCGCGGAACGGGCGGCGTGGGACGCGGTGGCCGGCGGGGAGGCGAAGTTCCTGTTCCTGGCACCCGAACAACTGGCCCGTGAAGAAACCCTGCGGCGGTTGGCCGAACAGGACATCTCGCTGTTGGTGGTGGACGAGGCACACTGCATCTCGTCCTGGGGACACGATTTCCGGCCCGACTACCTGATGCTGACCTCGGTGGTGAAGCGGCTGGGGCACCCGCCGGTCGTCGCGCTGACCGCCACCGCATCACCGCACACGCGGACGGAGATCGTCGACCGGCTGGGCATGCGCGACCCGTTCATCAACGTGCAGAGTTTCGACCGGCCGAACCTGCACCTTCAGGTCCTGCGGCATCACGAGGACGGCGGCAAGCGGCGGGCCGTGGTGGACCAGGTGGCAGAACTCGGCGGGCCCGGCCTGCTGTACACGGCCACCCGCAGGGACACCGAGAGATACGCCGCCGAGCTGGCCGAGCGCGGCCTGCGGACCGACGCCTACCACGCAGGCCGGACGGCCGCGGACCGGGAGGCGATCCATGAGCGTTTCCAAGCGAACGCGGTGGACGTGGTCGTGGCTACCTCCGCCTTCGGCATGGGGATCGACAAGCCGGATGTGCGGTTCGTGGTGCACGCCGACATCCCGGATTCGCTGGACAGTTACTACCAGGAGATCGGCCGCGCAGGCCGGGACGGGGAACCGGCGCGGACCATCTTGCACTATCGGTCCGAGGATTTGGGCCTGCAGCGGTTCTTCGCCGGCGGCGCCCCCGACCCCGATGAGCTCGCGGGTGTCTTCAGCGCCGTCCGGGACCACGGCCCCCTCCGGCCCGCGGCGCTGCGCGAACACACCGGCCTGTCGCAGCGGAAACAATCCCGCCTGCTCAACTTCCTGGAGCACAGCGGCAGCATCACCGTGAACCGCAAGGGCTACCGGGCGGTCGGCGGCGCGGACCCCGCTTCCGCCGCGGAAAAGGCACTGGCAGAAGCCGACGCGCGGCACCGGATCGACGAGTCGCGGATTGAAATGGCCCGCGGCTACGCCGAGACAAATCACTGCCGCCGCGACTGGTTGCTGAACTACTTCGGCGAGGAGACGGACGGCTACTGCGGCAATTGCGACAACTGCGAGGCCACGTCCGAAACGGAGGTTGAAGCGCGGGAAGCGGAGATGCCGGAGGGCTACGAGATCCAGCGTCCGGTGAAGCACCGCGAGTGGGGGCCCGGCATCGTCATGGGCACCCAGCCGGACCGCATCACGATCCTGTTCGAATCGGTCGGTTACAAGGACATCGCCCTTTCGGCCATCGAAGCGGACGACGGCCTGTTGACATAGGCAGACCCCGCCGGCTGGTGAGCCGGCGGGGTCTGTTTGCTGCCAGTTGCTGCCTCTATGGCGTCGCCGGGCGTATCACAATGGTGCCCATCACGGCGTTGGCGGTGGCGCTGTCAGCGGTAGCGGTCAGGCCACCGGCCCTGGTACCGGAAATCGGGCCGTTGCTGTCGGCGACCAGCCAACTCAGGTGTCCGGTGCCCGTCCCGGCGCCGGTCTGGCGGACCGTCACGCCCGCAGATGCCGTCCAGGACGTCGTCGAAGCGGTCTTATCCGCCCAGTACGAGAGCACCCAGTCACCGGCCGCGGCAGTCATCACCGGAGTGGTGTGGGTTGCCCTGCTCACGGTTTCCCGCTCGAACCCGAAGGACGCGGCACTGACCTGTGCCCCGCGGTAGGCCGAGACCGCCAGCGAACCACGCGCCCAGTCGGCCGTGCGTACCGTCACCGTCGCCCCGGCATCCTGCGCCGTGGCAACCTTCGAGTACAGCACCGAGCGCATGGACGTCGTCCCTACCTCCGCAGCCAGGGTCCACCCCGCCGGCGGCGTCAGGCCGACCGTGGCCGAGTTCGCCGAGAACGCCGCGACCAGCACGTCGCCGGCCGCTACCTGCGCCGGCAACTGGACGCTGTGGTTCATGGCCGAGCCGGTATTGGAGCTTGCCACCGAACCCACGAACGCAACCCTGGCAGAGGGAGGCGGCTGCGAGGAACCCGATACGGTCACCGTCCGGGTCACCGACGCGGTTGCACCGGCGGCATCCGTCACCGTCAGGGTCACCCCGTAACTGCCAGCCGCGGTGAAGGTGTGCGAGAACACCTCGCCCGTGGCCGAAGGTCCGCCCGCGACCCGCCAGGCATGAGATGCGATCGTACCGTCAGGATCGGATGACCCCGAGCCGTCGAAGACGCAGCTCAACCCGTTGCACTCCGCCGTGAACGACGCGACCGGCGCCTGGTTCTGCGGCGGAGCGGACGTGCTGGTTCGTGCGATCAGCGACCGGGCGGCCCAGTTGGCGCCGTCCAGGCCCGGGCCGCTGACCGCCGCGGTGGTGCCGGACACCCGGCCATCGCGGCCGACGGGTTCGGTCCAGTTCACCGCATTGAGGTTGCCGTTGGCGGAGGCCCAGTACAGGGTGTTTCCGGCCAGGAACATGCCGCTCACGTTGCGCCAGTCCACGCCGGCGGCTGCGCCGGTGATGACGTGCTGCTGGGCGCCGATGGTGCCGGTGTCCAGTTCGAAATACCGCATGTACAGGTTGGGCTGGCCCTGGACGGTGTAGTACATCCGTCCGTTGGAGTAGAACAGGCCGGTCATGCCCTGCAGCTCCTGGCCCAGGTTGGCCAGTTTGTAGCTGGAGGTCTGCCGGCCGAACGTGGCCAGGTCGGTCCTGTCCAGGTTCCGCAGGTTGACCTGCTCGGCCGCGCCGATCTGCGTTCCGTTAAAGGACCGCTTTTCCATGGTCCCGTTGGCCATGGCCAGGTAGAGCGAACCGCCGGCCACGAAGCCGCCGCGGACATTGGCCCAGTCCACGTTGCCGGAGGGCACCCCGGTGACCGGAGTGGCCCTGCGGCCGTCGAAGTAGACCTGCTGGACAGCGCCGGATCCCGACTTCAGGACATCCACGGGAAGCCGCGGTGCGCTTGCCGTAGCCGCCGCATAGCCGCCTGCCAGCGGGAAATGCGCGATTCTGGCCCGGTACTGGGAGTTGGCGATGCGATCGGTGTCGGACCCGACCCACAGGCCGGTGGCCGTGGCCAGCAGGTCGAAGACTCCACGACCGCGGTCACGTCCGGGATTCCACGCCAAGGCCATGCCGTTGGCGGAACTGATGACGCCAATGCCTTCGCGGACTTCCGCACCGGGTCCCGCCGCGTCACCCACGAACGGATTGTTCGTCCAGCGGTTGTGCCCGCCGAAGTAGATGTGCGCGCCGACATGCTCCAGGGCATAGATGCTGTCGCCGCCGACCCAGTTGATCCAGGTCGGGTCGAGCTGCTGGCCGGAGGCGGCGGTGTCCCAGCGCGCGATGCTGTCGCAGAGGCTGGGCGGACCGGAGCCATAGCCGCCAAATGTCGAGACTGCCAGGTTTGACCCGTCCGGGGCGAAGTCCAGATCGTTCACATAGTAAGCCCGCTGGAAGTTGCAGCGGGCATCGTAGCGGTCCGTGTGCCAGTTTTGGTCCACCGTAGCAGTCGCACCGGCGAGATTGATTTTCGCGATCTGGTTTCGATCCGCCCCGTTGACGGTGGCGAAGTGCCCGGTGATGAACATGGTGTTCCCGTCCGGGGTGGTGTCGAACTTGTGCACGAAGACGTTGATCCCGGCGTCGCCGGTGCCTGTCGCGCCGCCGACGAATTCGAAGTTCACGGTGGGACGCAGCGCGCCGGACGATGCATCCAGCTCGGCTAGCTTGCTGCGTTGCTGCCCGCCAATGCTGTCGAACTCACCCCCGATGAACAGCCGGTTCCCCACCAACTTCATGTCGTGCACGACCGAGTTGATCTGCCCCGGATTGAAGCCGGTGACGCGGGCCCCGTTGCTCACCGAGAGCCTGGTGACCTTCTGCACGCTGGCCCCGTTCAAGGTTCCGAACTGCCCGCCGACGTACACGGACTGCCCGTCCGCGGATGCCACCACGCTGCGGACCGTGCTGTTGAAGTCCGGTGCGAACGAGTTGCTGATCGCGCCGGTGTTCTTGTTGAACGCGACGATGCGGTTGCGGACCAGTTCCGGGCCTCCCGTGCTCGCCTGCACCCGCGTGAACGAGCCGCCAAGGATGATCATGTCCCCCGCTTCCGCGATGGAGAACACGATGCCGTCGAGCACGTGCGGCGTGTAGTTGACCGGGTTCGCCCGCACCACCTGGGTGTGGCTAACGTCGGCGGCCACGGCCGCCCCGGGCGTTGCCAATCCCATGCCGGCGACCAGCAGTAGTCCCGTAAATATGGATAAAAGTCTTCGCATTGTTTATTCCTGTTCTCCCCCGTTTCCGCTTTCGCGGCGGAATAGCTGCGGCCCCTCATTCGGTATCCCGGACATGCAAATCGGGATCAAAGAAAAGACCCTAGGCTGCACCAATATTGCCGGGGATCAAACAAACGGGAAACACTCGGCGGGGGCCTGCGGCTACCAGTTCTTCTTTCGCACTACTCGAATTCCCCTTGTCCGCTACGGGTCGAATACCCGGTCTTTCCCACCCCGGTAACGGTGTGGGGAAGAGTCGGGTATTTGAAACCTTTTTCTTCCCACATGAAGGCCATACGATCGGGTCAGCTTCGTTCCCCGGCGCGTTGGCTCCGGGGTACGCCAGCCTCGTTCTTGAGGTTCATCTGGGGGGAAGAATGAAACGAACGATGGCCCGTGGCTGTGCCGCGCTCGGCCTGGTTGTGGCCTTGTCCGCTTGCAGCGGTGGTGCCGATCCAGCGGCCGCCGACCTGCCCACCGTGGGCGGGAGGGCAAGCGGGACTCCGGCCAAGGCAACCCAGCCCGGCAGCGGCAACAAGAAGGAGGCGACGGCGAAACCGTCGCCCTCGGCCACGGCAGATGCCGCCAAGAAAAAAACGCCTGACCCAGCCGCCAAGAAGGACAAGCCTGACGCTGCCGCCTCAAAGGATCTACTGGCTGAACTCGACCTTAACGACCACGGCAACCTGCCGGCGGAAGTCGGCGAGGCGGGAGTGCTCGGCGAACCAACCGGCAAGAAGTTCGCCGAGATGGAGGCCAGTGAAATCCAAGCCGATTTCACCTGCACGGCGGACACCGCCCTGCCGAGCATCAACGGGCAATTCGTTGCCATCCATTTCTCGGTGAAGGCCCACCCCGAGCTGCCGGAATCCGGCTGGCCCTATTTCGCCATGTCGGTGCACGACTTCCGTGCCTGGGACGGCGACGGCGAACAGGTGGTGGATCCAGTCGGCAACAGCGCGGGCTGCGTGCCCGAGGCCGATCTGCTGCCCAACCCGGTGAATCCCGGCGGTGACGCCGAGGGGCTGATCATCCTCGATGTCCCGGAGGGCAACGGCTCGGCCTCGTTCCGGATGGGCGGCTTCGAGGGCGCTTACGGCTGGGAATGGTCCTGGTAAATAACGGCACAGGGGGCATCGTGATGTTGGGGGCAAAAAATCGGGTGGCGTTGCATTCGTGGCCCTTCGTGCTGTTCTTTGCCGGTTTTCCCGTGTGGTGGCTCCTGGGATTCGGGGTGCTGGGTTTCCTGCTGATGGCAGCTCCTCTGGGCTATCACCTGCTGCGACGACGCGCAGTGCTGCTCCCGCACGGTTTCGGGATCTGGTGGTTGTTCCTGGCGGTGGCTGCCATCGGCGTCGTCGTGCTCTGGATTCCCGTCCCCGGGCTGCTGCCCGAAGAAGGATCCGTGCGCCTCCTGCCGTGGGCCTACCGCATGGCGTGGTTTGTGGCGGTAACCATCGTCATGCTTTACATCGGCAACACCTCCGAGCGGGAACTTCCCCGCAGGCGCATCGTGCTGCTGATGGCATGGATGTTCGTCATCACCGTCGTCGGCGGATATGCCGGACAGTTCCTGTCGCGGCTGGACTTTCCGTCACTGCTGGAGGCGGTACTGCCGGCCCAGCTGGCCTCGAACGCGTTCCTGAACGGCCTGATCCACCCCGGCCTGGCTCAAGTGCAGGGCATTCTGGGATTCGACAACCCGCGGCCTAAGGCACCGTTCGAGTATGCGAATTCCTGGGGCGCAAACTTCGGCATGTTCCTGCCGTTCTTTATGCTCTCCTACGCCTACGTGCGGAATTGGTGGCAGCGTGCGCTCTGGGCCGCGGTATTGGTGGCTTCGGTGCCGCCGGTTGTCTTTTCGCTCAACCGAGCGCTGTGGCTCGGTCTCGCCGTCCTGGCCCTGGCGGCCGGTATACGGATGGCGGTGCGCGGCAAAGTGGTGGTTCTTATTGCGATGGCCGCCGCCTTCGTGGCCGCCTTGATGGCGGTGCTGCTGACTCCTTTGGGCTACCTGGTGCAGGCACGCCTGGAAAATCCACACAGCAACCAGGGCCGGTTCAATCTGGCCAAGCGAAGCATCTCCACCATGCTGGAACATTCGCCCGTCATAGGCTTCGGCGCCCCGCGGACCCAACAGAACAACTTTTACTCCATCGCGGCCGGCGCAACCGCGGATTGCAGCCAGTGTTCGCCGCCGCAGCTGGGCACCCAAGGTGCGCTCTGGTACCTCATCTTCTGCACCGGGGTACTCGGTGCGTTCCTGTTCCTCTGGTTCATCTTCCGGAGGTATCTGCCCTCGCTGCGGACACGCGACCGGGACTCGGCCGCCATGCTCTACGTCTTCCTCTTTTTCCTCTGCGTGCTGCCGTTCTACGACACCATCGCCGCCCCGCTGATGACCCTGATGATCGGCATCGGCCTGCTGTGGCGGCGGGAACTGGAGCAGCAGCCTCCGCCCCACCCCCCTTTGGCCACCCGCCGGAAGCAGCCAACGAAAGAGCCGGTTTCATGAAAACAATCCGCAACAGCCCAGCGCTGGAGGACCTGATGTCCACCGTGGAGCAATTGTTCCCGGATTCGAGCGTCAGCGTCGGCCCCGTCGGGCCCGGACGGCACGCCTTTCGTCTGGTGCCCGGCCCGCGACGGCCGCGCCTGCTGGTGCCGGCCCACTCCAGGGCGGCGGCAGCAGACGCGGTAAATCGCCCCAGCGCCAATGACTCGTTCAGCCGTTCGGCGCAGCGGTGGCTGCTCGCCAAGCTGCTGGCGTCATCGGTCGGCGGGGCACTGATGCCCTACGGGCTGAACGTCACTCCCGGGTCCGGATCCATCAGCGACTACTTGGCCGACGTCGTCGGCGCCCCGGTGATGCTGTCCCTCTCCGTAGGCTCCGCGAGGGCGAACCGGAAACCGGTCTTGAACGTCCACACGTCAGACGGGCGGGAGATTGGATTCGCCAAGGTGGGACTTAACGGCTTGACGAACGCCCTCGTGGACCATGAGCACAGCGCGCTGCGCGCCTTGGCCAGTCACCGGTTGGCCTCTTTTGCAGTGCCCGAGGTGATTCACCACGGCAACTGGCGCGGCAACGCGGTCTTGCTGATGACCGCCCTGCGCGCCGACAGGCGGCGGGTACAGAACGGGGTCCCGGTTGCGGCGGCGGCCGCTATCGCTGCAACCGGTACCATCGGATCCTGCCCCGCCGAGTCGGGCCCTTGGTTCACCGGGCTGCGACGGGAGCTGACGACGCTGCACGGCACGAGCGAGAGCGTGCTGCCGGAGCTGGCCGATGCCTACGGCGAGCGCTTTGCAGGCCTGGACGTGCCCCTCGGAGCGTGGCACGGCGACTTCGGCGCCTGGAATCTGGCTGCCACCGCCGGAGCGCCCTTGGTCTGGGACTGGGAACGGTACGCTCACGACGTCCCGCTGGGCAGCGACGTCGTTCATTACCTGGCCCACCCGGTGTTGCGGGCGGTCGACCAGATGGCCGCCGCGCGCAGCGCTCTCGGCGTCGACTGCCGTCCGGCGCTGGCACAGGCAGTCGGCCGCAGCGCCGGGCCGGACCCCGCCCGCGACCCCGCGGTACTGGACGCGCTGGTACTGGGCTACCTGCTGACCATCACGGCCCGGTTCACTCTCGACAGCCTGACCCCTGACGGGGCTGCAGTCCGCCCGTTGGCACGCTGGCACCAGCGGGTGCTGGCGGACCGGCTGGAGCATCCCGCCCTCACCACCCTCGGCAAGAAATGAGAGATCGATGACCCTGACCGAACGGCTCAACGGTTCCGCCCGCGCTGCTGCCCGCACCGCGGCCACCTCGGTGGGGAGGCTCAGCGCCGATTTCCGGTTGCGTCCGTCGTTCCTGATCGCCGGCGCCCAACGCTGCGCCACCACCAGCCTGTTCCGCATGTTGGCCCAGCACCCTGGCGTGCGCCCGCCGCTGCTCAACAAGGGCATTCACTTCTTCGACACCGCGGACCGGTTCCGGCGCGGGACGCGATTCTACGCCGGGCATTTTCCCCTGCGCCGCGCGCGTGGGCAGGAGATCACCGGCGAAGCCAGCCCGTACTACCTCTTCCACCCGCTGGCACCCGGACGGATTGCACAGGAGCTGGGACCGGTGAAAATCATCGTGCTGCTGCGCGACCCGGCCGAGCGGGCGTTCTCCGCTCACAAGCAGGAGTACGGCCGGGGATTCGAGACCCTTGGCTTCGCCGAAGCGCTGGCAGCCGAACCGGGGCGCCTGGCCGGTGAAGAAGAACGGATCGTCGCCGACCCGGGCTATCAGTCGTTCGCGCACCAGCATCACGCCTACCGTGCCCGTGGCCGGTACGCGGCACAACTGGAGCGCATGTTCGACGCCGTAGGGCGGGAGCACGTACTGGTGCTGGACGCCGACGACTTTTTCCAGCCGGGGCTCCCGCAGTGGGACAGGTTGCTGGAGCACCTCGGGCTACCGGATTGGCGCCCTCCCGCGGCCGTGCATTCCAATTCCCGTCCCAGCCGGCCGATGCCGGAGCGATTGCGCAGGCAGCTCCGCGAGGATTTCGTTGACGACGACGAACGGCTCGCCCGGCTGCTGGGCGTCACTCCGAGCTGGCGCAGATAGCGGTGGCCAACATGAAGATTCAGGACCGACACCCGCACCGGCAGGCACAGCTCCGGCCCCCGGACCGCGGACATGGACTGAGGTATCGCGGCCTGATGCGCGACAATTGGCGGACCGGCTGCGCCGTTATTGCGGCCATGCTGGCCGCCGGGCTGGGACTACATGTCGCCAAGGAACCCGAATACACCGCCCGCACCGACGTGGTGGTCGTGGCGGTGTCGGACCTGGCCCTCAGCGACGCCCTGGTCGTGGATGTTTCCATCGACTCCGCCGTCCAGTTGTTGCTCTCTGACCGGGTCTTGGGGCAGACTGCGCGCGGCTTGGACTACCCGGGCGGTACTGCCGGGCTGTTGGACGACGTCACGGTTTTGCCCGTGGTCAACTCGCGGATCCTGCAGCTCTACGTCTCAGCGCCCGAGGCGCGGACGGCGTACAGGGCCGTCGCCGCCCTGGCCGAAAACTTTCTTGAGGTCCGCAGCGAATCGCTCGCGGCGACCACCCGGGACCGGGCGGAAACGATCGCCGCCCAGAAACGGGTCATCGAGCGCAGCATGCACGACCGGTCGAGCACGGCCCCTGCGAACACTGCCGTGGGAGTCGATACGCTCAGCCGCCAACACGCGCAGCTTGAGGCAGAACTGACGGCGCTAAGCGTCCACGACCCGGAACCCGGCTACATCTCCCGGCCGGCCGTGCTGCCCGACCGCAGCAAGCGCGCCGGGCTCCCCACCGCGATCGGGTCCAGCTTGGCGGCCGGGCTGGCCTTGGCCGCGGCCGTGGCTGCACGCAGCCAGCGCAGGCACGAACAAAGGTTTCCACACGAGGGAAGGACGTCATGAACACACCTACGGGGCTGGAGCTCGATGCAGCCGTCGACGTCGTCATAGCCACGCACAACCGGCCCGAACTGCTCCGCCAAGCGATCGGCAGCGTCATGGCCCAGGATTATCCAGGCGCCATCCGGGTGACCGTGGTCCACGACCGGTGCGCCGAGGACCCGGCCCTGGCCAGAACCGAACCCCGTCGCCAAGTCCGGGTGATGTCAAACCGGCGCACTCCCGGCTTGGCCGGCTCGCGCAACACCGGCCTGCTCGCCGCCGACGCACCGCTGGTGGCGTTTTGCGACGACGACGATGCCTGGCGTCCGGAGAAACTGAGGCGGCAGGTGCAGACCATGGTCGACCGGGCCGCCACCGCCTGCGTCACGGGCATCGAAGTCCACTACGGGGAGAAACGGTTGGTCCGCATCCCCAACGTCCGCGAGATCACGGCCGGGCAGCTCACCGGCAGCAGGTTGACCGGGGCGCACCCGTCGACCTATCTCCTGCTGCGCGAGCACCTGCTCGAGAGAGTCGGGTTGGTGGACGAGGATCTGCCCTACGGCTACGGCGAGGACTATGACTTGCTGCTGCGCGCAGCCCAGCACGGGAAAGTGGCAGTACTCGGGCAGGTGGGGGCCGACGTGCTGTGGCACCCCGACGGTTCGTACTTTTCCCGACGCTGGGACGCGATGGCAGACGGCCTGGAGTATCTGATGGCCAAGCATCCGGCGATCGCGGCAGACCGCCGCGGCCGGGCGTGGATGCAGGGCCAGAGGGCGTTCGCGTTGGCTGCCCAGGGGAACAGCAGGGAGGCCGTGCGCACGGCGGCCGGGTCGTTGGCCGGCAGCCTGCTGGAGCCGCGGGCCTACCTTGCGCTGGCGCTGGTGCTGAAGCTGGTCAAGGCGCCGGTGGTGGTCCGGGCACTCAACGCCCGCGGCCGCGGAATCTGAGCTTCGCTCCGATGCGCGCCGCGGCATAGGCGGCGCGCAGCGGGGCGCTGAGCACGGCGGCGATCCGCCGGTCCCGCACCGGCATCTGCCGCCGCCAAGCCTCATCCAAACGGATGGGCAGCGCGCCTGTGCGGAACCGCATCGGGTTGCCGGCCACGGTGTGATGGGCAGCGAGTTGCACTTCCGCGGGGCTGATGTGTTCCATCGCCGCACCGGCGTTCACGCCGGCAAATCGGAGGACATCGTGGACTGTTTCGCGTGGCCTGGCCATGAAATCCTCATAGTGCACGGTCATGACCGGTACGCGCAGCAGGGTCAGGGCGTGGAAGAGGACTCCATACAGGGTCCAGCGGGTGACCGCGGCAGCGGTCGAGTACCGGGGCATCAGCGCCTCCGCGCCCGTGCTCTCGGGACGCCTCACAACTTTGGCCCATGAGTACGCCACCCCGCGCGGGTCCCGGACCACCAGCACGCATCGAAGCCGCACGTTGGCCGCACGAAGCAAGTATGCGTACGCGGGATGTTTGCTGGAGTCGATGATGAGACCGGCACCGCTGACCTGGGCAATCGCCCCGTACAGGGAGTCGAGCCGGTGCAGGAGGCGCTCCCGGGGCTTCCTGCGGCCCGGCAGCGGCAGCCCGGACGCCAGCTCCGGCAGGAAGCGGTTCCGCACGACCGCGAGGCGGTCTTGGATCGCCTGGACGGAATCCACCCGCGGCCAGCCGCCGTAAGCAGCCTCGCCAACCTGCTGCCAGAAACCGCACTGGCTGAACGGCAGGCCGCAGCCACAGAGCTCGTCGTCGCGCAGCCCCCGTTCCCACAGATGAAGCACTTCGCCCACGCCGACGGCGTCGGGGCATTCTGCCAGGCAACGTTCCAACAGCGTGGACCCGCTGCGGCCGAATCCACCGAGCATCAGGACCGCCGGATGTTGCCGCCCTTGCAGCGCGCCGCCGTGCTCCCCCCGCTTGGTGAGTGGCGCCACGCGGCGCGCGCCGCTGTCCTCCCGCTTTGCCGCATCCACCCGCGGCTTTACAGCCGGCCGAGCGCTTGACATGTTGATACCCATCACGACTCCCCATGGCTGGAAGCCGTTCCCCGCGGCACGGCAATTGTGCCGGCCGTTCGCCCCCAGATTTGCCAATAATCACGGCGGCATTGATTCCTGTCAAGGATTTCGGGGAAAGCATTGGCGCTATTGATGAAAGCGTTAATTTTTGCCCCAGCAGGCTATTCCACACGTTGTGGTTCTGTGCAAGACTGGGCACCACGCACCGCTTGGGGCATGAGGCGGGCGTTTTTGGGGAAAACTTTTGGGGGACGCCGGAGGCGGAAGCCGGCCGGCAAAAGTTGGGGGTTTAATCATGGACGATTCATCGGCGCGCCCAGCATTCTTTGGCCGTGCCATGCGCCGGCATTGGCTGTTGCTGCTGGCCGTGGTGCTGCTGGGGGTACTTGGCGCCGGAGCCTATGTTGCGGGCAGCGTGCCCAAGTATTCGTCGACCAGCGTTGTCTTCTTGGAACCGTTGTCGGGCAATCCCTTCTCGCCGGCGACGCCGCCGACGCGAAACGAGCAGCTCGCCGCGTTAACCACCGAGGCCGGGCTGGTCCACACGCAGGCAGTGATCGAACTTGCGAGGGAATCGGTCTCAGATGCGCTCGGCGAAGATGCCGGGCAGCTCATCGCCACGGAGGTGCCGTCCAACTCCCAGGTAGTGCACATCACCTACACCGCTGATTCACCGGCCCAGGCCCAGTCCGTGGCCGGGGCGCTGGCCGAGGCCTACCTGCAGTACCGCAGCGAGCGGGCCGCCGACGTACTGGAGGCCCGATCGGCGATGCACGATGAGCAGATCGCGTCCGCGACGCAGCTGCTGGACCAGGCGTCCGCCGCGCTAAACGAGGCGCGGGCCGCGGAAAAACCAGACCAGGCGGCCGTACTGGACCTCGAGCAGCAGGTCTCCCTGTACGCCAACCAGCTTGCGGAAATAAGGCTGGAGGCTTCGGACGCGGAGGCAGGATCCTTGGATCCCGGAGACATCATCGATCCGGCCAGCCTCCCCACCGTCCCTGACGGCGTGGACCCGCTGCTGATTGCCGGGGGGATAGTCCTTGTGGTTGTGGCAGTGGGCGTCGGGCTGGCCCTCTTGCGCGAGCATCTGCATCAGCGGATTCTTGACGGACCGGATCTTGTTGCCGCAGGAGCAGGTCCGGTGCTCGGCACGGTGGAAGCGCTCGCGGCAGGGGGGAACGCGGAGACCGCCTTGGACGACTATCGCCGGCTTAGCAACGCGTTGCAGCGCGTGACGTTCCTGCCGAACAACACTGTCCTGCTTGCCGGTCTTTCACAAGGAACGGCGGCACGGCAGGTGTCCGAAGGGCTGGCGCAGGCGTTCGAGGAAGCCGGTCTCCGCACCGTGGTGGTGATGGCGGACGGCACGGCGCCGCTTGATCGCAAGGCGTCCGCCCCCGGGCAGGACGGTGCAGCGGCCAGGGATGGCTTGAGCGAGCTTTTGAACGGCCAACGTCCGCCGTCGGAAGCCCGAACGCTCCTGGTTCCGGTTTCCGAGCACGTATCGGTGCTGGAAACGGGGCGGGAGCCGCAACGCCTGTCGGCGCTGGTCCAGCACCGCGGCCTGGACACCGTGCTGGCCACCCTGCAAGATGCCTCGGATTTAGTGCTCGTTGTTGGACCTACCGCCGACTCGGCCACTGGCGGCTCGCTGATGCGCGCTTGCCGTGAGGCGGTGTTGGTCGCGGCACAGGGCCGGTCTACAGCCATGGAAGCGTCGGCGGCCCGCGAACTGCTGGGCAATGGTGGTGCCGCCATGCTTGGATCGGTGCTCCTCCGCCGGAGTTCCAGGCGGCGCAGGGCCACGCCGCCCCCGCCCGCGACCCAACGCCAGGAAGCGGCCAGCCTTGAACCGGTCCCGGTAGGGGGACCCGTCGATGGAGGGAGCACCGCCGACGGTCCAGGCTCAACGGGGGTCGACGAGCGCACCCGGCCGCTCTCCCGCAGCTGACCGGTGGCGTCTTCCGTGTTCGCCAAGGGTAACGGGCGCGTCCGGCAGGATGACGACGACGGCCAAGCCGCAGTCCGCCGGATAGCACGCTCCGGCAGTGTGAGCATCCTGGGGAGCGGGATCTCTGCCGGGGCAAACTTCGTGCTCATTGTCCTGGTCTCCCGGCTCTGGGACTTGGAGACTGCCGGTTCCCTGTTCGCCGTGACGTCGCTGTTTTTGATTGCCTTGGCACTGTGCCAACTCGGCGTGGACCAGGGACTCATCCGGTCCATCGCGTGGAACAACGCCCGCTCCGAGAGCAGGCACAACCGCCGGCTGGTTGTGGAAGGCCTGCTGGCCGCCCTGGCCGCCAGCCTGGTCGTGATGGCCGCCGGAATGCTGCTGGCCGGGCCGCTAGGACAGCTGCTCGGAGGCGCGCCGGCGACACGGGACGTGATCGTGGTCTTCGCCGCCGCGCTGCCCATTGGCGCAACGTACGAGCTTTTGCTGGCCGTCTCGCGGGGACTTGCGCACATGCGGCCGACGATCGTCGTCGAGCGTCTGCTGCGCCCCTGCCTGCAGCTTGCCTGCGTCCTGCTGGCAGGCTTATCAGGTGCCGACGCCGTAGGGCTGGCCCTGGCTTGGACGGCGCCCTACCTGCTGGGGCTGGTTCTCGCGGCCGCGGGGCTGCTGCGGATCCTGCGGGCGAATCCGGGCTCGCTCACCGGCACCTCGCCGGCAGCCGTCATCGACTGTCCCAGCAGCGCCAACGCTGCGCGCGCCGCATTTTGGAAGTTCACGATCCCCCGCGGCTTGGCCCGGCTGGCGCAGGTCGGGCTGCAGCGGGCGGACATCGCGCTGGTCACGGTGCTCGCCGGGCCGTCGGCCGCCGCGCTGTACACCGCCGTCACGCGATTCCTGGTGGTGGGCCAGATGGCCACCAGCGCGATGCAACAGGTCAGCGAACCGCAACTTGCGCGGCTCCTCGCGCGCGGGCAGCCGGACCAGGCCAAGATGGTGGCACGGAAGATGACGCTGTGGGCGGTCATGCTGACCTGGCCGGTGTACCTCTTGATCGCTGCCTATGCCGAATGGCTCCTGGAACTGTTGTTCGGTTCGTCCTTCGCCCTCGCTGCCGGAAGCCTGCAACTGCTGGCCTGCGCCATGCTGATTGGCGCGGCCATGGGACCGCTGGACGTGTTGCTGTTGATGGCCGGACGGAGCAGCCTGTCGCTGATCAACGTCGCGCTGGCACTGGCCGCCGATGTGGTGCTCTGCCTGTTGCTGGTCCCGGTGCTTGGCATCTTCGGGGCGGCGGCAGCGTGGGCCTCGGCGATTGTGCTCAAAAATGTCTTGTGCCTGATCCAGGTGCACCGGACACTGCACATTGTGCCGACCTCGCGGGAAGTTGTGGCGATGGCCGCCTTCCTGTTGCTGGTCTTCGGTGCGGCGCCGTGGCTGGCCGCACATGTGCTGGTGTGGCCGCCGGCGGTCCAGGCGGCGGTGCCGGCGGCAGCCGCGGTGCTCTATGCGGCGGCGGTGTGGCGGCGCCGGGCGTCGCTGCTGCGCGGTACGCGGGCGCGGGAAGCTCCGGAGGCCGCCGCCGAACCGACAGGAACCCGAGAGGGCGGCCGGACGCACGCTGTCAGCCCGACTAATGCAACCACCCACCGGGTGTGAAGGCACATGCCCGAGGAGGATGCGGATGAGACGTCGTGTGCTGCTTGTTGCATCAGTTGCTGCCGCGGTGTCCCTCCCCTCGTGCTCGCTGCCATTCCCGCAGGCCGATGGGCGGGCGCAGCCGGCCTGCAACGTCCTGCTTGGCGTGGCCGCCAACCCGCTGCCGGGCCAGGACTGGGATGCCGCCCTGGCCGATTTTGAGGCAGCGGCCGGACGGAACGTGGACGTGGTCCGCTATTACAAGCGAGGCCAGGGGAAGTTGTTTCCCGATGAGATCGAACGCGCACGCAGCAGCGAACCTCATCGAAACAGGATACTTTTCTACAACTGGAAACCGGACGGGCTGACCTGGCGTCAGGTTGCCGACGGCGCCGCCGATCAGTATCTTGTCCGGCTGGCCCGCCATCTGGCCGCGCATGCCAAGCAGCCGTTTTTCCTGTCGCTGAACGCGGAGATGGAAGACGAGGTCAACACGGACCCGGATTCCGGTCAGACTGCCGATGATTTCCGCCTGTTTTTTCGCCACGTCGTGTCGACACTGCGGTCCAACGGTGTGGACAACGTGGTGACGGTGATGAACTACACCGGTGCCGAAAAGTGGGCCATGAAAGACTGGTTCGGCGACCTGTACCCAGGTGACGACGTCGTTGATTGGATTGCGCAGGATCCCTATGCCTACCCCGAATCCGGCACCACGGACTTGGCGGGGCTCGTCAACCGCTCGAGTGGCGGGGCCTGGCCGGGTTTCTATGATTGGGCGGTGGCAAACTACCCGGACAAGCCCCAGATGCTCGCCGAATGGGGTGTTGCGGCGGAACTTCCACCAGCCGGCGCCAAGGCGGACTTCTTCCAAACCGCCGCCGACGACCTCGCTGCACTGCCACAGTTGCGCGCTTTGGTGTATTGGAACCATTCCGGCCCTGACCAGGAAGACCATTTGGCGGTGGGTGACACCTCCATCGATTCGCGTCCGGAGGACTTGGCCGCTTTCCGCGAATTCATCGAAGACGGCGCACTGAATTCCCCTTCTGCATGCCGACTGGCGCACGAACAATGAGCCAGCGGGTGCGCCGCGCCGGCGAAAACAATGGGACGCACCCGCATTCCAGAGAGAATTCTCCTGCGCGCGGGGCCGGGTCGCTTATTCCAGTAGCAGCACGGAAAAATACTCTATTTCCCCGGCGGCAGGTCTGCCAGAATATCGTTTCATGGACATGACTATCGGCTTCGCCGCGTTCGGCATCGGCATCGTTGTCGGGCTGACCGGCATGGGCGGCGGCGCTTTGATGACACCGATGCTGGTGCTCTTCTTCAACGTCCCGCCGCTGACGGCCGTCTCCAGTGACCTCCTGGCCAGCGCAGTCATGAAACCGGTTGGATCGGCGGTTCACCTGCGGCGGAAGACCGTGAACCTGCAGCTGGTTAAGTGGTTGGCTATCGGGGCCGTGCCATCGGCTTTCTGCGGGGTCCTGATACTCAAGGCGCTCGGCGACGACGCCCGGGTCCAAGACGGAATCAAACTCGCCTTGGGCTGCGCCCTGATGCTCACCGCCGTGCTCTTGGTCGTCCGTGCCTACATCCGGTTGGTCGAACGAGCGAAGTCACGCGACGGGCTGGGCGCGAAGCTGCCGCTGGATAGACCGGAAGTAGCCGCCCGGATCCTGCCGACGGTGCTGCTCGGCGTCGTCGGCGGCATGATCGTCGGCCTGACATCCGTCGGGTCAGGTTCGATCATCATCATCGGTCTCATGATGATCTATCCGGGACTCAAGGCTTCCCAGCTGGTGGGCACGGATTTGGTGCAAGCCGTGCCGCTTGTCGTGGCCGCTGCCATCGGTCATATGCTGTTCGGTTCGCTGGACCTGGGAATTGCCCTGCCACTGATTCTGGGCAGTATTCCGGGCGTCTGGGTCGGAGCCCAGATGTCGTCCCGGCTCAGCGGTGGTTTCGTCAGGCGGGCGCTGGCCTTCGTCCTCCTGGCCTCCTCGCTGAAAATGCTGGGTGTCGACAACACCACGACGGGGATAATCCTGGTCGTGGTGTTGCTGGTGGCACCGCTGGTCTGGATGTACATCCGCCGGCGCCGGGGCTTCCCCGCCCTGGCCTGGACCGAGAAGCACGAACGGGTCCGCACAGCGGCTGGCCAACCGGCGTCGGAGGTGGCGCAATGAGTGACTGGTCCGCTTCCTTGCACGAGCCGGTGTTCGCGCTGTCCGGCGCCAGGCTTGACGAGCTGGAGTTGCTCACGGGCGGCCTGTACGCGCCAGCGGACGGCTACTGCCGGCCGGGCGACAAACCGGACGGCTGGCCACACGAGTTCACGCTGCCCGTGCCGCCCGATGTCGCCCGGCGAGGCGCCGCCCAGGGTGCCCTCCTCCTGTCTGATCCGGAAGGCACGCCGCTTGCCCGGCTCGCGGTCGCTGAACGCGGCAACCGCGGAGAGCCAGACAACCGGGAGGCGGCGGCAGGCACGGGCGGCAACGGTGCCGTTTATGTGAGCGGCACCCTGGAGCCGTTACAACCGGCAGAGCACCCTCCGGCGCGGAGACTTCGCCTGACCGCTCCCCTGTCGGAGGCGGACGGCCCGTGCCTTGTCGCAGCCTTCGCCGTACCGCCGGAACCCGCACAGATCGCCGAAGCGGTGGCCGCCGCCTCCGAAGCCGGTCGGCGCCTGTTGCTGACCGCCGTCGTGAGCAGTTCCGCCTCCGCCACCCGGGACCTCGGGAGGCTGCTGGACGCCCTGGACCGCTGCGCCCATCGGGTTTCCGGCGCCTTGGTGCGTCTGCTGGTCATACCGGATGCCCAGGACCATTGCCTGCTGCGAAGCCATGCGCTGGAGCGGCTTGGCGCCGCGGCTGTCCTGGATTTCACGGCGGCTGATGCGTCCGGCGCCTCCCCTTCGCCACCCGCCGCCCCCGCCGCCGGAGCGCGGCGGGAGGGCCTGGTCGTGCTGTTTACAGGGCTTTCCGGCTCCGGCAAGTCGACCTTGGCCCGCCGGTTCACGGAACGCTTGCAGGATTTGGACGGCCGCGAGGCCATCCTGCTGGACGGCGACGAAATGCGCCGCATGCTGTCGGCGGGGCTGGGCTTCTCGCCGGCCGATCGTGAGCTGAACGTCCGTCGAATCGGTTGGGTGGCGGCACAGATTTCACGGGCCGGGGGCATAGCGGTCTGCGCACCGATTGCACCCTTCGAAGCCACACGCCGGGAGGTTGCGGCAATGGCCCGGGAGGCGGGCGGTTACCTTCTGGTGCACGTCTCGACCCCCTTGGAGGTCTGCGAGGCCCGCGATCGGAAGGGCCTGTACGCGAAGGCTAGGGCGGGCCTCATTCCAGACTTCACCGGCATCGGTTCACCCTACGAAACGCCGCAGGACGCCGATTGCGTGGTCGACACTTCCCGGGTGGACATCGAGGAGGCTGTTGCGGAGCTCCTCAGCCTGGTGGGAGCGGCGCAGACGCCGCTTACTGCCGCGGCCAACCGCTAGGCGAGCCAGGGGAACCGGCTGTCCCTCACGTTCCAACCACCCTGCATAACAGCCCTGCCCGTGGCGTGGATCCACGGGCAGGGCTGTTATGCAGAGGCAGTATCAGGCCGTGGCGACGATCATTCCGGCCCCCACCGTCGCATTTGTAGCCTCGTCTATCAAGATGAAACCGCCGGTCTGCCTGTTCCTCCTGTACTCGTCGGCGAGCAACGGTGACGTGGTGCGCATCCTGATCCGGCCGATCTCGTTGAGGCTGAGCGAGTCCGGGTCGGGCCGGCGATGCAGGCTGTTGATGTCCAGCCCGTACTGCAGGTCCTTAACCAAGGCCCGCGCGCTGCGCGTGGTGTGTTTAACCGCAAGCTTCTGCCCCCGCTGCAGCGGCTTGTCGCTCATCCAGCACACCATCGCGTCGATGTCCTGGGCCACCATCGGCTTGTTGTTCGGCCTGCAAATCATGTCACCGCGGGAGATGTCCAGGTCGTCTTCGAGCCGCACGGTGACCGACATCGGAGCGAAGGCCTCGTCTACCGGTCCGTCCGGGGTATCGATGGCGGAGATCCGCGAAGGCAGGCCGCTGGGCAGGACGATCACCTCGTCGCCGACCTTCATGACGCCCCCGGAGACTTGGCCGGCATAGCCGCGATAGTCGTGGTTGCGGTTCTGGTGCGGCCGGATCACGTACTGCACGGGAAAGCGCACGTCCACGAGGTTGCGGTCGCTCGCAATGTGTACGTTTTCAAGATGGTGCAGCAGCGACGGCCCCTCGTACCACGGCATGTTCTGCGACCGCGAGACCACGTTGTCGCCCTGCAGCGCGGACACCGGGATGATCGAAAGGTCGGTGATTTCCAGCTTGCTGGCAAATCCGCTGAACTCCTCGCGGATCTGGTCAAACACGTCCTGCGACCAGTCGACCAGGTCCATCTTGTTGACCGCCAGCACCAGGTGCGGCACCTGCAGCAGCGACACGAGGAAGGCGTGGCGCCGGCTTTGTTCCACCAAGCCCTTCCGGGCGTCCACGAGGACGATCGCGACGTCCGCCGTGGAGGCGCCGGTAACCATGTTGCGGGTGTACTGCAGATGGCCCGGGGTGTCGGCGATGATGAACTTGCGCTTTGGCGTCGCGAAATACCGGTAGGCGACGTCAATGGTTATCCCTTGTTCCCGTTCGGCGCGCAGCCCATCCGTCAGCAGCGCCAGGTCTGTGTACTCGTCGCCTCGTTCCCGGCTGGTGCGTTCGATGGCTTCCATCTGGTCGCTGAAGATCGATTTTGAGTCGTAGAGCAGGCGTCCGATCAGCGTGCTCTTGCCGTCGTCGACCGAACCTGCGGTGGCGAAACGCAACAGATCCATCAGAAATACCCCTCTTTCTTGCGGTCTTCCATGGCCGCTTCGCTTACTTGGTCGTCCCCACGGGTGGCGCCGCGCTCCGTAACGCGGGTCGCCGCCACCTCGGCGATCACGTCCGCGGCCGTCGTCGCCGTGGAACGGACGGCGGCGGTGAGGGTGGCGTCGCCGACGGTGCGGTACCGCACCGTTTCCCTGAAGGTGCGCTCGTTGCCTCGCGGCTGACAGAAGCGGTGCACCCCGAAGAGCATGCCGTTGCGTTCGAAGACTTCCCGCTCGTGGGCGTAGTAGATCGACGGAACGGTGATCTGCTCGTGCGCGATGTAGCTCCAAATATCGAGTTCGGTCCAGTTCGATATGGGGAACACGCGGATGCTCTCGCCCAGGTGGATGCGGGGGTTGTACAGGCCCCACAATTCCGGACGCTGGTTCTTGGGATCCCACTGGCCGAACTCGTCACGGAAGGAAAAAACCCGTTCCTTGGCCCGGGCCTTTTCCTCGTCACGGCGCGCCCCGCCCATCAGGGCGTTGAAGCCGTATTTTTCGGCAGTCTCCAGCAGCACCGCCGTCTGGATGCGGTTGCGGGACCCGTTGGGTTCCTCCTGCACCAGCCCGCGGTCGATGGCATCCTGCACCGAGCCGACCACCAGGTTCACCCCGAGTTCTTTGACCAAGGAGTCGCGGAACTGCAAGACCTCGTCGAAATTGTGGCCGGTATCGACGTGTACCACCGGAAACGGTATCGGCGCAGGTGCGAAGGCCCTCGCCGCGAGATGCAGCATGACGATCGAGTCCTTGCCGCCGGAGAACATGAGCCCCGGTTTCTCCAGTTCGGCGGCGACTTCACGGATGATGTAGATCGCCTCCGACTCAAGGAGCTTGAGGTGGCTCACGTGATAGCGCGGCCCACTGGTTGTTTCATTCATCTCTTTCTTCCCCCTTTGTTTGTGCCAGCCAGCACGTAACGGCCTATTCCCGGGGCAACCGGCTGAGCCGCTGCAACAGGTCGCCTGCCAGTTCCTGCCGGCAGACCAGCAAATCGGGCAAGTACGCACTCGGTTGGTTGTAGACCAGTGGCGAACCGTCCAGCCTGCTGGCATGCAGGCCACGGCTGCGGGCCACGGCGACCGGAGCCGCTGAATCCCATTCGTACTGACCGCCGCTGTGCAGGTAGGCATCTACCTCGCCGCGGATCACGGCGGCGATCTTGTAGCCGGCAGAGCCCATCGGCAGGACTGCCGCGCCCGTTTCTTCGGCCAGTGCGCCAATGACGGCGGGAGGCCTGGTCCGCGATACCGCGATCCGCAACCGCCGACCCGGCGGGAAGCGGGACGGTTGCAACCGGACCGCGGGGTCGGATGTATCCAGGGTCGTGGAAAGTCCCGGCAGCGCGACGGCCCCAGCCCGCAGGCTGCCCCTGCACCACAGCGCCACGTGGACCGCCCAATCCCGGCGCCCTTCGGAGAATTCGCGGGTGCCATCCAGCGGGTCGATAATCCAGACCCGTTCGGCCCTTAGGCGCGCCGGGTCATCCTCGCCCTCCTCCGACAGCACCAGGTCCTCCGGCCGAGACCGCCGCAGCGCTGCGACCAGCAGTTCATGCGAGCGCGCATCACCTTCTGTTTTCAGCCGGTCGGCTGTCCATCCACCGACCGCGGCGTCCCACTGCAACTGCCGCAGCATGGCCCCGGCCCTGCCGGCGAGCTCCGGCGCCAGCGCGGTGTCCGGGACGTGCCGTCCCAAGTCCAGGCGGTTGACCGCCTGTATATCCGCCCCCATCAATTTCCCCTTTCCCTGCTCAATCCCCTTGTTGCTGCCGGTAGCGGGCGCTCGTCGCGTGAACGGCGGGCCCTCAATAAGCGCCGGTTGGATTCACCATCACCTTCAACGTGCGCCACATGATCATGAGGTCCCCGGTCAGCGACCAGTTCTCCACGTAGTAGAGGTCGAGCCTGACGCTTTCGTCCCAACTCAGGTCGGACCGCCCATTGATTTGCCACAGTCCGGTCAGCCCCGGCTTGATGTACAATCGGCGGCCCACGTGCCCCTCGTAGCCGGCCACTTCCGAGGGCAGCGGCGGCCGGGGCCCGACCAGGGACATTTCACCCCGCAGGACATTGAAGAACTGCGGGAGTTCGTCCAGCGAGTACTTGCGCATCCAGGCGCCCACCCTGGTGACACGAGGGTCGGCCCGCAGCTTGAACAGCGGACCGCTGCCTTCGTTCATAGCCTTGAGGGCCTCAAGTTCGGCCTCAGCGTTGGCGGTCATGGACCGGAACTTGAACATCTCAAACGTCTGTCCGTTGCGGCACACCCGGCGTTGCTTGAAAATGACCTTGCCGGGCGAGTCCCAGCGGATCAGGCCGGCGAAGACGGCGAAGGCCGGCAGCAGGGCAAGCAGGGCGGCAGCGGAGACGACGACGTCGACGAACCGCTTGAGCAAGTACCGGTAACCGGAGAACTGCGGCCTTTCGACATGCATCAGCGGCAAGCCCTCCACCGGACGCATCTGGATCCTGGGACCTGCAACGTTGGTCAGCGATAGCGCGACCACCAGCTCGGTGGCGCTCTCCTCCAGCCGCCAGCCGAGTTCCCGGAGGTAGCCGCTGCGCTGCCCCACCTGTCCCGCAACGATGACGGCGTCTGCGCCAAGGATGTCCACGGCCCGCTCAACGTCGTCCAGCCCGGCCACCACGGGGACCTGCCGTGCGGCGAGGGCGTCGCTGTCGGCCGGGACGCCATCCAGCGCTGCCCCCACCACTTGGTACACGGCGCCGGATTTCTTGGCGATCTGGTCTATCACGTAAACGACGTCTTCATAGGCACCGAGGACGACGACCTTCGAGAGGTAGTGTCCGTTCTCCCGCTGCTTCGTCAGCCACCGCCGCCAGCCCCAGCGTCCCGCCAGCAGCGCGACGATGCCGACCGGCACTCCCGCCACGAATGGAGGTGCCAACTCCTCCGCCTGCAGGGCCAAGAGGACGACGGCGAGCATCCCGTAGGCACCGGAGCTTGCCCTGATCACCTTCTTGTACTCGGCGGCCCCGACACCGATCACCCGCAGGTCCCGGGTCCTCCCGACCGCGAGGGCGCAGGCCATGACAGCGCCGGTGACCAGCGCAAGGGCCGCACCGGCCCCGGTTACCCGATCACCAACGAGCAGCAGTGCCACAGCTACCGAGAGCACGAGGATGGCAGTGTCCGTAGCGAGCAATTTGGCCTGGTAGCGGCGGGCCCACGGCTTGGACGTGCGGCCGCGCGCTCCCGGACGTGGAACAGCGGGTTTCAGGAGCGTCGGTATGGAAAGTTTCGGCGCAGCCGGCGTCTCGAACCCGAACGTTTCCGCGGCGACACCCACCAGCGGGGCGACCGTGCGTTGCAGGTAGCTGTCCGTGGACACCTGGGCATCATGCATGGCTAGCGCTTCCCTTCAAGAACCGGAAAGTCCGGCGTAGTGATCGTCGACCTGTGCGAAAAGACCCGGCGGCTGGCATTCGCTGCGCCGGCGGCCTCGGAGACATGCGAGGTCTTCGCCGCCTTCATGGCGTCTTAAGCAGGGCTGCCGCGGCAGCCAGTCGCTCGAAAGCCGAGCGGCCGACGCTTCCCGGCGCGCTCCGGCTGGACGTTAACTCCTGCGATCCCCCGCCAACAGAAAGTTGATTGGGTGCCTGTTGGTCTGCAGAGCCGGCTACGGGCCGTGCCGGCACGCCTGCCCAGCATTCTTCCGGCGGCACGTGTCCCAGGACGGCCGAGCCCATGCCCACCGTCGCGTCCCGGCCGATGCCAACACCGGAGGCGACGCTGCAACACATCTGTAGCCAAGCTCCACGCCCCACCTGCACGTGGTCGGCAAGGGCCGCCCCTGCGCCCACGGTGGCAAATGCGGATACTGCCACATCGTGCGACAGTGACACCCGCGGCATGATGACGACGTGTTCCCCCAGGGTTACTCCCGCGGCCAGGACACTTTCCGCCAGGACAAGGCTGCCGGCACCGACCCGGACACTTGCCGAAAGCGGTGCGCGGAGGCCGACGAATGTCGCGTAGCGTTCCGGCCCGGCTCCGTACTCTGCCAACCGGTCCACCAACTGCCGGCGGATGGCCGGGGATTCGTGGCACACCAAGAGCCTGCAATCCGGGTACCGGTAAACCGCCTCGACGGGCCCAAGGACTTGCACACCATCTACGTAACGTCCATGGACATCCGGGTCCTCATCGAGCACGCCGACTACGTCCCACCCACCTGCAGTGCGCATCGCTGCCAAAACTTCCCTGGCCAGTCCCCCTGCCCCCAGCAGCAGCACACGAGTTACAAAATCCCCCATTGCACATCTCCCCCCAGAAATGCACTTCCCGCTATTGTCCGGCAGCGGATGCCGCAGCCGTCCTTTATACATGTACGGGTTACTTGCCCCCAGCGATCCGTAGACTCCCTGCGTCCTTGCAGGACCGGTGTTTTCCGTACCCTCAGAAGCCTACGGGGGCGCGCCGGAGTGCGTGCGCGTACCGGCTACTGGACTGTCCGGCGCGCTACTCAGGTTTCTACTTCCAATTTTTCGGCGCAGGGGGCACCAGCGGGGTGCGAAGAGGAGGGCTTTGCCGGTTCCGGGACGCCTGATACCCGGACATGGAACGACCACTACCGGCGGCATACTCGCCTCTGGCAGTGGTCGTCTCCACGGGCCGCTCCTACAGGTGTTCGTGCCCCAGCTGCTCCCGGCGGTTGATGCCCAGCTTCTCGAACATGCGGTAGATGTGGCCTTCGACGGTCCGGACCGACAACGAGAGCGCGTCCGCGATCTCCGCATTGCGCTTGCCCGCGATGACCAACGCCGCGATGTCGCGTTCCCGGCGTGTCAGCGACATCGAGGACGGGATCTCCCGGGCGACGGGTGCCGCCTCCTGCCACTGCCCGAGCAGTGCGCTAATGCGTCTTTGCGCAGCCCTGTTGCGTTCCGCCTTGGCAATCCGGAGCGCCTCCGACAAGGTGTGGAGCCCAAGGGAAACCAGCCCTGATGAGTGCACTTCCTCGGCCGTGTGCACTAATTGCTCGATTCCGCCTATATCGGCAGCCTCGCAGTATTGGGCTGCAAACGCCGCCTCCCTTCCCTCAATGGAAGCGGCCAACGAACCGACCTGGCCGATCCTGCCCATGTCCCCCAGCTGAATGGCCAGAAACCTCAAGGCGAGTTCGAGGGAGCTCCACCCCCGATTCCCCGCGGTGTCTGCCAGGGATTGCAGTTCGGACAGCGCCTTGGTGCCGGGAAACTGGAGAAGCCGGGCGGCAGCAGCCAAACCGTCGCTGAAAAGGCCGGATGGAGTAGCGTTTCCGGTCCCGGCCATTGCGTAATCGGACAGGTACTGCCCGGCCGGCTCATCCTGCCCGTTCAACATCGCCACATACGCACCGACAGCGAGCGCCACTGGGCGCAGGCCCAACGGGTCGTGGTGCTCCAGTTCCCCGGCTGCTCCGGCCAGCATACGGTGAGCCTCGGCATAATCGCCCCGGCGCCCGAGGATGATCCCGGCCGCCACATCGACTGCTCCGCCGTAATGGACCAGCTCGTTCGGCCTTACGGCCCGGAATCCATCCACTGCTTCCGCGGCGTCGCCCCAGCGCCCCGCCGTCAGCAGCGCCGCGATATGGCGGGCAACGACAAACGTCCGGCTTGCTACCTGCGGCTCGTGCACTTCCAGCGCCTGCAGGGCCTTGGTCGTTTCCGCTGCCGCGTGATCCGCTCGCCCGGTGACCGTATACACCTGTGCCAACAGCGCGCGCGCCAGCACCAGGCAATCCAGGTCCTGGGCAGATGATGCCTCCGCGACGAGCACCGTCAGGGGCCCGCTCGCCGCCGTGTGTCCGCCGTCGGCAACAAGATGGCGCAATTCAAGCAGCCGGAGGCTCCGGTCCAAAGCCTGGTCCATACCGGGCTTTGACTCGGAATACGTCGGCAAGCCCTTTGCTTCGGCGGCCCAGTCCTCCAGGCTGCGGTGCGTCCAAATATCGGCGGGATACGGCCGTTGTACTGCCAGCAGTGCTGCGTCCCGGGCCTGTTCCGCATTACCGGCCGCCGCGACCAACCCCACGATGAGGGGCCCGGACGTGGGATCGGAAGGGCAAACTGCCCTGGCCCGCTGCAGCTGTGCCGCCCAACGGACCCCACCTGTCGTAACGGCGCCGGCTGACCGTACGGCGAGCCTTGTTTCTCCCGCGTTGTTGGCCGCCGCGGCGGCCTTCACCAGCTCATCATCCGGCAGTTGCACGCCGCTATCGAGCGCCCATTTTGCACGCCGGAACAGCATCTCGCCCGATCCGCTGACCGGCAGGACTTCCTCCAATTTCCGGTACAACCTCAGCCTTCGGAACACCGGCACCAGAGTCGGCAGGGCCTGTGCGTGAACCGGGTTCCGCAACCAGATACGCGGTTCGGGCGGCGGCGAAATCTCGATGAGTCCGTTTTCCATCAGCCGGTCGATGGCCTGCACGTTCCCGCATTCGAACATCACCGTCAGGGGGACTGCCCCGAGCAAAGCCACGAAATCCAATACTTCGCGCTCGTCGGCGCTTAGTTCGCTGAGCTCCCGCTCGATCAGCTCGGAGAGGCGGGCGTCCGCCTCCGGCAGCGCATCCCGCAAGAGCCATACGCCGCGGGTCTGGACCAAGCGCCCGGCCTGCCGGGCCTGCTCCAGCAGGCTTAGCAGGAAGAGCGGGTTACCGCCGCTCGCCCGGGCAAAGATGGCACTGGCGCTGGCCGCGGTTTCCCCGTCCAGGACTTGGTTGCACAGTTGGTGCACCTGCCTCTCACTTAGCGGCTCCAATGACCGGCGGTGCAGCAGCCCCTCGACCGCCTCTCCCAGGATCGTGGGCGGTTCGGCCAGGCTGGGTCGACTGAGCAGCAGCGCCTTGACCTGCATCGAGGCGACCAGCTGGCCAAGAATTTCCGCGCTACCCGCGTCCAGGTCGTGGGCGTCGTCGACCACCAGCAGGGCTGGCTGCAGGCTGGTTGCGTCGGACTGCAGCCGCTCCGTCAGGGTGCGCATGGTGGAAAAATGCGAGCCTAGTTGCTGTGCGGTCAGGTTTGTGAGTAGCGGTGCCAGGGCGCCGTACGCGACCGAGGAAAGGGTCCGGCTCGCGTGTACGCGAAACGGCCGCACGTCGTCCGCCAATTCCTCCAGTACGGCGCTCGCAAGGGCGCTTTTGCCGAGCCCGGATTCAGCGACAATCCAGGCTCCGTTGCCACTGCGGATGTTCTCGGTGACAGCCATGACATCGGCGTCCCGTCCCACCAGCCTGCGTCCTTGAGCTGTATCAGTCATGACGTCGACCCCGCCGCTCCCAGCAAGTCGCGCAAGTCGGCGCGGCCGGAGACATGAAGCCTCGCAAACATCTTGCCCAAGTGCCAGTCAACGGTCCGCGGCGACAAGTGCAGCCTTCGGCCCAGTGCCGCGCTGCTGCTGCCTTCGGCGGCCAGCTGCGCCAAGGTCAGCTCGAAGGGACTTAGGGACGCCAGCATCGCAACGATGGTGCTGTTGTCCCGGAGCATGCGGTACCCCGCGTTTTCCATGGCGCGCGCCTTGCGGGCCGCCGCGCGGTCACCTCCGGTGACCGCGGCGCTTTGGGCGGCTCGCGCAGCGTCGTAGCTGAAAAGGATGTCGCCCAGTGCGGCCGCGCAGTCGGCTGCCTTGAGCAGTATCTCGGGGTCCTGGGACATCAGGCCCGCGCTGTACTCACTGCAGAGCCGTGCGGCTTCGCCGTCACAGACGGCGGCCGATGCCTGTAGCTTCCGTGCATAGGACCTGCCGCCGACCCGCGCCGCTGCCGCATGGAAAATCATGGCCGCGGCAGAATTTCCGGCGGCCAGTTCTTCGGAGCCCGTCTGGTCCAGCGCCGCTGCTGCGTCGTCATCCCGCCGCAGCCGCTGGGACGCGAGGATGCTGAAATATTCCGTGGCGCGCCGCGCCAGCCAGCGGGAACCTGCCGGTGAAGCAGCGGCAGCGGCTAGGTGACGCCGAGTATTCTTCTCATCCGACAGCAGCGAGTAGGCGTAGGCGGCAGCGGCGTTGGCAAGGCCGGCGCCGCCGCTGTTGCCGGCGACCTTCAGTTGGCTGATGGCCGGCAGCAGGGCAGCAAGGGCCTTTTCGGCCCGGCCGGCGCGGGCGTGGACCAGCCCCAAGGCAAGCTCGTTCCCGTTGCTGTACGGGGACGTCCCCCGCTGCGCCGCGGGGGTCTGGCAATAGGCGAGGCACGCATCAAGCTGACCCGCCACGATGAGCGAAGCGACGACCCGAATTCCCACGAAGTTGTGCAGCCCCTTGGGCAAGCGCTGATCGGCCAGCTCCGCAGTCAGCATGTTTCCCAGGCTGAGGGCATCCGTTTGCCGGCCCATGACCGCAAAGGCTTCGCAGAGAAGGGCTCCGGCGCGGAGCCGAATCTGCGGCGGCTTGTCCCAGTCGTCGCGCAGCAGCTTGACCAGCTCGGGGACTTGCCCGTAGCGGCCGTCGGAAGCGGCCTGCTCTGCTTCGATCAGCAGGGATTCGTCCAACGCGGTTTCCAGTATCTCCTTCGTCCGGTCGGCAGCACCGAGTACTTGGCCGCCGTCATCGGCCACCGGTACCGTGCGCAGTTCCGCGCCGAGCCTTTCGCGCAGGTGCTTCAGTTCCTCCAATCCGGCGTCAACGGTTCCGCCCGTGGCCCGGGAAACGGCGAGGCGTTCGCCGGCCAGCGCGACCAGGGCAGCCGCTGATTCCTTGCAGTCCTGCGGACCGGAGGACGCGAGCAGGGCCGCGGCCTGGCCAGATTTTCCCAGCAGGAGCAGGGCCCGGACTTCTTCCCGGAGGCCGGCCGCGCCGCGGTGTTGCCGGCCCAGCGCCCGGACCAACTGCAGGGCCCGTCCCGGCTCCAGTTCGTCGTTGGCGGCAGCAGCAGCCCGCAGGGTTTCTGCCGGACTCAGCGCGGCGCCTCCCTCCAACGCCCAGAGGCCGAGATCCGGCAGGTAGCGATCGGGTACATCCACCGGGTGCAGGACGTGCGCCACCTCATCCCACAGTTCACGCGTCCGGCCGGGTGTGAGTGTGCTCTTAACGACGCCGCCCAGGAAGTGACCGGCCACCCGCACCAGCGGGTCGACGCCCAGGTCGACCGTGATGATACCGCGGCCCTCCAAGTGCTCCAGAGCCAGCGGATCGGCCAACCGCTGCAGAGCCGAGAGCGTAATGCCTCCCGCCAGTGCCAGTTGCTCGACGAGCCGGCGGTGCCCCGGAGGCAGTTGCAGCAGCCGCGGTCGTATCACGTCTGCAATGTCACCGCTGAAAACGAGCGGCTGGGCGAGCACCCATGTCCCGTCCTGCTCGACCAAAGTCCGTGCTGCCACCTGGTCTTGGGCCAAGACCCGCAGGTAGCGCGGATTTCCGCCGGTGTTCCGCCACAGCGATCGTGCAGCGACGGACGATATGTTGCCCCCGAGAATTTCGGTCAGCAGCGCCTCACTGTCTGTCGGGTCCAGCGGCGCCACGTCGAATCGGCGGAGGTCTCCATCGATCCACAGCTGCATAAAGGCGCGGTCGCCGGCGGCAACGCCCTGGCTGGCCACAAAAAGGGTGACGACTCCGGCGCGCGCCAATTGGGTCAGGGCAGCTGAACTGAATGCGTCCAGGTTCTCGGCGTTGTCCACAAGCAGGACAATGCGTTTGCCCTTGGCACGGTGCAGCAGCGTAGCCGCGATTCCCTCGAGCACGAGCGCCGGGTGCTCCAGTCCGTCGTCGCCCACTCCCCCAAGCAGGATTCCCAACGGGGCATAACGGGTGCGCGACGAGACGTGGCTTCCCCGAACAAATTCGAGGTGCGTCTCCGGGCCGAACATTTTTAGCACTTGCTGGGCGATGGTGGATTTCCCCATGCCGGCGGCACCGATGAGCAGCACTCCCTGGTGCCCGGGTTTCAGTACCGCGAAGATGTCCTCTGCAAGGCGGCGGCGCCCCGGCGAAATAGAGTCGGTCAGCGGACCACTAACCGGCCCATTAAATACAGCAGTCATCAGCGTCTCCCCCCAAAGTCGCTCAGGCACGGCGGTAAGTTAAGACGGCCATGCCTTCACACCGGCCGCGGGCCGCGTTCCCCCAAGGTCCGCAAGGCCCGATCCCCAACCGGTGTGGTCCACAGTCTAAAGCCGATTTCACGAGGCGTCTACGCAGGGAGCGCCTCCGTTTGTGCAACATGCAGGTAGCAATGATGCGCCGTGGTCAGGTAATGCCCGTAGCAGTAGCCGTAAAGATGAGTGTCTTACCGCCCTGATCCGGGGACGCAACGTGCTTTCTCGGGCGCATTCTCCGGCAAACCCCGGTAGCGGAAACGGACCAGGCCGGGGCAGCTTCGGGATCCCGGTAAGCACCACTCGTGTATCGGCCGCCACCTGTCAATAGGCTCGCTTTATCACCGCAGAGGTCGGTGATCCGGGGTGCCTTGGGGCGCATCCCGGTAGGGGGAGGACGGCGCATGAAAATCATGTTCGTGACGTCGGCGGGCGGGCATCTGGCCCAGCTGCTGCCGTTGGATAAGTGGTGGAGCCAGCACGCCCGCAGTTGGGTGACGTTCCAGCGGCCCGAGGTCGAGGCTGCTTTGCACAACGAAAACGTCACCTGGTGCTTTTATCCCACCACCAGGAATGTCCGCAATGCCATCAGAAACCTGCTTTTGGCCTGGCCGACGCTCCGCCGGGAGCGCCCCGACGTGGTGGTTTCCGTTGGCGCCGGCGTGAGTGTCCCGTTCTTCCTGGTCGCCCGCCTGCTCGGCATCCACACGGTGTACATAGAGTGCTTTGATCGGATTACCATGCCGACCCTGAGCGGCCGCCTTTGCTACCCTTTGTCCGAGCTCTTCTGCATCCAGTGGGAAGAACAGCGGCGCTTCTACCCCGAAGCCGTGAATATCGGACCGGTACTGTGAACAGCGCGCACCCCGCTCCGCAGGTCGTGGTCTCGTTGGGAACCGACCATCACACGTTCGACCGCTTGGTCGACTGGATCGACGACTGGCTGGCCGGTCTTTCCGATCCACCGTCGTGCCTTGTGCAGCACGGAGCCAGCCGTCCGCCCCGGCACGCAGACGGGGTCACCAGAATGCCGCGCGAGGACTTGCTGGCACTGTATCGAACTGCCACCGTCGTCGTCGTCCAGGGCGGGCCAGGCTCCATCCTCGATGTCCGTGAGGCCGGCCATCTGCCGATCGCGGTGCCCCGGCGGCCGGAACTGCGGGAGGTCGTCGACGGGCACCAGATTGCGTTTACCGAGACGATGGCGCAGCACGGGGACGCGATCCTCGTGCAGGACCAGCGGTCGTTGGCCGCCGAACTCGAGAGGACGCTGCTCGACCCCTCGTCTGTTCGTACGCCGCCGCGCGTTTCTTTGGCAGCCGAGGCTGCCGAACGGCTCGGCGCGGCAGTCGAACAACTGGAACAGACACCCACCGGGCCTATTGCGCTTCGCCGTATCCGGCAGCTTCTGGCGCTGCGGCAGAGGGAAGTCCACACGCACGCGGGGTTAGAAGCTCCCCGCGTCGTTCGAAACTAGGCCTGCGGCAGTCCGGATCGAGCCGGAACCGCCGTAGTCCCGCTAGACGGGGACGAGCCCGCCCTGCGCAGGCGGGCAGAATCCCTGACCGAAGGGTTGCGCTGCGTTAAATGCCCCCGACGCAGCGCAACCCGAGGTTTGCCCGCGGCACGCCTGCATCGGAATGGCCATGAAAAAGGGGCCGACGATGGGATGGGGGTGGCCCAGTCTCGGAGGCCGCCCATCGTCGGCCCCGCTCAGGGAGCCACTCAGGCTGAAACGATTTTATGCACGGTTGGTGCGGGCGTGCCAATCCACGGTTGTGTGACGCCTTGCGCCGGCGCCCAGCCCTCCATCGCGGACCTGCGTTAGGCGGCGACTCAGTTGACCGTCCGCTACGACGATCCCTGTTGCTTCCGCATTGGACCGTCTTTCTTCCCGAGCCCGAATTTCTTCGTTATCCAGCAGAGACCGACGGGGCCTGGGGGGAAGGTTCCGCCTTCGCGGTTCCTCTGGCTTTCGCCAACCCCGCCGGTCGGCTGGATGCGCCCGGGCCCTTCAGCTCCACGCGCACGGTATTGCGACTCCGCCTTGACGGCGCAACAACACCTTCTCAGCGTAAAGAGCCGAGGGCGACCTGACACGAGTAGTCACCACTCGTTCTTGGGTTAGGTCGCCGCGCCCATGACCCGCGGGATACCCCTGCGGTCTTCCTGACACTCACCCCTGCTTGGCGTTGGCGTGATACTTTTGCTGCGCGGCGAGAAGCCCGTCGGACAGGAGCAGTTCCACCGCGTCTGCTGCATCGTCCAAAAGGAAGGGAAGGTCTTTCTTTTCCGCCGTCGAGAAATCGCGCAGCACGTAGTCCGCCGTATCCATCCGGCCCGGCGGGCGGCCAACGCCTATGCGAATCCTGTAGTAATCCTTGGTCGCCAGCGCCTTGGACATGTCGCGGAGTCCGTTGTGCCCGCCCTCTCCCCCGCCGATCTTGAGTTTGATCGTATTGAAGGGGATGTCGATCTCGTCGTGCAAGGCGACCACGTGGTCCGGTTCGATTGAGAAAAACCGGCACAGCGCCGACGTCGGTCCCCCGGACAGATTCATGAACGTCAGTGGCTTGGCGAGCACAACCCTGGGCCCGCCAATTCCCAGGCGCCCTTCCAAAACCTGTGCGTGCGCCTTGTGCGACTTGAACGAACCGCCGACCCTGCCGACCAGCTCGTCGAGGGCCATCTGGCCGACGTTGTGCCGATTGCCGCTGTAGCCGGGGCCCGGGTTCCCCAAACCGATTATCAGCCAAGTGTCGGTGCTCACGTAGACGGGTGCTCCTCGGACGGTAGATGCGAAGGATTCAAGATCATCCTAGGGATAGACCAAAGCCCCCGGCGAATGCGCACGCGCGTCGCCGGGGGCTTTGAGGCCGTGTTGTTACTCGGCCGGGGTCTCGGCAGCCGGCTCGGCGGCTTCGCCTTCAGCGGCTTCAGGCTCGGCCACGGTCGGAGCGGAAACCGCGGCGATGACGGTGTCCTCGGGGATCAGCAGGCTGACGCCGGCAGGCAGCTGAATGTCGGTGGCGTGAACGTGCTCGCCAACCTCACGGCCCTCAACGTTGATGGTCAGCGCCTCCGGCAGAGCGGTCGCATCGGCCTCGACCAGAACGGTGAACTCTTCCAGATCCAAGATGGCGCCCGGGGCAACTTCGCCCTCGACATGGATGTTGACGTCGACGTGAACCTTCTCGCCCTTGCGCACGGTGAGCAGGTCAACGTGCTCGATGATCTGGGCGATCGGATCGCGCTGGATGTCCTTGGCCAGGGCCAGGTGCTCGTCCCCGTCAATGTCCAGGGTCAGCAGCGCGTTGGAGGTACGCAGCGCCAGCGTCGTGGCCTTCTGCGGAAGCAGCACGTGCAGCGGCTCTGCCCCGTGACCGTAAATAACGGCGGGGATCTGGGCGTTGCGGCGGGCCCGGCGCGCGGCGCCCTTGCCGAATTCGCTGCGGACTTCAGCTGCAAGCTTCTGGTCGGACATAATGTTCTCCTTGTGCTGGGTGGTTTTGAGGCGGGTGCCTAGAGACCGACCCGCCGCACCGATACCAGTGCAGAGAACGAAGCTGCTAGCCACCGTCGATAACGGAGAACCGGTTCCGGCTCTCCCTCGCCTAGGCAATGCCAGAAGTTTATCAGGGTCGAGGCGCTGGCCCGAATCCTGCACCCGCTTACTCCAGCGCGCTGCTGTCTTCAGCCAGGCTAGTGGCGGCATGGGTGATCGCGTCGGTCATAATGCCCAGCGCCTCCAGATCGACGTTGCCAATGTCATCGCCCGATTTGTGGTAGTTCGGGTCTCGTGGCTGCCCTGGTGCGCCACCGAAAAGGATGCTCTCCCGGGCGGTTTTTCTCTCGTCGCTGCCGGTGAAGAGGCCGCCCACAGCAATATCTTCCTCGATGAACGCCACTTGATCGGAATAGAAGTTCCATTCCGTTGGCACCCAGGGCTGGGCACGGGAGTCGAAGTAGTCGGTGAAGAACTGCATGATCTCCTCCGACCCGTCGGGCACCTCCCACTCGGAGTCGTCGTCGGATTTCTGTGGGTCGTAGACCGCGATGACGTAGTTGGGCGAGGCTACCATGTCGATGTTCAGATAGGCGGCGATGTGGTCGAGTTCGCCGCTGTCGTGCTCTGCCAGATCTTCGACATAATGCTTGGAGCCGAACGCCTCCGGAAACTCTTCCGCCCCCCACCACGCGAAGCGCACCTTATTATTTGGTTCACCCCGTTGGCTGAGTTCTTGCGCGGCCTCCAGCAGGGCCGCCGCACCGGAGGCGTTGTCATTGATCGCCGGACTGTTCCGCACCCCGTCGAGGTGGGCGCCCAGCATTATCACGTTGTCGTCACTGCCGCCGGCCGTCTCGGCAATGATGTTGAAAGACTCGTAGCTTTCGCCACGTGTTTCGAACGTAAAGTACTGGCGCGTGCTTTGATAACCCGCACTCTCGAGTTCCCGTTCTACGTACTGAGCCGCTGCCTCATATCCGTCGGTGCCAATAGCTCGATCGCCGTGATCATCGGCGAGTGCTTGAAACTCTTTTAGGTGCTCGTACGCTGTGGAAGCCTGCGCCTGCGGCCCGGGTCGCTCCGCCCGCACAGAAGCCAGGACAAGCGCGGCCAGGAGAGCAACCAGCCCGAGCGCCGCGACGAGGACAAGGGATCTCCGGCGCCTGGGCCAGTGGAGTTTCATGTCGTCCTCATGAGTGCAACATCACCACAGCATTCTAGCTGCCGGCTCCGGGGGGCCGGGCAATGTCCGACGGCAGGTTTGGAGTCGGCAGAATGAGCGGGGTGAACGGGGCCCCAGAGTGAACCGGGGCCCGAAAAGCAATCGGCTACCTAATGGTCGGTGCAGCCCAAAGCATTCCCCCCGGGGGCCAGGAGATCCCGAATCAGCGGGAAGCCGTTCCTGAAGCAGCCGTGGGGGACGATGATCCGTCGTCCACGATTTGCCGGAAGTTCTTGGCGCCCGCGGCGACCGGTCTCTCCAATGGGCCTTGTCCCATCCACCGTCTCCAGATCAGGGCGAAGGCGAGGGCGACCGTCAAATGCACGATGAACCACAGGAAGGGTGCCTCGTAGTGCAGCTCAGGGCTCAGCGCGAGCAGGTGTGCGGAGTAAAGGGTCAGGGTCATCGATCCCATTGCGGCAAGCGGCGTCAGCAAGCGTGCGGCCGCCCCTTCGATCAGGAGGAACACACCGACCGCCAACAGACCGAGCCCCAGACTGCTGGCGATGGCCAGGGGCATGTTCGAGTGCGGCGTCGCGATCGCCAGCCACCACGCGGAGGTGTCCGGAATGATCCCGGGCCCGAAGATAAGGCCGTTGTCCAACTCTTCCCCCGTCATCCCGCTGGTGGCCACCAATTGCTCGAAGCCTCCCATGGCGTACAGCAGGATGGCGGAGGCCGCGTTGGACAAGATCGCCAGGCCTGCACCGATACCGGCGATATATCCCTGCACCTTGGGCCTTCGCAGGTCCAGCCGTCCGATGCCAAGGCCGGTCAGGATGTAACACATGTAGGCCAGCGCCGGATATGAGCCGGTCAGCAGTAAATCCGAGACCACGCCGGCGGGTTCGAAGAAGAAATGCCCGACGGCGGGGTTGAACGTCGACGATGTCGGGAGGAATGGATCCAGCTTCTGCAGGAGGATCGGCGAGACGATGCCGAAGACGGCCGCGCTGATGAACAAGGTTCTGGGCCGCAGATGCAAGAAAGGAATGGCGAGCAAGAAGAACACCGAATAGTAGATCAAGATGCCGTTGGCAGGAGGATCCTCCTGCTGCAAGAAGGGCGCGATCGCCAGGGCTATGGCTCCGATCAGGACGGCCCGAACGGCCAGTCCCAGTCGGTCCCCGGCCATCCTCGGCCCCGTGTGCGGTCTGTTCCCCCCGGAGGACAGGGCCAAACCCACTCCGGCAAGGAGGGCGAACAGCGCAGCGGAGTCACCGGCGAACAAGATCCACGCCAAAGTGGGCTCGCCGGTGTCCTGGTTCGCGTCCGGCAAGATGTGAATGGCGATCATCCCGATGAGGGCGAGGCCACGGGCCGCGTCGATGCCGACCAATCGGCTCCGCTTCTGCATCGATTTAGCGTCTGCGGGGCCGGGGTCGCGTCCCTGCCTGTCCGGAATACGGCTCATGTTCGTCCTCCTCTTTCGCTGTCTAAACGATCTCTCGTGCGGGGTTGCCGCCGTACCGCGCGCCCTCCGGCACTTGGCTACCCTTCATCAGGAGGGAATCGGCCTCCAGGACCGAGCCGTCGCCCATGACGACGTCGTAGAGCAGGTAGGACCCGACGCCCAAGGTGACTCCCCGGCCGAGGGCGATCGCGTCGAGTTTGAAGACGCCGTCCTCCATGGAGTGGCACTGGACGACGCTGGAGTTATTGAGAGTCGCGTCGTCACCGATGGTCACCAGCGTCTTCTCCGGGATGACGCAGCCGTCGTCAAAGACACGCTTACCCATCCGCACGCCCTGCAGGCGCCAGAACAGGGGCTTGAACGGGGTGCCGTCAAAGAAATACAGCGGATACGTGATGAACTTCCAGAACCGTTCGTGCCGCCAGAATCTGACGTCGTAGATGGAGCAAACGGTCGGGACCATGGCTTTGAATCCCTGGGCGGCACGCTCGAGCACGATGAAGAAGGCGATCATGAAGGCGCCGAAGCTGACGGTGCCCAAGTACAGCCCGAGTCCCGGAACGCCCGGGAAGAGTATGAGGGCGAGTGAAAAGGCCAGCATGCCGGCGAGGATGAGGACCCACCGGCTCGCCAGGTACAGCCCAAGGGAGACGGCATTGTGCCGGTTCTTGGCCGGCAGCCGGCGGATCATTTCTTCCCGCCGGTCCGTTTTGAGGTCGCGATTGACCGACCGGGGAATCTCGAACGCCGGTGATCCGAGCAGGCCGACGTTTTCCCGAACCTCGCCATGGATGGGAATCATGACTTTACTGCCGAAGAGAACGTTGTCGCCGACACGGGCGCGGGACGGATACGGAATGTCGTTGCCGAAGAAGTTCTTCGCCCCGATTTTCACCTCGGAGACGCTGAAGGACGTACCTGAGTAGTTGGCGTTACTGATCGACACGCCGTCGGAGATCATCGTTCCGGATCCGACGGTAGTCAGGTAAGGGTTGTCATGGTCGAGTTCCGTCCCGAAATTCGATCCTGTCTGCTCAACATTTGGCTGCTTGTAACCCAGCAGACGAAGGTAGTGCACAGCCAGGGAGCTGTCCCCGGTGATGTGCATGAACTGGAAGACGTTGGTCAGCCGGAAGATGAGCCGGTGGGCGGCGTAGCGCAGCCCGTACATCGGATAAACCTGCCCCGGTTTAATCAGGAGGTTGAGCAGCCGGGGAACCGTGAACATTGCGGCCAGACCGAGGAACATGCCACCAAACAGCACGACGAATGAAGCGAATACCAGATCCGCGTAGAAGCCCGGGTTCGTGTGGTCCATATGGCCGGTTTCCCCGTAGGCCGGCAGGAGCAGCGCAATGGCCAGTAGAAGCAACGGGCCGAACAGGACAGTGTTGTTGAGCAGGAGGAGCACGCTGAAGGTGACCCGCCGCCGCCGGCTGCACGGCAGCGGCTCGACGAACCGGTAGTTCACGTCGGTCGGCACCGCAGGGGACCCGTGCCAGCTTTCGCCGGCGGGTACGGATTGCAGCCGCTGCAAGGACGACGAGTGACCCAATTGAGCTCCGTCGCCCATCGTGGAGTTGATGTCCAGCACGCACCTCTCGCTCACCAGGACGTCCTGGCCAAGCGTGACCCGGCCGGTCTGGATCCACCCGTCGTGGGCCCGGTAGCACAGGTAAAACGCATCCCTGTTGATCACCGTCCCGCTGCCGATCGTCAAGAGGTCGGTGCATACCGGAGTGATGGGGGTGAGGATGGTGACGTTGGAGCCGATCTTGGCTCCCAGCAACCGCAGGTAGAAGGGAAGGATGGGGGTCCCGACGAAGAAGGCCAACGGGTTGAGTCTGACCAGCGCCCGGACAAACCAGAACTTGACGTAGGCCAGGGACCAGATGCGGATGTTCTGCTCTTCCCATCGTCCGAGGAGCAGCCATTTCAGCAGGATCGGCACGATGCTGAGGGCCAGAAAGAAGCTGAATCCGACGACGACCGATCGCCCCCAGGTCTCCAGGACGCCCTCCCCTGCAATGACCCAGGTGAAGCCGGCCGTGATCGCCGTGAGGAAGGTGTAGGAGTAGCCGATGGCGAGTGCGGCTTGCAGGGCACCGCAGAGCACGACGTCGAAAGTGCCGGCCCGCCCTCGTTTGGGCCTGGGGTGCGGTTCCTGTGCTGCCCAAGCGTGGGGGGCTGTCGGGGAAGTAAGAGCAGCGGCGAGCTCTCGGATCGTCGGATGCTCGTAGATGACCTGCAGATCAACCGGCGGCAGGTCGGTGTTCGTGCGCAGCGCGGCGGAGAATCGCGCAACTATCAGGGAGTTGGCCCCGAGATTCTCGAACATGTGAGCCTCGACGGAGACGCGCTCCAATCCCAACACGGCAGCAAGCTGCTCGGCGAGAGCCGCCTCGGCGTCCGTCGCCGGTTCGCAGTACTCGCCCTCGGCTGAAGCGCTCACCCGGTTGCTGGGTGTCGGCAGGTTTTTCCGGTCGGCCTTGTCGCTGGGCAGCATCGGCATGGTCTCAAGCTGCTCATAGAAGGCCGGGATCATGTAGCCCGGCAGCCGGTCGCGGAGCTCCTCCCTGATCTCCTCGGGCGCGAGTTCGGAGACCCCTTGGCGCAACGTATAGAACGCGGCAAGCTCTGTCATCCCCGGTGCCGACTCATGGGTCTCGACGACTGCCTGCGCGATCCCAGGGATTTGCAGAAGCACCGATTCAATTTCTGACAGCTCGATCCGGTACCCGCGGATTTTGACCTGGGTATCGATTCGGCCGTAGTACTCGATCAACCCGTCGTCGTTGATCCGCCCAAGGTCGCCGCTGCGGTAGATGCGTCCCGATGGGTTATTCGAAATGCCCATGAAGTCGGGGATAAAGACCGCATTAGTCTTCTCGGGATGATTCACATAACCCACCGCCAGCCCGATCCCGGCGATGCCGATCTCGCCTGTCTCTCCCCGTGGCAGGGCACGCGGCTCGTCGGGATCCAGGATCATGATCGTGTAGGTCGGCAGCGGCTGGCCGAGGGTGATCGGCTTGTCGGGATGCAGAACGTCCCACGTGGCGGTCACGGTCGCTTCGGTGGGCCCGTAGACATTGAGGAATCTCCGGCCGGGCCGGTACCAACGCTCGGCCAGATCGCGCGGGCACGCCTCACCCGAGACCAGCAGAAAACGCAGGTCAGGGAGTTCGTGCTCCAGTGTGGCCAACAGGGTGGGTACACAACACATCGCGGTAATACGGTTGTCGAGCAGAAACCGTTCCAGGTCAACCCCGAGCAGGCTCTTCGAACTCGGCTTGGGCACCAACGTCGCCCCGACCATCCACGGCACCCACATCTCCTCGACAGAAAAGTCGAAGGCGATCGTCAGTCCCTGATAGACGCGGTCGTTGCCCTGATATCCGTAGACCTCGGCGGCGACCCTGACGAAGTTGCAAATGCTGGAGTGTTCGATGGCCACCCCTTTGGGACGGCCCGTGGAGCCCGACGTGTAGATGACGTAGGCCAGGTTCTCGACAGGGGCGGGCTTCTCGCTGTCTGCGAGCCGGGAGCCGGACATGGCTGCAATGTCCGCGGCGGCCGTGTCCAAACTCAGGGCGCGCGGGCAGTCCTCCGGCAACAGACTGGCCAGGTGGCTCAAGGTCAGCACGCGGCTGGCCCCGGCGTCCTCCATGATGTAACCCATCCGGTCCGGCGGAAATCCCGCGTCCAGCGGCACATACGCCGCCCGGATCTTCAGCACCGCCAGTATTGAGACATAGGCCCACACGGCGTGGTCGAACAACAGCGCAATGCGATCGCCGGCCTGGGCTCCGTCATCGAGCAAATGCCGGGCCAGCTGATTGGCCCGCGCGTCGAGCTGATCGTAGGTCAACCTCGAGTCCGCGGAGTCGACCGCCAACTGGCCTGCCCGGCCTTCGCGGCGCAACAAGTCGCATCGGCTCTCGAAGAGCTCCTCCAGGCGCTCGCCCGGAGACCACCGCACCTCTTGGCGGTGCGGGGACTGCAGCAGCAGGTCTACCGCGGTCGTCATCGGCTCGTGAACTACGTCGGTTGCGGTTGCCGGACCGCCCGAGCGCACCTCGTACGGTGCTGCGCTGAGCTCCGTCTCGCTCAATTCGACTCTTCGCCCTGCGGGTTCTGCCTGCCCGCCGGCCCGATCGACAAACACCGGGCCTTCAGGATCGGCGCGAACAAAATCCCCAGTGCGGTAGGCCCGTGGCCAGCCGAGGGCGCCCAGGGGAGCATATTTCTCGACGTCTTCGCCTGGATCGAGGCAGCGGCCTAAGCCAACCCCGCCGATGACCAGTTCTCCTTCTTCGCCCCAGGCGACAGGCTGGTCGTTCCTGTCCACTACGGCCAGTTGCCAGCCGGGCAGCGGCCGGCCGATGCCCGCCGGAGTCGACCCATGGGCTGGAGCACAGGCGACGATGGCCTCGATGGGACGGTACGTGTGCCATACTTCCCTGCCGGGGGCGGCCAGCCGCGGCGCAAGATGCGGTGGGCATTCCTCGCCGAAGATCAGCAACCGGACGTCTTGCAGCGATTCCGCCTGCCATAGTGCAGCGAGGGCAGACGCCGTTGAAACCACGGTGATACCCCGTTGCACCAGCCACGGGCTCAGGTTTTCGCCTGAGCGGATGACCTCGGGAGGTGCCGGCACCAAGCAGGCGCCGTGCCGCCACGCCAGCCACATTTCGTGGCACAGGCCGGACCTGCCGGAGAGACCGGTCAGCACACGATCGCGGGGCCCGAGCGGATCCTCGGCGCAGAAGACCGACGCTTCAGCGTCCACAAAGGCGGCCGCCGACCGGTGCGACACTGCGATTGACTTGTATTGGCCGGTCGAGCCTGAGCTGACGATGATCCATGCATCGTCGTCGGCGGTGGGCGGGCGAGCCTCTCCGTGGGCGGGCGCTCCGATAACGGGACGGACCCGAAGCCCGGGTCCGACTACCGCGCATACTTCGGCCGCTTCCCATACCAAAGCGGCCCGGTCACCGAGCTCGTCGGGATCGACAGGGACGCATGCCGCTCCGCGAACGAGTACGGCCAGCACTGCGATGTAGAGGTCGACCGTACCAAGGGCCATCAGGATGCCGACCCGGTCTCCGGCACCGATCCCGCGTTCGCGCAGGTTCAGGGCCAGGGACTCGATCCGCTCCAGCAGCGCCAGGTAATTCAATGAGGTGGTGCCGTCATCCAACGCCAGCGCGTCCGGGTACTCGTCTACGGAGCGAAAGAGGATGTCCAGCAACGTGCGAGGAATCGGTGCAGGCCCCCCTGAGTACACGCCGGGGGCGGGAGTGATTGTGCTGCCGGTCCGTTCGCTGGCTCCTGCCGGGGCGGGGTCCGTTGGCGCCGCCAGTGCGACTAATTCTTTGGGCGCCGCTTTATGAGCGCCGGCCGGCGTCCGCGCGTGGGACTGCCTGACCAGCATGGTGGTGGTGTCCTCTGATTTAAGGTACGAGTTCTCGGCTGGCGCCATTGGTACCTCCCGTTTATGCACTGCATTTGGGCGTATGGGTCACTGGGGTCAGTCCCTGCTCGCGTGGCGCAGAAAGCTGATGTCCTCGTGCCGGCTCGGCACATTGCCTAAGCTGCACCTTCCTCCCCAGTCAGACGTCATGCGGAAGATCCCGGCCGGGTAGCGGCGAGCGCCTGAACCTCGAACTGCGGAAGCGTGTCCGGCGAACGGTCGCCCGCCGCTTCCTTGTCCTGCGGCGTGAGACCAAAGGCGTCCTGCAGAGCGCGGACAGCATCGGCAAGCTCATCGGCCCGTGCCACGGCCGCGATGCACAGCTCGGAAATCGAGATCATCTCCGGACTGATCCCGGCGTCCGAAAGTGCTCTGAAGAAAGTGCTGAGGGTAGTGGGCGAAGAGCGCATCCCGAGTCCGGTGAGCAAGACCTTGCCCACTTCTCCCTTGTGGTACAGGGCTTCAAATCCGATGCGGCTCCGGGCCGCGTCCAGGGCCGCTATGGCTGCCGACGCCTCCGTAGATGGGAGGGTGAAGGTGATGTCGGCGATTCCGGTCCCCGCGTCCCGCGAATTCTGGGCGATCATTTCGATGTTCAGCCCCGATGCGGCGAGCTCCTGAAGGAGTCGCGCGGCAGTCCTCGAGCAGGCCGGGATTCCGGCGATGGTCACTTGTGCAGCGGAGTTGACGCTTGCCACGCCCGAAACCAGAGTCTGTTCGCCTGCGTGCGCATCCGAACGGGGTTGATCGAGACTGGGCAGGATCATGGTGCCCCGCTTTTGCACGAACGAAGAACGGACATGGATCGGAATACCGAAGCGGCGAGCGTATTCAATGCATCGGAGGTGGAGAACTTTTGCCCCCGCGGCTGCGAACTCGAGCATTTCCTCGCTGGCGAGTACATCAATCTTGCGCGCGTTGGGAACGATTCGCGGATCTGCCGTATAAATACCGTCGACATCCGTATAGATCTCGCAGACGCCTGCGCCGAGTGCTGCGGCGAGTGCGACGGCGGTCAAGTCCGAACCACCCCTCCCCAGAGTGGTGACCGTCTTCCCTTTACGGCTTTTGCCCTGAAACCCTGCCACGACGGCGACCTGACCGTTCTTCAAGCAGGCACGGACTTGGCGCGGATCGACATCGATAATGTGAGCTTTGCCGTGGCAGTCGTCGGTGATGAGGCCCGCCTCGCTGCCTGTGAAGGTCCGGACATCGACGCCCAAATCGGCTAAGGCGATCGCCAGCAAGGCCGCCGAAACGAGTTCGCCGGTCGTCAGCAGGGTGTCGAGTTCGCGGGCAGGGGGATGCGGCGAAACACTGGCCGCGAGATCCAACAACTCGTCGGTGGTGTCGCCCATGGCGGAGACCACTGCAACGACTTGATATCCAGACGCCTGTGTCTCAGCCACTCGGTGAGCGGCGCGTCGAATGCCGTCGGCATTCGCCACCGACGAGCCACCGAACTTCTGCACGATGATATTCGTTGAGCGTCCAGCCGTGCCCGCCGCCTCCGCTCGTTCGCCCCACGGCAGCGGCTCGCCGAGCCTCGAGGCGCTGCGCGGCAGCTCGAATGAGTCCTGTGCCATGCGGACAGCAGCTTCATCCATGGCCTCATCTATGCGCTTGTAGTTTTTCACCCTGACCCCCAAACTTGCTGGGCTGCCGCTGCACCTCGGGTGCGGTCGCTGCCCCGCAAACACTCCGGATTGCCCTGCTGCGCCTGTCCAGAGCTAACCGCCTATTTGCCAATGTGTGCTCGGCTCGGCGTGCTCACTGCGCGCAGCAGCGCCGAACTGGACGCCCGCGGCCTGGGGACGTCCCCACCGCGGCTGCCCGGCGTTCCGTCAAGCCATTCACCGGCAACCGATCGGACTGCCTCTGCAAGCAGGTCAAGCCCGCGGGTCATGTTTTCCGCGCTGATAGTCAATGCAGGCATGGCTTTGAGCACTTCTCCCTCCGGCCCGGAGGTTTCTACAAGCAAGCCACGGGCGAAGGATTCGGCGGCAACTTTTCGTGCCATTGTCCGGTCCGGGAAATACACGCCTGCCAAGAGCCCTCGACCGCGGACAAGGGCGCCTTCAATGCCGACCGCCATCGTTGCCAGAGCTGCATGCAACTGTGCGGACCGTGCCGCGATGTCTCGTTCGAATCCCCGACCGTTCCAGAAGTGTTCCAGGGCCGCGGTCCCGGTCACGAAGGCCGGGTTATGGCCGCGGAAGGTACCGTTGTGCTCTCCCGGCTTCCAGATGTCCAGTTCGGGTTTTAACAACATGACGGCAAGCGGCAGTCCGAAACCGGACAGTGATTTCGACAGGCAGACAATATCGGGTTGGATACCTGCTTCCTCAAAGCTGAAGAACGTGCCCGTACGTCCACACCCGGCCTGGACATCATCGACGATAAGAAGCATGCCGTGCTGGTGACAGATATCGGAGAGTCGCCGCAGCCAACTTCCACTGGCCGCTCTGAGCCCTCCCTCGCCCTGAACCGTCTCCACTATGACCGCGGCGGGTTTGTCCAGTCCGGACCCGCTGTCCTCCAACGCATGCTGCAGCCACAGGAAATCTTCCGCCGGCTGATCGAAGTAGCCGTCATAAGGGAAGCTAGAGGCGTTATTGAGCGGAACTCCTGCGCCTTGGCGTTTTAGTGAATTGCCCGTTACCGCCAGTGCGCCAAGGGTCATCCCGTGAAACGCATTGGTGAAGCTCAGCACTTGGTGCCGGCCGGTAACCTTGCGCGCCAGCTTCAGCGCCGCTTCGACGCTGTTCGTCCCGGTGGGGCCGGTGAACATGACCTTATAGTCGAGACCGCGAGGGATCAGGATTAGTTCCAGGAACGTCTCCAGGAATCGTCGCTTCGCCTTCGTCTTCATATCGAGTGAATGGATGACCGACCCGGAGCGCAAGTAAGTAATCAGCGGCTCCAGCAGAAGCGGGTTGTTGTGCCCGTAATTGAGTGCTCCTGCGCCCGAAAAGAAATCCAGATACTCCCTGCCGTCCTCGCTATGCAGCGTGTCCCCGGCGGCGTAGTCGAAAACGGTATCCCAAGTCCGGCAGTAACTGCGGACCTCCGACTCCAGAGATGTAAAAATATCCATCATTAACCTGCCTTAGCTGTCGCTGGCTGCCGCCCCGGGCACGTCTCCTCCGGGCGGGGGGAGCGTGTGAGTCCCGGGCTGCAGGCCTGGACAGCTCCGGTGACCCGTTCTGCTGCGCCGGACCGTGCGGGACCGCCGCATGTGTGAACATGCGTGTGGCAGGCCCTCGAGACCTTGTCGAGTTCTGCGATCATGACGATTCCCCAATCTGTTCAACCGGGTCCCCAATCCGTTCCACCAGACGGATTCTGCGATCGACCAGCGCGCGCAGTGCTCCTACGGGGATGCGCGATGCTGCCCGTGTCCCAGGCGAGGCCCGTGCCCCAAATTCGGTTGCCGGGATGGATGTCACAGCCCGCCGACGCATGCCCGCGGACTGTCCCGGAACCGATAGTCGTCGAGAGCCTCACGCCCCCTTGGTTTCTACCGAAGCTTTCGACAGTTTCAGCCTAGGAAGCGGCTACGATGTATGCCCAAGTAGCCGACACTCGACTTGGACCGACAATTCGGCTGTTTCCTGCCGCGGCATGACCGATGGCCTACTTGCTGCTTCGCGGGCGGTACTTGGATCTGCGCGTCAGATACTTGCTGTTGGCCCTCACTGATCCAGTACTTCGGCGTACCGGATCAGCTGCTGGCGGTTCTCGACCCCGAGTTTTCGGTATATCCGGTACAGGTGTCCCTCGGCGGTCCGGGGAGAGAGCGTCAAGGACTCCGCGATCTGCTTGTTGCTGGCGCCCCGGCGCACCAAGTGGACAATTTGTTGCTCCCGCGCGGTCAGTGCCGGTGCACTCCCCCGGGCACGTTCGGTTGCAGGAGTCGTGACACCGTCGAGTCGGCGCAGGGTTACCCGCAATTGGTGCAGTGCACCGTTGTGCTGGCGTTGAAGCCCCTGCCGTTGGTAGATGTCCGATGCCCAGGACGTTGCCGTGGCCGCGAGCAAATCTTTGCCCGCACGCGTTGCCATCTCGGCTGCTGCCATCAAACCCCCCGGATCCGATGAGGCCCTGCTGGACGCGACAGCCGCCAAAGCCTGGGTTTCGGGCCCATCCAACGGGGCGCACAGTTCCGCGAGACGTGCCGCCCCGCTACCGTCCCCGAGCAGGAGCTGATGCTCCAAGATCTCTTTCTCTGCGCTGACCCATCCCGCCGCACGGGCCGTTGCCGCGAAGGCTTCAAGTTCGTCCAGCAGAAGAACCGGATTCGCGCGTGCTGTTCCCGGCGGGCCCGCGCGGCTTGATGCATCTGCTGCAGCGTAGGCAGAGGCTACAAGCAGGCGCGGGCGGCTCCCGGTGCCCGCTTCTTTCTGCAGGCCAACCCGGAAGTCTTTGGCTTGCCCGCCGTTGCCCAACAGAGCCGCTCCGGCTGCTGCGGCTCCGAGCACGGATGGAAGCAGCATCCCTTGATCCTCGTGGCGCAGCGGGCCGATACCTTCCGCCAACGACTGGACCGCGGGCTTCATCCGGCCCCTTCGAAAGAGAAGCAGTCCTCGCAGAGCGGATTCGTTACCTGAAAACCAACGGTGCCGGCACGGCGCGGTCCTGCTGTATTCATCCAGGGCGCGTTCTGCCTCCTGGTAGCGGCCGGCGATCAACAAGGACTCCACGTTCCGGGAGAAGACAAAGGGATAGAAGGACCGTAGCGACGGAGTTGCCGCGACCAGCTTCAGGGCCTCTGTCCCGGCTTCCGCCGCCTGCCTGAAACGGCCGGTTTCCGCCAGGCAAAGCGCCTTGACGGTACCGGCAAGCAGTCGGGTAACTCCAGCATCCTCAGATCCAGGGGCGGGGGCGTTCTCCAGCCGATCGAGGGCCGTTCCGAAGTTTCCTTCCAACATGTCGGCATAAGCCTGCAGCAACCAAGCACCGGTTGCTGCATCCAGGCACGCCGCTGCGACCGGAGCGTCGCCCGGGGCCGTCGAGGGTTGCGCCGCCGCTGCTTCCATCCAACCGGAGGAAATCTTTTCAAGCTGAACCCGGTACCCGGCTTCCGGCTCCACCAGGGACGCCCGGAGCAGCGCGGCGGCCGCGATTGTCCGATGGTCCACGTTCTCATGGATCAGGTCCAGCGCCGTTTTGGCCTCCGAGCTGTCGCCCAGCCCCCAATGGGCGCGCGCTCGTTCCACCAGAGCGGCAGGCTGGCCGTTTGTGCCGGCATCTGCAAGCCTTAGAGCCAGCTGATGGTCACACTCGTCATTGGCGGCACACGCGGCAGGCAGTAATTCTTCGGGTGACGGCGGCCGGCCGGCGTCAACCTGCCAGCGCACCAGTTCCACCCTGGCTCTCTCCGGTGCAGGTTCCAGGCGGTTCATGACGTCCAGGTATTGGTTGAGAAGTTCCGCGCTGCGTCCTGCGGGCACCATGGATCGGATAACGTCCGCGTACGGCGGGAACCGAAGCCGCACGGCGAGGTTTCCGGTGCGCATGTCCGCCAACAGCCCCATCTCCTCCAAGGATCGGACCGCCATACTGTCGAAGAGGGCACCGGTCGCTGCAGCCGACACCGAGCCGGCCAGTGCGGCGATGTCCACCACACGCCGCTGAGGTGCCTCCAGCCCATTGACCAGTCCCTTGAACAGATCAAGTGCGCCCGGATCCAGGCCAGTGGGTTCCTGGATCATCCGCCACACTCCGTGGTGCTGCACCACATTGCCCGCTGCAGCAGCGTGGGCGGCCAAGGCCTTCAGGAGGTGCGGATTCCCCAAAGACTTGTGCTGCAGCATCTGCACCGTCCCGCCGGCTACGGCCCCTCCAAACATCTGTTCAAGGGTGTTGCGGACTTCCCCCGTCGTGAGCGGGCGCACTTCGAAGGCTTCCAGGATCCCGTCCTGGCACAATTCCAGGAGCTCCCGCGGCTGCGCGCTCCAGCTTCTACAGAGCGCAAGGATCTTGAGTGAGCGCGCCATGACCAGTTGCGCCAGCAGATGGCTGCTCGCGTCATCCAGATCATGGACATCGTCGACCATCAGCAACAGGGGACGGGCCTCGCCCGCGGGGCCCTTGGCAAGGGAGGTGCGCACCGTCCGCAGGACCGCCAGCGGAGATTCCAACTCCGCGGGGGTCACTCCCCTCAGATAAGGAAAGAGCGCACCGTAGGGCACGGGCGCCAGGGTTGGTTCGGCTCGTACCCGCTGCACCCGCACCGTGTCCCCAAGGTTCCGGACAACCCCATCCGCGACGGTGGACTTCCCTATGCCGGCGTCCCCGTAAAGCACCGCTCCGCCGGTTGCCTGGCCGGCGAGGCAAGCGGTCACCGCATCGACGAGGTCCCGGCGCCCGCCCCCGGAGCCGGAAACGTTCATGCGGTTGGGCCAGGGGAGTCCGGAGCCAGCATCTCGGCCAACTCTTGACGGCTGCGAATGAGCAGTTTGGAAAACACCTGGTACAAGTGGCCTTCGACCGTTCTGGTCGAGACACCAAGTTCCCGGGCGACAGCGTGATTGCTGCGGCCCTCGGCAACAGACCTGGCAACAGCCTGTTCACGCGCAGTGAGGCGCCCGCGCCAGGCGGCCTCGTAGCCTGATTCCGTCCCGGCCTCAAGGAGTGTACGAACCTTGCGCCTGACCCTGCGGAGTACATCGGCCCGTCCCGATCTGTCTGCGGCCGCCTCGGCCTGGCCGGCTACGTCGCGGGCAAAGGTCAGTTGACCGGCTCTAGCCGCTTGCTCGGCCGCTTGGAGAAGCAGGCTGGCATTTCCGGAAGCGAGGCCCTTCGCGTACGTTTCGCAGACATCGGCGAAAGGTCCTTGGCACCGGGTGGCAAGTTCCAGCAGTCGGCCATCCTCGTCCACCCCGCACAGACGCGCCATGGCCGCCAGCGCCATCATCTCCATTGCGCCGACCGCCGCCGACCGGTCCGCAGCCGCCTGCTGCCGCAGCAGTCGCAGCGCACCATCGACGTCGCCGCTGGCCGCCCGTGCCATGGCGCGAAAGTGCCGTTCCAGGCGGTTGATGAGCCAGGGACTTGCCCCGCCGCGGGGGGGTTCTGTTCCTGCCTCTCCGCCGGCTTCATTGAGCATGGCCCGGCAGTAAGCCAAGGACGCTTCGGCCAATGGTGCCAATCCGTCGGGATCCGCTTCCGACGACTGGGCGCGGGCAGAGCGCAGCAGGCCCGCTGCACGGTGCAGATCACCGGTTAAGGCCAGCACGATGCCGTCAACGAGTTCCTCCCACGTACCGCCGGGATCACCACGGCGGCCGCACTGGCGGAGACGCCCGGCGCCGTCCAACCAGGAGCCGGACAGCAAGTAGGCTGCGGCCCGGTGCTGTTGGATCTCCCGGCGGCGTTCTTCAGGCACCGTTGCAAGGTCGGGCCACGGCTCGTCGGCAACCGCCAGCGCATCATCACTGCGCCCGGTGACTGCCAAGGACTCGCAGAGCAGGGCTCGGCTGAGCAGCCTCTGCCACGTCGGGACAAAGGGATCCTCTGCACAGCGCCGAAGCAGGTCTAGCGAGCCAGCGTACTCACCCTGAAAGACCATGGACCGGGCCGTGTTTAGCGGCGGCACCAAGCCGTTCCGGACCGGTTCCGGGTGGCTGCGGAGGGTCGTCCGGGGCACGGCCGGTGGCCGGGACCGATAGAGACCGTCGGGCGAGGTTGCGCGGAGGGCCTCTGCCATGAGCCGGTCAGCGATTTTGACCACTGGGGCCGGATGGTAGCCGATGCCAACTATCCCGCGATACTGAAGCTGGTCCAAGGCACCACCGCGCCCGGTCGCCTGCAGATCGGACAGGGGAAGACCGCCGGACTCCGCGAGTTGGCGGGCGAGCTCCAGAACGTCGTCGTCCAAACCGCTCAGGGTCGCGCACACAGTGCTCACCGTGGGCGGCCCCAGCCGGACCGGTTTGCCGGTGTGGACCCATACGCCGTTCCGTTCCCGGAGAGTACCTGAGGATACGTAGTCCCTGACCAGCAACGGAACCAACCTTGGATTCCCGCCGGAATGTGCCTGCAGCACCCGCGCCGCTTCGCGTGAAAGCCGTCCGTCCAGCCCGGTCGCAGCCAGCTCGCCAACTTCCGACTGGTTCAGGGGAGGCAGGTCGATCCGCCGCATTCGCGGGTCGTGGCCCAGGCTCAGGAAGGCCGGCGGAACCGCCGAAAAATCCCGGGCGAGAATAATGCTTCGTACATCTCCCCTCGTGACCAGTTGGCCGAGCAGTGTCGCGGAGTCGCCGTCGATATGCTCCGCGTTGTCGATCAGCAGGACGACGTCTCTGCCGCCGGCTGCCTGGCTCAGTTGTTGTGACAATCCGTCCAGAACCAACATCGGGTGCGCCAGCTGCGAGTCATCCAACTCGGCCAGCAAGTATGTCAGCGCCCCGTAGGAGCGGCTGCGCGCGTACGCGGTTCCGCGCAGTTGGACGACCAGGACGCGTTCCCCAAGATGTTTAACCACATGCCGTGCCAGCAGGGTCTTCCCGTATCCAGAGGGCGCGACGACGACCGCGCCCGCGGATCCCCTGTCCGTCAGCGCTTTAAGAACCGCTCCTGCGACCTCCACCCGGCCGATCAGAACCGTGTCCGGGCCGGGCACAAGCGCATGACTGAATAAACTCTCAGCCTTCATGGCGAGACCGTCTTTCTTCCCCTGCCCCCAACGCCCGACCCCCATCGGACGTGAAATTAACCATAGCCAGCGAGTCCGGCCTTGTACACGAGTAGCAGGCGGGTGGGCCGGGAACGGCTGCGGCAGATGATCCACGCCGGCCAAGGTACAGTCCCGGTCTGAGACGGGAAGCCTCCGGAGACGGAAAAGGAGCCGGCGAGGGGGCGGCCACATCGTCAGGCCGTCACCCGTCGCCGGCTCCGCTCAGGAACCGCTAGAGACTGGTTGAAACTGTGTCAGGCCCCGCTGTCAGGCCTTGCCGTCGAAGAGGCTCGTGACCGAGCCGTCTTCGAAGACTTCGCGGACCGCGCGGGCGACCAGCGGAGCAATCGACAGGACGGTCAATTCCTTGAAGTTTTTCTCCGGCGGGATCGGCAGCGTGTTGGTGACCACCACTTCCCGGGCACCGCTCTCGGAAAGCCGGCGGGCGGCCGGATCCGAGAACACGGCGTGCGTTGCTGCGATGATGACGTCCTTGGCGCCGGCGTTCTTCAGGACCTGAACGGCGCCGGAGATCGTTCCGCCGGTGTCGATCATGTCGTCGATCAGCACGCAGGTGCGGCCCTCAACCAAGCCGACGACCTGCTTCGACACGGCCTGGTTCGGCGCGTTCACGTCGCGGGACTTGTGTACGAAGGCCAGCGGAGCCCCGCCCAGCCGCTCGGCCCACTGTTCGGCAACGCGGACGCGGCCGGTATCCGGGGACACCACGGTCACGTTGTCCAGGTCGACCCGTGTGCGGACGTACTCGGCCAGGAGCGGGATGGCCATGAGGTGGTCGACCGGACCGTCGAAGAAGCCCTGGATCTGCGCCGTGTGCAGGTCGACGGACATCAGCCGGTCCGCGCCGGCCGTCTTGTACATGTCGGCCACCAGGCGGGCCGAGATCGGTTCCCGGCCGCGGTGCTTCTTGTCCTGCCGGGCATACGGGTAGAACGGAGCGACCACGGTGATGCGCTTGGCGGAGGCCCGCTTGAGCGTGTCCACCATGATCAGGTGCTCCATCAGCCATTCGTTGATGGGAGCCGGGTGCGCCTGGATCACGAAGGCGTCGGTGCCGCGCACGCTTTCCTCGAACCGGACGTAGATCTCGCCGTTTGCGAAGTCGTAGGCGGACGTCGGCAGGAGGTCGATCTCCAACTCTTTGGCGATCTCCCGCGCCAGCTCGGGATGGGCGCGTCCGGAGGCCAGCACCAGCCTCTTTTCGCCCTGTGCCTTGATTCCGCTCATGAAGGATCACTTTCTGCAGTTGGGGATTGCGTGGAGGAAGTTCGGGTGGCAGCTTCTGCAGATGAGCTGCCGGGGCGGTTCTTCTGCACCCAGCCGTCAAGGTTCCGCTGCGGCGCGACGCTGACCGCGAGCGCTCCGGGCGGCACATCCTTGCGGATCACCGCGCCTGCGCCGGAGTAGGCACCGTCGCCCACGTGCACGGGAGCCACAAAGACGGTGTTCGAGCCGGTGCGCACGTTCGAGCCGATGACTGTACGGTGCTTCTTTTCGCCGTCGTAATTGGCGGTGATATTGCCACAGCCAATGTTGGCATACTCACCGATCTCCGCATCCCCGGCATAGCCGAGATGGGACAGCTTGGCGCCCTTGCCGATGGTCACGTTCTTGGTTTCGTAAAACGCGCCGATCTTCCCCTTCTCGCCCAGCACCGTGCCGGGGCGAAGGTAGGTGAACGGGCCAACGGTGGCGCCGGGCCCGATCTCGGAATCGGTGCCGTGCGTCCTGATGACCGAGGCGCCCTCGCCCACGGTTACGTTCGTCAGGGTCGTCTCCGGCCCCACCACGGCATCGGAGGCGACATGCGTGGCGCCGTGCAGCTGAGTGCCGGGCAGCAGCGTCACGTCGGTGCCGAACGTCACCGTCGAGTCGATCCACGTGGATGACGGATCCACGATGCTGACGCCGGCCCGCATGGCAGCGTCCAAGACCCGCCGGTTGTGCTCCGCCCCCAGGGCAGCCAACTGGACCCGGTCGTTGGCCCCCTCCACCTGCCAGCGGTCGGTGGTGACGACGGCGGCCACCCGGCCGCCGTCGGCCCGGGCCAGCGAAAGCACGTCGGTCAGGTACTTCTCGCCCTGGGCGTTGTCCGTGGTGATCCTGGACAGGGCGGCGCGAAGGACTCCGGCATCGAAGGCATAGATTCCGGAGTTGACCTCACGGATCGCGCGCTGCTCGTCCGTGGCGTCCTTGTGCTCGACGATGCCTTGGACACTGCCGTCCTCGGCGCGGATGATCCGCCCGTATCCGCCGGCGTCATCGAGGACTGCGGTCAGTACGGTAACGGCATTCCCGCTGGAGGCGTGCTCGGCCACGAGTTCCTTCAGCAGCGCCGTGGTCAGCAGCGGAACGTCGCCGTAGGTGACCACCACGGGGCCGTCCGGCTGGGCGGGAAGGGCATCCAGTGCCACCTCCACTGCGCGCCCGGTACCGGGGATCTCGTCCTGGTCGACGATCAGTACGTCCGGATCCAGCGAAGAGATATGCTCCGCCACCTGGTCACGCTCATGGCGTACGACGGCGGCGAGCACCGTGGGTGCCAGGCCGCGTGCCGCGGCGAGCGCGTGGCCCACCATGGAGACGCCGCCGATCTCATGCAGGATCTTGGGCTTTTTGGACTTCATCCGGGTGCCCGCCCCCGCGGCCAGGACGATGACCGCTGCCGGTGTTGAAGCGTTTTTGACGTTTTGTTCAGGGACGTCCTGGGGGCTCACTAAGTGGCACTCCTCGCTGCGCTGATTCCGGTGTGGCCGGTGCATTTGGGTTAACGGCATCCTACCTGCCGCAGCACCTCCGGTTTACCGGCCGGTGGTCGTTCCGCCCATAGGATTCGAACCTATACTCCACGGCTCCAAAGGCCGGGGTGCTGCCATTACACCAGGGCGGACCGTGCCGCCAAGAACACTGACCCGGCGGCACAAGTGTCCATTTTGCCACGTTTGCCAACCCCGATGCGACTCGGCGGCACGGGCCGCCGACACATGGCATCCGTGCCGGTCACTCCACCGCGGTCGCCAAGCTGGGTGCGTCCTCAAAGGATGGCTCGACGGCCGCCGGCAGGCTGGCACCGCTGCGCAACAGCCGGGCCATGACTGCTGCCGACACCGGCTTGCTGAAATAGAACCCTTGGCCACCGCTACAGCCAAGATCGCGCAATTGTTCCGCCTGTTCCCGCGTCTCGATGCCCTCGAAGATCGCGTCCAGCCCCGCAGCACGAATGAGCTGAAGGACGGCACCGATGAAGTCCTGCTGGGAACCGTCGGCAGAATGCGTAGCAATGATGGACCGGTCCACTTTGACCATGTCAACCGGCAACCGGCGCAGGTAACTGATCGATGAGTAGCCGGTTCCGAAGTCATCGATTTCGATGCCGATCCCGAGCTTGCGCAGGGCCAGCAAGGAGTAGGTCTCCACTTCTCCCCCGGTAACCAGACCGGTCTCCGTGATCTCCAGCACCAGCGACTCGGCCGGCATTCCGGAATCCCTCAAGACGCCCCGAACGTGCTCTACCAGGTCGATGCGTTGGAGCTCGGCTACCGAGAGATTAACGCGGATCTGGAACGCCGGATCCAGGTTCAGTTCGGCGGACCACTGGGCGAACTGGTGCGCGGCCGCCCACAAGGTCCACCGCCCCAGGTCAACAATCAGGCCGGTCTGTTCTGCCATGGGGATGAAGTCGGCCGGCATGACACGTCCCCGCACCGGGTGATTCCACCGGATCAACGCTTCCACCCCGATCGGCAGGCCCGTGCACAGATCCACCACCGGTTGGTACTCGAGCTCGAAGCCGCCGGTCGCGATGGCACCGCGGAGTTCGGACGCCATCTGGTTGTGCAGTTGGCGCGCCTGAAGCATATGGGACTGGAAGACCTTGGTGCGGTTCTGGGGGTCTTTTTTCGCCTCGTACATTGCCGTGTCCGCGTCCAGCAGCAGGCTCTGCGCGGTCTGTCCCGCATCTGCCACCCGGACGCCAATGCTGGCCTGGGGCCAGACGGTGACTTCGTCCAGTTGGATTTCGTCATTGAGCACGCCCAGAATCCGCTGGGCCACCTGGAGCGCGAGGTCCGTCGTCGCGCGCGGAAGCAGGACCGCAAATTCGTCGCCGCCCAGCCGTGCCACCGTGTCGCCGTCGCGCACGACGGACCTCAGCCTGTTCGCCACGACCGTGAGTACGCGGTCGCCGGCGTCGTGGCCAAAACTGTCGTTGACCTGCTTGAAGGAATCCATGTCCAGCAGGAGCAATGCCGGGGCCCGCTGGCCGGACCGCGCATCGTCGAGCGCGGCGTCCATGTCCTTGGCCAAGGCCGTGCGGTTCGCCAGCCCGGTCAAGGCATCTGTGAGGGCCATCCGGCTCATGTCCCGATGTGCCTGGCGCAGTTCAGCCGTCCGTTGCTCGACGCGCTGTTCCAGTTCCATGTAGCTAAGCTGCAGCTCCTCGGCCAACAGGTTGACGCCCGTGATGACGGCGTCGATATCGTCGCGTGCCGGCGAGGGGTCGATCCTGGTGGACAGATCGCCTCCGGCCAGGCGGACCATCCCGTCGACCAACTGCTGGAGCCGAGGATCGGCATTATGCGGCATTGTCCCGTTCCAGCCACGCGAGGGCCTGTGGTTCGGAGTCAAAGTAGCGGACAGGGCATTCGGACGGTTCGGCTCCCAGCACGAAGTTGGCGATCACCCGGTCCACTGGAGACTCGCCCACGAGGGCGATGGCGGATGCATTCGTCTGCCGGCCCAGCATGGACCGGGCCAGGCGGGAGATTGATGTGATGCCCGTCATCCGCATCAAGACACGGCACGGGTGGCCGCCGGAAAGAACGCGAAGCTGTGTTGACGTGTGGGCCGCGACTTCGTCGGTGAAGGCTGATCCGTTCGGAAGATCGACGCTGATGATGCCGCCGCCGGCACTGATCACGTCGGCTGCAACGGCATCGGCCGGGTCAACCACGCGCCTCATGCGGCCGCGTCGTTATTGGATACCGCTCCTGCAACCCTCTCGGGCCAGCCATGACCTAGCACGTGCATCCGCTCCCCAACGATTCGGTGGAAGCTTTCGCTCCCGTCCAACAAATCCAGAACCTACTGCTTCAGAACTGCCAATCGTTCACAGCGTAAACGAACGGAGTTCACGACACGCTCAATGACACGATGAAGAATGCATGTTACGAAGCCCGCGGAAACTCGGCGATTGCAGCCGCAACCTGCGCCGCCCGATCCTTGGCACCCGCTTGACTGAAATAGGCTTGGCTCTCCTTAAGGCAACGCAGCGCATTCATGAAGTCGCCCTGCTCCTGCAGGGCCCGCCCCAAGAGAAGATTCGCTTCTCCCGCGGTTTGGTGGCCCATTGCCTCAGACTCGCTGCAGATGCCAACGAGTATCGCCACGGCTTGATCCAATTCCTGGTTTAAAACGTGCCAGTTGGCGCGGTTCAAACGGTTTTTAAACCGGTCGCTGCCATCCTCACCGATAATCGACGCGGCCAACTCAGCACGCTCCATGCAATGTTCTGTTTCGGCGTCTGCCACACCTGCCGACAACCGCATTGACGCAGAAGCGCGATTGAACCAAGCCCACAGAGCCAGATCATTCAAGGGCGACAGGTACTCAGCTGCGAGCTTGTGGTACCTAATCCCGTCCTCGGCCTCATGCCGCAGGAAGGCCACATTGCCGATGACCCAGTAGCCCTTGCCTGTAGCCTGTGAATCGATGCCTGACCCCAAGATTCCGACAAGCTTCAGGCACTCCTGCCAAGCCTGCTCCAATTGGTCGCTCTCCGCGAGGGAAGCGATCAAGGCAAGAAAAGAACCTATTCTCAGGTTCTCACCTACGTCTATGTCCGAGGAAATGTGAACCGCTTTGACCCCGAACTGAACAGCTCGGTCTAGCTCGCCGGCTGCTTGACAAACATCCGACAGCAGGGTGAGAACGCGGCATTCGAGCTCTCTCGACCCAAGCGTGATGGGATGCTTGCGGAGAACTTCCGCCGTCTCAATGCAAGATCGTATGTCACCCATGCCCCGCTGGCATTCGGCTTGAAACAAAGTCATCTGCCACCAAGCCGTTTCATCACCCGCCTGTTTCGCCCGACGCGCGGCCTGGAGTGCCAGCTCCAGCCCGTGCAGAAAGTCCCTTCGGCCGAAAGCCTCCCGCGCGCGCAGCTCGATTAGGAAACTATCTCCGGACGGATCAGGAGCCATGGTGCCTATCCTCCATGCATCGAAGTTTATTCAGACAGGCAAGTGGTCCCATCTGCATCATCCTATTAGGCCCGGCGCGCTAACTGGGGAACCCCTGAATGTGTCGTTTAACCGGTAGTTGGAACACCCACCTGTCTGTACACTAAACAGTGTCATCACCACTGCATCGATTTGCGAGTCTATGCATAAAAAACGAGGGAGCACCCAATGAAAAAGTTCTCGGCATCAGTACTCATTGCTGCAGTTCTGGCCATCACCGGCGCGACGGCTGCCTCAGCCGCCGACGGCAGCTACACCACCATCACGACCGTCAAGTCTGTCGATGGCGGCTTCTCGATTCAGACCGGCAACTGGCCGCACTAAGTAAATAGAGCGGGAATCCCGCTCGCCGGCTGAGGCCGTGGCATGCATCTTCGGACGCATGCCACGGCCTTTGTGGCTTAAGAGACAGCGACGGCGTCGGAGGCGTCGGCGGGTTGCTGTTTCGGTCCGGAATCCAGCGGAAGTGTAATCGTGAAGGTCGTGCCGATGCCGACCCTCGACTCCACGGAGATATCGCCGCGGTGCTGGTCGACCATCCCCTTGACGATGGCCAGGCCCAGACCGGTGCCCTGGATGGCATGGGCGTTGGATGCCCGGTAGAAACGCGAGAAGAGCTGGGGCAGGTCTTCTTCCGGGATGCCGATCCCGCTGTCGGCGACCTTGACCACGGCGCAGGGGACGCCGTCGTCGTTCTTGCCGCCGAGGTCGACCGTGACCCGCACCTCCCCGTCCTGCGGCGTGAACTTGACGGCATTGGACAGGATGTTGGTGAAGACTTGCTCCAACATCTTGGTATCGCCGTCAGCGGCGAGCCGGGTGTCCAGCCCCTCACCGACCAGCTTAACGTTCTTGGCCTGCGCCACCGGTTCCAGCGCGGTGGAAACCGTGCGCAGGAGGCGTGGCAGGTCCACCGGTTCCGTCTTCAACCCGCTGCTCTGGAAATCCATCCTGGACAGGGTGAGCATGTCTTCGATCAACTCGCGGAGCCGCGCGGCATTGCGACCCACGATCTTCAGCATCCGCGCCACTGATTCCGGGACCTCACCGGCGTCTCCGTCCAACACCAACTCCAGGTACCCGGCGATAGAGGTTAACGGAGTCCGGAGCTCATGGTTGACCGTTGCCACGAAGTTCGACTTGGCTTGGTCCAGCTCGCGAAGCTTTTCCACGACCTGTTGTTGAACTGTAATCAGGTGCCCCTGAATCAGACCGTGGGCCAGGTTGCCGGCTACGTGCTGAAGCAGTGAAATCTCGGCCGGCGACCATGGCCGCGGCTGCCCCGTGCGGATCAGGCACAGCAAGCCGAAAGCCTGCGGGCCCTGCCCCAAGGGCGCGAGCAGGGACAATTTGCCCCGGGGGGTGGCGAGCCATTCGGCCACATGGGGATATGCGGCGATATCGATGCCGCCGTCGTCGGCCGACGTGAGCACGCTGTGCTTGGCCCAGAGCGCCGAGGACAGCTCCAGCACCTGTTCGTCGCTGCGGTAGGGCATGGAGCCCTGGGTGGATTCGCTGATCCATTGAGCGGTGGTATGCGGCACTCGTTCGTCCGCCAGGGTACGCACCCAGACGTGGTCGGCTTCGAAGGCCTCGCCGATGCCACGCAACGCGAGGTTGATCATTTCGTCCGGGTCATTCGTACTGCGAATGCCGTCGGACACATTCCGGATCCGCTCCCGCAGGACGGCCACCCCGTTGCGTTCCCGTCGCCGGTGTTCCGATCTCGCGAGGGTCACGCGGACACGGTTCACCACACTGGCGGCCGTCAGCGGCTTGATCAGGTAGTCGGAGACGCCCAGCTCGTAGCCGCGTTCCACCAAGTGCAGCTCGTCCTCGGTGGCCATGAGCATCACCCGCCACTGCGCGCCCGGCTGGCTGTCCGACAGCCGTCGCACGGCTTCCATCCCGGCCAGGGACATATCGGCGGCGTCCACCAAAAGGATGTCGGGCGGGTTGCGCTGCACCTCGGCCAACACCTCGGCCGCGGAAGTCAACGCAGCGACCGATATGCCGGCATCGCTCAGGACGCTGCGCAGGAACCCGCGGGTCGCAGGGTCCACGGCGCCGACCAGGACGGTTGGGCGCGCTGCCGCCCCGGGCTCACCTGCAACGGTCCGCACTGCATTCCTCCTGCATTGAACGCGGCCCGGTGTCGTCCCGGCCCCCCGACGTTATGAATGAAGAGTAGCAGTGCTCTCACCGGTACGACGCGAGGTTCCGTCCTGCCTCCGGCGCGCACCCGTCCCCCATCAGGACCGGTGCAGGCCCCGACACCTGACGCGGGAAGCAGACATTCCGGTCCGGCCCCGGCCGGTGCACTGCCGCTTGGGTTAGCGTTGCCACCATGACACACGTCCCGCGGATCGCCGCCGTCCCGCTTTCGGTCCTTGCGGCCATCATCGTGACGGTCCTGGCGTGGGCCAGTGCCTTCGTCGTGATCCGCGGCGTGCTGCCGCATTTCGGGCCCGGTCCGCTCAGCCTGATGCGGCTCGCCATCGGCTCGGCCGCACTGGCACTGCTGTTGGTCGGGCGGCCGTGGGTCAGGCCGGGCCGCCGGGCGTGGTTGCTGATCGCCGGCTGCGGCCTGTCGTGGTTCGGCGTCTACAACTTCGCCCTCAACACCGCGGAGCAATCGCTCGACGGCGGCACCACCGCCATGATCGTCAATCTCGCACCCGTGCTCACGGCCTTGGGCGCCGGGCTGTTCCTGGGCGAAGGCATCCCCAGGTGGCTGGCCATCGGCGCCGGAGTCGCTTTCTCGGGAGTCGTCATGATCGGCTTCGGCACCGGTGGCGGCGCGGCCGGCGGCGTCGGGCTGCTCTGGGCGCTGGCAGCGGCGTTGACGTACTCCGCCGGGGTGCTGCTCCAGAAGCCGGCCCTGGGTAGCGTGCCGGCCGGGCAGGTCACCTGGTTGGCCTGCAGCATCGGTGCACTCTCATCGCTGCCGTTTGCCGGTGACCTTTTGGCGGAACTGCGCACCGCCCCGGCCGCGGCGACCTTGGGCGTGGTGTATCTGGGGTTGGTGCCCACGGCCCTGGCTTTCAGCACCTGGGCCTATGCCCTGGCCCGGATGCCGGCCGGGCAACTGAGCGTTTCGTCCTACCTTGTTCCTCCGGTCACCATCGTGTTGGGGTGGCTGTTCCTGAGCGAGACGCCCACCGTGCTGGCCGTCATCGGCGGCGGGGTGTGCCTGCTGGGCGTTGCGCTGTCCCGCCGGCGCGACCGGCGGGAACGGCAGTCAGGGCGCGGCACCCACCCGGCCGAGGGTGCCCAACCGGCTGGCAATGCGGGAGATGTCGACGGCGGACGGGCTGGCTGACGAGGCCAGGTCAAGCGGCTCCGCGCTGATGACCGTCAACGGCACGTCGGCGTCATAGAGGATGTCCACAATATTGCTGAAGCGCTGCCAGCCGTTCATGCTGATCGCTTCCCGGGGCGGCACACCGGAGATGATCCAGTGGGCGGCGTGCGCCAGCAGGCCCAAATAGTCGGAGGCGGCGGTGGGCCCTTCGCACAGGTCGCGGAAATCGAACCACAATTCGGCCGGCGTGCTCCGAAGGACCGGCAGCGGCCAGCTCCCCGGCCGCAGTTCGCGCGCCTCTGCCGCGGACGGCCAGTCTAGGCCCGCCTCGGCAACCCGCGGGTCGCCGGGACCGTCCGGGGCAACGACCATGGCGCCGTCGCCGAACCGGCCGGGGCGGGCACCGCCGTCGTCCGACCGGCCGTCGGCGCGACCGGCGGGCTGCGTGCGGTAGTCGACCGGGCCGGCGACGGGGGCAACGTGCATGGTGCGGCGGATCAGGGCGATGGTGGGCTCGAACAGCTCATGGAAGGCCTCGCCGGGCATCAACTGCTCGGGCGGATAGTTCGAGGTGGTGACCAGCACTATGCCGCGGCGGTGGATTTCACGCAGCAGCCGGGCCAGCAACTGGCCGTCCCCCGGATCGTGGACGTGGAATTCATCCAGGACCAGCAGGGCGCAGCCGCGCAGCAAGCCGTCGATAGCCACCTCAATGGCGCTGGTGCCCGGCGGCCGGGCCTCTGGATCCTGCGCGTCGCGGCGGAGGGCGTGCAGTTGTCGGAACAGGTCGTGGAAGTGCCAGCGCTGCTTGCCCGGCACGTCGACGGCCTCGAAGAACGCCCGGGCCAGCCAGCTCTTGCCCCGTCCGACGGGACCCCAGAGGTACAGCCCGCGGCGCGTGCCCGAAAAAGCGGGCAGTCCGGCGCGGAGCCGCGCGGCGGCTTCGGCGAGCAGGCGGGCGGCCTTTTGCTGGTCTTCATCGAGGCGGAAGCCGGCTGCCGAGGCGGCCTGCTCAAGATGGTCGAGCATCCCGCGGCGGCTGGGGGTCCGCCCCCGCAGGCCGGCCGCAGCGTTTCCTGCGTCCACGACGCGTCCCTCCTTCTCCCGGTACCAACGAAACCCGACCCGCCGGTGCCATCGTTCCGGCCGTCCCCGCCTTAACGGCGCGGGGCGCCCCGGCTTCCCTGACGGGAGGTACGGAGCGCCCTGCGATGCGGAGCGTTAAGCGGCGCGAAGCCGCCGGGGGCCGCAGGTTAGTTGGCGGCGACAGCTGCGGCGCGGACGGACTCCATGGCCTTGGTCCACGGGATGAGCTGGTCGATCATCGGAGCCAGGGTGCCGGCGTTCTGCTCGGTCGGCTTGAAGTCGGCGAAGTTCTCGAAATCGGTGAACAGCGAGAACATGACCTGGTTGCGCACGTGGGCGATCTGCAGTTCGGACAGGATGTTGCGCAGGTGCTCAGCGGCACGGGCGCCACCCATGGAACCGTAGGAAACGATGCCGGCGGCCTTGTTGTTGAACTCGACGTTCAGGTAGGACAGGGCGTTGGTCAGGGCCGGCGTGACGGTGTGGTTGTACTCGCCGGTGACGAAGATGAAGCCGTCGAACTCGCTGATCTTGGCCGAGAACGCCTTGGTGTGGTCGTTCTGGTAGTTCTGGTACATGGCCGGGTAAGCTTCGTCCAGCAGGGGCAGGTTGAAGTCGGCGATGTCGACGACCTCGAACTCGGCGTCGGTGCGGCCGGCGGCCTGGGCGAGAACCCAATCGGCAACCTGCTTGTTGACACGACCCGGACGGGTGCTGCCGGTAACGATAGCGATCTTGGTCATAAATAACCCCTTCGAGGTCTGGTCCCGACGTGCCAACATTGTCGACGCGTCATGGTTTTGTTGACACGTCAATTATGCAGGGCGGAAACTTGAATTGTCAACCAAAGGCGAGGAAGTGACAGTCGTGAACTCCGACACCCGCTGGCTGGACGATCACGAGCAAGAGATCTGGCGCGCCTTCCGGGAATTGCTGTGGGGCTTCGAGTCCGCCATGGACCGCCAGCTGCTGCGCGACTCCGACCTGTCCGGCGTGGAGTATTCGGTCCTGGCGTCCCTGTCGGAGGCGGACGAGGGCGTCATGCGGGCCCGGGACATCGCGCAGCAGCTGGACTGGGAGCGCAGCCGGCTGTCCCACCTGCTCAAGCGGATGGAAGCCCGCGGGCTGGTGGAGCGGGTGGCGTGTGCCACGGATGCGCGGGGTTTCAACATCTCGATGACCGACGCCGGCTGGGATGCCATCCGGCAGGCCGCCCCCGGCCACGTCAGCTTCGTTCGCGAGAACGTCTTCGATCCGCTCTCGGCCGCGGAGCGCGAGGCGCTGCTCTCGGCAACCGCCAAGATCCAGCGGTCCATCCGCGACGCGGGCCTCTGGGGGAACAGCGGCAGGTCGTCCTGAGCCGAGGGATCACTCCAGGATTTCGGAGACCTCCAGCCACTCCATCTCCAGGCCTTCCTTCTCCTCGGCGATTTCCTGCAGCTTGCGGTTCATCTCCGCCAGCCCGGCGAAGTCGACGTCGGACTTGGCACCTGCCGCGTGCATCTGCTCCTTGAGCTTGTCCTCCTGCTGGCCCAGTTTGCCCAGTTGGCGCTCGATCCGGTTGAGGTCCTTCTTGGCCTGGCGCTTGTCCGCTTCGCTGTGCACGGCGCCGGAGGATGGTGCGGCGGTGGCGCTTGCGCCGGCCGGGGACGGCGCGGGCCGGCCGGCGAGCGCCGCTTCGCGGAGCTCAAGGTACTGGTCCACTCCCCCGGGCAGCCCGCGGAGCTTGCCGTCGCCCAGCAGCGCCACCTGATGGTCGGTCACCCGTTCCAGTAGGTAGCGGTCGTGCGAGACGACCACGAGCGTGCCCGGCCAGCCGTCGAGCACATCCTCCACGGCCGCCAGCGTGTCCGTATCCAGGTCGTTGGTGGGCTCGTCCAGCATCAGCACGTTCGGTTCCCCGACCAGCAGCCGCAGCAGCTGCAGCCGCCGCCGCTCCCCGCCGGACAGGTCGCGCACCGGCGTCCACTGCTTCTCCTTGGAAAAGCCGAGCTGTTCCACCAGCTGGCTGGCAGAAACCTCGCGTCCGCCGATGTTGAAGACCTGGCGTTCGCGCTGGATCACCTCCACCACTCGGAGGTCCATGACATCGTCGAGTTCGCGGACTTCCTGCGTGAGCATGGCCGTCTGCACCGTCTTGCCGCGCTTGACCTTGCCGGCCGTGGGCTGGATCTCGCCGTTCAGCAACCGCAGCAGGGTGGTCTTGCCCGCCCCGTTGACGCCGACCAAGCCGAGCCGTTCCCCCGGTGCCAGCCGCAGCGTGATGTTGTCGAACAGCGCGGCGGGCCCGCCGTCGCCGTCCGTGGGCCGGGCCGGCGGGGTGTAGGAAACCTGCTCCAGGTCCAGCACGTCCTTGCCGAGCCGGGCGGTGGCCATCTTGTTCAGGGCCACCGCGTCCCGGGGCTCGGGCACGTCGGCGATCAGCTCGTTGGCCGCTTCAATCCGGAACTTCGGCTTCGCGGTCCTGGCGGGAGCACCGCGGCGCAGCCAGGCGAGCTCCTTTTTCACCAGCTGCTGCCGCTTGCCTTCGACGACGGCCGCCGTCCGGTCGCGTTCCGCACGGGCCAGCACGTAGGCGGCGTACCCGCCGTCGAACGGGTCGACGGTGCCGTCGTGGACCTCCCAGGTCCGGGTACACACTTCGTCCAGGAACCACCGGTCGTGGGTGACCACCAGGAAGGCCCCCTCGGTGGGGCGCCACCGCGTCTGCAAGTGCCGGGCCAGCCAGGCGACCCCCTCGACGTCGAGGTGGTTGGTCGGCTCGTCGAGCATGATCACGTCATGGGGCTCGATCAGCAGCTTGGCGAGGGCGACCCGGCGGCGCTGCCCGCCAGACAAGGACGACACCGTCGCGTGCCAGTCGACGTCGCCGACGAGGCCGTTCATAATTTCGCGGATCTGCGGGTTGGAGGCCCACTCGTGCTCGGCCGCTTCGCCGACGATCGCCACGCCGACCGGCAGGTCTCCGTCCAGCACGTCCTGCTGGTCCAGGTAGCCCACGTTGACGTCGCCGCGCTTGGTGACCCGGCCGTCGTCGGGCGTGGCGCGGTGCGCCAGCAGCCGCATCAGGGTGGACTTGCCGTCGCCATTGCGCCCCACCATGCCGATCCGGTCCCCTTCGTTCAGGCCGAGGGACACCGAGTCCAGGATGGTGCGGGTGGCAAAGGAGACGCTGACGTTTTCTGCGCCGAGCAGGTGGACCAAGGATGCTGCTTTCTGTTGCGTTGGTGGAGGCGGACGCGCCGCTGCGTTCCAGGGGCGGGGCCCGGCGGTCAGGCCATGATGCGGGCGCCGTGCACCGGTCCGCGGACCGGCAGGGCAACCACGCCGGCGACATCCGCGAGCCGCTGCCCCAGCTCGGCCGCCTCGCGCCGTCCGGCGGTCAGGAAGGCTACCGTCGGCCCGGACCCGGATACCAAGCCCGCCAGCGCGCCTTCGGCCTCGCCCAGTTCAAGGATATCGGCCAGTTCGGGGGCCAGCTCGATGGCGGCCTCCTGCAGGTCGTTATGCAGGCAGCCGGCCAGCTGGTGGACGTCGCCGGACTGCATTGCCTGCAGGATCGCCGGGTCCACCTGCTCGGGTTCGACCGGGACGTGGCCGCGGCGGGCGCGCAGGTCGTCGGCCACCGCGTAGACCTTGGGCGTGGACAAACCGAACGAGGCGGGCACCAGGACCCAGTGCATTTCGCTGCGCGCCAGCGCCGGCGTCAGCCGGTCGCCGACGCCCAGGCCGACGGCCACTCCGCCGTGCAGCGCAAACGGCACGTCTGCGCCGAGCCCGGCGGCCAGGCCGATCAGCTCGTCGCGGGAGTAGCCGGTGTTCCAAAGCGCACTGCAGGCAACCAGGGCGGCGGCCGCGTCGGCGGAGCCGCCGCCCATGCCGCCGGCAATCGGCACCCGCTTGGTGATGTCCAGGTGCACGCCCTGCGCGTGTCCGGAGGTTTCGCGGATCAGGTCGGCGGCCTGCACCGCCAGGTTGGAAGCATCCAGCGGGATGCCGTCCAGATCGAAGTCCAGCCCGGGCCCATTGCGCACGCTGACTGTGATGGCATCGTCCTCACGCGCGGTGGCGGTGACCTCCTCATACAACGAGAGCGCCAGATAGACGCTGGCCACCGAGTGGTAGCCATCCGGTCGCGGGCCGCCGACGCGGAAGGAGACGTTGATCTTTCCGGGCGCCATGACGCGGACGGGACGTGTTCTGGTCATATCGATGCCGCCACCTTCCTAGCCGACAAGCGGATGGTTGAACTCGGCGATGCGGGCAAAGGCGGCAATGTCCAGCACCTCTCCGCGGGCGCCGGGGTCCACGTTTGCCAGCCGCAGCGCTTCCTCGGCCCGGGCGGCGCTGCCGGCCCAGCCGGCCAGCGCGGCGCGCAGCGTCTTGCGGCGTTGCGCGAACGCCGCGTCGATGACGGCAAACACTTCATGGCGCGGGGCCCGGGTCACGGGCGGCTGCCCGCGGGTGAACTCCACCAGCCCGGAAGCGATCTTGGGTGCGGGCCAGAACACGTTCATGCCGATCACCCCTGCCTTGCGCATGGTGCCGTACCACGCGGCCTTGACGCTGGGCACACCGTAGATCTTGGAGCCGGGCTTGGCCGCGAGCCGGTCGGCCACCTCGTCCTGCACCATGACGAGTCCGTGCCGCAGCGACGGGAAGTGCTCCAGCAGGTGCAGCACCACCGGCACCGCCACGTTATAGGGCAGGTTGGCGACCAGCGCATCCGGGGCCTTGGGCAGTTCCCTGACCCGCAGCGCGTCCGCCAGCACCACGTCCAGGTGCCCGGCGGCATCGGGACGCCATTCGGCCGCTGTGCGTTCCAAGCGGGCGGCGAGTTTGGGATCGATTTCGACGGCGACCACGTGCCCGGCCACGTCCAGCAGCCCGAGCGTGAGCGACCCCAGGCCGGGCCCGACCTCCAAGACTGTCTCGCCGGGGACAACATGGGCGGCAGCCACGATCCGACGGATGGTGTTGCCGTCGATCACGAAGTTTTGCCCGAGGGTCTTGGTGGGACGCACGTCCAGTTCGGCTGCGAGCCGGCGGACGTCGGCCGCTCCGAGCAGGGGCCGGGTGGGGGCGGGCGCGGCTCCCCCGGCGTCATGCCGTGAGTCGGTACCGGAGGCGGATTGGGGTTCTGTCACTGTGCCATCGTATCGGGCCGCCGGCGGCGGCCGTGGCGGCGCCGCCCGGTTAACGCACACCGGGCCCGGGCAGCGAAGCCCGGGCCCGGTGGCAGGAAGCGGAAGCCTTACAGCAGTCCCAGCTTGGCGGCACAGGCCGGCCAGTGGCCCCAGCCGCCGTTGCTGCGCAGCACTTCGGCGGTAGCGATCTGCTCGCTGGGCGTGGCCATGTAGGCGTAGGGCGCGTACTTGCCGCCGCCGGCGCCGAGCCAGGAGCTAGCGCTGAACTGCAGTCCGCCGGAGTAGCCGTTGCCGGTGTTGATGGACCAGTTGCCGCCGGACTCGCATTCGGCGAGCGCCTGCCAGGTCCCGCCGACGTTGGCGTTGTTGACCTTGGCCGGACGCTTCTTGGTGCCCACCGTGATCTTCTGGCTGACCGGTTCGCGGGTGACCTTATCGCTGACGAGTTTCCGGTCGGATTCCTTGCCGTCGGTGAGGACGACCTCGTAGACCTTGACGCGTTCGCCGGGCTCCCCGGCCCGGGTGACCTTCTCTTCGTCCTCGTACATGGCGGAGTTGGTCGTGGTGGCCGTCTCGAACGGGACGGACTCGGCCTCCTCCACGCGTTCGCGGTCGATCCGGGTCACTTTGACCTTGGTGCCTTCGGTCACCGGCTCGGCCTCGGCAACGGAGAGCTTGTCTTCCTTGCCCAGCTTGATCTTCTGTTCCTGGAGCAGGTCGCCGATGGTGGTCGCGGTGGTGACTTCCTTGCGGGTCTTGCCGTCGACAGCGATGGTGACGTTCTTCGGCGTCGAGATCGTCACCGCGCCGCCCACCGAGGCCAGCTCGGCAGTCAACGGGGCGGACAGGGCCGACTTTTCGTTGACTTCCAGTTCGTCCAGCAGTTCCTCGACGGTGGCGGCGGTGGTGTGCACGGTGGAGGCCTTGCCGTCCACGTTCACGTCTACGGGTTTGGCGGTGACCACTTCGATGCTGGCACCGTCGGCGATCTCTTCGCCCACCGCAGGAGTGACGTCGTCGAGCTCGCCGACCTGCACCTCGGATTCGGCCAGAACGTCTGCAACGGTGGAACCGAACGTGGTGACGGTGCTGGCCTGCCCGTCCACGGTCAGCGTGACCGACTTGTTGTTGCCCACAAAAGCCACCAGCCCGAGGACCAAGGCGGTCATGACGACGACCTGGCCGGCGATCTTCACCCAGCGGTTCTTCAGTGCGTTTGTCACGGTTCCCGAATCTGTTGCAGTTTCCGGGCACGGGGACATTAAGACACGCGCGTGGGACGTGCCGGTTTTCACGGCACGGTGCGAGTGCAGGCTGCACCCGCGGCGGCTGTTTGGGCGTACGAACGGAACGTCCAACGGCTACCGCCACAGGTGTCACAATGTCCGGTTGCCTTCCCCGACCCCGGCCATTAGCTACCTACCGTAATCGAAACGTGACATGCCGACAAGCGGCGCCTGCTGCGGGCGGCACCGGGCACTGCGCGTCGCTTCCCCGTTCGGGCAGCCCTGCATGCTCGTTTTCGGTCCGGCCGGGGGAAGTTACGCGCGTGTTATTCCTGCTGCCAGGAGCCGTAAACGCGCTCCGTGTTTTCCGCCACCTCCGTGCATAACTCCGACAGGTCCTTCCCGAGGACCTCGGCCATCGCGCGCATGGTGTAGGGCACCAGGTAGCTGGCGTTCGGCCGGCCCCGGTAGGGATGCGGGGTCAGGAAGGGCGCGTCGGTCTCGGCCAGCACCAGGGCCGGTTCCGCAACCGCCAGGGCCTCACGCAGGCCGTCGGCGTTCCTGAAGGTGACGGTTCCGGCGAAGGACATGTGCCAGCCGTTGTCGTTGCAGGTCCCGGCCAGCGCCGCGTCCCCGGAAAAGCAGTGGAAGACAACTTTTTCGGGGGCTCCCTCCTCGAGCAGGACGCGGACCACGTCGTCGTGCGCGTCCCGGTCATGGATCTGCAGGGCGAGGCCCAACCGCTTGGCGATGTCGATGTGGCGGCGGAACGATTCCTGCTGGGCGCCCCGGCCTCCGCCGCCGGTCCGGTAGTAGTCCAGTCCGGTCTCCCCGATCGCCCGGATCCTCGGGTGCGCGGCTATCGCCTCGATCTCCGCCAGGGCCTCCTCCAGCGTCCCCGCGTCCGCCAGCGGGGGTGCGTCGTTGGGGTGGATGGCCACCGCTCCCAGCAGCCTCGGCTCGGCCTCGACGGCCTGCAGCGTGAAGCGGGCGGATTCCAGGTCGCAGCCCACCTGGACGGCACCGGCAACGCCGACCGCCTCGGCGGCGTCCATCGCCTGCCGGACCGTGACCGCCACCGGTCCGTCGCGGAAGTCCAGGTGCGTGTGGTTGTCCATCACCGGCACGGGCAGCGGCTCGGGTGCCGGCGGATAGCTGAGATTACGACGCCGGCCGTCCCCCTCGGTGGGGCTCCGCACCGCCGTCGTCCGGGCTGCGGTGCTGTCAGCGGTGTAGGCGGGAGGAGTTTCGCCGGCAACGGCGGCTACAGGATGGGACATGTTTCCAGCCTACTGAAGCGCCGGGTCCGGTTCCGCCGTGAAGGGAGGCGGGCCCGCCAGGCGGGGTCCGCGTGTCTACCGCATCACACAGCCAGCAAGTAGGGTTGGATCAACCGGCCCTCGGGGAAGGCACACCGGAAGGTACTTCATGGACACGCAGCAGCACATGGCAGAGGCCGGGACCGTCCACTCCGATCCAGCGGGTTCGGGGCCGGGTGAGGGCCTCAAGGCCGGTGAGGGCCTCGCGCTGACCGAGTTCCACGACGCCTGCGGCCGGATCAGGGCCGCGATCGAGACCGTCATCGACGGCAAGTCGGAGGCGGCACGGCTGGCGCTGACGGTGCTGTTGGCCCAGGGGCACCTGCTGCTGGAGGATGTGCCCGGCGTCGGCAAGACCATGCTGGCGAAGACGCTGGCCAAGACCATCGACTGCAGCGTGCACCGGATCCAATTCACGCCGGACCTGCTGCCCTCCGACGTCACCGGCGTCTCGATCTACAACCAGGACATGCACCGGTTCGAATTCCGCCCCGGACCGGTGTTCGCGAACATCGTCATCGGCGACGAGATCAACCGTGCCTCGGCCAAGACCCAGTCGGCGTTGCTCGAGTGCATGGAGGAACACCAGGTCACGGTGGACGGGAACACCTATCCGCTGGATACGCCTTTCATGGTGATCGCCACCCAGAATCCGATCGAGATGGAGGGCACCTACCCGCTGCCGGAGGCCCAGCGCGACCGTTTCATGGCCCGGATCTCGATGGGCTACCCGGATCCCCGCGCCGAGATGGAAATGCTGGAGACCCACCAGTCCGTCTCGCCGCTGGAGGGCGTCCGCCCGGTCGTCACGGTGGGCGAGGTACGCAGCATGATGGCCATGGTCCGTGATGTCTACGTTTCGCCCGCGGTGAAGGAATACACGGTCAACATCGGGCGGGGCACCCGCGAACACCCGCACCTGCGGCTGGGAGCCAGCCCGCGGGCCATGCTCCAGCTGCTGCGCGCGGCGAAGGCGACGGCGGCCCTGGACGGCCGCGACTTCGTCCTGCCCGACGATGTGGCCTCCGTTGCCGAGGCCGTGCTGGCGCATCGTTTGATCCTTGACCGCAAGGCGATGACGGCCGGCGAAGACGCCTCCAGCGTGGTGGCGTCCGTGCTGGCCAAGGTTCCCGTGGGCGGCGAATCCCGCCGCGCCTCTTCCTGACGGCCATGGACGCGTTCGGCTGGCTCCCCACCAGGTATGTCACCCTGCGCGGGTGGGGCGTGCTGGCGGCCGGCGTGCTGGCGCTGCTGCTGGCGCAGATCCTGGGCCGCCGGGACCTGCTGACCCTGGCGGTGTTCCTGATTGGCCTGCCGCTGCTGGCCGCGGCGGCGATGGTGCTCCTCAAGCCGCAATTCACGGTGGAGCGGAAGTTCCGGCCCGCGGCCGTCGAAACCGGCCTCGTGGTCCAGGTCCGGTTGTCGGTGCGCCGCAACGGGGGCCTGACGGGGCTGGTGTACATGGAAGAGCAGCTGCCGCTGCGCTTCGGCAAGGCCCCGTCCTTCCGGTTCCCGGCGCGGCACCCGTCCCGCTCCGGGGCGAGCGTGTATGAGTACAAGCTCCGATCCAGCAAGCGCGGGATGTTCGCCATCGGGCCGGTGACCGCGGATTTTTCCGACCCGTTCGGGCTGGCCAACCACCGGCACCAGTTGGGCGAAACCAGCGCGTTGGTGGTGACCCCGTCCCCCGTGGAACTGCCGGCCACCTCGCTAACCGGCGCCCGGGGTTCGGACGGCACGGCGAGCACCCGGCGGCAGGCCAATCCCAGCGACGACGACGTGATGACCCGCGAATACCGCTACGGCGATCCGATGCGCCGGGTCCACTGGGCGGCGACGGCCCGTCACGGCGAGCTCATGGTCCGCCAGGAGGAATCGGTGACCACGCCGCAGGCGACCATCGTGCTGGACCGCCGGGCCGCGGCCTACGGCACGGGACTGCTGCCGTCCTTCGGCGATGGCACCGACCCGCACGGGGACCTGCTGCACACCTCGCCCTCCTTCGAGTGGGCCGTGACTGCTGTGGCCTCGGCCGCCAACGACTTCCTGCAGCGCAACTACACCGTCCGGTTCCTGGACGTCCATGCCCGGGCGGCAGTCCTGGAGTCCCCCTCGGCCCCGTCGCCCGGCCAAGAGCAATTCGACGGGCCGGCGGGCTACCAGGACCTCGCCGAGGGGCTGGCCGCGCTGGGGCTGGCCGAAGACCACCGGAAGTCCGACCGGCATCCGGGAGAACCGGCGTTCGGGGACCGGCTGATGGACAAACTTGCGGCACATAAGTACAAGGGGCCGTTGGTCGCGGTCCTGGGCCAGATCAGCGCCGGCGAAGCGCGCCTGCTGGCCCCGGCCGCCGAATTCGGCTCCCACGCCTTCGCCCTGATCGTCACCGACCGGCCGCAACAGGCCCGGGCGACGATGGACGTGTTGCGTGCGGGCGGTTGGCGGACCGTGGCGGTCAGCCCCAAGGCCTCGCTGCCGGCGGCCTGGGCGCACTTCGACCTGGTCGGCCGGATCGATCCGGTGGGAACAGGAGCGGTCACGTGACCCTCACGGTCGACAAGCAGGCGGAACTCCGCGGCCCGGACGCACCCGGCCGGAGCGGCGGGCGGCCGCCCTCCCCCGGCGTCGCGCCACGGTTGATGAGCGCCGCCGTCGCACTCGCCGTCCTGCTCACGGCCGCCAGCCTGCACGGGGTCCTGGAGGGCTGGAGTTGGCTGTTCCAAGCCGCCGTGACTGTCTGTTGCACCGAGGCGGGCACGGGGCTGGCCCGCCGGCTGGACTGGTCGCCGCTGGCCGGGGCTCTGCTGGGACTGGCAGGCCTGGTCATGTCGGTCACGGCGATGTTCCTGGCGCCGACCGGTCTCCTGGGCGTGATCCCCGGGCCCGGCACGTTCGCTGCCCTTGATCCCATGTTGGAGGAAGCCCGGGACACCGTTGTGTCGCAGGTCGCTCCGGTGCTGGTCAACGACGGCATCGCGCTGGCGGCCTGCGTTGGTGTGGGGATGATCGCCCTGCTCGTGGATACGCTGGCCGTTCCGCTGCAGATGCCGGCCATCAGCGGCCTGGGCCTGCTGGGCCTGGCCATCGTTCCAGCCATCATCAAGCCGAACAGTATAGGACCGGCGGGTTTCCTGGCCGCCGCGGCGGGTTACCTGCTGGTGCTGGGCTGCGCGCAGTGGCTTGCCGCCGGCGGCAGCGGCAGGGGTCGACTGGCCTCCGTTGAGCAGATCCGCCGCGCCGTGAGCATAGCGGCGGCCGGTCTCGCGGTTTCGCTGGTGCTCCCGCTGGCCATCCCGGGCTTCACGTCCGGATTGTTCCCGGAGGGCTCGAGGCTCAATTGGGGCGCGCCGACGGGCCTCAACCCGGTGGTGAGCCTGGGCGACAACCTCCGGCGGCCCGGGGCCTTCGGGAGGATGACCTACGCCACGGATGCCGGGGAACCGCTTTATCTGCGCTCGGTCACGCTGGAAAACCTGACCGGCGCGCGCTGGAGCCCGAGCGACTTCGACGGCCACCGCCGCACCGGCATCGATGAACTCGAGGTGCCCAGCGTGCGGAACCTGCTGGCAGACGGCGAGGTGACCACCACGAGGATCAGTACGGCATCCTTCACCAGCCCCTGGCTGCTGGCCCCCTACGCTCCGGCGCGGGTCACGGGCGTCCGCGGCACGTGGAGCTGGGATCCCCGCACCCTCAACATCCGCGGCGAGTCCGGCACCACCACCGCCAACCAGGAGTACGAGGTGCGCAGCGTCAGGCCGGCGCTGACCAGGGAAGCGCTGCGGGCATCGGAACCGTCGAACAACCCCGTCGTCGATCCTGTCTTCTCCGAGCTACCGGAGGACATGCCGGACATCATTGCAGACACCACGGCGACCGTGCTGGCGGGTTTGGAGAATCCGTACGAACAGGCCATGGCCATCCAGACGTATCTGCGGACGTCCGGATTCGTGTACTCGGAACAGGCTCCGGTCGACGGCGGCTACGACCAGAGCGGTTTCGAGGTCGTGGCCTCATTCCTGCAGGAAAAGTCCGGCTACTGCATCCACTACGCCGCCACGATGGCGATCATGGCCCGGATCGCGGGCATTCCCAGCCGGATGGCGGTCGGCTATGCGCCCGGGCGTCCCACCGGTGCGGTCCTTGAAGACGATACCGGCAGGGAGCTGGAGGAGTTCGAGATCGATTCCCGGGACGCGCATTCCTGGCCAGAACTCTTTTTCAATGGAATCGGCTGGGTCGCCTTCGAGCCCACGCCGTCGCGGGGAGTGTTGCCGGCCTACGCCCAGACCGGACCCGCCGGCGGCCCGGTGCTTCCCAACGACGACCCGCTCAGGCCCGCGGGGCCGCCGCCGGCCGCCACCGACACTCCCCGGGATTCCACTGCCTCCGGCTCCTCCGGCCTGGCGGAGGAAGACATGCTCTCGCAACGGCTGTGGTCGGCGGCGGCCGCGGCCCTGGTGCTGGCCGTCCTCCTGTTGCCGCTGGTGCTGCGCCGGCGCCGGACCGGCTGGCGCCGGGCAGCGATGGCCGGGGGCGGCGGGGGTGCCGCCCTGGTCACCTGGGCGGAAGCCGTGGATACCGCGGAAGACCTCGGCTGGCCGGCCGCGGCAACGGAAACACCGCGGGCCTTCCAGCAACGCCTCGACGACGCCGGCGTGGTCACCGGGAAGTCTTCCGTTGCCCTGGCGCGGCTGCGGGCTGGCTATGAGCGGGCCGCGTATGCGGCTCCGGAGGCGCCGCCACCGGGCGGCGCCGGCGCCGCACGGTGGTCCGATGTGGAAACCGTCAGGGACAGGCTCCTGGAGCGGGCCGGATGGCGGCGCCGCCTGACCGGGTTGTTGTGGCCGGCGTCGCTGTTCCGCCGCCGGCCGCCCCTGGGGGACGGCCGGCCGACGGATCGGAACTACCGGGCGTAGGGATCCGCGATGCCGATGTACTGGACCGTGGTGTACTCGTCCAGGCCCTCCGCGCCGCCTTCGCGGCCCATGCCGGACTGCTTCACTCCGCCGAACGGGGCGGCGGCGTTGGAGATCACGCCGGCGTTGTAGCCGACCAGGCCGAACTCGATCTGCTCGGAGACGCGGAACATGCGGTTCACATCGCGCGAGTAGATGTAGGAGGCAAGGCCGTACTCGGTGGCATTGGCCAGGGCGATGGCCTGCTCTTCGGTTTCGAACGTGGTCACCGGGGCAACCGGGCCGAAGATCTCGCTCTGCAGGATATCGGCGTCGTTCGGAACGTTGGACAGCACGGTCGGCTGGTAGAAGTAGCCGTCGCCTTCCACCGGCCCGCCGCCGGTGCTGACGGACGCTCCGGCTTCCACCGCCGCGGTCACCAGGGCATGCACGTCGTCGCGGGCGCCGCCGTCGATCAGCGGGCCCACCGTGGTGTCCGCTTCGGTGCCGCGGCCCGGCTTGAGGGCCTTCATGGCGTTCGCAAACTTGGTGGTGAATTCCTCGGCCACGGAGGCCTGGACCAGGAAGCGGTTGGCGGCCGTGCAGGCCTCGCCCATGTTGCGCATCTTGGCCGCCATGGCGCCTTCGACGGCTTTATCCAGGTCGGCGTCTTCGAAGACGATGAACGGGGCGTTCCCGCCGAGCTCCATCGAGGTCCGCAGGACGTTGTCCGCCGCGTCCTTGAGCAGCTGCTTGCCCACCGGCGTGGAGCCGGTGAAGGAAACCTTGCGCAGGCGGGAGTCCTGCATCAGCGGCCCGGAGATGCCGGAAGCGCTCTTGGAGGAGACCACGTTCAGCACGCCTGCCGGGAGGCCGGCCTCGATCATGGTCTGGGCGAAGAGCTGGCTGGTCAGCGGGGTGAGCTTGGCAGGCTTGAGCACCATGGTGCAGCCGGCGGCTACCGCGGGACCGACCTTGCGGGTGGCCATGGCGAGCGGGAAGTTCCACGGGGTGATCAACAGGCAGGGGCCGACCGGCTTGCGCTGGACCAGGATCTTGTTCTTGCCCTCCGGCGTGGTCAGGTAGCGGCCGTAGTCGCGGACGGCCTCCTCCGAGAACCAGCGCAGGAATTCGGCACCGTAGGCCACTTCGCCGCGGGATTCGGCCAGCGGCTTGCCCATCTCCATGGTCATCAGGAGGGCGAAATCCTCCGAGCGCTCGGTCACCAGCTCGAAGGCGCGGCGCAGGATCTCGGCGCGCTGGCGCGGAGCCGTGCGGGCCCAGGCGGCCTGCGCGCTGTCGGCGGCGTCGAGGGCGGCGAGCGCGTCCTCGCTGGTGGCCGAGGCCAGGGTGGCCAGCACCTTGCCGGTGGCGGGGTCGTGGACGTCGAAGGTCCCGCCGTCGGATGCGTCGCGCCATTCGCCGTTGATCAGCAGGCCGGTGGGTACTTTGGCGAGCAGTTCTGCTTCGCGGGCTGCGGTTTCAGCCATGGCGGTGCCTCCAAGTGTTCGGGATTGTGTCCGTGGGCGCAGTTGCCCGTTTTCCTTCACGGTAGGTGCTCCGCTTCACGGGTGTAAATGCGAGGGTGCACTACGTTCCACGGAACCTACTGTGCAGATCGACAATACCAATCCGGCGGCCGGGTGAGGGTCACAGAGCGTGCAGATGACGACATCCAGGACATCCGGCGGCACCCGCTTCGCTGAGAGTCAGCGCCCGCCGGGAGCACGGGCGGCCAGGACCGCGGCGTAGAGCTCGCGTTTGCTCACCCGGGCATCGGCCGCGACGGCGGCGACGGCGTCCTTGAGCCGGGCACCCTGCGTCACCAGCGCGTTGACGCCGTCCACGTGGTCTTCGGGCTGTTCGGGCGCTGTTTCCGTCGCGCCGGCAACCACCACGGCGATTTCGCCCCGGACCTCATGGCTTTCGGCCCACTCCAGCAGTTCCCGGACCGTACCGCGCAGCACTTCTTCATGCAGCTTGGTCAGCTCCCGGCAGACCGACGCCCGCCGGCCCGGGCCGAATCCGGCGTCGAGGGCCCGCAGCATGGCCGCCAGCCGGTGCGGCGCCTCGAAGAAGACCATGGTCCGGCGCTCGGCGGCGAGCTCCGCCAGCCGCCCGGCGCGCTCCCCCTGCTTGCGGGGCAGGAAGCCCTCGAAGGTGAAGCGGTCGGTGGGCAAGCCGGACAGCGCCAGCGCCGTGAGCACGGCCGACGGCCCGGGCACGGCAGTGACCAGCAGGCCCTCCGCCACGGCCGCCTCCACCAGCCGGAAACCGGGATCCGAGACGGCCGGCATGCCGGCGTCGGTCACCATCACCAGGGTGCTGCCGGCACGGACCAGCTCCAGCAGGTCTGCGGTACGGGTCGCCTCGTTGTGTTCGTGGTAGCTGATGATCCGGCCGGCGGCCGTGATACCCAGCCGCTGCAGGAGTTTGTGCAGGCGGCGGGTGTCTTCGGCAGCGACTACATCGGCCGTTTGGAGCAGCTCGACCAGCCGCGGGGAGGCGTCCCCGACGTTGCCGATCGGCGTTCCGGCCAACACGATCTGTCCTGGCTGCCCCCCTGCCGGGACGCCCCGTTCCTGCTCATTCACATGGACAACCCTACCTGCGGCGTTGCCCTCTTTCACCGGCGCCTTATATAGAGTCGGTATGTGCCCCACTGCAGCGAGGACCGCCGTCCGGCAGCCGACGTCCCGGCCTGTGGCGCCGCACACCCCTGCACCTACCGGCCGGTAACATGATGGCCGTGACCCGAACCACGCCTCCGCCGGCGGCGGTTGTCCCCCGCCACGGCTGGCTGGAATCGCCGGGACGGGCCTTCAGCGAGGCAGTGCTGCGCCGCCGACTGCTCGGTCTTCCGGCCCGGTTCGGGCCCTGGGCGTGGCTGCTCCCCGTGCTCACGGCCGTCCTCGGCGGGGTTTTGCGTTTCTACCGCCTGGGTGAACCGGGTTCGCTGGTGTTCGACGAAACCTACTACGTCAAGGACGCCTACTCCTACCTGCAATCCGGCTACGAACGCGAATGGCCCAAGGACGCCAACGACTCCTTCAACGCGGGCAATCCGGACGTCCTCCTCGATACCCCCGAATATGTGGTGCACCCGCCGGTGGGCAAGTGGATGATCGCCGCAGGCATGTGGCTTTTTGGTTCCGACAACGGTTTCGGCTGGCGTTTCGGCGCCGCACTCACCGGCACGCTGTCCATCCTGATGATCGCCCTGGTCGCACAGGCGTTGTTCAAGTCGCCGGCGCTGGGCGGGGTCGCCGGTTTGCTGACGGCCATCGACGGGCACCATCTGGTCCACTCCCGGACGGCTTTGCTGGACGTCTTCCTCATGTTCTGGGTGGTCGCCGCCTTCGGCGCGCTGCTGCTGGACCGCTTCGACGGGCGACGGCGGCTGGCCGCGAAAATCGCCCGGCAGGCTGGTCCCTCCGGGGTGCCGCCCCCTTCGCGGCTGCTGTACGGTCCCTGGGTGCTCTGGCGGCCGTGGCGGCTGGCTGCGGGGGTCTGCCTCGGGCTGGCCGTGGGCACCAAGTGGTCGGCGCTGGCGTTCGTCGCGGTGTTTGGCCTGATGTGCGTGTTTTGGGACCTTGGCGCCCGGCGTGCCGCGGGGATCAGGGAGTGGTTTTCCGCCGGCGTGATCAGGGACGGGGTGCCGGCGTTCTTCACCATGATTCCGGCCGCGGCGGTGACCTATCTGGCGGCCTGGACCGGCTGGCTGCGCTCCGACGATGCCTACGACCGCAACTGGGCGGCGTCGAACCCGTCCGCGGCCTGGGGGTGGCTGCCGGACTGGCTGCGCTCGCTGGCCGAGTATCACCGCAGCGCCTACACCTTCCACAACGGCCTGGATTCCGAGCACCCGTACGAATCCAATGCCTGGACCTGGTTGTTCATGGGCCGCCCGACGTCGTTCTACTACCATGCCGAAGAAGCCGGCCAGGGCGGGTGCGAGGCGGCCACCCGCTGTTCCGAGGCGGTCACGGTGGTCGGCAACCCGCTCATCTGGTGGGCCGCGGCCGCCTCGCTGCTGGTGCTGCTCTTCTATTGGGCCGGGCGGCGGGACTGGCGGGCAGGGGCGATTCTGGCGGGAGTCGCGGCCGGTTACCTGCCCTGGTTCCTCTACCCCGACCGGACCACGTTCTTCTTCTACGCGATCGCCTTCCAGCCGTTCCTGGTCCTGGCCCTGACCTACGTGCTCGGGCTGGCGCTGGGCCGGGCGACGGATCCGCCGTGGCGCCGGCGCCAAGGCGTGCTGGTGGTCGGGCTCTTCGTGGCGGCCGCACTCGCGGTGTCGGCATTCTTCCTGCCGGTGTGGACCGCAGAGATGATCGGCTACGACCAGTGGCGCTGGCGGATGTGGATGCCAAGTTGGATTTGATGCAGGCCGGACAACACGACTTTTACCGGATTCAGAAAGTGGGCACGACGTGCGCGAAGCAGTAACCGAAGTGCTGGCAGCGATGCCGGCCGGCTCCAACCTGACGGACATCCTGGTGGCCCAGCATCAGCGCGACCCGCAGCAGGCGCTCTATGCGGTCAAGCGCAACGGCGCCTGGTCCGATGTTCCGGCCGCCGAACTCCTGGCCCAGGTCAGCGCCGTGGCGAAGGGCCTGATGGCCTCCGGCATCGAAACCGGAGACACCATTGCCGTGATGTCCAAGACCCGGTTCGAGTGGACGGTGGTGGACCTGGCCGGCTGGTTCGCCGGCGCGGTGGTGGTTCCTATCTACGAAACCTCGTCCCCGCACCAGGTGCAGTGGATCCTGCAGGACTCGGCGGCGAAGCTGGTGTTCGCCGAGGACGCCGCCAAGGCCGCCGTGGTGCGCCAGGCCATGTCCGGGCTGCCGGCCGCGCTTCCGGTCTGGCAGCTGGACGGGGAGGCCGAGGGGCTGGCCGAGCTGGAGGCCCGCGGAACCGCGGTCACCGACGAGGAACTTGAACTGCGCCGGACCTCCCGGGGCATGCAGGACGCGGCCTCGCTGGTCTACACCTCGGGCACCACCGGCCGGCCGCGCGGCTGCATCATCACGCATGGCAACTTCGCGGAACTGGCGGTCAACACCGTGGAGTTCCTGGCGGACATCCTCAAGCGCCCGGACGCGAAGTCGCTGATGTTCCTGCCGCTGGCCCACGTGCTGGCCCGGGCCGTGCAGGTGATCTGCCTGACCGCCGGAGTGAAGATGGGCCACACGTCCAGCATGGCGGAGTTGATTGAGGACCTGCGCACCTACCAGCCCACCTTCCTGCTGGTGGTTCCGCGCGTGTTCGAAAAGGTCTACGCCTCCGCCCGGCAGAAAGCGCACGACGGCGGCAAGGGCAGGATCTTCGACGCCGCGGCGCAGACAGCGGTCGCCTACTCCCGGGCACGGGATGCGCAGGCACGCGGCACCGGCGCCGGGCCCGGGCTGGCCCTCAAGGCCCGGCATGCCGTGTTCGACAGGCTCGTCTACGGAAAGCTGCGCGCGGCGTTCGGCGGGCACGTGGAGTACACCGTCTCCGGCGCTTCCGCATTGAATCCAAAGCTCGCGCACTTCTTCACCGGCATCGGCGTGCCGGTCCTGGAAGGCTACGGGCTCACCGAATCCACTGCCCCTGCGGCGGTAAACCTGCCCGGCGCCAACCGGATCGGCACCGTGGGACTGCCGTTGCCCGGCACCACCATCAGAATCGCCGACGACGGCGAGGTCCTGATCAAGGGCATCGGCATCACCCGCGGCTACCACAATAACGACGACGCCAATGCCGAGTACTTTCGGGACGGCTTCTTGTGCACGGGGGACGTCGGGACGTTGGACGACGACGGCTACCTGACCATCACCGGCAGGAAAAAGGAGCTGCTGGTAACGGCGGGCGGCAAGAATGTCGCTCCGGGTCCGCTGGAGGACGCGCTGCGCGAACACCGGCTGGTGTCCCAGGCGGTGGTGGTCGGCGAGGGACGCCCGTTCGTCGGGGCGTTGGTGTCCCTGGACGAAGAGGGCCTGGCCGGCTGGCTTTCGTCGGCCGGCCGCCGGCCGGTCGGCCTGGCCGAGGCCGCCGAAGACCCGGCGGTCCTGGCCGAGCTGCAGCAGGCCGTGGACCAGGCCAACCAGCTGGTTTCGCGGGCGGAGCAGATCCGGAAGTTCGCGGTCCTGGGGCAGGACCTCACCGAGGCCTCCGGGCACCTGACGCCGTCACTGAAGCTCAAGCGCGTCACCGTGCTGGAAGACTTCGCCGGCGAGATCGATTCCCTGTACCGCTAGGCCCTGGCCGGCAGCCGCCGCCTAGTCCTGCTCGCGGGCGAGCAGCAGTTCGTGCCGGCGGCGCTGTTCTTCGGCGGCGGCGGCGCTCCGGTTCCGCCGGGCGCGGGTCGGCCAGGTCAGCGCCAGCACCAGCGAGGAGACCATCAGCACCAGCAGGGCAATGACGATTCCGGCGTCCATCCAGAACTGGGCCGGGAACAGGCGGATCAGGGTGTCGTCCACGAAGAAGGTCCAGGTGCCGTCGGCGAAGAAGATCCGGTGGAACTCGGTGAAGAACTGCTGCCAGTTGAGCGCCCCCAGGACGCCCAGCAGCAGGACCAGGATCAGTGTCGCGGCGGAACCGGCGAACAGGCCGCGCCGGATCCCCCCGTGGTAGCGGCGGGCCAGGTAGACCACTGCGACGACGGCCAGCAGCAGCATGACCGCCCCGGCCAGCATGGTCGCGAGGAACACGCCCTTCACGTCGGCCATGTGGCTGACCTCGGAGTCCAAAAACAGGCTGCCGCCGTGGGGGCCGGAGAGGTCTCCCAGGTATCGCGGGCCGGCGAAATTCAGCAGGTAGTCCACCGCATAGGAGCCGTAGGTCATCCGTTCCTCCGTGCTGAAGCCGAAGCTGTCGGCCGGGAACCCGGGGCGGTGGTATTCCGCCCAGAGGAACAACGGCGTGGCCACCAGCCGGATGGCACCGATGATCAGCAGCGGCGGGAACAGCACCGCCAGGACAACCTGCAGGATCCGTCCGGCCAGCGGCTTGGCGTTCATTGCCTCGTCGCGCTCGGTCGTGCGCCGGACAACCTCGGAGCGCGGCGGGCGTACCGAGAGCGCACCGGTCGCCGGGTTGGCGTCGCTGCCGGCCGCGGCTGCGGTCGTCCCACCGGGCGGCATGGGCGGGCGCGCCGGCAGCGGCTTCGGGGCAGCCGGGCCCTGGTCGGCAGCGGCGGCCGTGCCGGTCCCCCGGCGGCCGTCGCCCGGTGCGGCGTCTGCTGCTCCGGCCGGATCCGGCCGTCCGGCCGCGGGGGCACCGGCGGCTCGGCCGGCAGGCACGGGGGCTCCGACCCGGGCGGCTTCGGCGGCGGCGCCCGCTCCTCCGGCGGCCCGCGCCCCGGCGTCGGGCTGCGTGGACCCGTCGCTCCGGGGCCGCGTTCCGGCGCTGTCCGGGGCACCGCCGTCGCGCTCGGTGCCGAGGCCGGTCGCCACGGCGCTCAAATCCGGCAGCCGGCTGGGCCGGCGCATGGGCAGCGGGTTGGCGCCGTCCCGGAACCGGCCGTTGACGGCAGGGACCGGAGGCGCGGGGGCGCGCTCCGGTTCAGCGCCAGGGGCTTCTCCCGGCGCTGTCCGTGCCCTGCGTTCGTCTCCGCCGGATTTCACGTCTTCGACTGCCACGTCCGTCGCCTCTTTCTGTGCCGCTGGCCTCTCTGCCTATGAGACTACCGCCGGCCGGCGGCGCTTCACGGTTGCCACCCCGGGGGCGGCCCGCCCGGCCGTCGCCTGCCTGCCCCGTCGCCTGCCTGCCCCATCGCCGGCCCGCCCGGCCGTCGCCTGCCTGCCCCGTCCCCGCATGCCCCGTCGCCTGCCCGGACGGCAGCTACCCGGTGGCGGCGGCCTCGCCGGCATCGAACCGGCCCAGGTCGCCCCGCTCCCCCGCCAGGTAGGCTCGCCGGCCCACGACGAGGGTGTACATCCAGTAGGCGGCCAGCACCAGCACACCGATGCCCAGGCGCAGCCAGTCCGGCAACTGGCTGGGGGTCACGAAGCCCTCGACCAGGCCGGAGATCAGGAGGACGAGGACCAGCCCCAGGGCGACGGTAATCAGCGACCTGCCTTCCCGGGCCAGCGAGGCGGTGCGGGTGAGCCGGCCGGGCGAGACCCAGGACCAGAAGATCCGCAGTCCGGCCGACCCGGCGATGAAGATGGCGGTCATCTCCATCAACCCGTGCGGCAGGATGTAGAGGAAGAAGACGTCCAGCCGGTCGTAGGCGGTCATCATCCCGCCGGCCATGCCCACCCCCTGGGCGTTCATGAACAGTATGTACGGCACCCACAGTCCGGTCACTCCGAAGGCCACCGCCTGCGCCGCAATCCAGGCGTTGTTGGTCCACACCATGCCGGCGAAGGAGGCGTTGGGATTCTCCGAGTAGTAATTGACGAAGTCCTCTTCCACGTACTGCCGGATGTCCTCGTCGGAGCCCATCGCTTTGATGACCTCGGGGGTTCCCGCCACCCAGGCGGCGAACAGCCAGGCGACCAGGACGAAGAGGGCACCGATGGCCACGGTCAGCCAGCGCAGGCGGTAGAACGCGGCCGGCAGCGACAACACGAAGAACTCCGCCACGTCCCGGGCGAAGTTGGAGCGGGCCCCCGTGAACCGCGTCCGGGCGCGCGACAGGCGGGTGGAGAGGGCCGCCGACAGTTGGCCCTCGGCGGCCACCGACCGGATCATCGACAGGTGGGTTGAGGTGCGCCGGTAGAGCACGAGCAGTTCATCCGCCTCGGCGCCGGTGAGTTTGCGTTTGGCGCTCAGTTCGTCCAGCCGCTGCCAATCGTGCTCATGCACCGCGGCGAAGGCGTCGATATCCACGCTCCTAGCCTAGCCGCCGCGCGCGGAAGATCCGGGGCGCCGCCCGGGCCGCCGCCCCGGATCGATAGAGTGGAACCGGGCGCGGCACAGACCGCCCGGGAAAGGGATCCGATGAGCAACGTCATCACCGGCGAGGCGGTAGTGCTGGAACTGCGGCCGGCGTCGTTCGGCGTCCGGGCGCTGAGCTCGATCATCGATGTGGTGGCCAACGTGATCCTGCTGATCGCCGCCTTCGTGCTGCTGGCGGAGACCCTCGAGGTCGGGTTCGACGCCGCGGCCGCCCGGGCGCTGGTCATCGCCGTGGTGCTGTTCTTCCTGGTCGGGGTGCCCATCGCCGTCGAGACCCTTACCCGCGGCAAGTCGCTGGGCCGCTGGGTCATGGGCCTGCGGATCGTGCGCGACGACGGCGGTGCCATCCGGTTCCGGCATGCGCTCATCCGCGGCCTCGTGGCGGTCTTCGAACTGTACATCCTGCTCGGTTCGGTGGCCTTCATGGTGGCCCTGTTCAATGACAGGTCCAAGCGGCTCGGCGACCTGCTGGCGGGCACCTACAGCATGCGGGAACGCGTCGCGGTCATGCCGAAGATCCTGCCGGAAATTCCCCCGCCGCTGGCCCCCTGGGTGAAGCTCGCGGACATGGGGCGGCTGCCGGAGCCGCTGGCCCGGCGGATTATCCAGTTCCTCTCGCAGGCGCCCAAGATGATTCCGGCCTCCAGGGCCCGGTTGGCCACGGCCCTGGCCAACGAGGCGTCCGGCTATGTCTCTCCCCCGCCGCCGGCCGGGACGCCGCCGGAAATGTACCTGCTGGCTGTGATGGCCGAACGGCGCGAACGCGACTTCGTCCGGCTGTCCCGGCAGCAGGAGCGCGCGGCGCGGCGTGGCGCCCGGCTGCATTCGCTGCCCTTCCGGGACTAGGCGCGGCCGCGCGTTCCGCCCGCCCGTCACCTCGCGAGCTGCGGAGGGCTACCCCTTGTCCTGCGACGTCCAGGTCTTCCAGTCCACGTTCCAGTCCCCGAAGCCGTCCGTGGGGTCCAGGAACCCGCCGTCGGTGTTGCGGATATCCACGATGTCCCCGGTCCGCATGGTCTCGTAGAAGTACCGGGCGCCGGCTTCGGACATGCCCACGCAACCGTGGGAAATGTTGCGCACGCCCAGGGCCGAGGGGTCCAGGGTGGTGTGGACGAACTCGCCGCTGTTGCTCAACCGGCTGGCGTACTTGGCGTCGAACGGCTCGTACCAGTCCGGGTCTCCCGGTTTGAGTCCGATGCTGCGCGGGTTGAACGGCAGCGATTTATGCATGTCCATGATCGGGTGGATGCCCTTGCTGGACGGCCAGTTCGGGTCGCCCAGCGTCACCGGGAAGGTCTTGGCCAGCTCGCCGCCCACGTAAATCTTCATGGTCTTGGTCTTGTTGTCCACGATCGCCCGGCGGTCATCGAGGATGTTGACGGTGATCTTCTCGTCGTTCATGCCGATCATGTCGTTGCCGAACTCCACGCCGAACAGTTTCATGTCCACGGTCACGGTGCTGTTCGGCTCCCAGTATCTTTCCGCGCGGAAGCGGGCCTTCGTGTCCGAGTACCAGTAGAACTCGCCCTTCTGCCCGGCGGAGGTGGTGATGGCGATGGCCTCCTCCACCGCTTCCTTGTTGAGCACGGGTTCGCTGAAGTTGAACTCCAGCGGCTGGGCGATGCCCACGCTTTGCCCGTCCAGCGGGTACATCCAGCCGTCGGCCTGGTTGGGTGCGAGCACGGTGGTGAAGGTCTGCTGCTTCGCGGTCTCGGTGCCGGCGCGGTCCACCAGGGTGTAGCTGAACTCGTATTCGGTCAGGAAGTCCAGGCGTTCCGTTGCCTTCCAGACGCTGCCGTCTGCGGACAGCTCCCCGGCGATCGGTTCGCCGCCCTGTGCCGGCGCCAACGCCACATCCTTGATGGAGGCGTTCTTGGCGGTGATGGTGGCCACGGTGGCGGGATTGACCTCCACGGCTTTGTCTGCCGGGGTGACACCGACCGACATCGCCTTGACGACCGGCGCGGAGAAGCCCTGCCGCTCGGCCGGGGCGGCGGCGAACACCCGTCCCAACTGGGCAGCGAACGTGGGCGACGCCATGGTTGCTGCCGTGACGGCCGCGGCGGCAGCCACCAGCACTCCGACGATGCACAGCAGGGCGATCTTAAGGCCCTTGCGCTTCTTCTTTTCCTCAGTCATCCCAACCCAACTCACGAGACCCCGGCGGCAGGCGGTCGCCGCTGAAGGGCACAACAGCACCCTGCCTCCATCGTAGGGCGGGCGCCGCCGAAGGTACGGGTTATTGCGGGCGAGCCCGCCCAACAATCCGGTAACCATTTCACCGGACGGCTAACGGCGGGACGGTACGCCCGCCGTCGGCCCTCCCGGCCTGGATCAGTAGCGGTAGTGGTCCGGCTTGTACGGGCCGGCGGCGTCCACGCCCAGGTACTCGGCCTGTTCCTTGGTCAGTTCGGTGAGTTCGACGCCGAGCGCGTCCAAATGCAGCCGGGCGACCTTCTCGTCGAGCACCTTCGGCAGCACGTAGACCTGGTTGGCGTACTCGGGCTCGCCGGTGGCCGAACCCTCGGCCGGCTTGCCGTGCTTGGTGAACAGCTCGATCTGCGCGATGGTCTGGTTGGCGAACGAGTTGCTCATGACGAACGAAGGGTGCCCGGTGGCGTTGCCCAGGTTCAGCAGCCGTCCCTCGGAGAGCACGATGATGGAGCGCTCGGTCGCCAGCCCGGCATCGAAGACCCATTCGTGCACCTGCGGCTTGATCTCCACCTTCTGTACTCCCTCGACGCTGGCCAGGCCCGCCATGTCGATTTCGTTGTCGAAGTGGCCGATGTTGCCCACGATGGCCTTGTCGCGCATCTTCACCATGTCGGACGCCATGATGACGTCCTTGTTGCCGGTGGTGGTGATGAAGATGTGGCCCTCGCCCACTACTTTGTCCAGGGTGGTGACCTGGTAGCCGTCCATCGCGGCCTGCAGGGCGCAGATCGGGTCGATCTCGGTAACGACGACGCGCGCGCCCTGGCCGCGCAGCGCCTCGGCCGCGCCCTTGCCGACGTCGCCGTAGCCGCACACAACCGCCGTCTTGCCGCCCATCAGAACGTCGGTGGCCCGGTTGATGCCGTCGGGCAGCGAATGGCGGATGCCGTACTTGTTGTCGAACTTGGACTTGGTCACCGCGTCGTTAACGTTGATCGCCGGGAACAGCAACTGGCCCTGCTCCGCCAGCTGGTAGAGCCGGTGCACGCCGGTGGTGGTTTCCTCGGTGACGCCGCGGATGCCGGCGGCGACCCGGGTGAACTTTTGCGGGTCCTTGGCCAGCGAGGCGCGCAGCACGTCCAGGATGATCGTGTACTCGTGCGGGTCCTCCGCGGTGGCCGAGGGGACGGCGCCGGCGGCCTCGAATTCCACGCCCTTGTGCAGCAGCAGCGTGGCGTCGCCGCCGTCGTCCAGGATCATGTTCGGTCCCAGCTCGGGGTTTTCGTCGGCGCCGGGCCAGGTCAGGATCTGCTCGGCCGTCCACCAGTACTCTTCGAGCGTTTCCCCCTTCCAGGCGAAGACCGGAACGCCCTGCGGGTCCTCCGGCGTGCCGTTGCCCACCACGACGGCTGCGGCGGCCTCGTCCTGGGTGGAGAAGATGTTGCAGGAGGCCCAGCGGACCTCCGCTCCGAGCGCGGTCAGCGTTTCGATCAGGACCGCGGTCTGCACCGTCATGTGCAGGGAACCGGCAATCCTGGCGCCGGCCAGGGGCTGGGCCTCGCCGAATTCTGCGCGCAGGGCCATCAGGCCCGGCATCTCGTGCTCCGCCAGGCGGATCTGGTGGCGGCCGGCGGCTGCCAGCGAGAGGTCCTTGACCTTGTAATCGAACGTCACAGTAATGCTCCTAAGCGTGGTCAGCGGGGCCGTCGTTGGGGGAGGCAGCGGCGCCGTCGTTGGTTGAATCAAGGGCGCCCCCGGCGGGGGCGGTCTGCGGCAGCAGCACCGGGATGCCGTCTTCGATCCGGTAGTGCAGCCGGTCTCCGGCGGCGGTGCGGCCGGTCGAGAGCAGTTCGTCGCCCTCCTGGACCAGTGATGAACCGGTAGCCGGGCAGCGCAAAACCGCCAGCAGTTCGGGGGTCAGATGTGCCATGCGATGGTGTCCTTTGATCTCCAGCAGCTTCGGCTGCGTCCGCTTCCGGCGGCCGGCGGCGCGGGGCTTCGCCGCGGACGGCAGGTTGCCGGCACGGCGCGCTGCCCGTCTCCCAGCGTATCGCCCTAGGGTTGTCCGCGCAGAATGCGCAGGTGCCCGCGCCGGGTGCCCGCGGCGCCCGCGGGCGGTTCCAACGGCTCGCGCTGGCCGCGCGGCCGGGGCGCCTCGTCGGGCACCTCGGGAGTGCGGGCCGCCTCCCGCACGGCGTCGGCCAGGGCCAACAGGTCGTCGGGGTTGGGGACCGGCGCCTGCTCGGGCAGGGCCAGCCGCATGACTTCCCAGCCGCGGGGCACGGTCAGCCGTTCGGCGTGCTCGGCACACAGGTCGTAGCAGTGGGGCTCGGCATAGGTTGCCAGCGGGCCCAGCACGGCGGTGGAATCGGCATACACGTACGTCAAAGTAGCGATGGCCGACCGCTGACAGGCCGAGCGTGAACATTGACGAATGGATCCCACGAGAATGCATCCTACTCCGGGCCTCCCTCCTTCCCGACCACCGGCGCGGGCCGGTGGTCGAAGATTAGGTCACAATCGGGTCGCGCGGACGCGGCCCGCCGGACGCCGCCCGCCGGACGTCGCCCGCTGCCGGGTGCTCCGGAGCGACGCTGCCGGGGCCGGGTCGCGTTGACGCCGCGGGACGCTTCGGCGCACCGCCGCGGGGCCCGGGTGCCTTATTCCGGTCCCCGGGCTTAAAGTCGGTATATGGAAAACGGACCATCACTGACCCTCTCGCTGGACAGCGACGGCGGTGGCTGGCGCCGTCCGTTTGCCGCACGACGCCGGAACCGCCGCGGCCGCGGGCTGCGCGGCGACCTGCTGCCCGCCAACCTGCCCGGGCATCTGACCAGGTCCGAACAGTTCGAGGCGTGGGTCGCGGAGTCCGCCGAGCGGCTGGCGTACTTCTGGGGGGAGCGGGTCGAAGCAGCCCAATTCGTGGTCGAGGACATTCCGCCCCGACTCGAAGAGTTGCTTGCCCGCGGTCAGGCCGCGCCCCTGGGCAGCTTCACGCCGGCCGCGCCGGGCCGCCCGGCCGTGGTGACCGTCTTCCGGCAGCCGGTCCAGGCGGCCGCCCGGCTGCGGGCCGAACTGCCGGAGCTCATCCACGATGTGGTAGTGGAGCAGACCGCGCAGCTGCTGAACATGGCCCCGGAAGCGGTTGACCCCGGCTACGGCCGGACCCGCCCCTGACCGGCGTTCCGGTCCCGGCGCCGCTTCTTCCCTAGTACCCGATATCGACCGGCACCGCGGTCTGCGCCTGGGTGCCGGCGGGCACCGGCAGGACCGCAACGTCGGGAGCACCGCCGTCGGTCAGGACCTGGGCGCCGTAGACGGCTTCGCCGGACCCGCTGATCAACAGGGCCGCAGCGTCGGCGCCGTCTGCCCGGGGATCAAGGGTCACGGTGGTTCCGGCGGGCACGGTCACCGCCTGCTTCTCCCCCAGTCTGCCCTTCGGATCCACCGGCGTGATTTCCACCCGGGCGTCCCCCGACGGCGCGCTGAAGGCCATGCGGGAGCTGACACCGCCCGGCACGACCGCCAGATGATTGCTGCCGAGGCGGCCGGTCGCGGGTGACCATCCGAAGTCCACCGGTTCGCCCGCCTCGGTTCCCCTGCTGACCCGCGCGGCGGCAGCGATGGACACGTCGGCGCTGATTTCGACGGAATACGTGCCGGCCGGCAACGACTCCAGCGGCACCCTGGTGACGCTCTCGGCCGCCGCGGTGACGACGCCGCCGCCCGGGAGGCTGACCGGGCCGTCGGAACCGAAGACGCGCACTTCCAAGACCGCGTCGGTCACGCCGGGCACCGCCACGTCCAGCGCCGGCGCCGCGTCCTCATAACCGTCCTGGTCCCGGATGGCCCGTGCCGGTTTCTGGTCCTGGACGGTAATTCCCGTGACCACCTGCCGCGTGCCGGCCGGGGCCGACGCCTGCAGCAACTCGACGCCGCCGGGGGTCAGCTGGCGCAGGACGCTTTGCTGGATGAAGCCGGTCACCGGGCCGCCGGAGGACTGTACGCGCACGGCCAGGGATTCCTGGTTTGCGGCCACTCCCGCCAGCACGATGGAGCGTGACTCCCCGGGAGCGACCAGCAGCCCGCGGGTGCCGGCAGCCTGGATCTGCCCCTCGGACGAGACCAGTTCGAGGTCGACCGAGGAGGGTGTCTGGGAACTGTTGTGCAGTTTCAGCACGGACGTGGTTCCCACGGTGGTGGACGCCCCGAGCAACCAGAAGTCATTGTCCGGTGCCATGCAGTTGGAAGCGGCCAGTCCGCGCAGGTCGCCGTCCGAGGCTCGGTAGGTCATCGCCGCGCCGGCCAGCGCGGTGGTCTCCCCCATCGGGGCGGCCCGCAGCACGGTGGGAGCGGACAGGTCCTGTCCGGACACCACGGACGCCACCATCTTGGTCTCGCCGGACGACTTTTCCGTCGGTTCCGCGATGCGCGCGAGCGGAGTGCCCGCGCCCAGTTCCGTCAACTCGCTGCCGGGGACGTTGCCGCCGAGGTCGCTGAGCACCAGGGCCCGCGCCCTGGTCTGCGCCGTAGTGGAGACCGGGCTGAACTGCGGATCGGTGTCTTCGGCGGCGCTGTCCAGCAGCCGCAGGGGCTCCGGGCAGACAGCGGTGTAGTCTCCGGCCGGAACGGCAGCGGACACGGGCGGCCGCTCGGCGGCCGCACCCGGCACGTCCGCCAGGCTGCCGGCGGCTACCGCCGCTCCGGTCAGCAGCAGGAGGCCCGCCCCGGAGACGGCGCCCAGCGTCCGCCGGCCGCGCTTCGGCGTGGCGCCGGCGGTGGAACTGCCGGAGCGTGCGGCAGGCTTGCCCGCGGCGGCATCGCGTGCCCGGTCCCGCCGCGCAGCACGCTTGGCGGCCTTGCGGTCGATCGGCTGCACGGGCTCGGCCGCGCTGTCCCGCTCCGGCTGCACGGGCCCGGCCGCGCTGTCCCGGTCCGGCTGCACGCCATCAGGTGCGGATGCGGCAGCGGCCGTTGGCCCAATCGCCGCCTCTGTCGCCCGCGGCTCCTCGCCGCGGCCACCCTTCTCGGTCATCGTTGCTGTCCTTTTCCGGCCAGGGCAACTGCGCCGCCGTCGGCCGGGTCTTCGAATGCCGCCCTGCGCAGTTCCGCGGGGCCGGCATCCGCCCCGGTGGTCTTGATGTGGTCGATGCGGCGCGGCGCGAACCGCCGCCGGGCCGGGATCGGTATGGCGAGCAGGACGGTCAGTCCGATGGCGAGCACCTGGAGGATGCCGATCCACGGCGACCACGGGCTCGAATAGCCGATCTTTACGGTACCCGCTGCTGCCGGCACTTCAAACGCCTGGGCCCAGCCGTCCTGCGAGGATTCCAGCGGCCGGCCGTTCAGGGTGGCGGTCCAGCCCGGGTCCGTCCGCTCGGCCAGGATCAGCCGACGTCCGGGCTCGCCGGCGGGAATCTCCCCGGCCGCCGCGGTCCAGCCGGACGGCACGGTTTGCAGCAGGTCGCCGTTGGCATCGACCAGGCGCACCCGGGCGGTCAGTTGGCCTGCCGCGGTGCCGTCCTTACCGGTCGCTCCGACCACCCGCCAGAGCCATCCGGAGTCGGTGCGTCCCACGGAGGTCAGTCCGGGCACGGCGTCGATCCGGCCGGCAAGCAGTTCGGCCGCCGTATCGGACTCCTGCAGCACCACGAAGTCCACGCCGAGCCTCACCAGAGACGGCCGCGGATCCACGCCGGTGCCCGCAACGATGACAGCCACGGTGTTCCGCAATTCTGCGTCGGCGTCGTCGTCGGAGCGCACCTGGGCTTCGGTGAGCGGACCGGCCAGGGCCCGCGCCGAGTAAATGGCCGAGAGTTGGTCCAGGGTGGTGCCGCTGCCATGCATCACGGCAGCGGTCACCGCGCCGCCGGTTCCCGCCGTCAACACGAGCGCACGGGCCTGTTCCGGCCCGGTCCCGCTGTCCGCAGAGGTGGCCGGCAGCGTGCGGCCGGCCCCGGGCGTTACCTTCAGCTGCGTACCGAAGTCCGTCAGGGTCCGCGCCTCGCTGGACGGTGTGTAGCCGGTGAACTGGGGCACCAGCCAGTGCGCCAGGCTCGCTGCCGGGCCCAGCGCCATCAGGACGGCGGCGGCCACGGCCACGGTGCGCCGCAGGCCCGAGGACGGGCGCCCGGCTGCGGCAAGGTCGTGCCGCAGCCGGTCCCCGGCGATCAGTGCCGCGCCCAAAAGCAGGAACAGGGCCAGCGAGACAAAGGGACCCGTGAACGGTGTCACCACCGCTCCCGGTGCGACGGCGGTGGCCAGCAGGGATGAACCAAAGGAGGCCGCGAGGGTCAGGAACACGCCGAGCCAGAGCAACCGTGCGCGGCCGGCACCCTTGCCCGTGACCGCCCCGGCCACGGCCAGCGCCAGCACCGGCACGGCGACGACGAGCGCGTAGGCGAGCGCCCACGGACCCTGGGCCAGTTTCTCCAGCATCCCGGCCCCGGCCAGCCCGTCGGCGGGGCCGAAGGCGAGCGGGAAGCCCATCAGCTGCTGCCACAGCGGGGCGGCGTGGAAGGCCAGCGGCAGGCCGGGATCGCCCAGCAGCGCGCGCGGCTGGTCCAGCCCGGCGACGAGCATCGGCAGGGCGAGTGCCAGCGGCGGGATAAGCGCCCACCAGACGGTCTTGGCCCGGCGGCGCAAGGCCAGCATCAGGACGGCGATGAAGACGACGACCACCGGCAGCAGCGCCGGTGCCGACGCCGTGATGCCGGCCAGGCAGAGTCCCGCCGCTGCCGCCGCCGTCCAGGAGGGATTTCCGTTGATCCCGGGCTTGTGCACGGCTTCGTGCGGCAGCAGGGGCCGGTTGGCGTCGGCGCGTTGGACGGCGGAGCCGGTGGCGCGCAGCAGGCCGAGCACGGCCCACGGGATCAGCAGGTGGGCGATCAGCGCGCCCAGGCGGCCCGTGCCCAACGCGACCTGGAACGCGGGAACGCTCGCCCAGAACATCGCGGCCCAGAAGCGCAGGCCGCGCCGCTGTGTGAAGGCCCCGGCAGCGAACCATGCGCCGGCGGCGGCCAACGGCATGGCCAGCAGCACCAGCGTCAGGACGGCGGCGGAACCGTTCCCCAAACCCAGCACGGCCAGGACCGCCAGCACGTAGCCAAAGGGGTCGCCGTGCCCGGGGACGCCGGAGCCAAGCGAGATCCACCAACTCGAAGCGTTGTGCCAGATTTCGGCGACGGTGGCCGAGACCGGCAGCAGTCCGCCGCCCACCAGCGCCGGCGCCCCGAAGAAGTCAAACATGCCCACCGTGGAGACGAGGGCCAGCACGACGGCGGCGGCCACCAGTCCCGTACCCACCCAGGTCCGGGCGGGCGCGGCGAGGGCGGCGAAGTCGTCGGATCCGCCGGTGGGCTGGTCGCTGCCGCCGGCATCCGATCCGGAGCCGTCGCCCACGACGCCGACGGCGAGCTCGGGCCGCAGCGACTCGGCCAGTGACCGCCGGTAGGCCCAGACCTCGCGCCGCGGGACCATCAGCGGGCGCACTATGGCCCGCGAGGTCCTGCGCGTCTTGGCGGCCTGCCGCCGGGACGCGAAAAAGCCCGCGGGTCGGAACAAGGCGGCAAGGGTGGCACCCAGCTGCCGCAGCCCGTGCATGGGGTCCTTGGCGACCACCGAGGCCAGGAAGCTGTACAGCCCGCCGAGCAGGGCCCCGATCCACAGGAACGGCACCTGCCACCAGGCCGCATGCTTGAGCCGGAGGTGGATCTGAGCCTTGCGGGCTGCCCTTGCGGTGCCGTGGTCGCCGGTCCGGGCGGCGTGGCGAACCCTCGCGGTGGGGACAACCACCACGCGGTGGCCGGCCAGCCGGTTCCGCCAGCACAGGTCCACGTCGTCACCGGTCCCGGGCAGGGCCGGATCGAACCCGCCCAGCTGGTCGAAGATGTCGCGGCGCACCAGCATGCCGGCGGAGTTGACGGCAAAGAAGTCGCTGCGGCCGTTGTACTGGCCCTGGTCCATCTCGTCGACGTCGATCATGGTCAGCCGTTCGGCCCAGCGGCTCACGGTCAGACCCACGTCGACCAGCCGGCGCGGGTCGTCCCAGTCCACCTGTTTGCAGCCGGCGATGGTTACCGACGGTGCCGTTTCCACGGCGAGCAGCAGTTCCTCGAGCGCATCAGGCTCCGGGGCGGAATCATCGTGGAGCAGCCACAGCCATTCCTGGGCCGGACCGTCGTCCGGGGCGTGCTTGGGCAGCTCGGCCAGCCCCACCCGGACCGCGGCGCCGAACCCGGCGCGGTGGGAAGCCGCGGCCACCGGGCTGCCGGCGGGCAGTTGCGCGCGCAGCAGGTCAGCGGACCCGTCGGACGATCCGGTGTCCACCCCGACGTGGGCATCGGCGGGTCTCGTCTGCCGGGCCAGGGCTGCCAGGGTTTGGGGCAGGCAGGAAGCGCCGTCGTGGGCTACCACAACGGCGGTGACGCGAACTTGCTGCTGAATCAGAGCGCTCTTTTCCGCAGCCGGCGGCGCTCGCGCTCCGACAGGCCTCCCCAAATGCCGAAACGCTCGTCATTGGCCAGCGCGTACTCCAGGCACTGCGAGCGCACCGTGCACGCGCCGCACACCTTCTTCGCGTCGCGGGTGGATCCGCCCTTCTCGGGGAAGAACGCTTCCGGGTCCGTCTGGGCGCACAGGGCATCGGCCTGCCAGCCGAGTTCTCCCTCGTCCTCATAGCCGGCGCCGAAGCCCGGCAGCCCGATCCACTGCGGTTTCGGCGCCGGGTCGGCCTCGGCCGGTTCCCGGAGCAGGCGCGGAGCAGTCAGCTCCAATACCTCGGCCCCGGGCCCCTCCGCCAACGCTTCGTGCGCGGCGAGGAAGGCGGTGGCCGCGTCCTCGAGTGTCTGCTGGCTGGATTCGCGGAAGCGTTCTGCCGCCGTCGGATCTGCCGGATCCACATACCAGTCTGCCGGTACGCCGCGCGATCCGTGCGATGCCGAAGCCTGCGCTTCGAGCTCCCGCCGGTGCGCACTACGTTCTGCCTGCCCCATCAGCCCTCCCGGAGTTCCTGTACCAGCATGGTGTTAGATTCGTGTGCAGCGCTGGATCTCAGCGCCGGACACAAGCATGCTGTTACACGTTTAATAACTAATTACATGGGTGTAATACGTTCAAGTCAAGCGCCGGCGGGAATCTTAGAGACCCGGCAGCGAAATCCGCGTACGCCACGCGAGGGCCCGCCCCCGTGATGTGCGTCACAAATACCGCGTGCAGGCGTCAGCCGGCCTCCGGCTGGGCCACGAACCCGACCTTAAGGAGCACCGTGAGCACCCCCGCCACGATCACCGACCTGCTGGCCCGAATGCGCCCGGGCTCGTCCCCCTGCCTGGTCTGGTACGGCCCGGAGGGCGAACGCATCGAGCTGTCCGGGCGCGTGCTGGACAACTGGGTGGCCAAGACGGCGAACCTGCTGGCCGAGGAACTGGACGCCGCCGAGGGTACGAGCGTGGGTCTTCTGATGGACCCGCACTGGCGGTCGTTGGTCTGGGCGCTGGCCGCGTGGCAGGCCGGCGCCACCGTCCGGCTGGGCGAGGCCGCCCGGAGCGCCGACGTGGTGGTGGCCGCGGATCCGGCCCTTTTGGTGCGGGAAGGCAGCGGACACCAGGTCCTGGTCGCCCTGGGCGCGCTCCAGTTGCGCTGGCCCGGGGAACTGCCCGACGGCGTCCTCGACTACGCGGCCGAGGTCCGCTCCTACGCGGATGAATACCTGGGAATCGATTCCCTGGCGGCAAACGGTCTGGCACTGGAGGACGACGGCGGAGCGCTGACCTTCGCCCGGCTTTTGGACCGGCCGACAGCGGCCAGGAACCTGCTGGTGCCGGCGCACACCCCCTGGCCGGACGTGCTTCGCGAAGCCCTGGCAACCTGGCAGGGCGGCGGCACGGTCGTGCTGGTGCACCCGGAGGTAGGGGTGACCCAGCGGTTGCTGGACAGCGAACGGGTCACCGTACAACTGTGAACCGGCGATCCGGCCCGGACCCCGCCTAGCCGCGCGCCGTGCCCGATGCCTGGGGGCCGTCGACCTCCGGCGCCGCGTCCGCGGGAGGCTGGTCGGCATCGTCCTCGGGGTGGCGCTCGAAGATCTTGCGGTCCTCGGCAAACTCCGGCTCGGCGTCCAGCTCAACGTTAAACACCAGGAACCGGTAGGCGAAGAAGCGCATCACGGTGGCCAGCACCGTGCCGACGATGCCCGCGAACAGCAGCATGGTCCGGTCCGTCACCTCCAGCGGGTAGCGGGCTATCCAGACGCAGCCTGCGGAGACCACCATGCCGATGACGTTGATGACGATGAACAGCACCAGTTCGCGCAACACGTTCGCCTGGCGGCGATGACGGAACGTCCAATAGCGGTTGGCTACCCAGGAGAACAGTGTTGCCACGGAGGCGGACACGAACCGCGCCTTCACCACGCTGTCGTCCATGGGCCCGTTGATCAGCCACCAGTACACGCCGTTGTCCACGATGAAGGCGATCCCGCCGACCGTGCCGAACTTCGCCACTTCCCGCCAAAAAAGGGAAACAATGGCGCGCAGGCGCTCGGAAATAGTTCGGTTCATGATCGAAGGTGGATCCCTTTCGCTCGGATGCCGGAGCAGAGCCGGCCGACGCACTATTGTATTGCGCCAGTCTGGGCGTTACCTAGGACGTACCCGCCGCGCGAAGTGCAATGCGACTCGTCCGGAACCTGTTCGGTACCCTGACTAGGTGAGTTTTCCAGTGATCGGCGTAGTGGGCGGCGGCCAGCTTGCCCGAATGATGGCACCCTGTGCGGTAGAGCTCGGCTTTGAACTGCGTGTTCTGGCCGAGGCCGCCGATGTTTCCGCGGTCCCCGCCGTGGCTACGGCTCCCGTGGGCGACTACCGCGACCTGGAGGCGCTGCGGGGGTTCGCGAAGGGCCTGGACGTGATGACCTTCGATCACGAGCACGTCCCTACCGAACATCTGCAGGCCCTGATTGCCGAGGGCGTCAACGTGCAGCCGCATCCTGACGCGTTGATCCATGCGCAGGACAAGCTGGTCATGCGCGCGGTGGTGGACAGGCTGGGGCTGCCAAACCCGGTGTGGGCACCCGTCTCGGGCGTCGACGAGCTGGTTGCCTTCGGCGGCAGGATTGGCTGGCCGGTGGTGCTGAAGACGCCGCGGGGAGGCTACGACGGCAAGGGAGTGCGGATCATCCGCGATGCGGATGCTGCCGCCGAGGCGGCCGACTGGTTCACCGGCGGCGCGCTGCTGGTCGAAGAAAAAGTCGATTTCAGCCGGGAGCTCTCCGCGCTGGTAGCCAGGACTCCGTCCGGCGAAGCACGGGCCTGGCCGGTGGTGCACACCATCCAGGTGGACGGCGTCTGCGACGAAGTGATCGCGCCGGCACAGGACCTGCCGGCGGACGTCGCCGAGGCGGCCCAGCAGGCGGCGCTCCGGTTGGCCGACGAGCTGGGCGTCACCGGCGTGATGGCCGCCGAGTTGTTCGCCACCCCGGGACGCGGAGCAGGCTTCGTGATCAACGAACTGGCCATGCGCCCGCACAACACCGGCCACTGGACCCAGGACGGGTCGGTCACCAGCCAGTTCGAGCAGCACCTGCGGGCCATCCTGGATCTGCCGCTGGGCGATACGTCCCTGCTCGGCGGCGCCGTCGTCATGAAGAACTACCTGGGCGGCGCAAATACCGACCTGTTCTCGGCCTATCCGCGCGCGCTGGCCGCCGAACCGTCCGTCAAGCTGCATGGCTACGGCAAGTCTGTCCGTCCCGGCCGGAAGATCGGCCACGTCAATGTGGTGGGCCGCGATGCGTCCCAGGTGGAGGAACTGCGCCGGCGCGCGGACCGCGTCGCGGCGATTGTCCGCGACGGCGTGGACCCCCAGGAAGGCAAACCATGAGCAACAAGCCGATAGTCGGCGTGGTGATGGGCTCGGATTCCGACTGGCCCGTCATGGAGGCCGCCGCCCGGGCGCTGGAGGAATTCGGCGTCCCCTACGAGGCCGACGTCGTCTCCGCGCACCGCATGCCCGAGGACATGATCGGTTATGGCCGCGACGCTCACTCCCGGGGACTGCGGATCATTATCGCCGGCGCCGGCGGTGCCGCGCACCTGCCCGGCATGCTCGCCTCCGTAACCCCGCTGCCGGTGATCGGGGTGCCGGTGCCCCTGAAGTACCTGGACGGCATGGACTCCCTGCTCTCCATCGTGCAGATGCCCGCCGGGGTGCCGGTGGCCACGGTGTCCATCGGCGGAGCCCGCAATGCCGGGCTGCTGGCCGTGCGGATGCTGGCAGCCGGTGGTGACGAATTGGCCGGGCGGCTGCAGCCGGCCCTGCTGGAGTTCGCGTCCGGCCTGCGCCGGTCCGCCTACGACAAGGGAGCCGCGCTGCGTGAACGCGCCGCAGGCTCCGGCGAGGCCTAGGACGGTGAGTCCCCAGCCGCCGAGGAAGCCGTCGGGGTCTTCGGCGCGCGGGGTGACCGATCCGGTCCGCTACCCCCAGCACGCTCCGGCGCCGGTGCGCACCAAGCGCGCCTTCGTCCTGCTGCTGCTGACCCTGCTCGTCCCGGGCAGCGCCCAGATCGTGGCAGGGGACCGCCGGTTGGGCCGGCGCGGCCTGGCCGTGACGCTGCTGGCCTGGGCGGCCGTTGTGGCCGCTGCCGTCATGGCCCTGGTGAACTGGCCGCTGCTGGTGAACCTGGCCACCGACCGCTGGGGTTCGCTGGCCCTCGTTGTGGTGCTGGCGGCACTGGCGCTGTTCTGGGCCTTCCTGTTCCTGAACACGCTGCGCATCATCAGGCCCAACCTGCTGGCCCCGGGCGCCAAGCCGGCGGTGGCGGTGACGCTGGTTGCCCTGATGGTGCTCACCAGCGGCAGCCTGGGCTACGCCGCCTACCTGCTCAACGTGAGCCGCAACGCCTTCAGCTCCATCTTCGAAACCCGGCCCGCGTTCGACCCGGTGGACGGCCGCTACAATTTCCTGCTCATGGGCGGCGACGCCGGTGCCGGGCGGGTGGGGCTGCGCCCGGACAGCATCCAGGTGGTCAGCGTCGACGCGAAGACCGGCCAGACCGTCATGTTCGGCATCCCGCGCAACTTCCAAAACGCCCCGTTCCCGGCGGACTCGCCGATGCACGAGGTGTATCCGGAAGGCTTCAGCTGCGGTGACGAGTGCATCATCAACGCCCTCTACGTCGACGTGGAGCAAAATCACGCCGACCGCTACCCTGATGCCAAGAACCCTGGTGCGGAAGCCATGAAGGACGCCGTGAGCGGGATCCTGGGCATCGAGATCCAGGCGTATGCCCTCGTGGACATGGACGGCTTCGAAGCCCTGGTGGACGCGATGGGCGGCATCACGGTCAACGCCGGCGGCTGGGTGCCTATCTCCAACAGGACCATCCCCGGCACCAACCAGCACTACCCGCCGAAGGGCTGGATCGCCCCGGGCGTCCAGGAGCTCGACGGCTACCACGCCCTCTGGTACGCCCGCTCCCGCGAATTCGCCACCGACTATGACCGCGTCCAGCGCCAGCAGTGCGTGATGTCGGCGATGGTCAAGCAGCTGGACCCGGCAACGGTGCTGACCCGCTTCCAGCAGTTGGCCGAGGCCGGCGAACAGGTCGTCGAGACGGACATTCCCAGTGCGCAGCTGGGCAGCTTCGTCTCGCTGGCGCTGAAGGCCAAAGACCAGAAGGTGAAGCGCCTAACCATCGGACCGCCGGACTTCGGCACCGCCGCGGAGAATTTTGTCACCTACCCCGACTTCTCGGTGATCCATCCCCGCGTTCAGGAGATGTTCACCCAGGAAGAGCAGACTCGGCAGAAAGATCCCAAGGACGACGGCGGCGGCGCCGGTGGCGACCCCGGCTCCGGTGGCGGAGAGACCACCGCCGGTGAGGGCGGGGCCGGCCCCGCGGACGAGGCGGCACCGGATGCGGCCGACGCCCCGGAGGCGCCGGCGGAGCCCCAGGTCACCGCGGAGTATCTCCAGCAGCTGGCCGAGATCGGCGATACCGCCACGCTCGGCGCCCTGGTGGCCAACAACGGCAAGTGCTCGGTCCCCTGATTCCGGCCCGCTGCCACGCAGGTCCGGCGGCGTCCCCCCGTGCGGGGCGCGTGCTGCCGGAATGCTGCAACGGCGCGGGGTCTGAGAGGATCGTGGGAACAAGGACGAGGAAGAGGCTTCACATGTATCGGTTGATGAATGTAGTGCGTCCCTATGCCTGGGGCTCGACGACGGCGATTGCCGAGCTGTTCGGGCGGGAACCGTCCGGCGGGCCGGAAGCCGAACTCTGGATCGGCGCCCACCCCGACTCCCCGTCACGGGTGCAGCTGGCCGGAGGCGAACGGCCGCTCGACGAGTTCATCAAGGAGAACCCCGGCGCCGCCCTGGGCGAGACGGTTCTGGGCCTGTTCGGCGCCACGCTGCCGTTCCTGACCAAGGTCCTGGCCGCCGACTCCGCGTTGTCGCTCCAGGTCCATCCCACGCTCGAGCAGGCCCGCGCAGGGTTCGCCGCGGAGAACGCGGCCGGCATCTCCTTCAACGACCCGCAGCGCAGCTACCGGGACGACAACCACAAGCCGGAGATGATCTTCGCGCTCAGCGACTTCCAGGCGCTGTGCGGTTTCCGTCCCCCGCGCGACGCGGCGCGGCTGCTGGCCGGGCTGAAACCACGGCTGGCAGACGCCGGCGCGGCCCTGGATCTCCTGGACGAGGTGCTGGAACTGTTGGGTGGCGGCGACGAGGAAGCGGCCCTCCGCGGTGCCTTCGTGGCGCTGCTGGACGGCGGGGAGCGCTCCACCCGGCTCGCGGCCGACACGGCCCGCCTGCTGGCGGCCACACCGGCCGGCAGCCTGGGCACCGAATATGCAGCGGTCGCCCGCCTGGGCGAACTGTATCCGGGCGACCCCGGCGCGTTGATCTCGCTGCTGCTGAACCTGGTCGAACTCTCCCCCGGCCAGGCACTGTGCCTGCCCGCCGGAAACATCCACGCCTACCTGCAAGGCCTCGGGGTGGAGGTCATGGCGGCCTCGGACAACGTGCTGCGCGGCGGCCTCACCCCGAAGTTCGTCAACATGCCCGAACTGCTGAAGATTACGAACTTCCGGCCGATCGCCCCGCCCATGGTGGAACCGACCATCACCGATGCCGGCCAGGAACTGTACTGCCCGCCCTTTGCCGAGTTCCAGCTCCAGCGCATCGAACTGGCCGACGGCGGCAGCCCGGTGCCGCTGGCCCAGCACGGTCCCGCGATCGTGCTGGCCGTGTCCGGCAGCGTGCTGCTGGACTCCCCGAAGTCCGACCTGATGCTTGGCCGCGGCGAGGCCGCGTTCATCCCCGACACGGAACAACCGGTGAACGTGCACCCGGCCGGAGACACCGGAACCGGCGCGGTGCTGTTCGCGGTGACCACTTCGGGCGGCACACATGAATTCGATCAACAACGAACGGGAGCAACACTTTGACCGCTTCGATCCTGCAGTCTGCGCCCTGGGCCGACTTTCAACGCAGCCTGGGCAAACAGGTCTTCGAACGCAGCGGTGACGGCTGGAACTTCCTGGCCATCGCGGAAAAGACGCCCCTGGGCCGGTTCCTGTACGTCCCGTACGGCCCGGCCGCGGCAGACAACGCCGCCCTGATCCGCGCGCTGGCCGCCCTGCAGTCCCTGGCCGCGGAACAACGCGCCCATTACGTGCGGATCGAACCGGTCGGCACCGACCTCGGCCAGCGGCCGCAGGCGGCGCTGCAGTCGCTGGGCCTGGTCAAGGCACCGGTGGACGTCCAGCCGAAACTGACCTGGATGCTGGACCTGAGCCAGCCGGAAGAGGATCTGCTGGCCGCCATGCGCAGCACCAGCCGCAACCTGTACCGCAATATCCACAAGAAGGGCGTCACGTTCGATGTCTCCACCGACCCGGCGGACATCGAAATCCTGCTGGGTTTCCTGCACGACGTCTCCGAGCGCGCGGAGTTCAAGGCCCAGTCCGACGATTACCTGCGGAACGCAGCCCGGACCCTGGTCCCGGCCGGCGCGGCCAAACTGTTCATCGCCCGGTTGGACGGGCAGCCGATCGCGGCCGCGCTGTCCTACGACACGGAGGCCACGCGGGTGTATGCGCACGCCGCGGCGGACGACGCCCACCGCAAGCTCAACGCCGGGATTCCGCTGGTGGTGACCATGATGATGGACGCCCGCGCCGCCGGCATCCGCCACTTCGATATGTGGGGCGTCAGTCCCGAGGACGAGCCCGACCACCCGTGGGCCGGTTTCTCCCGGTTCAAGCGCTCCTTCGGCGGCTACGAGGTCAGCTATCCGGGCAGCTGGGACCTGCCCGTCAACCAGCTCATGTACCGGGCCTACCTGCTCTCGCGCACGGCCCGGGAGGCCGTAACCCCCGCCGTGCACAAGGTCCGCGCCGCGGTGCTGCCGGCCGCCCGCAAGGCGCGCACCGCCGTCGTGCCGGCCGTGCACAAGCTGCGCGGCACGCTCCCCCGCTGACCGCCCGCGGATCCGTCCCGGAACGACAAGAGGAAAACCCCGCACCGGCTCGGGCCGGTGCGGGGTTTTCCTTCGCTGCGGGTCGCTAGAGCTTGCGCTCGAAGCGGTCCCACTTGTATTCCTGGTGCTCGCCCTCGACGAAACGGATGGTGCCGGACTTGGAGCGCATCACGATCGACTGCGTGAGGACCTTGTGGTTCTTGTAGCGGACGCCGCGCAGCAGGTCGCCGTCGGTGATGCCGGTGGCCACGAAGAAGCAGTTGTCGCTGGTGACCAGGTCATCGGTGGTCAGCACCCGGTCCAGGTCGTGGCCGGCGTCGATGGCCTTCTGCTTTTCATCGTCGGTGGTGGGCCAGAGCCGGCCCTGGATCACGCCGCCCAAGGACTTGATGGCGCAGGCCGTCACGATGCCCTCCGGGGTGCCGCCGATGCCCATCAGGACGTCGACGTCGGTGCCCTCGCGGGCGGCCGCGATGCCGCCGGCGACGTCGCCGTCCATGATGAACTTGGTGCGTGCGCCGGCGGCGCGGATCTCCTCGACATACGGCTTGTGCCGGTCGCGGTCCAGGATCATCACGTTGATCTGGTTGATCTTCTTGTTCTTGGCCTTCGCGATCAGGTGCAGGTTCTGCTTGATGGGCAGCCGCAGGTCCACCAAATCCGCCGCTTCGGGGCCGGTGACCAGCTTCTCCATGTAGAACACGGCCGAGGGGTCGAACATGGTGCCGCGCTCGGAGACCGCGAGCACGGAGAGCGCGTTGTTGATGCCCAGCGCCGTCAGCCGGGTGCCGTCGATCGGATCCACGGCGACGTCGCACTCGGCGCCGGTGCCGTCGCCGACCTTTTCGCCGTTGAACAGCATCGGGGCCTCGTCCTTTTCGCCCTCACCGATGACGACCACCCCGTTGAAGCTGACGGTGGACAGGAACGCGCGCATGGCGTCCACGGCGGCGCCGTCGGCACCGTTCTTGTCCCCGTAGCCGACCCAGTGGCCGCCGGCGATCGCCGCGGCTTCGGTGACGCGCACCAGTTCCAGCGCCAGGTTTCGGTCCGGCTCGTTGTCGCCGACGCGCATGGATGGCGGAAAGTTGGAAAAGGGGTCAGCCTGGGCTTCGTGGGACACTTCGACCTCATCTTCGAGTAGCTCTTCAGACAGCACCGGCTGCGGTGCCGTGATGGATGCATCTGCGGTGCGGACATCTTCCATTGCTTTCGATCATAGTCGTCGCCGCCCCGGGGGCCAGCGCGCGGACCGGCCGACCCGCCCTTCGTTCCGGCGTCGCGGGCGTGTGCGCGCAGGGGCGGGCATCTGAGATCATGGAACCGTGAGTGAAGCGCGTCCCGAAGAATCGACCGAGTTGCCCGTCAAGCCAGTGCTGACGGCCAAGCAGGCCAACCGCGCGAAGGCTCCGGTGGTCGGCATGCTGATGGCCGTGGGGCTCTCCCTCGCCGTGCTGCTGCCGGTGATGTTCCTGAATCCGGGCAGCAAGCCCGGAGTCTACGAACGTAATATTGACGTCCCGGGGGTCGCCCTGCAGGCGGAGTCCACGGCCGGTTACCTGCCGCTCGCCGTCGACCTCCCGGCGGGCTGGACATCCAACTACGCCCGGTGGAATACCGGGGGAACCGCGCAGGTGGCGGCGTGGGAGGTCGGCTATATCACGCCGGGCGAAGAGTACATCGGACTGATCCAGACCGACAAAGCCAACCCCACCTGGGTCGGCCAGGCAACCGACAACGCGCCGGTCACCGGCGACCGCAAAGCGGGTGCCACCTGGGAACTGCGCGACGCAGGCGCGGGCGAGCGCAGCCTCGTGCTGGAGCACGGCGGATTCACCGTCATCCTGACCGGCACCGCGGAGCTGGACGAATTCGATGTCCTGGCCACCGCGATCGCGGAAGACCTGGACAGCGAGTAATCCCGCCCCGACACGGAAACCGGTGCACGGGCAGGGACGCACGAAGCAGTAAGGTTGCTTCGTGCCCACCTCATTGACTCCCGCCCAGGCCTGGCAAAAACTCATCGACGGCAACGCCCGCTTTGTGGCAGGCACGTCAGTCCACCCGAACCAGGACGCCGCCCGGCGCAGTTCGCTGGTCAACGAGCAGCATCCGTTCGCCATCATCTTCGGCTGTTCCGACTCCCGGCTGGCCGCCGAGATCATTTTCGACCTGGGACTCGGCGATGCCTTCGTGGTCCGCACCGCCGGCCACGTCCTCGGTGACGCGGTGATCGGATCGCTCGAGTACGGCGTGGATGTGCTCAACGTTCCGTTGATTGTCATCCTGGGCCACGACAGCTGCGGCGCGGTGACGGCGGCAAAGAACACGATTGACACCGGCGAAATGCCGCGCGGCGGCCTGCGGGACCTCGTGGAGCGGATCACGCCGTCGGTGCTGGCCGCCCGGCGTGCCGGCCTCGAGGACCTCAACGACATGGTGATCGAAAACGTCCGGCAGTCCTCCGAACGCCTGCTGGACAGTTCGCGGGCCATTTCCGAGGCGGTCGAGGCCGGCCGCACGGCCGTCGTCGGCGTGGCCTACCGGCTCGCGGACGGCCGCGCCGAGCTCGTCGCAGGGCACGGGGCCCTCTAGCCGCGCACCGGGGGCGGGACGCCCCGCCCCGGGGGCCGCAGGCCCGCTCGGCGCCGCCTCAACCAAGCCGCCGCCGTGCCGCAACACAATTCGGAACCGGTGCGCCGCAGGCATAAGCTTGGAGCCATGACTTCTGCTGATTCTGCTGAATACCGCATCGAACACGACACCATGGGCGAGGTCCGCGTTCCGGTCAACGCCCTCTACCGTGCGCAGACCCAGCGCGCCGTCGAGAACTTCCCGATCTCCGGCAAGACGCTGGAGCGCGCCCACATCGAGGCCCTGGCCCGGATCAAGAAGGCTGCGGCCACCGCGAACGCCGAACTGGGCGTGCTGGACGGCGAGCTGGCCAAGGCCATCGCCGCGGCGGCGGACGAAGTAGCCACGGGCAAGTACGACGGCGACTTCCCGATCGACGTTTTCCAGACCGGTTCCGGCACCTCGTCGAACATGAACACGAACGAGGTCCTGGCCGAACTGGCCACCCGTGCGCTGCGCGACGCCGGCAGCGACAAGACGGTTCACCCGAATGACCACGTCAACGCCTCGCAGTCCTCCAACGACGTCTTCCCGACCTCGGTGCACGTGGCCGCCACCTCGGCCTTGATCAACGAGCTGATCCCCGCGCTGGACTACCTGGCCGCGTCCCTGGAGCGCAAGGCCGAGGAGTTCAAGGATGTGGTGAAGTCCGGCCGCACCCACCTGATGGACGCGACGCCGGTCACCCTCGGGCAGGAATTCGGTGGCTACGCCGCCCAGGTGCGCTACGGCATCGAACGCATCGAGGCATCACTGCCGCGCGTGGCCGAGGTTCCGCTGGGCGGCACCGCCGTCGGCACCGGCATCAACACCCCGGCCGGCTTCCCGCAGCGCGTAATCGAACTGCTGGCCGCCGACACCGGCCTGCCGCTGACGGAGGCCCGCAACCACTTCGAGGCCCAGGCCAACCGCGACGGCCTGATCGAGGCCTCCGGGCAGCTGCGCAACATCGCCTACGCGTTCATGAAGATCAACAACGACCTGCGCTGGATGGGTTCGGGCCCGAACACCGGCCTGGGCGAAATCGCCATCCCCGACCTGCAGCCGGGTTCTTCGATCATGCCCGGCAAGGTCAACCCGGTGATCTGTGAGGCGGCGATCATGGTTGCCGCCCAGGTCGTCGGCAACGACACCACCATCGCCCTGTCCTCCACCAACGGCGCCTTTGAGCTGAACGTGGGCATCCCGGTGATGGCCGCCAACCTGCTCGAGTCCATCCGCCTGCTGGCGAACACCTCGCGCGTCATGGCGGACAAGATGATCGACGGGCTGACCGCCAACGTGGAGCGCGCCCGCTTCCTGGCCGAGGCCTCCCCCTCGATCGTGACCCCGCTGAACAAGTTCATCGGCTACGAAAACGCCGCCAAGATCGCCAAGCACTCGGTCCAGGAAGGCCTGACCGTGCGCGAGTCGGTTGTGGCCCTTGGCTTCCTGGAGCGCGGCGAACTGACCGAAGAGCAGCTGGATTCTGCGCTGGACGTGCTCTCGATGACCGTCCCGCCGCAGGCCAAATAGCAGGCCGGTCCATCGCGGATCCTGAAGGGCGCTCTTGCTTCGGCGGGGGCGCCCTTCAGCGTGCACGGCGCCGCCGGCCGCCGCTCACCCGGGCCGGATCGGCGTCAGGACGGGGCCCTGCTGCCTTTTTTGGCCCCGACCGGCTGAAACGATTGCCTGAACCTTGAACCGTCGGCCTCCGGGACTAGGATGAGGCGCACACGTCCCCGTGGACGGCGGGTGAACGGCCCATCCCGGGCCGCCGGCCGGCCCGTCGGGGACCCGGTGGAAGAGTGTCCAGGAGGTCTCCGTGATTGGCGATTCGCAGCCCCCGTCCCTGGCGACGGCCGACTATTCCGTGCCCGGGCAGCCGAAGACCACCGGACGCTTTATCGTCGTCTTTTACGGCCCATCCGACGAGTGTGCCGGTCTCCTGGCCGACGCCGCCGGCCTGTCGAATGTCGCGGACAGCCGCGATTTCGGCACCCGCGGGGTGGACCCGGACGCGGCCTCCGGCGCCGACGCAACGGTCTTCGCAAACCTGGGCATCGCCGTCGTCGCCGCCGGCCCGGACCAAATCAGCTCGCTCCAAGTCAGTACCGCTGCCCGGCACCGTGTCCTTTCGGTCTCGCCGGAACTCATCCACGACGTGCTCGGTCCGGCCGATGACTACGCCGTTGGCTACCGCGACGGCGTGACCGACCTGTCCGGCAGGCTCACCGCGCGACGGCACGAACGCTACGAAGCGGGCCCCGCACCGGCGGGCTTCGCCGACAACAACAATTTCACCTGGGGACAGCAGGCCACCAGGGCCGTCTCGTCGCCCTATTCGGGGCAAGGCGTGCGCGTAGCCGTGCTGGACACCGGGTTCGACGAGACGCATCCGGATTTCGCCGGACGCAGCATCACCAGCGCCTCCTTCATCCCGGGCGAGCCGCCGCAGGACGGACACGGCCACGGCACGCACTGCATCGGGACCGCGTGCGGCCCCAAGTCCCCCGGCACCGGCCCGCGCTACGGCGTGGCCCACGAAGCGGAGATCTTCGCCGGCAAGGTCCTCAGCAACGCCGGTTCGGGGACCGACGCCGGCATCCTTGCCGGGATCGACTGGGCCGTGGGCAACGGCTGTGCCGTCATCTCCATGTCCCTGGGAGCCGACGTCGCACAAATCCACCCGCCCTACACGGCCGCCGGGAGCCGGGCGCTGGAGCAGGGTTCCCTGATCATCGCCGCCGCGGGAAACAATGCCGACCGCCGGAAGGGCGAGTTCGGGTTCGTCGGCGCCCCGGCGAACAGCCCGTTCATCATGGGGGTGGCCGCGCTGGACCAGGCCCTGGAGGTCGCGTTCTTTTCCGCCCGCAGCCTCCCCCTGCGCGGCGGGCAGGTGGACTGCGCCGGTCCCGGGTTCCAGGTGTACTCGTCCTGGCCCATGCCGAAGCGTTACAACACCATCAGCGGCACCAGCATGGCGACGCCCCACGCCGCCGGCGTGGCGGCCCTGTGGTCAGAGGCTACCGGCCGGCGCGGCCTGGAACTGTGGGCCACGCTGGTGCAGGAAGCGGAGCGGCTGCCCGTGCCCTCCGTCGACGTCGGGGCAGGGCTGGTTCTTGCCCCGCAGTGACCCGCTTCCCCCGGGAGGGGCCGCCGGACCTATCATGGGGGTATGCAGATCACCGTGACGGTGCGCCACGACTACCTCTCCGATACCGGGCGGATTGCCGAGCAGTTGGCAGCCGGCGGCATGCGGGTGGAAAACGTGTTGTCATCCCTGGGCATGATTACGGGTTCATTGCCGGAGGGACAGCGTGCCGCTGTTGCCGGAATCGAGGGCGTCGAGTCCGTGGACGAAGACCGGCAGTTCGTCCTGCCCCCTCCCGACTCCGATATCCAATAGGCTCGGCAGACAAATTCCGGGACGCCGCGCGTCGTTGGCCCGCGCTTCGCGGCTACGTCGGCAGCAGCAGCGCCGCCCACGTGCCGGCGATCATGAACGGCCCGAATGGAATGTCGCTGTGCAGCGTTCCGCGCCGCAGCACCACCAGCAACACCCCGTACGCGCCGCCCAGCAGGAAGGCCGCGAACGTGCCCAGCAGCAGGTGTTCAAACCCCAGGTAGCCCAGGTACATCCCCAGCACCCCGGCCAGTTTGACGTCGCCGAATCCCATGCCGGCCGGATAAATAAGCCGGACGGCGAAATAGAAGACCCAGAGCAGTGCGCCGCCGGCCGGCACCCGCCAGAACATGCCGGCTTCGTAGCCTGCGAGGGAGGCCGCGAGCAGCAGCACTCCGGACACCGCGTAGGCCGGGAAAATGATGCGGTTCGGCAGCCGGTGCGTCCTCAGGTCGATCCAGCTGAGCCGGGTTCCGATTACCAGCAGATAGCCGCCGGCGGCCAACAGCATCCAAAACGCGAATGCATGGCCGGGCCACAGCAGCGCCAGTTGCTCGACCATGGACCCAACCTACTGCACTCGCCTGATCCGGAGGAGCCGGCGGCTACACTGTGCATATGAACGGCGGGAGCGTGCTCAAGGCCGGCGACGCCGCCGGCAACGCGGAGACCTTCAGGTGTCTCTGCCGTTCTTCCCCGTGGAAGTGGGAATCGCTGCGGTTCGAGCTCCGGGCCGTCCACCCGGATGCGCCGGAGCCGGACGCTTCCGGCGGCATGCTGCGTGCGTGGACCCGGCGCCCCGGAGCTCTTCGGGTCGAGTCGGCCGACGGCAGGCTGCTGTACAGCACCACCGGCATCAACGACTCCCGGGACGGTTTCTACGTCAGCGCGACACGCAAGTCATGGCTGTTGCCTCCGCATCTGGTCACTCCGGTATTCAACGACATCCATCTGGTGCGCCGCCGGCCCGAGGCCGCCTACGGTGAGCCGGTCTTCGGCAACGGGCGCTGGTCCGCGATGCTGGATCCGGTTGAGCTGGCCGGCAGCGCGCCGGTGGCCTATGAGGCGCCCTTCGCCAACCCCGTGGAGATCCATGAACTGCGGGAGGTCGAGCACCAGGGCCGGAAGGCGCTGGAGGCGGTCGTCTCGCCCAACCAAACGTATGTACCGTACGACGCCGGCCATCCGCTGCTTCCCGAGGGCCGCACCGAGGTGCGGGTCGACTGGCGGACCGGCGTCTGTGTTTCCGCGGTTGCCATGGACGGGCCTCAACAGGGCGGCGGTCATTCGTTGACCATCCTCGGAGTGAACGAATACATGCTCGACGACCTGTTCCTCGAGGTCAGCATGAACCTCACCGACGTGCGGGAGCACATACCCTGGCCGGTGCGCCCGCATCCCGCCTGAGGGCGCGGCGGAGCGCGCCCGGTGGCTCTCCGGTCGTCCGGACGGTGCAGGGCGCGCGGCCGGGCCCTGGCGTTGAGGGGTGGGGCCAGGGCCCGGCGGCGTGCGCCCGGCCGGCCGTGAGGTGCAGCGCCGAAGCCACCGGGGTCACGAGTCCAGAGTCCCCATTCATCCTTGGAAAAAGCCGGTGCCGTCCCGGTCCCCCTCACATTAGGGGTATCGGCACCCCTCAGGCGAGGCTGTCCCGCCGTCGGGGAGTCAGCGCACGATGGTAGTGCACTCATTGGGGGGTGCGTGCTGCGAGGGGGAATCGTGGAGCAATTGAGTGGATGGGCCATGCCCATGGCCGTGCAAATGATCGGAAATTTACGGATCCGTCGCGGCGAAACCGTGTTGACCGCCGACAAACTGGGCGGCCCGAAGCCGCGTCAGGTGCTGGAAATCTTGCTGTTGCACATCGGTTCGCCGATGTCGAAGGACCGGCTGGTGCACCTCTTGTGGGGCGGCCGCGCCCCGGGTGAAGCGCTGGCCACGTTGGAGAGCTATGTCAGCATCCTGCGGCGCAACCTGCAGCCTGGCTGCGCAAAGACGGGGCCGCTGCGCACAGCCAACGGCGGTTACATGATCGACCGGGACATGGTCGACGTCGACCTGCACCGCTTCCAGGCCCTGGTGCGGGCCGCCGAGTTTGCCGAACCGCCGACGGCCTACCCCTTGTTGGCCGAGGCGTTGTCACTCGCGTCGGAGCCGCTGCTGGGCGACGAGCTGACTCCCGATTGGGCGGAAGAGGCCCGTTCGGGCCATGCGGAAACGGTGCAGCACGCCCAACAATTGGCTGCGGAGGCCGCGTTGGCCTTGCATCGGCCCGACGACGCCGTGCTCTGGGCCCAGCGGTGCGTTGCTGCTTCTCCGCTGAATGAAGCGGCGTGGACAGTCCTGATCCGCGGCCTGGAGCTTTGCGGACGGCATGCCGACGGGTTGCAGGCCTACGATCGGTGCCGGCGGTTGTTCGGCCGCGACCTCGGTTGTGCCCCCGGCCCGGCCCTTCAGGAGATCCACGTGCGGCTGCTGAAGGCCACCGCTGACGCCCAGTCGGGCCTTTCGGAAGTCCTGGCGGCGCTGCTGCTGCTCAACGAACGGCTGACCCCGCCGGCAGCAAAGCACCGGAAGGCACAGTTAACAGTCGACGCCACGGCCGGACCCCAGTACATGGCGGCGGGAGACATCGTGAGCTCGTTCCTGCGCAAGGCGCTCGCAGCCAGCTGAGGCCGGGAGACCCGCCGGCCCCGATATGTACTTCCCGGCGCGCGCCGTGCATACTCGAGGTGGGGTCAAGTCCTTTGTGTCTTGAGTTGGGGAACTGGAGTGAGCTCTTTGGGGGAGCAAAAACTACGCATCGCCGTCGTGGATGATCACACGACCTTCGCGGAGTTGCTGTCTGATGCGCTGGACCGGGAAGCGGATCTGGCCAATGTGGGCAGCGCCGCCGGTGTGAGCGAGGCGGTTGCCTTGTGCCGCCGGGCCCGGCCCGACGTGGTCATCATGGACTACCACCTGCCCGACGGTGACGGGGTCAGCGCGGCCGAGCAGATCCTGCAGTCTGCCCCGGAGACACGGATCATCTTGTTGACCGGCAACCCGTCGCTGAATGTACTGGCGCGCGCCGCCGCCTCGGGTCTTTGCGGTTTCCTGCCCAAAGACGGTTCCCTGTCGACGCTGCTCGAGACGGTCCGGAACGCCAGGAGCGGCAGCATGTCGGTCTACCCGTCCGCGCTCACTCGATACGTCACCGCTCCACCGGCCACGGCAGCAGACAGGCCTGCCCTGACCAAACGCGAGCACCAGGTATTGGCCCTCATGGCAGCAGGCAACGATGTCCGCACGAATTCCCGGAGGCTGGGGATATCCCCGCACACGTGCCGGGGATACGTGAAGTCGATCCTGGCCAAGCTCGGCGCACATTCACAGCTGGAAGCCGTGGCCACCGCCCAGCGGCTGGAACTGCTGGACGGCGGGCATGGTCGTTGACTCAACTGCGCAGCTCCGGCGCAACATCCTCGCTGAAACACCCTCTGGGTCCCGCCGCCGGAAGCCCTCGGAAATGCAGGCGGCCCTGCGCCGCTTCGCACTGTCGGGGCTTGCGGCACTGATCATCGTCACGGTGCCGGTGATCATGGTCGCCCGCTCGCTGGCTGCCGACCATGCCCTCCTCCACGCCGCGGAACGCACCACACAAATCGTCGACCACCAATTCGCCCAGGACGTCACGGAGGCGGCGCTGGCCGGGGTTCCGGAGGCCTTGGCCGAATTGGACAGCGAAGTGGACCCGATGATCGACGACGGCCACATTCTGCGGGTCACTGTCCGGGATCTCGACGGCTCGATTGTCTATTCCGACGTCGATGCACTGATCGGACAGCAGATCGACCTGCCGGCCCAACTCCTGGCCCGGTTGCAGGAGGATGCCCCCGTCAGCGTCGTCGAAGATCCCCCCGGCGACAACATCTTCGGGCTGGGCCGCGCCGAGCTGGTCAACGTGTATGTGCGGGCACAGGCCGGAGATGGAAATGACTACATCTTCGAACTGTCTCACCCGGCGAACGAAATCAACCGCATGCAGGACGAGATGCTGGGCATCCTGCCCGTCATCCTCGTCGCGTTGGCCGTGCTGCAGTTGCTCCAGCTTGGACCGGCCCTTCGAATGGCGCGCCGCATGCGGAAGGCCAGTGAAATCCGGCGTGGACTGCTGCAGAAATCGATCGCGGCCTCGGAAGAGGAACGCCGGCGTTTGGCCCGGACCCTCCACGACGGCGTCATCCAGGAGCTGGCGGGGCTGGCCTACAGCCTGGAAGCGCGGGAACAGCAGCAGACCGCTTCGGACAGCGACTTCCATGCGCTGGCACGGGATATTGTGAAGGGCAGCATCGACGACTTGCGCCGGATCACGCTGACGTTGTACCCGCCCGACCTGTCGGCCGAGGGCCTCCCGGCCGCGCTCGACGGATTGGGTGTGCTGGTCCGCCAACGGGGAGCGGGCTGGCAACTGGAGATCGACTTCCCCGAGCCCGCCGCCCTCGCCTGCCCCGATTTGCTCTACCGGGCGGCACGTGAAGCCGTGACCAATGCTTCCAAGCATGCGTCCGCCCGGCTGGTCAAGGTTTCGCTGAGGCAGTCCGACAAGGCAGTGGTGCTGGAGGTCGTCGACGACGGCGTCGGCTTCACTCCAGACGCCGCCCGGCGGGCCGGACACATCGGCCTCCGGATCATGCGCGACACCGTCCGCGAGGCCGACGGTACGCTGCACGTTGAATCCGCCCCCGGCGCCGGTACCCGGATCGTCATGGCCTTTCCTGCCGGGCAATAGTTGCATGGCGCCTGCCGGGGCGCAGCCAGCGGCAACCCCCGGTGCGGTGAGGCGACGACCGGCCGGCTGCCTTCGGCGGAAAGCGGGCCACGCTGCGGCAGCCCGCTTCCCGTCCCTGGACGCGAAGGCCGCCGGCTAGATTTCGGCGCCCTCCAGCAGCTCCGTGACCAGGGCCGCGATGGGCGAGCGCTCGGACCGTGTCAGTGTCACGTGACCGAAGAGCGGGTGTCCTTTGAGCGTTTCCACGACGGCGGCGATGCCATCGTGGCGCCCGACCCGCAGGTTGTCACGCTGCGCCACGTCGTGGGTGAGGACGATCTTGGAGTTCTGGCCGATCCGGCTCATCACCGTCAGCAGCACGTTCTTCTCCAGCGATTGCGCCTCATCCACCACCACGAACGAGTCGTGCAGCGATCGGCCGCGGATGTGGGTCAGCGGCAGCACTTCCAGCATGCCGCGGTCCATGACTTCCTCGACCACCTCGGTCGAAACCAGGGCGCCGAGCGTGTCGAACACCGCCTGGGCCCACGGATTCATTTTTTCGGCTTCCGAGCCCGGCAGGTACCCGAGTTCCTGGCCGCCGACGGCGTACAGCGGCCGGAAAACCACCACCTTCCGGTGCTCGCGCCGCTCCAGCACCGCTTCCAGCCCGGCGCACAGCGCCAGGGCGGACTTGCCGGTACCGGCCCGTCCGCCGAGGGAGACTATTCCCACCTCCGGGTCCATCAGCAGGTCGATGGCCAGCCGCTGTTCCGCGGAGCGTCCGTGCAAACCGAACACGTCGCGGTCGCCCTTGACCAGGCGCACCTGTTTGTCGGCCCCCACCCGGCCGAGGGCCGACCCGCGGGTGGACAGCAGCACCAGGCCCGTGTTGGCGGGCAACTCCGCCGCCTCCGGGATGAACACCGGCTCGTGTCCATACAGCGCGGTCACGTCGTCGTCGGCCACATCCAGCTCGGCCACGCCGGTCCAGCCGGAGTCTTTGACCAGTTCGTTGCGGTACTCGTCCGCGCGAAGCCCCAGCGCCGACGCTTTCACCCGCAGGGGCAGGTCCTTGGAGACCACGGTGACGTTGCGGCCCTCGACGGCCAGGTTCTTGGCCACGGCCAGGATTCTGCTGTCGTTGTCGCCGCCGCGGAATCCGGCCGGCAGCACGTCGGACGAAACATGGTTGAGCTCCACCCGCAGGGTGCCGCCCTCCGCCCCCAGCGGGATGGCCTGGTCCAGACCGCCGTGCTGTACGCGCAGGTCGTCCAGCAGGCGCAGTGCCTGGCGGGCGAAGTAGCCCAGCTCCGGGTCGTGCCGCTTGCCTTCCAACTCGGTGATCACCACCACCGGCAGGATCACCTCGTGCTCGGCGAAGCGCAGCAGTGCCCGCGGATCGGACAGCAGCACGGAAGTGTCCAGGACATACGACGCCCGGGTTGTTTCCGCTTCCCCGGCGGAAACAGAACGACCGGACGAGGTGGCAGCGGCGGGCTGCTTCCCGGGTCCGGTCGTGGCGGCTGGGTGCGGATTTTTGGTGGCGGTCATGCTTGCTCCCGTCCGGAGCGCGACGGCTCCGACTGTGTGAAGCGGGGCGTGGACGGTAGGGCCACCAGGCCGGAACCGGCCTCCCCCGATGCGGCTTTCGCTGTGCGCATCAAACTGGTGGCCTCCCGATCAATCTGCGGTTTTGCCGACTGATAGTCCTAAATTACGCGGATGTAATTCACTAAGACAAGGGCGCGGAAGAAATCGTTTCAATGAATTTTGCGTAACAGCAACGACGCCGGCCCGCCGCCCGCTCCGCCGGCCGCGTCAGGCGCCGAAACGGCGCTGCCGGCTGGCGTAGTCGCGTAGCGCGCGCAGGAAGTCCAAACGCCGGAAATCCGGCCACAGGGCCTCGCAGAAGTAGTATTCGCTGTAGGCGCTTTGCCACATCAGGAAGCCGGAGAGCCGCTGTTCACCCGAGGTCCTGATGACCAGGTCCGGGTCCGGCTGGCCGCTGGTGTAGAGATAGCCGGAGATGTCCTCGACCGCCAGCGTATCCGCGACGTCTGCCAGGCTCTTGCCTTCGGCGTCGGCATGGCGGAGCAGGCCTTTGACCGCGTCAACGATTTCCCGGCGGCCGCCGTAGCCCACGGCCACGTTCACGTGGACGCCGTTAACCCCCGCGGTCTGCTCCCCCAGATCGCTGAGTTTGGCCGCGAGGTCGGCCGGGAGCGTCTCCAGCGCGCCGACGGGATGGACGCGCACGTTCTTGCCTTCGCCCAACCGGTCCAAGGTGTTGCCGATGACACCCAGCAGTTCGCGCAACTCGTCTTCCGAACGGCCCATGTTGTCCGTGGACAGCATGTAGAGCGTGACCACCTTGATGCCCAGGTCGCCGCACCAGCCCAGGAACTCCAGGATCTTGTCGGCTCCGGCCTGGTGCCCTTCCCGGGTGGGCGCCCCGGCCAGCCTGGCCCAGCGCCGATTACCGTCGACCACCACACCGATGTGGCCCGGGATACGGTCGGGCGCCAGCGAACGCTGCAGCCGCCGCTCATACAGGCGGTACAGGACGCCGGGAAGAGACACCGCACCCCGCCTTCCTGATCGCCCGTTCACGACTTAGAATTCTATCCCCCCGCCCGGCCGGTTCCGCGCCACTCCTTGTTACCGGCCGGTAACAAGGAGTGGCGGCGGCCGCTAGAATTACCGCATGAGTGAACACGGCGCCGCCTCCGGGCCCTCCGGTTACCGGGGCGGCTACGAGGATTCCCCCGCCCGGCGGGAGGCGACGGACGGCCCCATCGAGCGGGCCGTGGAGCAGGTAGCCGACGCGCTCAACATCAAGCCGAAGTTCCGCGGCTGGCTGCATGCAGGGGCCACCCCGCTGGCCCTGGTGTCCGGGATCGTCCTCGTGGCGCTGGCACCAACGGCAGCGGCCAAATGGGCCTGCGCGGTCTACGCCGTCACGGGCGTGCTGCTCTTCGGGGTCAGCGCCGTGTACCACCGCGGCAACTGGAGCCCGCACGTCAAGCTGGTGCTCAAGCGCCTGGACCACACCAACATCATGCTGGTCATCGCCGGAACGTACACGCCGCTGGCCTGGTCACTGTTGGAGCCGGCGAAGGCCACGTTGCTGCTGTGGCTGATCTGGGCCGGCGCCATCGCCGGCGTCGGGTTCCGGGTGTTGTGGCCCCACGCCCCGCGCTGGCTCTACGTCCCGGTTTATTGCGCACTCGGGCTGGCCGCGCTGTTCTACCTGCCCGACTTTTTCGCTGCCAGCGTGCCCGCGGCGGTCCTGATCTGCGCGGGAGGAGTCCTCTACATCGGCGGTGCAGTGGTGTACGGGATCAAGCGGCCGGATTTCTCTCCCACCTGGTTCGGCTTCCACGAGCTGTTCCATGCCTGCACCGTGGTGGCTTTCGCCTGCCATTACCTCGCCATCATGATCGCGGTGCTCGGCAACTCCGGTTGACTCTCACCACGGGCGTCCGGAAAAAGTGCCGGACTCAGCCTGCTCCCGCGCCCAGCTCGGCGAGCAGGCCGTCGACGGTTGCCACCGGCCGCCGGCACACCATCCCGCGGCACACGTAAGCCAGCGCACCTTCAGCCGGGGCGGGCTTATCAGCCAGCAGCGGCGGCGCCCCCTCCGGCGGCCGGGCCTCTCCGGAACGCGCGACAACCAGGCCCGGGCTGCCGGTTGCGCGCGCCGCGGCTATGAGTTCGGCGGCCGCGCCCGGAGCCCCCGTGACCGCCAGCTCTACCGGCCCCGCCGCCAGTGCCTGCGCAGCGGCCAGGCCCCACCCGGCGGCACGCGGGGCGCGCACGGCAATCCGCTCCAGGTAACCCAGCAGCCGGCCCGCCAACTCCCGGTGCCGGGCGGAGCCGCTGTAGGCGGCATAGGTGGCCAACGCGCCGGCCAACAGGCCGGTGCCGCTGGGAGTGGCGCTCTCCAGCGGATCCGCGGGCGGAACGGATCCGGCGGCGGCAGCCACCTGGGCGGCGGGGGCCGCCTGGTCGCTCAGCTGTCCCGCCTCCAGGAACAGCTCCTCCGCGCGCAGCACCAGCGCTTCCGCGGCGGCATACCAGCGGGGCTCCCCGGTGGCCGCATACAGCGAGAACAGCCCCTCCGCGCAGCCGGCGTAGTCCTCCAGCAAGCCTTCGAAGTGCTGGGCAGTGCCGTTGTGCGACACCCGGGCAAGCCGGCCGGAGCCGTCCAGGTGCACGGCCAGCAGGTAGTCCGCGGCGGCCACCGCGGCGGCGGTCAGCTCGGGCCGCCCCAGCAGCTCGCCGGCTTCGGCCAGCCCGGCCACGGCCAGGCCGTTCCACCCGGCGACGACTTTTTCATCCCGCTCCGGCTGCGGCCGTTCCTGCCGGGCGGCCAGCAGCACCGGACGCAGCCCTTCCCACCGCTGCCGCTCGTCCGGTTCCAGCAGTCGTCCCGGGTGCAAGGTCGAGCCGGTGGCGGTGACGTTGCCCCGCTCGCGCACGCCCATCACGGAGGCAACCCAGCCGCCGTCGTCGGCGCCGAGCAGCTCCCGCAGCTCTGCCGGAGACCACAGGTAGGTTGCGCCTTCGTGGTGGACACCGTCGACGACGGTGTCGGCGTCGAGCGAGGACGCAAACCCGCCGTGCGCCAACCGCAGCCGGCCCACCATCCAGTCCGCCGTGCCGGCCGTGACCGCGCGCCCCAGGTCCCTCTCGGCCCCGACCGAAGACTGGAAGGCCCATTGCGCATACACGCGCAGCAGCTGGACATTGTCGTAGAGCATTTTTTCGAAGTGCGGCACGGACCACTGACGGTCCACCGCGTAGCGGGCAAAGCCGCCCTCCACCTGGTCGTACAACGCGGACCCGGCCATAACCTGCAACGTCCGGGACGATAGCGCGGCGGCCTGGCCAGCCGTGTCGGACCGCGAGGCCGCGGCATGCCGGAGCAGGAAGTGCAGCACGGCCGACGGCGGAAATTTGGGTGCCGCGCCAAACCCGCCGAAGACGGTGTCCTCCTGCCGCGCCAGGACCTCGACGGCCTGCTCGAGGACCGGGCGGCCCGCACCCCAGCCGCCCGTGGACACCTGCACGGGTCCCTGCCCGGGATCGCGGGACCGATCGGCGGCGTCGTCGGACCCCTGAGTGAGGTCCCCGAGGAGCTCACGGTTGGCTTCCCCCGCCTGCGCGAGGGCCTCGGCCAGCGAGGCGGCAGTGGTTTCAACGGCGTCCCGGCGCTGCTCCCAGGCTTCATGGACCGCCTGGAGCACCTGGCGGAAGGATGGCTGGCCCGGCAGCGGCCGCGGCGGGAAGTAGGTGCCGGCGTAGAAGGCCCGGCCGTCGGGCAGGGTAAAGACGCTCATCGGCCAGCCGCCCTGGCCGGTCATCAGCTGCGTGGCCGCCATGTAGACGTTGTCCACGTCCGGGCGTTCCTCCCGGTCCACCTTGACCGGAATGAAATGCTCGTTCAGGTACCGGGCCGTAGCCTCGTCCTCGAAGGACTCACCGGCCATCACATGGCACCAGTGGCACGCCGCATAGCCGACCGAAACGAAAACAGGCACGTCGCGCAGACGGGCCTGTTCAAAGGCCTGGTCACCGAACGGCCACCAGTCCACCGGGTTCCCGGCATGCTGGCGCAAGTAGGCCGAAGCCTCCGAGCGCAGTCTGCCGGCCATGGTTACTCCCGGCGGTCCGGGCGGCCCGAGCGGCCGCTGCGTTCGTTCGTGCTCCCGGTTTCGGTGCCGCCGCCGTCGGCGTACCCGCCCCCGCCGGCGGGGCCCGCCTGCCCGGACGCTTCAGGCCCGGCCGCGGGCGAATCCTGGCCGCCGCTCTCCTCCACCTGGGCGCGGTAGCGCACCCGCCGGATGCGCCGGCTCATGTCCCAGATCAGGAAAACCACCACGGCCGCGAGGCCAAAGGTGAAGAAAAAGCCCCAGGGGCCGGGCGAAACCTGGTCAGCGTCCAGGCCGGGCCGGAGACTGGGTTCGCCGGCACCGGCGGCGACGGCGGCAAGGATCTGGATCAGGGGCAAGTTTCAGTCTCTTTCTGGCTGCGTCCCGGAAAATTCGGCTCCGGTGCTGGTTGGCTGCAAGGTCTATCTTATGCCCGCAAAAAAATCCGTTTCCGGCACGCTGGTCTCCACCCGGGCGTGGATCAGCGAGAAATCCTCCCACGGCCAGACGGTCCGCTGCATCTCCTCGGAGACCGCGAAGAAGAACCCGGTGGGCTCCACCTGGGTTCGATGCGCCAGCAGCGCGCGGTCGCGGTGGCGGAAAAAGTCGCCGCAGTCGATCTGCGTGGTGGTGCGGTGGTTCGGCATCGGCGGCTGATGCCCCTCGGCGTCGGCCTCCAGCCACGCCGCGAGGCGTGCGGCGTAGGGCGACTGCAGCCCGGCTTCCTCCAGTGCGTAGTGCAGTGCCCGGAACCGTTCCGGGTTGAACGCGCGGTCATAGTAAAGCTTGAGCGGCTCCCAGGGACTGCCCGCGTCCGGGTAGCGCTCCGGATCACCGGCAGCGTGGTAGGCCTCCACCGCCACCTTGTGGGCCATGATGTGGTCCGGGTGCGGGTAGCCGCCGTTCTCGTCGTAGCTGATCACCACATGCGGGCGGAACTCGCGGACCAGCCTCACCAGCGGAGCCGCCGCCCGCTCGAGGGGCAGGGTGGCGAAGCTGCCGAACGGCAGCGGCGGCAGCGGATCCCCTTCCGGCAGGCCCGAATCTGCGAACCCCAGCCAGCGATGCTGCACGCCCAGCTCCGCCGCCGCCCGGGCCATCTCCACCCGCCGCAAACCGGCCAGGTCCCGGTGCGCCTGCGGATCGGACGCGGCCTCCGCGTTGAGGATGTCTCCGCGTTCGCCGCCGGTGCAGGTGGCGACGAGCACCTGGACGCCTTCGGCGGCATAACGCGCCATGGACGCGGCGCCCTTGCTGGATTCGTCGTCCGGATGGGCGTGGACCGCCAGCAGGCGCAGTCCCTCACTCTGCGCCGGCTGGGCTGCATCGAAGCTCACGTGGCTGCTCCTGGGAAATCTTGCGTGGGTGGGTGGGAAGCTAAACTTGAGGGCGTGAGCACCTCCGGCCCCCGAACCCCTCAGACTCCCCCCAGCTTAACGGTTTCCGAACGTTACGGCACACCGCGGCGGACGCTGTCCCGCCGCAGCAAACTGGCACTGGCCGGCGGGGCTTTGGGCGTGGCCATCATCGGCGCCGGTTTCTTTGCCCTGGGCCAGGACGGGCCGCAGATCGAGAGCAAGGACGTTGGCTTTGCCGTGGCCGACGCCGGCCACATCACCGTGGACTTCCAAGTCACCAAGGATCCCGAGGCCACCGTCCATTGCGCCGTTCAGGCCCTCAGTGAGAACTACGCCGTCGTCGGCTGGAAGGTCGCCACGATCGGGCCCGCCGCCGAAGGGGCTACCGCCCAGACCACGGCGCACCGCGTCCAGCTCCGGACCGAATCCCTGGCCGTTTCCGGCGGCGTGGACAGCTGCTGGCCCGCCGGCACCGGCGGCTGACCCTCCCGCCGGGCGCACCCGCGGCGTGCCTTTCCAGGCTGCCGCGGTTCTTTTGCCATCGAGTTATTGGGAAAACCGGCGGCGGCTGACTACAATTGAGCAAATACACTGCCCCGCCCCCCGGTGAACTGGGAACTCCCAGAACGAATGATTCACCTTCACGGCGGGGTCTTTGCATGGAGTGGCCGCCACCTTGGCGGCCTTTTGTGCAAAGAGCCACCGTGCCGGCCCGCCTCCAGCGGTACCGGCAGCAATTAAGGAGAACTACGTGTCCACTTCCAGCGCACCCGTCGCCTGGCTCACTCAGGAAGCCTACGACCGCCTGAAGGCTGAACTGGATCACCTTTCGGGCCCCGGCCGGGCAGAGATTGTCGACCGCATCGAACAGGCCCGCTCGGAGGGGGATCTCAAGGAAAACGGCGGTTACCACGCCGCCAAGGAAGAACAGGGCAAGGCCGAGGCCCGGATCCGTCAGCTCACCGACTTGCTGCGCAACGCCCACGTGGGCGAGGCACCCGCCGACGACGGCATCGTGGAGCCGGGCATGGTCATCGAAGCGAAGATCGCAGGCGACACCGAGCGCTTCCTGTTGGGCAGCCGCGAGGTCGCCGGCGAATCCGAACTGGACGTGTACAGCGAAAAGTCTCCGCTGGGTGCGGCCATCCACGGCCTGCGGGCGGGAGAATCCACCACCTATGCCGCGCCTAACGGCAAGCAGATCAGTGTGGAGATCATTTCCGCCAAGCCTTACGCCGGCTGATTACGCACCATCATCGTCGAAGGCGGGCTCCTGCGGGAGCCCGCCTTCGGCGTATGCGGCAGCAGGCGTCGGCCGGCGCACGCCGGGAACGGGTTCAGCGCAGGCCCCGCCTGCGGCGCAGCAGCACGGCGGCGGCGACTCCCCCGGCCGCCCCGAACAGGTGCGCCTGCCAGGAGATCCCGGGCAGCGCCGTCGGCAGGACTCCCCACAACACCGAACCGTAGAAAAGAAAGATGACCGCGGCCAGCAGGATCTGGCGCCAGCTGTGATTGTAGAAGCCACGTACCAACAAGTAGGCCAACAGCCCGAAGACCAGGCCCGAGGCGCCGATGGTCAGGCCAGCACCCGTCAGCCAGACCCCTAGCCCGGAGGCCAGCCAGCTGCAGGCGAGCACCACGCAAAACCGCCGGATTCCTTCCAGCAGCGTCAGGAACGCGAGTACCAGCAGCGGGACCGTGTTGCTCAACAGGTGGCCGGTGTCGGCGTGCAGCAGCGGCGCGAACACCACACCGTCAAGCCCGTCGAGCCGCCGTGGCGCGATGCCCAGCAGCAGGCTGAAGTACCCGCCGGCGAAGATGTTGACCAGGAAGACCACCCAGAGCAGTGCCGCCAGTGCCACGGCACCGGCCAGCGCCGGTGCGGGGCGCAGTCCACGGCTTCCGGCGGCCACGGTCAGTGCACGACGATGGGCTGGAAGCCAGCGGCGCGGAGGCTGCCGAGCACCAGTTCGCAGTGCTCGTGGCCCTTTGTCTCGATGTCGATGGTGATGGCAACATCGCCCATGCTGATGGACCCGCCGATGCGGGTATGGTCCACGCGCGTGACGTTGGCGTCCGATTCGGCGATGATGCGCGAGATCGTGGCCAGCGAGCCGGGTCGGTCGTCGAGCATGATCCGCACGGACATGAACCGGCCGGAAGCGTACAGTCCCCGCTGGATCACCTTCAGCATCAGCATGGGATCTATGTTTCCGCCGGAGAGGATCACCGCCGTGGTGCCCGGGTCCGGGATGACACCCTCCATGAGCGCGGCGACGCCGACGGCACCGGCAGGTTCGACCACCAGCTTGGACCGTTCCACCAGGAAGATCAGTGCGCGGGCCAGGGCGTCCTCGCTGACCGTGACCACGTCGTCGACCAGTTCACGGATGATGGAGAACGGCAACTGCCCGGGGCGGCCGACGGCGATGCCGTCGGCCATGGTGGAGACCTTCTGCAGCGGCACCAGCGCATCGGCGGCCAGGGAGGGAGGGTAGGCGGCCGCATTCTCCGCCTGCACGCCGATCACCCTGATCTCGCGGCCCAGCTCTTTCGCCCTGGCCTTGACGGCCGTGGCGACGCCTGCCAGCAGTCCCCCGCCGCCGACGCCCATGACGATGGTCTCGACGTTGGGGACCTGCTCCAGGATCTCGAGCCCCAGCGTGCCCTGCCCGGCGATGATGTCCGGGTTGTCGAACGGATGCACGAAGACCGCTCCGGTCTCGTCCGCGTAGCGCTGCGCCTCGGCGAGTGCCTCGTCCACATTGTGGCCGTGCAACACGACTTCGGCGCCGTGGCCCCGGGTGGCCGCCAGCTTCGGCAGGGCGACGCCGAGCGGCATGAAAATGCGGGCCTTGATGCCCAGGCGGGCCGCCGCCACCGCCACGCCTTGCGCGTGGTTGCCGGCGGAGGCAGCCACGACGCCGCGTGCCTTCTCCGCATCGGACAGCCCGGCCATCCGCACGTAGGCACCCCGGACCTTGAACGACCCGGCCCGCTGCAGGTTCTCGCATTTGAAGAACACGTCGGAGCCGACCGTCCGGCCCAGGGCGCGGGATTGTTCGATCGGCGTCTTGGCGATGATGCCGTCGAGGGTTTTCCGGGCGGCCTGGATATCGTCGAGCGTGACGGGAAGCTGGGCGGTGACTGTCACTTGTCGGTCTCTTTTCTGTGCAGCAGGACGCGGCGTCGGCGGGAGGGTTCCCGGTCTGAGGGCTCGGGCGGATTTCCGGGACCCGGCGAAGCCAGTGCCGGTTCCGGTGCCCGGTAGGGTTCTTCCACCGGTGGCGGCGCGCCCAGGGCCGGGTCGGTTTCCCATCCGCGGGCGGCGATGTATTTCACGACCGCGTTGAGGATCGCCAGCAGGGGGACGGCAAAGAGTGCGCCGGCGACGCCCGCGACCATCGAGCCGCCAGCCACGGCCAGCACGACGGCCAGGGGATGCAGCGAGACTGCCTTGCCCATGATCAGCGGCTGGAGCACGTGGCCCTCCAGCTGCTGAACCCCCAGCACGATGGCGAGCATGATCAGCGCGTTGACCCAGCCGTTGGCCACCAGTGCCAGGAGGACGGCGACGAACCCGGTGAGCAGGGCGCCGACGATCGGGACGAAGGAGCCAAGGAATACCAGGACGCCCAGCGGAAGTGCCAGTGGCACGCCGATGATGGCCGCGCCCGCGCCGATGCCGACGGCGTCGACGAAAGCGACGAACATCTGGACCCGGATGTAGTGGACCATGGAGGTCCACCCCTGGCGGCCGGCGCCATAGCCGGCCGCCCTCGCCTTCTTGGGCAGCAGGCCGACCATGAAACGCCAGATCCGGTCGCCGTCGTAGAGGAAGAAAATCAGCGCGAAGATGGTCAGCAGCAGTCCGGTGACCAGGTGCCCGGCGGTGGACCCGACGCTCAGGGCGCTGGAGAAGATCGCGCTGCTGTTGTTCTGCAGCTGGTCCAGGCCTTCGTTCAGGTAGTCGTTGAGTTGTTCGTTGGTCAGGCGGAGCGGCCCGTCCGTCAGCCAGCCCTGGACCTGGCCGATGCCTTGCATCACCTGGTCCCACAGCTCGCTGAAGCCGATGTAGAGCTGCCGGCCGACCAGGGAGAGCGCCCCGCCAATCAGCCCCAGGAAGCCCAGGATGGTGATGACGACGGCCAGGCTCTTGGGAACCTTGGCCTTGAGCAGGAACCGGACGACGGGGGAAATCAAGGCGGCGATCAGGGCCGCGACCATCAACGGGATGATCAGCAGCGAGACGAAACTGAGCAGCCAGACCAGCAGTCCGCCCACCACCAAGATCAACCCCACCCGCCACGCCCAGGCCGCACTGATCCGCAGCGCATAGGGAACGTCCTCGCGGACGTGGTGTTGGCCGTCAACTCCGGCCAAACGTCCGGCCGGCAGCGGACGGTTTTCGGGGAAGGACCGGTTCATACACCCAATAGTTTCATACTGTGACCCAGCCGTGCGTTCAGTGAAGCTGCGCCGTAATGCCCCAGCTCCCGCCGACCGTTGCACCGGGCTCCAGCCATTGAAGCCCCAGGCCGGAATTGAAGCTGTTGGCGGGTGCCGTCATCGGTTCCACCGCGACGGCGCGGTCCCGGCCCGGATATTTTGTGGTCACCAGGACATGGACGTAGGGGAAGGTTTCGTCCTGCCACAGCGCGACCGCCGACCCGCTCTCCGAGGCGAGCGTGGTCACCGCGCGGCCACCCGGGCCGGCGGACAGGGCGGTGTAGCCGTGATCGATGTCCAGCTCCGCCAGCCGGCTTCCGCCGCGCAGGTCGCACTGGCCGGTGACCGGCACATCCGCCGTCGGAATCATGGTGTGCCGGTCCGTCGGAAAGTACCGCGCCGCCGGCACGGTCAAGGTCAGCCGGTCGGCGGGTTCGTCTCCGAGCCGGATGAAGGGATGCGCGCCCAGTGCGACAGGTGCGGCGGCCGCGGACAGGTTTTGCAGTTCCTGCCGGACGGTCAGGTCGCCGGCCTGGTCCAGGGAGTATTCGGCAACGTGGCTGAGCCGGAAGGGGTAGCCGTGCTGGGGGAAGATCTCTGCCTGCAGCACTACCGCTGACCCGCTGCGGTCGACCAGCCGGTAGCCGGTGTTGCGGAGCAGCCCGTGGATGGCGTGGCCGCGGCTCGGTTCGGTGATGTCCAGTTGCTGTACGGCGCCGTCGAGTTCCCAACGGCCTCCGTCCACCCGGTTGGGCCAGGGCGCCAGCAGGATGCCCGAGGCCGAGGGTGGGATGCGGTCGTCGCCGAAGGTCTCGGTCAGCTGCACGCCCTGTTTTTCGAAGAGCCGGAGGCAGCCCGCCAGTTCGGTAACCACGGCCCGCGACCCGGCGCGCCGCAGTTCAAACTGCTCGCCGGTCGCTGCCCGGCTGCGCTGGCCCGTCATGGTTCCACCGTAGCGGGTCGCCGCTTAAACAGCCGACCCCGGCGCACTGGCCGGGGTCGGTGGGTGAGGATGGGCCGCTTACTCGTCGCCGCGGAGGATGGCGAGCAGGCGCAGGATCTCCACGTAGAGCCAGACCAGGGTCACGGTCAGGCCGAAGGCGGCGGTCCAGGAGTACTTGCGGTCCACGCCCTGCCGGACGCCCTGCTCGATCGAAGTGAAGTCGACGATCAGGGAGAACGCGGCCAGGCCGATGGCCAGCAGGCCGATGATGACACCCAGCGGGATGCCCATGATCTCAGCGCCGCGCATGCCCCACTGGTTGTCCAGCACGCCGAACCACATCAGGCCCAGGTTGACCAGCGAGAAGAGCGCGTAGCCGATCAGCGCGATCATGAAGAAGCGCATGGCCTTGGGGGTGGCGCGGACCTTGCCGCTCTTGAACAGGGCCAGCGTGACGGCGAAGACGCACACGGTGCCCAGCACGGCCTGCGGGGCCACGCCGGCGTACATCGAGTCGATGACCATGGACAGGGCGCCGACGAACAGGCCTTCGGCGGCGGCATAGGCCAGGATGAGGCCCTTGGACGGCTCCCGCTTGAAGGCGTTGACCAGCCCGAGCACCAGGCCGGCGATCATGCCCGGAATCAGCAGGATCGGGAACATCCAGCCGATCGCACCGCCGACGACTACCAGGGACAGGCATGCCAGGGTCTTGAGGATGACGTCGTCATAGGTCATCCGGCCGGTCTGGGCGGGGCCCGCCGACGGCTGGTTGTATAGATCCTGCAGCTGCTGGCTGGAAAGCTGGGTCTGGCCGGCGAGCACGGCGGAGCCGGCTCCGGCAGGGCCCGCGGGCGAGCCGCGGAACGCCTTCGGGTTGTTGAAAACCGGATTTCCTCCGATTGCCATCTTGTTGTCCTCCATCGTCAGGGGGCGAGCTATTGCTTAGACTACCAATCCCAACGAACAACACGGCAGAAAATTCCTTGACCGGCCGGTTAACCCGGGTCGGGCCCCGGCGCCGCCCTCCGGCGGCCTTCCTGGGCAGTAAACCTGCGTCGGCAGCAGCGCCGCCCTGCGGCAGCATCGCGGCCGACGCGCCTGCAGCCCCGCGGCCGGGCCCGCCTGCCCGGGTAGAATGCTGGAGTGACGTCCCGCAGTCCTTCCAATGCGCCCCGCTCCTCCGCCCGCGCCAAGCTGCCCCTGCGCATGCTCCATGACCGCATCCTCGTGGCTCCGGACCAGGACAGCAGCGAGCGCCGTTCGTCCTCGGGAATCGTCATTCCGGCCACCGCCGTCATGGGCAAGCGCCTCGCGTGGGCCGAGGTAGTCGCCGCCGGCCCGCACGTGCGTCAGGTAGCGGTCGGCGATCGCGTGCTCTTCGACCCCGAGGACCGCGCGGAAGTCGAAGTCAACGCCGCCGACTACACCCTGCTCCGCGAGCGCGACGTCCATGCCGTCTCCCAGCCCGAGGAAGCGGACAGCGGCACGGGGCTCTACCTGTAGATCTCTACCTGTAAATTCGGGGCCCTTCCTGCCGTTCCCGGGCGCCTGCCTGAAGCTTCCCGCAGGGACCCCTCTGGTTTTCCGCGGGGTTGCCGGCATCCGGTAGCCCGCCTGTTCCCAGAGGCCGATACGTTTCATCGATGCTAAACGACGGCTTCACAGTTGTTACCTGATCGCGACAGAACGCACCTTCCCGCCGCCCGTGACGCAGGTAACATAAACGACACGTCCGTGATTTCCGTCACAGACGCTGTCAGCGCCTGCCGGTGATCCGGCGGACCACACCCCCCACTGTGGAGGTTCATATCTTGATCGCGATGCCGAAGCTCGTTCGGCCATTGGGGACATTGCTCGCCTTACTGGCGATCATCGCGGGCATTATCTTGTCCGCGCCACCCTCACTGGCTTCGACCACCTCACCTGAGCCCACCCCCGGCGCGACGACGACGGGGACCGCGCCGGCGGAACCCTTCCGCGACACGATCAGCGGCGTCCTGCGCAATGCCGACGGCCCCGTCGTGGGGGTGCGGATCACGGCGACGGGCGAAGGATTCACCGGCGAGGCGACCACCGGCGAAAACGGGTCTTGGTCGATCGGTGTCCCGAAACGTGGAACGTACCAAGTCGAAGTGGACGTCTCGACCTTCCCGGAGGGAGTGGAGCTCGCCGAAGGCACGCCGAATCCGCGGGAAGTCACCTTCACGAACACTTCCAACGCCGCGGCCATCTTTCCGCTCGGTGAAGGCATTGTGCTCCAGGGCGCCGGTTTCGGGGAGATCTTCGTCGAGCGTCTCATTGCGGGCCTGAGCTTCGGCCTGCTGCTGGCCCTGGCCTCGGTGGGGTTGTCCCTTATCTACGGCACCACCGGACTCACCAACTTCGCGCACGGCGAGATGGTCACCGCCGGCGCGGTGCTGATGTTCGGCTTCGCGCTTGTCGGCCTTCCGGTGTGGCTGGCCATGCTGTTGGCCATTGTCCTGGGCGGCGCGTTCGGCTGGGCACAGGATGCCTGGCTTTGGAAGCCGCTGCGTCATCGGGGTACCGGGCTGATCCCCATGATGATCATCAGCATCGGCCTGGCCCTGGCTGCCCGCTATGTCATCCAGTTCAACTTCGGCGGCGCCACGCAGCAGCTGCCGCAGGCCCGAAGCCCCATCCTGGAATTTGGCGAGATTTCGATCAGCCGCAACACGCTGCTCTCGTTGATCGTCAGCCTGATAGTGATCATCCTGATTGCCATGCTGTTGCTGAAGACCCGGCTGGGCAAGGCCACCCGGGCGGTCGCGGACAACCCCGCGCTGGCGGCGGCCTCCGGTATCGATGTTGACGGCGTCATCCGCATCGTCTGGACGGTCGGCGGAGTGCTGGCCGCGCTGGGCGGCATCCTCTGGGCGTATTACCGCCCCGGCGTCACGTTCAACATGGGCCAGCAGATTCTGCTGCTCGTCTTTGCCGGCGTCATCCTCGGCGGCCTGGGCACCGTGTTCGGCGCCCTGGTCGGCTCGGTGATCGTCGGCATGTTCGTCGAACTGTCGACGCTCTGGCTGGAAGCGGACCTGAAATACGTGGGCGCCCTGCTGATCATGATCGTCGTCCTGCTGTTCCGGCCACAGGGCATCCTGGGCCGTCGAGAGCGCGTGGGTTAGGAGGCAACACCATGGATTTCCTGAATATATTCACCAACGCCCTGGGCGAAATCATCAGCCCGACGACGGCCGCCTACGCCCTGGCGGCACTCGGGCTGGCCGTCCACTTCGGCTATTCCGGCCTGCTGAACTTCGGTCAAGCCGGTTTCATGGCTATCGGTGCCTACGGCTTCGCCATCCCCACGCTCGAATGGGGCGTGCCGTTCTTTGTCGGCGTCCTGATAGCCCTGATCGGCTCGGTGATCTTTGCGCTCCTGCTGGGCATCCCCACGCTGCGCCTCCGGGCGGATTATCTGGCCATCGTCACGATCGCCGCGGCGGAGATCATCCGGTACGTGGTCACCACCAACGACCTGACGGACATCACCGGTTCGGCCAACGGCCTGGCTGCCTTCGAAGGCGGGTTCTTCGCCCTGAACCCGTTCCCGCAGGGCGCCTACAATTTCGGCCTGGTGACCCTGAACGAACGCGGCCTCTGGATCCGCGTCGTCGGCTGGGGCCTGGTGGTCATCTGCTGCCTGCTGGTGTTCCTGCTGATGCGCAGCCCGTGGGGCCGGATCCTGAAAGGCATCCGCGAGGACGAGAACGCGGTGCGGGCCTTGGGCAAGAACGTGTACTCGTACAAGATGCAGGCCCTCATCATCGGAGGCCTGTTCGGAACAATGGCCGGCATGGTGTTCACGCTTCCCCGCGGAGCGGTGCAACCAGCCAACTACCAGACGGAGCTGACGTTCTTCCTCTGGACCTGCGTGCTGCTGGGCGGCATGGCCACCGTCCTCGGCCCGGTTATCGGCGCCATGCTCTTCTGGGTAGTCCTCTCGCTGACCCAGGGACTGCTCTACGGTGCCATCGAGGCGGACTACATCACCTTCCTGACAACCACGCAGGCAGGACAGCTCCGCTACATCCTTGTTGGCATCGCCTTGATGCTGCTGATGATCTTCAGGCCCCAAGGCGTGCTGGGCAATAAGAAAGAACTGGCATTCACATGAGCGAACAAGACCGCACCACCGCTGCCGGGGCCACCGCCGTCCCGGAACAGGCAGACCAGCCGGGCACGGACTACATGACGGACACCCGTCCCATTGCTGCCGACGAACCGGGCCCGGGCTGCCGGAAACGGGATCCCATCCTCGTCGCCAAAAACGTGACCCGGCAATTCGGCGGCGTCAACGCCGTGGACGTGGAATATCTCGAGATCCCGCGGCACCAAATTACGGCGTTGATCGGACCCAACGGGGCGGGCAAGACCACCCTGTTCAATTTGCTCACCGGGTTCGATATCCCCCAGAGCGGCGAGTGGTCCTTCGAGGGGCATTCCCTCGCCGGTGTGCCGTCCTACAAGGTGGCCCGCATGGGCATGGTGCGCACATTCCAGTTGACCAAGGTTATGGGAAAGCTCTCCGTCATGGAGAACATGCGCCTGGGTGCCACCGGGCAGTCCGGCGAGAACCTCTTCAAGGCCCTCTTCAAGAACATCTGGGGGCCCAAGGAACGGGAGATCACGGATCAGGCCGACGTCTTGCTGGCCAAGTTCAAGCTCGACACCAAACGGGACGACTACGCAGCATCGCTCTCGGGTGGCCAGCGCAAGCTGCTGGAAATGGCCCGCGCCCTGATGGTCCGGCCCAAGCTGGTCATGCTCGACGAGCCGATGGCCGGCGTCAATCCCGCCCTGACGCAGTCGCTGCTGGAGCATGTCAGAAACCTGAAGGCCGAGGGCATGACCGTGCTGTTCGTCGAACACGACATGCACATGGTCCGCCACATTGCCGACTGGGTGGTGGTCATGGCCGAAGGCCGGATCGTGGCAGAAGGTCCGCCCGGCGTCGTCATGAAGGATCCCGCTGTCATCGACGCGTACCTGGGCGCCCATCACGACGTCGACCTGGGCGACGCCGAAGGTGTCGAAGCGCTGGAGGAAGAGCTGGCGCAGGACGCGGAGTCGGTCGTGGGCACGGATGCCGAGGGCGTCCTGGGCCGCCACATCAGCGAGCAGGATTCCAGCGCGGAAGAAGCAGGCAACGCCGACCGCGGAACCAGAAGGAAGGACCGGCCATGAATGCGCGCCGCATGGAAACGACCCCGAAAGCCGTGGCGCCGGGGGAACCGGTGGTCACCGTGACGGATTTGGTGGCCGGCTATCTGCCCGGCGTCAATATCCTCAACGGCTGCAGCATCGAAGCCCGCCAGGGCGAATTGATCGGCATCATCGGCCCGAACGGTGCCGGCAAGTCAACCCTGCTCAAGGCGATGTTCGGCCTGGTCAAGGTCCATTCCGGCACCGTAGTGGTGCGCGGCCAGGACCTGACCGGGCTGAAAGCGAACAAGCTCGTCAGCCGCGGCATCGGGTTCGTCCCGCAGAACAACAACGTCTTCTCGACGCTGACCATCGAAGAAAACATGGAAATGGGCATGTTCCAACGGCCCAAAGACTTCAGGAAACGCTTCGATTTCGTGGCGGGTATCTTCCCGGAACTGGCCAAGCGCCGTGCGCAGCGGGCGGGCTCGCTCTCCGGCGGTGAACGCCAAATGGTGGCGATGGGACGGGCCCTAATGATGGACCCGGCGGTGCTGCTCCTGGACGAGCCTTCCGCCGGCCTCTCTCCGGTCAAGCAGGACGAGACGTTCCTGCGGGTGCACGAAATTAACCGGGCCGGTGTTTCCGTGATCATGGTGGAACAGAACGCGCGCCGCTGCCTGCAGATCTGCGACCGCGGTTACGTCCTGGACCAGGGCAAGGACGCCTACACCGGAACCGGCCGCGAACTGCTGAAGGATCCGAAGGTCATCCAGCTCTACCTGGGCACGCTCGCGGACACCGCCTGAGACCCAACCTCACCGCGACGGCGGCGCCTGTCCCCAGGGGCGGGCGCCGCCTTCGTGTTTGCCCACTGGCCTCAGGGCGCCGCCCGCTGCGCCCAAGCCGGGTGTCCCCGCTGCGTGTGCTGCCCCCTGGCGGGCCCAGGCGGCATGCTCGTCCCCAACGCCCCGCCCGGCCCGGTCCCAGAGGACCTCTCATGCCGGCACCGCCTTCGCATCCCGCTCCGGAACGTCCGGCCCGGGAGCACGGCAGAGGGCCCCGACCGGCGGCCGGGACCCTCTGCCGTGTTACCCGTCGTGCTGGATCAGCCTTACAGCTGGCCGAACTCCTCGCGCTTCGGCTGCGGTACGTTGGTGTCGTCGTACTCGTAGATGCCGATGTAGGCCTCGGTCGGATCACCGTTCTCGTCGAACGAGATCGGGCCGGAAATGCCGTCGTAATCGATGTCCTTGCCGTCGCGCAGCAGCGTGACACAGCCGGCGAAGTCGAAGCACTTTTCGCCGTCCGCGGACACGCCCTGCATTTCCTTGGCGATGTCCTCGCCCTTGGTGCTTCCGGCAGCCTCGGCTGCCAGGGCCACCAGGTTCACCGCATCGTAGGACTCACCTGCGTAGGAGTAGGAATTGAGGTTGTCGTCCATTTTCGCCAGCGCCGCCTGGAAATCTTCCTTGGCGAACGTTCCGGGGATCGTGCCCTGGGCCCCGGCCATGGCACCCGGATCGAGGTCCGCGCTCAGGTCCGAGGTGTTGCCGTCCACCAGGAACATCTGGTCGGGGGTGACTCCCTTGGACAGCAGCAGCGGTGCGATCGACTTGATCTGGTCGAAGGTGATCAACGCGATCGCGTCGGGCTTGGCGTTGACCACGGCGTCCACCTGCGAGCTGAACTGGGAGTCGCCCTCGTTAAACATCTCGGTGGCCACAACCTGGCCGCCGGCGCCTTCAAACGCCTGCTTGACGTTCTCCGCCAGGCCGGTGCCATACGCGTCGTTCAGCACGATCATGCCCAGCGTCTGGGCGCCGCAGGACACCATGTAGCTGCCCAGCGTGCGGCCCTGCAGCACATCCGACGGCGCGGTGCGCCAGTAGAGGTTGTTGTCGTCCCAGGTGGTGAAATCCGGCGAGGTGTTCGCAGGGGAAATCTGGACCACCCCTGCGCCCGTAATCTGGTTGATCACGGTCTTGGATACGCCCGAGGACGCTGCGCCAACGACGGCGCTGACATCCTCGCTCAGCAGTTCGGTCACGGACTGGGTAGCGATGTCGGTGGTGGTATCGCCGGAGTCTCGCTGGATGGTTTCCACGTCCTTGCCCAGGACGCCGCCGGCCTCGTTGATCCGCTCAACGGCCAGCTCGACGCCCGCAACTTCCGGCGGGCCCAGGAAGGCCAGCGAGCCGGTGGCGGGCAGCAGCGTACCGATTTTCAGCGGGGTATCAGTGGAGCCCTTCGTCTCCGGAACGGCGGAGGGGTCACCCGTCGCGCCTGCCGTGGGACCCCCGCCCTCCCCCGCGTCGGGACACACCAAACCGGATGCCCCCGCCGGTGCCGATGTCCCGGCTCCCCCGCCGGTCTCCGAGGGCGTTGACGTGCCCCCGCCGCAAGCCGAGGCAAACAAAGCGATCCCCAAACCGAGCGCGGCCACCCTTCCCGCGCGTGCGGAGTTGCCGCCGGTGCCGAAAAGCACTGCATTGCGTGTTGCAGTCATGTATGTTTTCTCCTCGATCGAAAGGTCCGCGAACCTTTGATGCGATCACCAGGTATTCCTGATTACAGAGAAAACTAGTCCAATTCGTTGTTGAAAATAAGCGTTTTGGGTTACATCCTTGTAACGCTCGTCACACTTAATCCGTACCCCCGGTGGGACTCGAACCCACACTGGACCGATTTTAAGTCGGTTGTCTCTGCCATTGGACTACGGGGGCCAGCACTCCGGCACCTACCTAGGGTACTTGATGGGCCTGTACCCGGTTCACAATCTCCCGAAGGGTTCGGCGTAGCGGAAAACACCCGCCGGCACCGGCCGGCCGGCCAGCGGGAGGGCCATGAAGTTGGCGCCCCACGATGGATCCGGGGCACCGATGCCCAGTTCGCTGGCTGGCCGATAACCAAACCGCGGATAGTAGCCGGTGCTTCCCAGCAGCACGATCACGCTCTCCCCGGCCGCCTCGGCGCGATGCCGCGTTTCCTGCAGCAGGGCCGCCCCGATCCCTGCACGCTGATGGTTCGGCTCCACGGCAAGGGGCCCCAACCCCAGCGCGGGCTCATCGCCAATCCAGCCGCGGGTGCTGATGACATGGCCAACGACGGCGCCCCCTTCTTCGGCGACGAGCGAAAACTCCGGCAGGAAGCCGTCGCAGCCGTACAACTCGGCCAGCAGCCGGGCTTCCACCGGCTCATCGCCGTCGTCGGTGGCGAAGGCGCGTGCCACCAGTCGGAGCACGGCCGACCGGTCGTCCCGCTGTTCCGTCCTGATCCTCACCGCAGCATTCTATGCGGCCCCGCCCCGCCGGGAGCTCCTTAAATGCAGTGAGGCCCGGGCACCGCCACAGCGGTACCCGGGCCTGATGCTGGTGCGCCTAGCGGCCGGTGGAGGCGAGTTCCTTATCCGCCTCGGTGCCCTTGGCAGCCCCTGCCGGCTTGGGGGCGTCGGCGGCCTGCGGGCGCGGTTTGGGGGAAGCCGCCTCGCGGAACTGGCGGTACGGAGTCTGCAGGTCGGCAAGGCGCGTGGTGTCGCGGCCCAGGAAGATCGTCCAGAACCAGTTCGAGACCACGCGGATCTTGCGCTCCACCGTCGGCATGGCCATCCCGTGATAGCCGCGGTGGGCCATCCATGCCGGCCAGCCCTTGAGCTTGATGCCCATAATCTTGGCGACGCCCTTGTTCAAGCCGAAGCCGGCGACTGCGCCCAGATTCTTGTGCTTGTACTCGGTGATGGTGCCCACGCCCCAGCGGGCGGCGTAGATGTTCTTGGCGAGACGCTTCGCCTGGCGGATGGCGTGCTGGGCGTTGGGAACGCAGAACCCTCCCACTCCGCCGCCGGTCAGGTCCGGCACGGCGGCGACGTCGCCGGCGGTCCAGGCCCCGTCGATCGGGCCGTTCTCGTCGATGATCTGGAGCGTGGCGTCGGCCTTGATCCGGCCGCGCTCGTCCTGCGGGAAGCCGAAGTTGCGCGCCACCGGGTTCGCCTGGACTCCGGCGGTCCACAGCAGGGTATCGGCCTCGAAGGTTTCGGCGGGAGTCTTGTCCGGCATGTTGATCAACTCCAGCACGCCGCCTTCTGCCTTGGCCAGTGAGGTGTTGAGCATGACCTCGATGCCGCGCGAGCGCATGTGCTCCACGACCCATTCGGCCTGGTCTTCGGTGACCTCGGGCATGATCCGGCCCATCGCCTCGACCAGGACGAAGCGCAGGTCTTCCTGGCGCAGCCGCCCGTTCTTCTTGACGGCGGCGCGGGCCAGGTCCTCGATCTCGGTCATGGCTTCAATGCCGGCGAAGCCTCCGCCGACCCCGACGAAGGTCAGCGCGCGGGTCCGCTCCGGCCCCTCCGGGAGCAACGAACCGGATTCGATCCGCTCGAGGACCTTGTTGCGCAGTTCCACGGCTTCTTCGACCGTCTTCAGGCCGATGCCGGCTTCGGCCAGTCCCGGGATCGGGAAGGTGCGGGTAATGGCACCGGCGGCAACGACGACGTCGCGGTAGTCCAGTTCGAAGGCCTCGCCGACGGCGGGGGTGATCACGGCCTTCTTCGCGGCATGGTCGATCGACGTTACCTTGCCGGTGATGAGTTCGGTGTCCCGCAGGTGCTGCCGGTGGTTGACCACCACATGGCGGGCTTCGATGCTGCCGGAGGCGACCTCGGGCAGGAACGGCTGGTAGGTCATGTACGGCAGCGGGTCCACCAGGGTAACGATGCCGCCGTGCCGCTTGACCTTCTTCTGGAGGTTAAGCGCGACGTAAAGACCAACATAACCGCCGCCGACCACCAGGACGCGCGGACGATCGGACAGAGCAGGAGTGAGTGCCATGCTCCCAGTATAGCCGCTTTTGTGAAACTTTTCACGAAGTACTGGGCGCGCGCGTGACGGTCCCAAGGAACCCCCACCGACGGCGGGTGTGCCGGACCGAACGGCCCGAAGGGTCCGGGGAATCAGCGCTTGGCGGGCTTCCGGATCTCATCCCGGATCGGCGGGATGAAGTCCGTGTTTGCTTCCTCGACCGCCGACGTGCCCTGCCGCACGGCCTTGCGCGTGCGCAGGGTCTGGACGGCGCCCAATACCAGGACGGCGGCGATCAGTCCGCCGAACGAAAACACGAGGACGGCCGGCAGCACCGAGTCTTCGCTGTTCGGGGGCACCGCCACGGGCGTAGTGGGTTCCGGAATATCCGGCGCCTCGGCCTTGGACTGCACCGGAGCCTCCGACTGGGGGGCGGCGGCTTCACCGCGGCGGTGCACCGTAATCCAATGCGCGATGGAGCCGAGCGGGTTGCCGGCGACCTCCGGCACGTCCGCGTTCAAGGCTGCCTCCGCGTCGAGTACGCCGTAGCCGTAGATCGGATCATGGCCCGGAACACCTGCGTCCTTGGCCGTGCTGACGATTCGGTTGATCACCTGGGCCGCGCTCATGTCCGGGTATTTGGAGCGGATCAGTGCGGCCACACCCGAGACCAGCGGCGTGGCACCGGAGGTGCCGGACCAGTCGGCATAGAGGCCGCCGGGCAGTCCGCCGACCAGGTTTTCGGCCGGTGCCGCAACACCGATGACGATGCTCTGGGCCGAGGCCTCCTGGCTCGCCTCGCCGTCGCGGTTCAATCCCGCCACGGTCAGCACGCCGGGGATGGTAGCCGGGGCGCCGGACTGTTCCGTGCCGCCCGCGCGGTTGCCCGCGGCGGCGACGACCACCACGTCATGCTGTTCGGCGTAGAGGAACGCCGCGTCCCAGCTCTCCGGCCAGGAGGTACTGGAGCTGGTCAGTGACATGTTGATGACCTGCGCGCCATTGTCCACGGCCCAGCGGACGGCCGCCGGAATTTGCTCGTCGACGCCTATGCCCGAGGGGTTGGGCGTGCCGAGCCAGGTAGACGCCGTCAGGATCTGTGCCTTCGGTGCCACCCCGATCACGCCGTCCGTGCCGGCGCCGATCCCCTCGTCCTTGTGCTTGGACTTGGACTCTTTGTCGTTCTTCTTTTTGGCGTCCTTTTTGTCTTTCTCCGGTGCATGGCCGCGTCCGGCCAGCAGGGTGGCAACCAAGGTGCCGTGCTCCGGCGTTTGCCCGATGCCCCGCTGGCCATCGGGATCACCGGAGCCGGATACGTCGGTACCGCCCACCACGGCACCCTTGAGGTCCGGGTGCGTCGCGTCAACGCCGCTGTCGATCACCGCTACCTTGACGCCTTCGCCCTGCGATTCGTCCCAGGCGGCGCGAATCCCATAGGCGTCCAGCCAGTATTCCTTGTCGCGGGTGTCGTCCGCCTGGGCCGGGCCGGCAAGCACCAACGAGGCGAGCACCGCGATCGCCGTTCCCAGCGAGAAGGCCTTCGACGCGGCTGCGCGTCTGGCCGGCCGTTCACTGTCGCGCTGGCGCATGGATGTCCCTTCGTTGGCAAAGCGGTTTGGTCCCCGGAACCCGGGAAGCTCAGTGCGGCAGCCGGGTGGCCGCACTCAGGGCGATTCCGTCAAGAATATCGTGTTCGCTGGCGGTCGCACCGTCCACGCGGCCGCCGGTCAGTGCGGCCAGCCGTCGGGAAACGGTCCGCCAGATGAGCGCGCCGGCGCCGATGACATCGACCCGTCCAGGATGCATGTAGGGCAACGCGGCCCGCTGTTGCCGCGTCATCTTCAGGAGGGAGGTGCACGCAGCATCCAGCCGGGCACCGTCCAGATGCGCCCCGTGGATGCTTTCCGGACGATAATCGGCCAGCTGCAAGGCGTGGGCGGTGACCGTGGTGACGGACCCCGCCACTCCGACCAAGCGGTCGACGTCGGCCAGCGGCACCTCGTCGAGCACGTGCGCCAGGTGTTCTTCGGCGCCCGCCACGGCGTGGGCGATCTCGGCGGCGGTTGGCGGATCCGAGAGCAGGTGCCGCTCGGTAAAGCGGACGCACCCCATGTCGGTGCTGAGCGCGGCCAGCACCCCGTCGGCGGTTCCCAGCACGAACTCGGTGCTGCCGCCGCCCAGGTCCACCACCAGCACCTTCTCCCCCGGTTGCGGTGCCAGGACGTTGGCGGCGCCCGTGAAGGACAGCTCAGCCTCTTCCCGGCCACTGATCACTTCTGGTTCCACGCCGAGGCGCTGGCGGATGCCGTCGACGAAGACCTGGCGGTTGGCGGCGTCGCGGGTGGCGGAGGTGGCGACAAAGCGCAGGGTTTCGGCACCGTGGCTGCGCAGCTGGCCGGCATAGTCCTCCGCCGCCGCGAAGGTCCGCTCCAACGCTTCCGGCGCGAGCGCCCCGGTGGCGTCGACGCCCTGCCCCAGCCGCACGACTCTCATCTCGCGGACCACGTCGGTGAGCCCGCCGTCCTGGACATCGGCGATCAGCAGGCGGATCGAGTTGGTTCCGCAATCGATCGCTCCGACGCGTGCCACTAGGACTCGCCTCCGTCTGCCTGGCCGGACGTGGGGCCATCGACGGTGCCGCCGTCGTCGTCCGCCGCCTCCCTGCCGCCGGCTCGCCGGGCCTTCTTCGCGGCCAGCTCTTCGGCCGTCAGTCCCTGCGTCCGGGTGTGCCGGCTTAGATCCCGGGCCGGAGCGATGCCGTCCACATCCCAGGCTCCGGGGCAGTAGCAGCGGTCCGCGGTCCACCATTCCGCGATACGTTCGATCGCTTCGTCGCCCAGCGGATTCACGCCGGGACCTGCGGCCAGCGAATGACCCACCAGGACGTGCAGGCATTTGACCCGCGTGGGCATGCCGCCGGCGGAGACTCCCGCGATTTCGGGCACGTCGCCGATGCCGGCCCGGCGGCCGACCTCGTCGCGGGCCGCCAGGTACTCCTCGTGCGCGCGGCGGTAGGCCGCGGCCAATTCCGGATCCTGCTCCAGCCGGTCGGTCATCTCCGTCATGACCCCTGCGGCCTCCAGCCGGGATACCGCCGACGTGATGACCGGGTGGGTCAGGTAGTACGTGGTCGGGAAAGGGATCCCGTTCCCGAGCCGCGGCGCCGTCGTGGCGACCAGCGGGTTTCCGCAGACGCACCGTGCGCCGATCTCCACGACGTCGCGCACGGGCCTGCCGAGCTGGCGGCTCAGGGTGTCGAGATCGTCGGGGGTGGGGGTGCGCTGAGCGTCGTTCATGGCTCAGTCCTTTCCTGGCGCGGCCCGTGGGGCAGGGCCGTGTGATCCGGCAGGCTCTGCCGGGAGGTCAGTCTGCTGCGGGCGTGTCTGTGGCCGCGCGGGTCACCGAGTTCCACAGGGCGTCGACCCACGGCAGGTCCTCGGGTGCGGTGGCGGAGGCATGTTTGTTGGACTCGCGCAGTCCCTCCGCGCCGGTGACCATGTACCGCTTCTCCCCCGGCATTACATAGAATATGCGATCCCGGGCCTGCTGCTTGATGTAGGCGGGATCGTCCCAGCGGGCCAGTTCCTTGGTCAACTGTTCATTGGAGTCTTTCTTGGCGGCGATATCCGCCTGCAGCGCGGAGAGTTCCGCCCGCTGTTCAATGAAGATCCGCACCGACGGGGCCAGCAGCACGGTGATCGATACCAGCACCAGGGCCAGCGCCAGCAGGCGCCCGGAGAACGCTTTCGCCGGGACCGGCACGGCGTCGGCCGGGATCTCCTTGGCCGGTGGCCGGGGCTTTTGGCCGGCAGCCGGTGCGGCGGGCTGCCGGATGGCCTCGGACAGCTGCCGGCGTTCGGCCGCGCGGGCTTCCGACGGCGAGGGTTTGGGTTTCGCCGGCGGCTTCGGCTTTCGCTGCTGGCCGGCGTCCGGCGCGCGGGGGGTGCGGGCATCCGGCTGCGGAGCGGAGCCGGTCGGGGGCCGGCCGAAGTCGGCCCGGATCACCTGTCCGGACTCCGGTTCCCGCGCGTCGGTGTCCTTGCCGTCCACGCCGCCCGAGGCAGGCCCGCTGCCGGCCGGGCGGCCGGCCCGGGGCATGTTGGGGCGTCGGGTGGACATTCGCGGCTCCTCACCGTGGTCGTCGTGCGGGGCCCGGCTCCGGTTTTGCCGCCGGGCCCCGCTTAAGACATTACCGAGGGTCGGGCCGAACTACGCCGTGAAACGCGGGAAGGCGCCGCGACCGGCGTAGCGGGCTGCGTCGTCGAGCTCCTCTTCGATGCGCAGCAGCTGGTTGTACTTGGCCACGCGCTCCGAACGGGCCGGGGCTCCGGTCTTGATCTGGCCGGCGTTGGTGGCCACGGCGATGTCCGCGATCGTGGTGTCCTCGGTCTCGCCGGAGCGGTGCGAGGTGATCGTGGTGTAGCCGTTGCGCTGGGCCAGGGCCACGGCCTCCAGGGTTTCGGTCAGCGAACCGATCTGGTTGACCTTGACCAACAGGGAGTTGGCGGTCTTGGCATCGATGCCCTGCTGCAGTCGCTCGGGATTGGTGACGAACAGGTCGTCGCCGACCAGCTGCACCTTGTCGCCCAACTCGGCCGTCAGGGCGGCCCAGCCCTCCCAGTCGGATTCGTCCAGCGGATCCTCGATGGAGACCAGCGGGAAGTCGGCCACCAGCTGGGCATAGTAGGCGCTCATTTCCGCCGCCGTCAGGGACTTGCCCTCGAACTGGTAGGCGCCGTCCTGGTAAAACTCGGAGGACGCCACGTCCAGGGCCAGGGCGATGTCCTTGCCCGGGGCGTAACCGGCACGGGTGATCGCCTCGGTGATCAGATCCAGCGCGGCCCGGTTGCTGGGCAGGTTCGGGGCGAAGCCGCCCTCGTCGCCCAGCCCCGTGGACAGGCCCTTCTCCTTCAGCACGGTCTTGAGGCTGTGGTAGACCTCCACGCCCCAGCGCAGCCCCTCGGAGAACGTGGCGGCGCCCAGCGGCACCACCATGAATTCCTGGATGTCCACGTCGGAGTCGGCGTGCGATCCGCCGTTGAGGATATTCATCAGCGGGACCGGCAGCACGTGCGCGTTGGGGCCGCCCAGGTACTTGTACAGCGGGAGGTTGGCGGATTCGGCGGCGGCCGAGGCCACGGCCAGCGACACACCGAGGATGGCGTTGGCGCCAAGATCGGATTTGTTGGAGGTGCCGTCCAGATCCAGCATGGTCTGGTCGATCAGCCGCTGGTCGGTGGCGTCGAGGCCCGCCAGCGCCGGCTGGATGGTGTCCACCACGGCGGCCACGGCCTGGCCGACGCCCTTGCCCAGGTAGCGGTCCTTCTCGCCGTCGCGGCGTTCCACCGCCTCGAACGCCCCGGTGGAGGCGCCGGACGGAACCGCGGCCCGGCCCATCGAGCCGTCGGAGAGCAGCACCTCAACTTCTACGGTGGGGTTGCCGCGGGAATCAAGGATTTCGCGCGCGTGGATGGCATCGATCAGCGCCATGGAGTAGCTCCTGTTCGTTGGAACGAAAGATGGAATGTCTGCAGGCGAGGCCGGGGCCGGCTGCAAGGTCCGGCTTAAGACTAATCGAGATCACCCGCCGCGGTTTTCTTCCGTTACGCGCTGCTGGAATCTGCGGACGGCGCCCCGCAGGGCCTGCTCGGGATCCACGCCCGCCTCGACTGCCCGGCGGACGACGGCGAACAGCTCCTCGCCGACGTCGCGTTCTGCCCGGGCAGCACCGGCCGCGCCGGTGCCCCCGGCCGCGCTGGCCTGCTCCGGCCCGGCCGCCGACGCGCTGGCTTGCTCCGGCTCCGCCGCCGCCGCGCTGCCCGCCCGGGCCGCGCGGTCCAGCGATTTCGCTGCCAACGCCAGCGCCGGCAGCGAGTGCGGAAGCCCGTCGAACGGCGTGGTCCGCTCCGGCTTTTCCGCCGCCTTGACCGCGTCGTAGCCGGCCACGATCTCGGCGATGGTCTCCGGAAACTTGTCCTGCAGGGACCCGTCCGGCCGGAAGACATGCCGGTTCCGCCGGATGAGTTTGGCTGTCAGTTCCGCGGCCACGGCGTCGAAATCAAAGTGTCCCCGCTCTTCCTGCAGACGGGCATGCAGCACTACCTGGTAGAGCACATCGGCCAGTTCGCCCTTGAGTTCGGCAACGTCGGCCCGGCCGGTGTGGCCGGTGTGGCCGGTTTCGATGGCTTCGGCCAGTTCGTGGGCTTCCTCCACGAGGTACTCGACCAGCGACTCGTGGGTCAGCGCCGCGGTCCACAGGCAGTGTTCGCGCAGTTGTGCCACGACGTCCAGCAGCCTGGCGAGCGCCTCCCCCCGGCCGGGCTCAGCGGCGGCGTCCGGGAGCTCCCCCCCGCCGGACTGAGCGGGGGCGTCCGGGAGCGGCCCCCGCTCATACGAGTGTCCGGCGTGCGGCATCGCGGCGTCAGCCCAACTGGCTGTTGAAGCCCTCGCCGATGAACTCGATGAGCGCCTCACGCTCTTCCAGCGGCAGGAAAGCGGCCTCGGCCGCGTTAAGGGTGATCTCCAGCAGGTCGTCCAGGTCGTAGTCGAAGGTTTCCACCAGCAACTCGTATTCGTCGGAGAGCGTGACTCCGCTCATCAGCCGGTTGTCGGTGTTGATCGTGACCTTGAACCCGGTCTGGTAGAGCAGGTCGAACGGGTGGGACTGGATACCCTCGCCGAAGACGGCGATCGCGCCCGTCTGCAGGTTCGATGACGGGCTGCACTCGAGCGGGATGCCGCGGTCGCGGACCCACGAGGCGACCCGGCCCAGCGTGACCATGCCAACCTCTTCGCCGTCCTCGTCGTCGGGCCCGAAGTCCACCTGGATGTCCTCGGCGATCCGGACGCCGTGGCCCAGCCGCAGCGCGCGGCCGCTGACCAGCGCGTCCACGATGCTGTCCACTCCGGCCGCCTCGCCGGCGTGGATCGTCACCGGGAACTGCTGTTCGGCCAGGTAGGTGAAGGCGTCCTTGAAGCGCGAGGGCGGGAAGCCGTCCTCGGCTCCGGCGATGTCGAATCCGACGACGCCCCGGTCACGGTGGCGAACGGCGAGTTCTGCGATCTCCTGCGAGCGGTCGGCATGCCGCATGGCGGTGACCAGCTGGCCCACCTGGATGGGGCGGCCGCTGGCTTCCACGGCGTCCACGCCGGCTTCCAGGCCTGCCTGGACGGCCTCTACCGCCTCGTCCAGGGTCAGGCCCTTGGTTAGGTGCTGTTCGGGCGCCCAGCGGACCTCGCCGTAGACCACGCCGTCGTCGGCCAGGTCCTCCACGAATTCGCGGGCCACGCGGAACAAGCCTTCCTTGGTCTGCATCACGGCGATGGTGTGGTCAAAGGTTTCCAAGTAGCGGACCAGCGAGCCGGAATCCGCCGACGCGCGGAACCACTCCCCGAGCGCCACCGGGTCGGTGGAGGGCAACTCGTGGCCCTCGGCGGCGGCAAGTTCAATGATGGTGGCCGGGCGCAGCCCGCCGTCCAGGTGGTCGTGCAGCGAAACCTTCGGCAGGCTGCGGATGTCGACGTCGAGGTCGGCTGCGGTGTCTTCGGAGTATTCAGGCTCAGTCACAGGCACCACCTTACGCGAGCACCGGGCACGCCAGAACCGGCGCGGATCCCCTCGCCGGGTTCAGTCGTCGAGTCCGGCGGCGGAACGGTTGCGGGAGGGCACGGCCAGGGGAACGTACGGTTCGAAGCGGACGGTCCGCGAACCCGTTGCCGGCAGCTGGTCGGCGGGATCGCGCCGTGCCGCCACTGCTGCGTCCCGGCGCTCGGCGGCCGCGCCGGCATCGCCTGCCGCCACCGAGAGGCCGGCTTCTGCCGTCGGCCCGGCTTCCGCCGTCGACCCGGCATCCGCTGCCGTCCCCGCTTCGGCTGCCGGCTCCGCTCCGCGGTATCCGGCCGGGGCAGCCGCGCGCAGCCGCGCGGCACGGCGCCGGTTGGCCAATTTCATGCCGTGGTCCAGTGCCAGGCCCAGCAGCAGCGCCAGGATGATCGCCAGGCCCGCGGCCAGGAGGCTGTTGTCGTGGAACCATCGCCCGGCCAGCGCCCCGATGGCTACCGAGTACAAGGACCAGGAGATGCCGGCGGCCACGGAAAACAGGACGAACTTGCGGTGGTTGTATCCGGTGGCGCCGGCGGTCATGTTGACGGCCACCCGGCCCACCGGGATGTAGCGTGCGCTCAGGATCAGCAGCGCGCCGCGCCGGTCCAGTTCCCTGCGGGCCCAGGCGAAGGCCGCAGCAACCCGGGGACGCTGCATCCAGCGGAAACGGTCTGCGCCGATCCGGCGCCCGATCAGGTAGGCGATGTTGTCCCCCGCTATCGCGCCGACGGCAGCAACGGCGGTCACCAGCCAGATATTCGGGGCTCCGGCGGATACCGCGATCGCAGCCAGTGCCACGACCACCGATTCGCTGGGTACCGGCGGGAAGATCCCGTCGATCAGGCAGAGAGCCAGAAGCAGTGGGTAAATCCACCATTGCGCTGCCGCGTCGATGATGAAGACGCTGAGCGCGTCCATGAAAGTCTGCACGAAGTGTTCCTGTCCGCTGGATACCTAGTCCAACGATGCCATGCCGCATCTTGTGCCGCTATCGGGTAGATCCCTGACCGGGCCCCCATCGCTCAACGCCGCAGACCCCGCGGTGCGCCGGGGCATCCCCCGCTCCGGCCGCACGATTTCATCGTAGCGGGGCCGGGGGAACGCCGGGAAGAGCTTGCCCCGGTGGATATATATCCGTGCTGCCCCAGTTGTTTTCAGCTGGGGTCCTGGGCGCGTCAGGCCACCCGGTCGATGATCAGCCGCCGGGCCGGCCGGCTCCCCTCCGGGGCAATAACGACGGCGCCGCGCAGCGCCTCCTTGGCGCGGTCGAACCTTTCGGGGGTATCGGTCAGCAGCGTCATCAGCGGTTCGCCGGCGCGGACCACCGCCCCGGGCTTGGCGTGCATCCGCACGCCGGCCCCGGCCTGCACGGCGTCTTCCTTGCGGGCGCGTCCAGCACCGAGCCGCCAGGCGGCGACGCCGACGGCCAGGGCGTCCAGTTGCATCAGCACGCCGTCGGCCTCGGCGTAGACGACTTCCGACTCCCTGGCCACCGGCAGCCTGGCGTCGGGATCCCCGCCCTGGGCGCGGATCATGGATTTCCAGACGTCCATGGCGCGGCCGTCCCGCAGCGCGGCAGCAGGGTCGGCATCCGTCACGCCGGCGGCGTGCAGCATCTCCTCGGCCAGCCTCACGGTCAGCTCCACGACGTCCTCGGGGCCGCCGCCCGCCAGCACCTCCACGGATTCCTCGACCTCGATGGCGTTGCCGGCGGTCAGCCCGAGCGGCGTGCTCATATCGGTCAGCAGTGCCACGGTGTTCACGCCCGCGTCCTGGCCCAGGGCGACCATGGTTTCGGCCAGTTCCCGGGCGTTGCGCTCGTCCTTCATGAAGGCCCCGCTGCCGACCTTCACGTCGAGCACCAGCGAGCCGGTGCCTTCGGCAATCTTCTTGCTCATGATCGAGGAGGCGATCAGGGGGATCGCCTCGACCGTGCCGGTCACGTCGCGCAGCGCGTAGAGCTTCTTGTCCGCGGGAGCCAGACCGGCCCCCGCCGCGCAGATCACGGCGCCGATCTCGGCCAGTTGGCTCATCATCTCGTCATTGCTGAGCAGGGCCCGCCAGCCCGGAATCGACTCGAGCTTGTCCAGGGTGCCGCCGGTGTGGCCGAGGCCGCGGCCGGACAACTGGGGCACCGCCACGCCGAAGACTGCCACCAGCGGGGCCAGCGGGAGGGTGATCTTGTCCCCCACGCCGCCGGTGGAATGTTTGTCGGCGGTCGGCTTGCCGAGCGAGGAGAAGTCCATCCGCTCGCCGGAGGCGATCATCGCCGTCGTCCAGTGCGCGATCTCTTCCCGGTCCATGCCGTTGAGCAGGATGGCCATGTTCAGCGCGGACATCTGCTCGTCGGCGATGGTCCCGCGGGTGTAGGCGTCGATGGTCCAGGCGATCTGCTCCGGGCTGAGCGTTCCCTTGTCCCGCTTGGTCCGGATGATGTCCACGGCGTCGAATGTTTCGGTCATGTCCTGCTCCTTAGGTGATGCGTTCCGCCCGTCAGGCCAGGTGCTGCGGTCCGAAGGCGTCGGGCAGCACCTGGTCCATGGTCCTGATGCCGGCCGGCGTCATCAGCAGCATGCCGGGCGCGCGGAACTCGTACAGCAGCTGACGGCACCGGCCGCACGGCATCAGGGCGTTGCCCTCCCCGTCCACGCAGCTGAAGGCGGCCAGTTTCCCGCCGCCCGTCATGTTCAGCTGGCTCACCAGCGAACATTCCGCGCACAGGGTCAAGCCGTAGGAGGCGTTTTCCACGTTGCAGCCGGAGACGATCCGGCCGTCGTCGGTGAGCGCGGCGGCGCCGACCGGGAAGCCCGAGTACGGCACGTAGGCCAGCCGCATGGCGGCCTCCGCGGCCTGCTGGAGGGCGTGCCAGTCCACCTGGGCCGTCGTTGGTGCTTCCACGGTCATCCCTTGATGTACGGCACGCCGCTGGCGGCCGGGGGTCGGGCGCGGCCCACCAGGCCGGCGACGGCGAAGATGGTCACCACGTAGGGCAGCATGGCCAGGAACTGGTTCGGCACCGTCGAGCCCAGGGCGCTGAGCACGTACTGGAGGTTGGTTGCGAAGCCAAACAGCAGCGCCGCGAAGAACGCATACAGCGGGTTCCAGCGGCCGAAGATCAGCGCCGCCAGGGCGATGTAGCCCTGCCCGGCGGTCATGTCGCGGCCGAAGCTGGAAACAAGGACCAGGGTGAAGAAGGCGCCGCCGAAACCGGCGACGACGCCGGCCAGCAGCACGTTCATGAACCGCATCCGGTTGACCTTTACGCCCAGGGTGTCCGCCGCCTTGGGGTGTTCCCCGACGGCACGGGTGCGCAGGCCCCACTTGGTGTGGAACAGGCCGAAGTAGATCACGGCCACCGCGACGTACATCAGGTAGCCGACTACCGACTGTTCGAACAGGATGGGGCCGATGATCGGGATGTCGGAGAGCACCGGAATGCTGATGATCGGCAGCCGCGGCGGAGAGTTCCAAGTGGCCGAGTCGGCCGAGAGGACGGTGGAGAACAGGAAACCGGTCAGGCCGGAAACCAGCACGTTGAGCACCACCCCGACGATCACCTGGTTGACGATGTACTTGATGCTGAACACCGCCAGTACCGCCGAGACGAGCACGCCGCCGACGGCCGCTGCGGCCAGGCCGATGAACGCGTTGCCGGAGAGCGATCCGGCAACCGCGGCGGAGAAGGCACCGAACAGCAGCTGTCCTTCGATGGCGATGTTGACGACGCCGGAGCGCTCGCACAGCACGCCGGAGAGGGAGCCGAAAATCAGCGGCACGGCCAGCGTGACCGAACCGGCCAGCAGCCCGTAGAGGGCCACGTTGGGGGTCCGGGCGCTGCCGACCACCCAGGTGAGGAATCCGACCACGAACAGCACGGCAAAGACGGCCACCAGCCAGCCGGGGACCTTTCGTCCGGACCGGACCAGCATGAACGACCAGACGGCGGCGGCGAGCATCAAGACGGCCGTGACCCAGCCGGTGACGACGGCCGAGAGCACCACCGACGGCAGCACCACAGGGTCGTTGGGGTCCGACAGCCGGAAGGTCACCGAGTTGTCCGGTGCCCCGACCGCGAAAACCAGGACGGCCGCGAAAGCCAGGACGGCCAGGATGACCGGCGTCTTCCAGTTCCGCACGGTGTCCGCGGCGGCTGGGCTTTGCTGCGGGGCGGTGGCGGTAACCGTGCTCATGCTGCACCTCCGGTGCTTGCGGTCTTACGGGGTCTTGCCGTCAGCTTGCCCGGCTCGGGGAGCCGGAAGATCGCGCGCACGAGCGGCGGCGCCGCGATGAACAGCACGATCATGGACTGGACCACCAGCACGATGTCGATGCCGGTGCCGGTGTTGGTCTGCATGGTCACCCCGCCGGCGCGGAAGGCGCCGAACAGCAGGCCGGCCGCAAAGGTGCCCCACGGCGTCGAACGTCCCAGCAGTGCCACGGTGATGGCGTCGAACCCGAAACTGGCAGCGACGCCCGAGGTCAGCACGCGTTCGGTGCCGGCCACCTGCGCGACGCCTGCCAGGCCGGCCAGGGCGCCCGCCAGCACCATCACCACGACGTAGCCCTTGGTGACGCTGATGCCGGCGGTGCGCGCGGCGTGCGGATTGGAGCCGACCGCGCGCAGCTCGAAGCCGATGGTGGAGCGGTTAAGCAGCCACCAGCAGAAAACGGTGGCCAGAATGGCTACCACGAAGCCCCAGTGCAGCCGGAAGGTGTCGCCGAAGAGCGGCGGATACATGGCCGTGGCATCCAGCTGCGGGCTGATCGGGTTGGTGGAGCCCGGTCGCTGGAACGCGGGCATGGTCAGCAGGTACAGCACCAGGTTGATGGCCACGTAGTTGAGCATGATCGACAGGATCACTTCGTGGGCACCGGTCTTGGCCTTCAGCAGGCCGACGAGGCCGCCCCACAACGCGCCGCCGATGATGCCGGCGATGATGACCAGGAGCAGGTGCAGGCCCACCGGAAGGTGCCAGCTGAAACCGACCCAGGCGGCCAGGGTGGCGCCGATGATGATCTGGCCCTGCGCGCCGATGTTGAACAGTCCCGCGCGGAACGCCAGCGCCACGCCCAGGCCTGCGCAGATGAGCGGCGTGGCCACGGTCAGCGTCTGGGTCAACGGGTAGATCATCCGGGCGAACGTGGCGCCCTCAAAGTTGAAGATCGAGCCCTGGAACAGGGCGGCGTAGGCGTTGGCGGCGGCCGTCCAGCCGGCAGCCAGCATGTCCTGCGGGCGGGCGAAGAAGTAGCTGGAGGTCCGGGCGACTTCCTCGTTCGTCAACGCGATCAGGATGCCGCCGGCGATCAGGGACAGCACAATGGCGAAGACAGCCACCAGCGCGTTGCCGGAGACGATCCGCTGCATGATGGTCTGATGCGCGCGCAACTCGGGGTGCAGGCTCTCCCCCGTGGGCAACACGGCCGGCGGTGCCTGGGTGCCGTCGCCGAGGGCGGCAGCCGCCTCGAGCCGCTGCTCGTCGCCCTCCGCCGCGGGCGTTCCCGCGTGTTTCGACCGCTTCCCGTGCTTGCCGGACTCGTCCGCGCTCATTCCTCGCCTCCTTCGGCGTCTGTCTGCTGTACTTCGGCGTCCGTCCGGTGTGCCTGTGCTTCCTCTGCGCTCATGCCGGCCATCATCAGGCCCAGCTCGCCGCGCGAGGTGTTGGCGGGGACGATGCCCATCAGCCGGCCCTGGTAGAGCACGGCGATCCGGTCGGCAAGTTCCAGCACCTCGTCCAGTTCGGTGGAAACGATCATCACCGGCGTGCCGACGTCGCGCTCGGCGACGATCCGCTTGTGCAGGAATTCGATGGAGCCTACGTCCACGCCGCGGGTGGGTTGGGAAGCGATAAAGAGCTTCAACGGCCTGGACAGTTCCCGGGCCATGACCACCTTTTGCTGGTTTCCGCCGGAGAGGGTACCGGCCGCCGCCGCCGCAGACTGGGTGCGGACGTCGAACTCCGAAATGTATTGCTCGGCGTTCCGGGCGACCAGGGCCGGCTTCATGGCCAGGCCGCGGGCAAATGGCGGCTGGTCGTAGCGGTTGAGGATGAGGTTTTCGGCCACCGAGAAGGTACCGACCAGGCCCTCGACGCTGCGGTCCTCCGGCACGAAACCGACGCCGGCCTCGATGATGTCCTTGACCTTGCGCCCCACCAGTTCGCGGCCTTCAAGCCTGATGGAGCCGGACACGTGGTCCTGCAGCCCCAGGATCGCCTCGGTCAGTTCGGTCTGCCCGTTGCCTTGGACGCCGGCCACCGCGAGGATTTCGCCGCGCGCTATGCCGAAACTGATGCCGTCCACCACGCGCTGGCCCGTGGCCGAACGCACGGTGAGGTTGTTGACGGTGAACGTTTCTTCGCCCGGCCGGGCCGGTTCCTTGTTGAGGGTCAGGCTGACGGCGCGGCCCACCATCATTTCCGCCAGTTCGGTGGTGGAGGCCGAGGGCGGCGCGTCGCCGATGACCTTGCCACGGCGAATGACCGTGATGATGTCCGAAACCGCCTTGACTTCACGCAGCTTGTGGGAGATGAAGACGATGGCCTTGCCGTCGGCCTTGAGCTGGCCCATGATGCCCAGCAGCTCATCCGTTTCCTTGGGCGTCAGGACGGCGGTCGGCTCGTCCAGGATCAGCACTTCGGCGTCCCGGACCAGGGCCTTGATGATCTCGACCCGCTGCTGCACCCCGACCGGCAGGTCCTCGACCACCGCGTCGGGGTCCACCTCGAAACCGTATTGGTCAGAGATCTCCCTGATCCGGGCCCGGGTCTCCTCCAGATTGAGTTGGCCGCCGGCCTTGGTCGCCTCATTGCCGAGCGCCACGTTCTCGGCCACGGTGAACACCGGGACCAGCATGAAGTGCTGGTGCACCATGCCGATGCCGGCCGCCATGGCGTCCCCGGGGCCGTCGAAGGTCACGGGCTTGTCGTCGACCAGGATCTGGCCTTCGCTGGGCTCGTAAAGCCCGTAGAGGACGTTCATCAGCGTCGATTTCCCGGCGCCGTTTTCACCCAGCAGGCTGTGCACCTGTCCCGGCTGCACCACCAGGTCAATGTGGTCGTTGGCAACCAGGGAGCCGAATCGCTTGGTGATTCCCTTGAGCTCGAGTTTCAAACCCCAACCCACCTGTTCTTTGTCCGTAGGTACGACGGTCGTCATCCAGCGGCGCGGTGCCGGACGGTGCTGCTGCCCGGACGCTGTGCCTAGCCTAAACCGGTTCGGCCGATTACAGCGCGAACCGCCGCCCTCGGCACCGGTGTCCGGTACGGAGGGCGGCGGTCCGCTGCGTGCTTACTGCTGCGGGCTGGCCTTGGATTCGACCTTGATCTCGCCCGAGATGATCGACTCCTTGATGGTTTCCAGTTCCGCCTTGGTCTCGTCGGAAACCGCTGCGTCGAGGTCATGGAACGGGGCCAGTGCCACGCCGCCGTTCTCCAGGGTTCCGACATACGGCGAGCTGTCGAAGTTGCCCTCGGCGTCGGTCTTGACGACTTCCTCGACCGCGTTGCCCATCAGCTTCATCACCGAGGTGAGGATGAATTCCTCGGCCTTGCCGGCGGTCTCGTAGCCGTCGGAGTCGACCCATACGACCTTGGCATCCTTGCCGTCGGCATTGGCTTCGAGCACGGCGTCCAGCGTGCCCAGGCCCACCGGGCCTGCCACCGGCATGATGATGTCGGCGCCCTCGTTGATGAAGTTCAGGGTGTTGGTCTTGCCCTTGCCCTGATCCTCGAAGTTGCCGACGAAGGTGCCGTTCTGGGCTTCCTTGTTCCAGCCGAGCAGTTCGACGTTGGCGTCCTTCTGCTCGTTGTAGTAGTCGACGCCGTCGGCGAAGCCGTCCATGAAGATGGTGACGGTGGGGATGTTCATGCCGCCGTAGGTGGCCACCTTGCCGGTCTCGCTGGTTGCGGCCGCCACGTAGCCGGCCAGGAACGCCGCCTGCGCCGTGTCATAGATGATCGGCTTGACGTTGTCGCTGAACTCCGGGTCGTTGTAGTCGACGATCGCGAAGTTGGTCTCAGGGTTGGCCGCCGCCGCTTCCTTGGTCACGTCGCCCAGCAGGAAGCCGACCGTCAGGACCATGTTGCAGTTGGCCTGCACCATGGCATCCACGTTGGGACCGAAATCGGTCTCGGCCTGGGACTCGGCCTCGCGGATCTTGATGCCCAGCTCTTCCTCGGCCATCTTCAGGCCTTCGTAGCTCGACTGGTTGAACGAGCGGTCGTCGAATCCACCAGAGTCGGAGACGATGCAGCCGAGGTAGTCGGTGCCTTCCGCTGCCGGGCTGCCGCTGGCGCCGCCCTCTTGGGCCGGCGGTGCGCCGCAAGCGGTCAGAACCAGTGCGGACGCGCCCAGCACCGCGGCGGAGAGGCCGGTGCCGCGCTTAATCTTGCGCAGTGAAGTCTTCAATGTTCCTCCATAAAAGAATGTCTGCCCCGCCACAGTTCAATGGTCGCTTCACAAGAAGTGCGGCGTTTGACTTGTACTCCGCGTGGCACAGCACCTGTCCTGCAGGTGCACAGTTGATGACCCTACAGTAGTTCCCACGCGCCCCACCGGCGAAGCAATCGCTACCGGCGCGCGCAGATTGTTCAAAAGTTGTTACTTTTGGGTAGCACCGGCTGCCGTGTCCCGGTGACGCCGGGCGGCCAGCACGGCGGCCTTGGCCATGACGCGCACGCCCACGCCGATGGCGTGCTCGTCGGGAACGTAGTCGCCGCGGTGCAGGTCGAAGGTTTCGCCGCCCGGGCTCCGGGTGCCCAGCCGCATCATGGCGCCGGGCACTTCCTGGGTCATCCAGGCGAAGTCCTCCCCGCCCATCGACTGCGGCGTGAGGGTCACCGCGTCCTCCCCCAGCTCGCTCCGGGCCGCCGCCTCGAGCAGCGTGGTTTCCCGCTCGGTGTTGATCACGGGAGGCACGCCGCGGATGTGTTCGAGCTTGACGTCCACGCCGAACGGTGCGGCCACCTGGTTGACCACCTCGTCCACCAGCTCACCGGCGGCCTGCCAGGCTTCCCCGTCCAGGCAGCGCATGGTGCCGGCCATGTAGCCGACTGCCGGGATCGCGTTGGGGGCGGCGCCCGCCTGGATTTGCCCCCACACGAGCGAGACGGCGCTGCGGACATCGATCCGCCGGTTGATGACGGCCGGGACGCTGACGGCGATCTCTGCTAGCGCGAACACCAGGTCCTCCGTCAGGTGCGGGCGGGACGTGTGGCCGCCGCGCCCGCGCAGTTCGATCCGTATGGTGTCCGAGGCGGAGGTGATGGCTCCGATCCGCGTGCCGACCAGGCCGACGTCGATGCGCGGGTCGCAGTGCAGTGCCAGGATCCGCGGCAGCCCTTCCAGCACGCCCTGCTCGATGACGGCCAACGCGCCGCCGGGCATGGTCTCCTCGGCCGGCTGGAAGATGACCCGCACGCGGGCGGACAGTTCGCCTTCCAGATCCAGTTTGCGCAGGACCAGCGCGACGCCGAGCATCACCGTGGTGTGGATGTCGTGTCCGCACGCATGGCTGATGCCGGTGTTAACCGAGGCGTAGTCGAGGCCGGTTTCTTCCATGATCGGCAGGGCGTCGATGTCCGCGCGCAGCCCGATGGCCAGCGGGCCCTCCCCGATGTCGACGAACAGCCCGGTGCCGTCCAGCAGTTGCGGCTCGAGTCCTGCGGCCGTCAGCCGCTCGGCCAGCTTCCGGGTGGTGAGGAATTCCTTGTGCGACAGCTCGGGATGCTGGTGCAGGTCCCGCCGGAACCGCCGGAGTTCATCCAGCAGTGGCGATGCCCAGACGCCGATATTGAGATTGGCCAGCGGAGTTTCTGAAATCTTCTGCACACCTGCACTCTATCGATTTGAGCGACGTTCCGAGGACGGTCGCCGGCCTTGCACAGGATCAGGCTTTCGCCGCCGGTCCCGGGTGCCTTGCGGCTTTAGAGGACGTCGGTGTCGCCGCTGGCCCTGAGGTGTTCGACGGCGGACTTCACCTTCTGCGCGTGTTCCTTGGTGGTCACCAGCAGCGCGTCCGGGGTGTCGACCACGACGACGTCGTCGATGCCGATCAGCGCGATCACGCGTTTGGTATCGGAGACCACGACGCCGGTGGCCGACTCCGCAAACACCCTCGCCCCTTCGCCGAGCACCGTAAGCCCGGAGGTTTCGCTGGCGGTATTCAACCGCCCGATCGCGGCGAAGTCGCCCACGTCGTCCCAGGAGAAGGAACCGGGGATCATCGCCACGTCCCCGGCGGCCGCCGCGGGTTCAGCCACCGCGTAATCGATCGCCGTCTTGGGCAGGTCCGGCCAGATTCTGCGCATCACCGCGCCGCGGGCCGGGGTGTCCCAGGCCTCGGCGATCTCGGTCAGGCCGGCAAAGAGTTCGGGTTCGTTGGTTTCCAGGTGCTTCAGCAGCAGGTCAACCGGCGCCACGAACATGCCGGCGTTCCAGGAATATTCCCCCGTCGCCAGGTAGCCGCGGGCCACCTGCTCGTCGGGTTTCTCCACGAACTCGGCCACCGCCTGCGCGGAGGGCGCGCCGGGGACCTGCAGCGCCCCGGCGGAACGGATGTACCCGAAGCCGGTGGCCGGATGCGTCGGGGTGATCCCGATCGTGACGATGTAGCCCTCGGCCGCGGTGTACACCGCCTCGCGGACCGCCTGCTGGAACTCCTCCGCCGGGGTGATCACCTGGTCCGCGGCGAAGGAGCCCATGATGATCCGCGGGTCCCGCCGGTACAGGATCGCCGCGGCGAGACCGATCGCCGCCGCAGAGTCCTTCGGTTCCGGCTCCAGCACCAGGTTCGCATCTTGAAGTTCGGGCAGCTGCGCGCACACCGCATGTCGGTGCACCTTGCCGGTCACCACCAGGGTCCGCCCCTGGCACAACGGCTCAAGACGGGAATAGGTGGCGCGGATCAGTGTGGACCCGGAACCGGTCAGGTCGTGCAGGAACTTCGGGGCCGCCGCGCGGGACAGCGGCCACAACCGCGTCCCGGTCCCGCCGGCCGGTATAACGGCATGAAAACGGTCCAACACGGCGTCGTCGTCGGCCGCACCCCGGCCTGCTGCTTGAGTGTTCACGCTCTCCACGGTAATCCAGCCTCGTGGGTACCGCCTTCATCCTGGAGGCCGATTTCTCCCATCGGGGTGGTTTGCCGGTGCCGTATCGGCGCCAACCGGCGCCGCGTCAAAATCCAGGTCCTGCGGGGGCGCGGACCGGCCTCATCCGCCCCGTGGAAGCCGGTACAGCACGGGCGGTTAAGCCCCTGCTGTTAAAAAGGTCACACCCTGCCGTACCTAAATTGAATAAGCCCTCAGCGAAGCCTAGATTAGTCTTGAGCTATAGAGCGCTCTCGCACCGGCGTCAACTCTTGCGTGGAAGCCACGCTGCGCCTCTGCGATGCAGGGAGGGTAATTCAGTGTCGAAGACACCAGCAGGGACCTTATACCGCGGCCGTGAAGGCATGTGGTCTTGGGTAGGACACCGCATCACGGGCGTCGCAATCTTTTTCTTTCTCTTGGTTCACGTGCTCGATACCGCGCTGGTCCGGGTATCCCCGGGCGCCTACGACGCCGTCATGGCCACGTACAAGAACCCGATCATGGCCATTCTGGAAGCCGGCCTGGTAGCGGCCATCGTCTACCACGCCTTTAACGGGCTTCGCGTCATCCTCATCGACTTCTGGAAGAAGGGGCCCAAGTACCAGGCCAAGCTTCTGTGGGGGGTTGTCGGCCTCTGGGTCGTCGTCATGGTTCCGTTCCTCATCCGCCACCTCACGCTCGCTTTCACCGGGGGTCACTAACTCATGTCGGTCAACTCTGAAATCCAGGCTCCCCGCAGCGCCCGCATCGCTCCCGAGTACATGCGCAACAAGGGGCGCAAGGGCAACTTCGAACTGTACGCATGGCTGTTCATGCGGCTCTCCGGCCTCATCCTGGTGGTGCTGGTCTTTGGGCACCTGTTCGTCAACCTGATGGTGGGCGAAGGCGTCCACGCCATCGACTTCGGCTTTGTGGCCGGCAAGTGGGCCGACCCGTTCTGGCAGATCTGGGACCTGGCCATGCTGTGGCTGGCCATGCTGCACGGCACCAACGGCGTGCGCACCATCATCGAGGACTATGCGGAAAAGGACATCACCCGCTTCTGGTTCAAGATGGTCCTCTACGTGGCCTCTGCCGTCATCATCGTGCTCGGCACCCTGGTGATCTTCACCTTCGATCCGTGCCCGGCGAACGCCACCGCCGATCTGCTGCCGTCGTTCTGCCCGGCACCCTAACCGTCCCCGCGACAGACCGCGGCGCCGTTGCCCGTCCTGAACCCCGCACGGCGAAGAAAACCCAGTTTCAACAGAAAGAGCATCCAGTATGCAGGTCCATAAGTACGACGTCGTCATTGTCGGTGCCGGTGGCGCCGGTATGCGCGCCGCGATCGAATCAGGCCAGCGCGCGCACACCGCAGTACTGACCAAGCTGTACCCCACCCGTTCCCACACCGGCGCGGCCCAGGGCGGCATGTGCGCCGCACTGGCGAACGTCGAAGAGGACAACTGGGAATGGCACACCTTTGACACGATCAAGGGCGGCGACTACCTGGTTGACCAGGATGCCGCCGAAGTGATGGCCAAGGAAGCCATCGACGCGGTGCTGGACCTGGAAAAGATGGGCCTGCCGTTCAACCGGACGCCCGAGGGCAAGATCGACCAGCGCCGCTTCGGCGGACACACCCGCGACCACGGCAAGGCCCCGGTGCGCCGCGCCTGCTACGCCGCCGACCGCACCGGACACATGATCCTGCAGACCCTGTACCAAAACTGCGTCAAGCACAACGTTGAGTTCTACAACGAGTACTACGTGCTGGACCTGCTGTTGGTCGAGGAAGACGCCACCCGCGCGGACGGCACCCCCTACAAGCAGAAGCGCGTCGCCGGCGTCGTCAGCTATGACCTGGCCTCCGGCGAGCTCCACGTCTTCCAGGCCAAGTCCGTCATCTTCGCTTCGGGCGGCGTGGGCAAGGTCTTCAAGACCACCTCCAACGCGCACACTCTCACCGGCGACGGCATGGGCATCGCGTTCCGCCGCGGCCTCCCGCTGGAGGACATGGAGTTCGTCCAGTTCCACCCGACCGGCCTGGCCGGCCTGGGCATCCTGCTCTCCGAGGCCGCCCGCGGCGAAGGCGGCATCCTCCGCAACGCCGACGGTGAGCGCTTCATGGAGCGCTACGCCCCCACCATCAAGGACCTGGCGCCGCGTGACATCGTGGCCCGCTCCATGGCCCTGGAGGTCCGGGAAGGCCGCGGCTGCGGTCCGAACAAGGACTACGTGCTGCTGGACCTGACCCACCTGGAGCCGGCGCACATTGACGCGAAGCTGCCGGACATCACGGAGTTCGCGCGCACCTACCTCGGCGTCGAGCCCTACACCGAGCCGGTGCCCGTGTTCCCCACCGCCCACTACGCCATGGGTGGCATTCCCACCAACATCAAGGCCGAGGTGCTGCAGGACAACGACACCGTGGTGCCGGGCCTGTACGCCGCTGGCGAGGTGGCCTGCGTTTCCGTCCACGGCTCGAACCGACTGGGAACCAACTCCCTGCTGGACATCAACGTCTTCGGCAAGCGCTCCGGCATCAACGCCGCCGAGTACGCCAAGACCGCGGACTTTGTCGAGCTGCCGGAGAACCCGGAGCTGTACACGATGGAGCTGCTCGAGACGGTGCGCGGCGGTACCGGTACCGAGCGGGTCGCCCAGATCCGCAAGGAACTGCAGGACATCATGGATGCCAACGTGCAGGTGTTCCGCGACGAGAAGTCCCTGACCGAGGCGCTGAACGTGATCGCTTCGCTGCGCGAGCGCTACAAGAATATCAGCGTCCAGGACAAGGGCCGGCGCTTCAACCTGGACCTGCTGGAGGCCGTGGAACTCGGCTTCCTGCTGGACATGGCCCAGGTGATGACCGTGGCGGCGCTGCACCGCACGGAGTCCCGCGGCGGACACTTCCGCGAGGACTACCCGGACCGCGACGACGAGAACTTCATGAAGCACTCGATGTGCTACCTGGACGTCGACGCCGTGACCGATCAGACGGCCGGCATCCGCATGGATACCAAACCCGTGGTATTCACGCGCTACGAACCGATGGTGAGGAAATACTGATGAGCACCGCGACCGAAATTCCCGAAGGACCGTCCAAGGTCGAGCTGGCTCCCGGGGTCGGCGGCGGCGGCGAAATCCCCAGCTTTGACATTACGCTGAAGGTCCGCCGCTACGATCCGGAGGTTTCCGAGGAAGCCCGCTGGGACGAGTTCAAGCTCACCATGTATGGCACCGACCGCGTGCTGGACGCCCTGCACAAGGTCAAGTGGGAGCATGACGGTTCCGTTTCCTTCCGCCGGTCCTGCGCCCACGGCGTCTGTGGCTCGGATGCGATGCGCATCAACGGCCGCAACCGCCTGGCCTGCAAGACGCTGCTGAAGGACCTGGACACGGCCAAGCCCATCACGGTGGAGCCGATCAAGGGCCTGCCGGTGGAGAAGGACCTGATCGTGGACATGGAGCCGTTCTTCCAGTCCTACCGCGAGATCATGCCGTTCCTGATCAACAACGGCCACGCGCCGACCCGCGAGCGGCTGCAGTCGCAGGAGGACCGTGAGCGGTTCGACGACACCACCAAGTGCATCCTCTGCGCCGCCTGCACCTCCTCCTGCCCGGTGTTCTGGACCGACGGCCAGTACTTCGGGCCGGCGGCGATCGTGAACGCGCACCGCTTCATCTTCGATTCCCGCGACGATGCCGGCGACATGCGCCTGGAGGTCCTCAACGACAAGGAAGGCGTGTGGCGTTGCCGCACCACCTTCAACTGCAGCGAGGCTTGCCCCCGCGGCATCCAGGTGACCAAGGCGATCACCGAGGTGCGCCAGGCCATCCTGCACCGCTCCGTCTAGCCCATCGCGGCGGTCCCCTTCGGGACTGCGCGGTCCTGGTGGCGCCGATTCCTTCCGGGAGTCGGCGCCACCGGTGTTTAAGGTTCCGGCAGGGGCCTCCGCCGGCGCAGGCTCCACGCCCGCTGCCGCAGCGACCGGCCTCCCCCGGCCGCCTGCCGGGCCAGCGCGTCCGCCGTGCCGACCGCTCCCCAGGCGGTGGCGATCAGGTAGACCTGGCTCAGCAGGTAGAACCACACGAACAGACCCAGGATGACGGCGTAAGAAGCCAGCAACGGGTTGCTGCCCGCGTTGCCCAGGAGCGTCGAGGAGAAGTACCTGAGGACGGTACTGCCGACGCCGGCTAGCAAGGCGGACTGGAGCATCACCGGGCGTGGCATCCGGATCCCTGACGCCACGCGGAAAAGGACCACGGCAACCGCCGTATCCAGCAACAGCATGACCACGATGCCGGCAATCCGGGTCAGCGGAACCACGGCATCGCCTTCGATACGGAGCAATTCCACGATCAGGTCCAGCGCGGTATTGGCTATGGCTGCGACGAGCGACGTCACGATCAAGGCCACGCCCACGATCAGCAGCGTGCCGGTGTCCTTGAGCTTGACCAGGACGACGTTCGTATCCAGCGGGGGCAGGTCAAAGATGCCCCGCATCCCCGTCCGCAGCCCGGCGATCCAGCCCAACGAGGTCCAGATCATGACTACGGTAGAGATGATCAGGCTGACCCCGAATGCCTCGCTGCGGGAGAAGAGCTCTTGGGGTGTGGCCAGGCCCCCGTCTCCGGTGTCGATGAGTCCCGGGATGAAGTCGTTCACCACCCGGATGATGGCCATCTGCAGGTCGCGGTTGCCGGAAACCACCAGGCCCAGGATGGAGAAACCGGCCACCAGCATCGCGGCCACGGAGAAGAACATCTTGTAGGCACACCCGGCCGCCAGCAACGACCCGTGCCTCAGGGCGTAGAGATTCATGACCCGCATCAGGCGCCGGGAGTTGAGCGTTGCCAGCCTGTACCTGGCCGCGGCCAGGACGCTTTGCAGGGCGCCTTCTTCGCGCTTGGCGCGGCCTGCTTCCCGCCGCTGCCTTACGGCGGCGAGCAGCAGTTGCTGCCGTTCCAGCGGATCCGGCGTTGCCTCAGCCTGCTCCTGCTGGTCCGGCGCCAAAGGTCAACTCTTCCCGTAGTATCCACACACCAGTCTCGTCGTGCTCGTAGAGCCCCATGCTACTGACCCGGAATGCGGCGTCATAATCAGCGAGCTTGCTTTCGGCCGAGTCCATGCTGGCTTCGCTGACGTCGTGCGCCACGGTCACGTGCGGGTGGAAGCCGAACTCGAGGTCGCGTTCCAGCGGCCCGGACTGGAGTTTTTGGTGCAGCGCGACGCACTCGTCGAAGCCCTCGTCGATGCTCAAGTAGACCACGGGCGAAACCGGGCGGAAACTGCCCGTGCCGCGCAGGGAGAGGGTGAACGGGGACTGCGAACTGGCCACGGCCCGGACGTGCTGCACGGCCTCGTCCCAGTCAAGCACCGGAGTGGTGGTGACCAGGGTGATGTGCGGCGGTATCACCGAGGCCAGCGGGTCTCCGAACGAGGCCCGCCAGCCCTGCAGCTCACTGGCCATCGGCTCCGGGACCCCGATGACCACGCCGACGCAACCGACCGCCGTCCGGGCACCGCGGCCAGCATCGCCGTCGTGTTCGACACGGGCGATGCTGTCCTGGTCCTGCTGGCGCATGGCTAGCGCCCGCCTCCGGCGGGCAGGAAACCTACCTTGGAGTACACATCAGCGAGTGTAGCCGATGCGATTGAACGTGCCCGCTGGGCCCCGCGCGCCAGCAGCCGGTCCAGTTCGGCCGGATCGTCCAGCAGCTCCTGGGCCCGCGCCTGCACCGGGGCGAGGGTTTCGACGACCACCTCGGCCAGATCGACCTTCAGGTGACCGTACATCTTGCCCTGGTACTCCTGCTCAAGCTGCCCGACGGTCTTGCCCGACAGCGTGGAGTAGATGGTGAGCAGATTGGAGATGCCCGGCTTGGCCTCGCGGTCGAAGCGGATTTCCGTACCGTCGTCGGTGACGGCCGACTTGATCTTCTTGGCGGCCTGCTTCGGGTTGTCGAGTATGTTGATCAGGCCGGCTGTCGACTCCGCCGACTTGGACATTTTCGCTGTGGGGTGCTGGAGATCGTAGATCTTCGCCCCCTCCTTGGGGATCACCGCTTCGGGCACCACGAAAGTTTCCCCGAACCGGTGGTTGAACCGCTGGGCGAGGTTCCGCGCCAGTTCCAGGTGCTGGCGCTGGTCCTCGCCGACGGGCACCCCGTAGGGGCGGTATAGCAGGATGTCCGCGGCCATCAGCACCGGGTAGGCGAACAGCCCCACGGTCGCGGCGTCGGTACCGTTCTTCTGCGTCTTGTCCTTGAACTGGGTCATTCGGGAGGCCTCGCCGAAGCCTGTCACGCAGTTCAGGACCCAGGCCAGCTCGGCGTGCTCCGGCACGTGGGACTGGACGAAGAGCGCGGTGCGGTCGACGTCGATGCCGCCGGCGATGTACTGCGCGCAGGTCACCCTGGTGCGGTGGGCGAGATCCTTGGGATCGTAGTCAACGGTGATGGCGTGCAGGTCGGGAATGAAGTAGAAGGCTTCGTACTCGTCCTGCAGCTTGACCCAATTGACGAGTGCCCCCAGGTAGTTGCCCAGGTGCAGGGAGTCGGCGGAGGGCTGCATGCCGGAGAGAAGTCGAGGACGCTCGGCCTGCGGCCGGCCCGCCTGCCCGGCGGCCCGCAGGGCGGTGTCTGTCGGTTCTGTGGTTCCTGTGCTCATCGGGATGCTTCCTAGAACTGGTAGTCGACGACCAGCGGTGCGTGGTCGGAGAATCGGGCGTCGTAGGTGGCGGCACGGTCGACGGCGGCGGTCGTCGCGAGATCGGCCAGCGACGGGGTGGCCACCTGGTAATCGATGCGCCAGCCGGAGTCGTTGTCGAAGGCCTGGCCGCGCCAGGACCACCAGGTGTAGGGACCGCTGACATCCCCGGCCAGCGACCGGTGCACATCGCGCCAACCGATCTCCTCGCCGAAGAAGCGGTCGAAGTAGGCCCGTTCCTCGGGCAGGAAGCCGGCACGCTTGACGTTGCCCTTCCAGTTCTTGATGTCCAGCTCGGTGTGGCCCACGTTCAGGTCGCCGACGACCAGCGCGTAGTCCCGCTCGGCCTTCAGCTGCGGCAGGCGGTGGCACATGGCGCCCAGGAAACGGTACTTGTCCACCTGCTTGGGGGTGTCCACCTCGCCGGAATGGACGTAGGCGCTCACCACCGTCAGGGTCTTTTCGCCGTCGATGCCGTCCACCGCAAAGTCGGCCTCCACCCAGCGGCCGGCGGAGAGAAAGTACTCATCGCCGATGTGGCTGCGGGTGGCAGTGGGCTCCACGCGGGAGGCGATGGCGACACCGGCGCGGCCCTTGGCCTCGGCTTCGGCATGCAGAATGTGCCAGTCGCTGCCCAGCAGCTCACGTACTACCGCGTCCGGTGCGCGCACCTCCTGCAGGCAGAGGATGTCCACGTCCCGGACGGCCAGCCAGTCGGCCATCCCGCGCTTGTAGGCGGCGCGGATGCCATTGACGTTGACGCTGGCAATCCGCAGTGTCTTGCCTGCCTGGATCAGTCCGCCGGCGGCGTCGTGGGAGGTGGTCGGTGGGGTGGAAACGGTTGCCAAAGTCACCCGACTACCTTACCCAACCCTTCAGTTCAGCCAACAACTGTGCCGCTGACCGTTCCGCCGCCGTCTTCCTTGCGGATCATGCCGCGGCCGTTGTGGGCCGTGATCTCTACCGTTTCCAGCGCCCGGTCAACCATGCCCTCGTCTTTGCCGCGGTAGTCGCGGATCACCTTGGCCTGCACCTGGATGATCTTGAAGCTGTGGTCCAGCTTTTCGTCCCGCACGGCGTTCGCCCTGGAGATTTCTTCCTCGACGAGGGCTGTGCCGCCGCCGGGAGCGGGGTTGACCCGCCCGGCGTAATCGGCCTGCACGTTGGCCAGCTTCTCCTTCGCCTTGCGGGTGGCACCGCGGACGCTGAACACCACGAAGGCGGCCAGGGCCAGCCATGCCAGCGACACCGCGACGACGATCCAGCCGATGACGTCGTTCTCATTGGCGGCAAAGATGACCGCGACCAGGAAGACAAGCACCAGCACTGCCAGACTGATGTTGCCGGCCTTGAACGGCAGCTGGCGGGCGGTGGACGAAACGGAAGACTCGGGACCAATTGATCGCATGGGCCTATTCTCTCAAATCCGCGCGCCTGCGTGCGCCGTGTCCGCCCACGGCTCAGCGCCCGCTACCACTGCACCAGGCAGAACGGGTGCCCGGCCGGGTCCAGGTACACCCTGAAGGTCTCGGTGCCCGAGTCCATGCTCGTGGCTCCCAGCTGGAGTACCAGTCCTTCGGCGATGTCCAGGTCCCGGACCCTGACGTCAACATGCATCTGCTGGGGATGCTCCTGTCCCGGCCACTGGGGCGGTTCGTAATCCCGGACCTGCTGGAAGGCGATGGCCGGCCGGTCCGGGGCATCCCCGATGCTGATCCAGCCGTCGTCGTCCTGTTGGACCCGGATCATGCCCAGCAGCTCCTCGTAAAAGGTGGCCAGGGCGTCGCTGTCCGGACAATCGATGACCAGTGCCTGCCACGTGCCGATCATGTGCCAGCTCCTTAGTTGGTTCGGGCCTTTGGACGGTGTCTCCATCATTGATGCGCCGCAAGGGTGTGGCAAGGACAAGGCGGCAGCCCGCCCGCCGCACCTCGCGGTCCGCGCCCGCCGGCCGTCGGTCCGCGGTCCCGCCCGCCGCACGTCGGTCCGCGGTCAGTTCAGGAAGAGCTTGCGCAGCCTGCCAGTGGTCAGGATCAGCCCGAGCACGATCATGACCAGGAAGTACGCCACGTGGATCCAGGTGGCGGCGGTGAAGGCGCCGACGCTGAGCTGGCGCAGCAGTTCCACGCCGTGCCAGAGCGGGAATGCCTGGATCAGCCACTGGATCGGCTCCGGGTAGACGCTGAGCGGATAGAAAGTCGCAGAGAACAGGAACATCGGGAGCATGATGAAGTTGATCCAGTCCATCTGCTGGAACGTTTTCATGTAGCTGGTGATCGCCATGCCGAAGGAAGCGAAGCCGAAGGCCACCACCACGGCTGCGGGGATCATCAACAGCGCCCAGGGCGAGGTGATCAACCCCATCGCCCCCATCACCGCGGTAAAGCCGGTGGCGTAGAGCGCTCCTCGCATCAGCGCCAGCAGGATCTCGCCGAGCGCCACGTCCAGCGGTCCCAAAGAGGTGTACAACATGCCTTCGTAGAGCTTGGCAAAGTTCAGTTTGAAGAAGACGTTCCAGGTGGAGTCGTACACCGCGCCGTTCATCGCCGAGACGGCCAGCAGCGCCGGCGCAATGTAGTTCGCATAACCGATCTCGGTGCCGCCGGGGCCGCTTATCGTGCCGATCAGCGAGCCCAGTCCGATCCCCATCGCCACCAGGTAGAGGACCGGCTCGACGAAGCCGCTGACCATGATCGCCCAGTTGGTTCCCCAGGTCGCCTTGACGCCGCGGGCGAAGACCGCCCGCACGTTGCCGGCATAGAGCGAGCCAAACGGGCGGCGCGCAGGCTCGAGCCGCGGCGGCTGCGGGAGAACGTGCTGGCTCATTTGCCCAGCCTCCTGATATAGATGCGGCGCGCGAAGACCCAGCCGGCCGCGCAGAGGACGGCAAGGTAGGCGACGTGCAGCACGGTCAGCCAGGCCGGTTCAACATAGCCGTAGCTGAGCACCCGGCCCAGCTCCGTCGAATGCCACAGCGGCGAGATCCATCCGATCCAGCGCACCACCAACGGCATGGCCTCCAGCGGAAAGAACGTGCCGGAGAAGAGGAACAGCGGCATCACGATGAACCGCTGCACCAGCGCGAACTGGCCGCGGTCTTCTTCGATGCTGGCCGAGTACGCCATCAGCGGCAGCCCGAAGGCCATCCCGCCCAGGGCCGCCGTGATGACCATCAGCCAGGCGGTGGCCTCGGTTACCGCGCCGAAGATGACCAGGCAGAGGAAATACAAGCCGGTGGTCAGCAGCAGGCGGGCCAGCACGCCCAACGAGTGCCCATTGACCAGTTGGTGGCTCTGCAGCGGCGAGGCGTTGGGACCGAAGTAGGTCTTGCGCCATCGGAACCCCGACATCACCGAGTACGTGTTCTCTTCGCTGGCCACCATGATCGCCGCGGTCGCCAGGAGGGCAGGCGCCACGAAGACCAGGTACGGTACGGACTGGCCGTTTCCGGCGTCGAGCGAGGCGTTGGTGTTGGCGTCCACCAACGTGGCGAGCCCCACGCCCATGGCAAACAGGTATACCAGCGGCGTGCCGACCGCCGTCATCAAGACGGTCCAGCCGTAGCCGCGCAACTGCCGCAGCCAATGCTCCAGGAAGTAGATGGAGCCAAAGGTCCGGGCGCGCTCGGCCGACTGCAGCGGGGTCAGCGGCGAGCGCAGGCCGGTGACTGGCCGCGTCAGGGCGTCGATTTCCCGCAGTGACAGCTGCTCCGGGCTACGCGCATCGACCGAGCCCGCGGCGGCAGCGGCGTGCGGTACGGAGGCTGCAGCGGTCGCGGTTCGCCCGGACTCTTGGGCCGCGGGCGCCGGTGATTCTTCGGCCGCCCGGACCGGAGTTTCTTGGGACGCGCGCGCCGTGGTGTCTTTGGACCCGTGCGCCGCGATTTCTTCGGCCGGGCGCGCCGTGGTCTCCATGTCCTGCCCGCCCGGCACCTGCGGGGGCCGTTGCTCAGTCAATGAGGCTCCTGCCGGTCAGCCGGAGGAAGACGTCCTCCAGGCTGGAGCGCCGGACCAGGGACGTGATCGGGCGCAGGCCCCGGTTGGACACCTGCTCGAGGGCCGCCTCGCCGTCGTCGGCATAGACCAGCACACGGTCCGGCAGCGTTTCGAGCCGCTCCCCGATGCCGGCCAGCTCCGGGGCCACGGTGGTATTCCGCTCGGAACCGAACCGAAGCTCGAGGACCTCGCGGGTGGAATGTTCGCGGATCAGGGCTGACGGCGACCCTTCCGCCATGATCTTGCCCTTGTCCACCACGATGAGCCGGTCGCACAGCTGCTCGGCCTCGTCCATGTAGTGCGTGGTCAGGATCAGGGTCACGCCCGCTTCCTTGAGCCGGAAGAGCCGGTCCCAGAGGATGTGGCGCGCCTGCGGATCGAGTCCGGTGGTCGGCTCGTCGAGCAGCAGAACCTTCGGATCGTTCATCAGCGAACGGGCGATGGTCAGCCGCCGTTTCATGCCGCCGGAGAGGGCATCGACCTTCGCCTTGGCCTTGTCCGTCAGCTGCGCGAACTCCAGCAGTTCGTCCGCCTTGGGCCGCAGGTAGGAGTACGGCAGCCCGAAGTAGCGGCCGTAAACGATCAGGTTGTCGCGGACCTTCAGTTCCTCGTCCAGGTTGTCCTGCTGCGGCACCACGCCCAGATGCGCCCGCACCTCCGGCCCGTGTCGGTCCGGGTCCAGGCCCATGATGCTCAGTTCGCCGGACGTCCGCTGCGACACGCCGCCGATCATCCGCATCGTCGTGGACTTGCCCGCACCGTTGGGGCCGAGCAGCCCGAACGACTCCCCCGCCGGGACTTCAAAGGAGATACCGTCGACGGCGTTGAAATTGCCGTAGGTCTTCACGACGTCCCGGGCGGAAATGACGGCCGCGGAGGTTCGCTGAGGCAACCGGTGTGAGAGAGATGTTTGAGGCACTGCTATAGCCTAGATCACACTAGCGATTGAGGAAAGCCAATCGGGATTTTAGCCTCCGGCGTGTCCGAGTGGCAGCAGGGCCTGACCAAGCTGAGGCGCCGCGGCCGCCGGCGGTAGCTCCCCGGCGCGGCCGCCGGTGGTTGCGCCCGGCGGCGCCGCCGGCGGTGAGGCCCCGCGGCCGGCGGGGACGACTCATCGGCCAGAGCCGCCACTCTGGCGGGGCGCATGGGCCTCGACCGCATACCTGACCACCTCCGCGGCCCGGTCGGTCAGCCTGACCCCTTCGGGCCAGACGATCTTCACGCCAACCGGGCGGACCGCCGGCTCGATTGGCAACGCGGTGAAAGTCCGGCCTTCATAGGTGGCATCGCCGGACGGCCGCTGCACCAGGACCGAGTAGCCGATACCCCGCCCGACCAGCGAGCGGGTCAGCTCGAAGTCAGTGGTGCGGTACTTGATTTTCGGCACGACGGAAGCGTCACGAAACACCGACATCGTGTGATGGCTGCTCGGCGGTGCATCGAGCAGGATCATTGGCTCCTCGGCCAGGTCGGCCAAGCTCACCGCCTCCCGGCCGGCCAGCCGGTGGTCGGCCGGCAATAGCGCGTAGGCATGCATGGCGCCCAGCTGCACCGACTCCAGTCCCGGCCGCAGGTCCATGTCGTAGACGATGGCCAGGTCCAGCTCTCCCGTGAACAGCTTGTCCTGCACGGCATCCTGGGTGCCTTCGACGAAGTCCAACTGCACCTTGGGATGCTCGGCGGCGAAACGCTCCAGCAGCCCGGGCAGAACAGTCGGCGCCAACGTCAGATAGCAGCCCACCACCAGCGGGCCGGCCAGCTCTCCCCCGCCGCTGCTGGTGCTCAGCTCCAGCTCCTCCGCCTCCCGCAGGAAGGTTGCGGCGCGGGCGTGCAGTTGCCGGCCTGCAGGTGTCAGGCTGACGCCGTGTGCCTTGCGGCGGACCGTGAGCTGCGTGCCGAAAATACGCTCCAGTTCCTTCACTGCCGCGGCCACTGCCGTCTGTGAGACATGGAGTTCGTCGGCGGCGGCGGCAATCGTGCCGGCCTCTGCCACTGCGACAAAGTACGCCAGCTGCCGCAGCGTGTACCGAACCAACGCGCCTCCTGCGCCGCAGGGATATAACCAAAGTATTTCGGGGGATATTTCCTCTCTTTATGCACTTTACCGGCGGATATGCCTGCTGTCACACTCGTGGGAGACAAACCTCACGCCGGGCACGGTGCGAGGCCCGCCGGCAAGGATCCGGCAACCCGTTTCCGGACCAACACGACGAGGAGAGCGAGAATGACCGCCGCCACCGAAGCCCGCCCGGTTCCCACCGCGGATTGGGTCACCATCCCGGATCTCTACCGGAACCCGTATCCGATCTATCAGAAGCTGCGGGCCGAAGCGCCCGTGCACTGGGTGCCCGCCGTCAACCGGTACATGGTTACCAGCTACCAGGCCTGCCACGTGATCGAGCAGGACCAGGAGCGTTTTTCGGCCAACGAGACCAATTCGCTCATGAAGCGGGCCATGGGCCACTCGATGCTGCGCAAGGACGACCCGGAGCATGAGGTGGACCGGAAATCCTACGGGAACGTGCTGCGGCCCAAAGCCATCAAGGAGCACTGGAACGCCATCTTCCAGGCCAACAGCGACAAATACCTGGCGCAGTTAAAGGCGGCCGGCCCGGGCGCCGACTTTGTCTGGGAGTATGCCGCTCCCTACGCCGCGGAAAACCTGCGTCTGATCATGGGCTTCCACAATGCCACCCAGGAAGACATGCAGCGTTGGTCGCAGACCATGATCGACGGCACCGGCAACTACGCGGACGACCCGGACGTCTGGAGCAAGTCGGAGCAGTCGTACAACGAAGTCGACGACGCGATCGATGAAATCCTGCCCTACCTGCGCAAGAATCCGGATGCCAGCCTGCTGTCCGGGCTCACCTCCATGCCGATCCCGCTCGAGGCCATCCGGGCGAACATGAAGATGACCATCGGGGGCGGCCTCAACGAACCGCGCGACGTCCTGGGCACCACCGTGTGGGCGCTGCTGGCCAACCCGGACCAGTTGGCGCAGGTGCTCGCTGACGAATCCCTCTACGCGCGCGCCTTCGAGGAGTCCGTGCGCTGGGTCGCACCCATCGGCATGTACCCACGGGAGGTCACGCGCGACACCGTCGTGGAAGGCATGCAGCTGCCGGCCGGTGCGCGGCTGGGCATCGTCGTCGGCGCAGCCAACCGCGACCCGGCGGTGTTCGAGGACCCCGAATCCTTCAACATCAACCGGGAAAAGAAGCCGCACCTGGCATTCGGCGGCGGCAACCACTTCTGCGCGGGCGCCTGGGTGGCACGCGCTTCGGTGGCACACATTGCCATGCCGCAGGTTTTCCGCGAACTGCCGAACCTCCGCCTGGATCCGGACAACGCGCCGGTCGACGCCGGCTGGGTCTTCCGCGGCATGACCAAATTCCCGGTGCTCTGGGGCTAAGACCGGCCCGCGCACCCTTCCGTCCACCCAAACCAGCGCCCACAGCAAGGACAATTTCCCATGGCAAAGATCAGCTTCCACCACTCTGACGGCAACGTTGACGTGCTCGACGTCGACCCCGGCACCTCCCTGATGCGCGCCGCCGTGACCAACGGCGTCGACGGCATCGTCGGCGAATGCGGCGGCCAGGCCATGTGCGCCACCTGCCACGTCTACGTCCGCCCCGAATACCTTGACGGCCTGCCGGAAATCGGCGACGACGAAGACGAAATGCTCGACTGCACCGCCGGCCCCCGCGTCGAAACCCGCAGCCGGCTCGGCTGCCAGATTACGGTCGGCGACGGCCTCGAACAGATCGAAGTCGACGTCCCCGACGACCAGATCTGAGCCGTCCGGCCAACGGCGGCCGCTGCGGCGGCCGCCGTGCTGCCCGGCGCCGCGGCCTGTGGGAGCGGCCCGCAACCAATGCTGACCGAAGCCGCCACGTCGAACCACCGCGACGGCCGGGTGCGGTCCTAGGATCAAGGCACCGCATCTCCCCGCGACACGGCCCGCAGCCGCCTGGGTGCCAACTCACCGCCGGCGACCACTTCGACGAACTCGAAGTCGACATCCCCGACGAGCAGGGGTAACCGGGCCGTTGCGCCCGCCTGCACGTCCCGCACCGAAAGGCCCTCCATGAACAGCCCGGAAAACATCGTCATTGTTGGCAACGGCCAGGCCGGCATCCAGCTGGTGGATTCGCTGCGCAAGGAAGGCCACACCGGGGCCATCACCCTGCTCGGCGAAGAGCCGCACCACCCCTACCAGCGGCCCCCGCTGTCCAAGGACTACCTGGCCGCCGGAAAGACCCCGGCCCCGCTGCCGCTGCGCCCGGAAAAATTCTTCACCACCAACGACGTCGACGCCCGCCTCGGTGTGCGCGCCACCTCCATCGACCGGGCCGCCAAGACCGTCACCCTCGACGACGGCACCACCCTGTCCTACACGAAGCTGGTGCTCGCCACCGGGGCCGCCAACCGCGAACTAAGCGTCCCCGGCGCCGGCTTGGCAGGCATCCACGGCCTGCGCACCCTCACCGACGCCCAGACCCTGCACGCCCGCCTCGACACGGTGGGCTCCGTCGTCGTCATCGGCGCCGGCTTCATCGGCCTGGAGTTCGCCGCCGCCGCCCGCGCCCGCGGCCTGGACGTCACCGTCCTCGAATACGCCGACCGGCCCATGGGCCGGGCCCTGACCCCCACCATGAGCGCGTTCTTCGCCGCCGCCCACCGGCGCCTAAGCGTGAACCTGCGCCTGGGCGAAGGCATCGCCTCCTTCGACGCCGACGAGACCGGGCACGTCACCGCCGCCATCAGCACCACCGGCGAACGCTACCGCGCCGACCTGGTCCTTGTCGGTGTCGGCGTCATCCCGCGCACCGAACTCGCGTCTGCCGCCGGCCTCGAGGTGGACAATGGCATCACCGTGGACGCCACCCTGCGCACCTCCGACCCGGACATCTACGCCATCGGCGACTGCGCATCCTTCCCCAACGCCCACGCCGGCACCCGCACCCGGCTCGAATCCGTGCAGAACGCCACCGACCAGGCCCGGCATGCCGCCCGCGTCATCCTCGGCACCGGGACCGGCGGCTACGCGGATCTGCCCTGGTTCTGGTCCAACCAGGGGCCGCTGCGCCTGCAGATCGCCGGACTGGTTGCTCCCGGCGACGACGTTGTGCTCCGCGGAGACCCCGCCGACGAAAAGTTTTCCGTCTTCTGCTTCCGCAACGGCACCCTCGCCGCCGTCGAATCCGTCAACCAGCCCGCGGACCACATGGCCGCCCGCCGCCTCCTCGCCGCCGGCGCCGCCCTCACCCCCGGCCAAGCCGCCGACCCCGCCTTCGACCTCAAGGCCCACTCCAAACTGCAGCCGGCAGCGCTCTAACAACACCGCCGGTGCGGCGGGCAGCGAGTCAGGTGGCGGGTGGCGGGTCAGGTGGCGGCCGGTCAGCTGGTGGCGGGCCAGGTGCCCGGCGGCAGGTCAGGTGGTGGCGGGCCAAGTGCCCGGCGGCAGGTCAGGTGGTGGCGGGCCAGGTGCCCAGCGGCAGGTCAGGTGGTGGCGGGCCAGGTGCCCGGCGGCAGGTCAGGTGGTGGCGGGTCAGGTGCCGGGCGGCGGGTCAGGTTGCGGTGCCTCCGCCGCTGCCCAGTGCCTGCACTGCATGGCCCAGCACCGCCTCGGCCCTGGGGCTGAGGACCATGGTGTCCGGCCAGATCGCACACATGGTCGTCTGCGATACGGGCGGCGATAGCGGCCGCACCGCGACCGGTCTGCCTTCGACCGTCACGGCCGGGGCGGCCGGCCGTGACATCAGCAGCGCGTACCCCAGCCCCCGCCCGACGAGTGCCTGCACCAGCACCGCCTGCGGCATGGACGTGGCGACGTACGGGCGCAGGCCGCGTTCCTCAAAGACGCGATACGTGTTCGCCGTGCTCGGACTCGACTCGTACATGATGAGGGGTTCGGCGGCGAGGTCCGCCAAATCCACCGTTGGCTGCCCGGCCAAGGGATGTTCCGGCGGCAGCACCGCCTGCAACTCGGTCTGATAGATGGTGCGCTGGCTGTACCCGGCCGGGAGCTCCATGTCGTAGACCATGGCCAGGTCCAGCAGCCCGGCGTCCAGGGCGGGCAGCAGGTCGTCGTGGGAGCCGACCGTGACGTCCACGCTGATGCCCGGATACTGTTCGGGCAGGCGATCGAGCACAGAGGGCAGGACGCTGCTGGCGAAGCTCGCGAAGCACCCCAACCGCACCGGTCCCTTCAGTTCGCCGGCTGCGCCTGAGAGGTCGCTGATCAGTGCTTCCGCATCGCGCAGCAGCAGTCGAGCCCGTTGCGCGAAGAACTGGCCCGACGGCGTCAGCTGGAGGCCGCGAGCCTTTCGCCGCACGCAGAGCTGCTCACCCGCGGCCCGTTCGAGGGCCGTGATGGCCTGCGACAGCGCGGACTCCGAGATGTTCAGGCTGGCGGCAGCCGAGCTCAGTGTCGGATGGTCCGGGAGGGCAGCGAAGAGTTGAAGCTGTCGCAAGGTGAAATCGACCACAGTATTTCAGTCCAATCAAAGAAGTTAGCCGCTTATCTGAAGTTTACCGAGGATTGCGAGGCGTGTCACAATGGTTGTCACGTTCAACGTTCTGCCCCGAATGGTGGCTGATCCCAACCGGCGGGCATCGCCGGGCTGCCAAGCAGACCCGGCGGCGGAACCATACGACCCGGGCCGAAACCCCGGCCTCGTTGTTCCCGCCCGCCTAAGCTCCACCCATCTGGTCGCGCCGGCCTCCTCGGTGTGACCGACCCAAGAGGACAACTATGAGCACTACAGTTTCCGGGCAATCGTCCGCCGCCAATCAGCGTCGCGTCGCGTTTGCCACCATCATCGGCACCACCATCGAGTGGTACGACTTTTTCATCTACGCCACGGCAGCGGGCCTGGTCTTCGCGCACCTCTTCTTCGAGCCGGCCGGCGAATCCATCGGGCTGCTCCTTGCCTTCGCCTCCGTTGGCATCAGCTTCCTGTTCCGGCCGCTGGGCGCCTTCCTGGCGGGCCACTACGGCGACAAGCTCGGACGCCGCGCCATGCTGGTCATCACGCTGATGATGATGGGTGCAGCGACGACGCTGATCGGCATCCTGCCAACCTACGAGACGGCCGGAATCCTGGCCCCGGTGCTGCTGCTCTCGCTGCGCATCCTGCAGGGCATCTCCGCCGGCGGCGAATGGGGCGGCGCCGTCCTGATGGCCGTAGAGCACGCCCCGCGTGACCGCCGCGGCCGGGCAGGTTCCTTCCCCCAGCTGGGTGTTCCACTCGGCATGCTGCTCGCTTCGGGCGTCATGACTTTGATGACCGGCGTGATCTCCCCCGGCGAGGCGTTCCTTGAGTGGGGCTGGCGCATCCCGTTCCTGCTCAGCGTCGTGTTGATCGCCATCGGCTACATGGTTCGCCGCTCGGTGGACGAGTCCCCGGTGTTCAAGGAGATTGCCGACAAGAAGCAGCAGCAGAAGGTCCCCATCGTGGAACTGTTCCGCAAGCACTGGCTGCTGGTCATCCTGGCCGCGTTGATCTTCGCCGGCAACAACTCTGCCGGGTACATGGCCACCGGCGGGTTCATCCCCAGCTACGCCACCAGCGAGGCAGTGGGCATGGAGCGCACCGACGTGCTGCTGGCCATCACGTTCGCCTCGGCCATGTGGTTCATCTTCACCGCCCTGGCCGGCATTATGGCCGACAAGATCGGTCGCAAGCGCACGTACCTGATTGGTTTCGGCGCCCAGCTGCTGACGGTGTTCCCGCTGTTCTGGCTGATCGACACCGGTTCGCTGGGGATGCTGTACCTGGCGCTGGCGCTGTTCAGTTTCGGCCTGGGCTTGAGCTACGGCCCGCAGGCGGCCTGGTACAGCGAGATCTTCCCGGCCTCCGTGCGGTACTCGGGTGTCTCGATCGCCTACGCACTGGGCGCAATTCTCGGCGGTGCGTTCGCCCCGACCATCGCCCAGGCACTGATCAATTCCACCGGGACCAGCAGCTCCGTCTCGGCGTACCTGTTCGGCATGACGATCATCTCCATCATCGCCGTGCTGATCCTGCGCGACCGCCCTGGCATCGATCTGTCGATCAACAACCAGGCCGAGCAGGAAGTCGGGGCCACCGTCTTCGACAAGCGCCGCGGAGTTTCCACCGACGACGCCGTCAAGGCCGGCGTCTAAGCCACCAAGGTTGTGCTGGAGTAACCCCAGCTGACTCAACACCGAGGCGGGTGTCCTGCCGGAGCTATTCCGGCCGGACGCCCGCCTCGGTTGTGTCGGTTCGGTGCGTCGACCTCTTTGGCGCCCGATGGGACGTCGCGCCTCGGTCGTGTCGGTCCGGTGCGTCGAGCTCTTCGGCGCCCCGATGGGACGCCCGCCTCGGTCGTGTCCGGCCGGTCCGTCGAGCTCTTCGACGCCCCGACCGGCGTCGTCTTTTTGCACCAGAACATGCTGCGGGGCCGGCTGTGAGCTCAGGCAGCCTGCTCCGCGGACCAACCACGCCGCTGCAGTGCCGCGGTGATTTTTCGGATCGCGCGGTCTGCGCCGTTGGCCATGTGCCGCCTGGAGATCCGGACTTCGTCCCAGTCTGCTGCCCGGGCCCGTTCGGCCCGCTCGATGTCCCGCGCGATTTGGTCGGCCTGGCCGTGGCCTTCGCCCTCGTATTCGATGGCGATCCGGTATTCAGGCAGCGACAGGTCGGGGCTGTGCAGAATAGCGCCGTCGTCGTCCCTGATCGGCTTGTTCACCTCGGGTTCCGGCAATCCCGCGCTGAGCATGGCCAGCCGAAGCCTGGTCTCGGGCGGAGAGTCCGCTCCGACCCGGGCCAACGCCAAGGCTGCACGAGCCTTGCGCAGGCCCCGCTTTCCGGGGTGGCGGTTCAGCAGGGCCTGGAGATCCTCCCGGGTGGCGAATGGAGCCTCGCACCCTTCGAAGTCCGGCCGCGGAATGCGCAGGAGGTAGTCGGCTATCACCACCAGGTCAGCCAGATCGAGTGTTCCGGCCAAGTCCAGCCATGTCCGCGTGCGCGTCGTGACGCACAGTCCATCCACCCAAGCCACTTCATCCGGGACGAGCCGGGATTGGTGGCCCGCCACGCCGGGGCGTTGCATCCGTGCGCGGTCGCTTGGACGCGAGATATGAACCCGCCGATCGAAGCCGGCGGCAGGTTCGGGAAAGCCCCAAAGGCGTGCCGCGGTGTCATGTGAGGCAGCGCTCGAATCGCTGATCCTCGTGAACGGGCGCACGCGGGCTGCGAGATCGAGACCGGCCGGCTGGAGGGTGCAGATGCCCCGGCTTATGCGGATGAGGCGTGGGTGGCGCAACTGGCTCTTGCTCAGCCCCGACTTCAGACCGTCCTCGATCGTGAACGCTGCGGCCTGCAAGTGTGGCGGGAGCGGCCTCAGCCGTGGCAGGCGCTGTTCAGGTCCCGGTCGGTGTGCTGGGCTCATCCGGACATTATCTAGAGCCGGCGCTAGGGTGTGCGGAAGTTATTCACAGGGTCATCGAGTGGCGGAAAGCTGCAGCGAACGTCGGCGTGTCGCTGCAACTTTCCACCAGTCGATTGTCGCCAAGGTTGCCGCCGCCCCGGGGGCTGCTGACGATTGGCTGCCGTAACAGTTTCGGCCGCCGCTCATGATTGGTCGCCTGCTCAGTCCGGCCGCCCCTGACTCTCCGCCGGTGAGGCCACGCGCCCGGCTGCCGGCTCAGCCCGGCCGCCGCTGACTGTCCATAGCGCGCGGAGGCCAAGCGCCCGGCCGCCGCTGATTCTCCGGCCGCGCGCGGAGGCCAAGCGCCCGGCCGCCGGCTTTACCGGACAAGGCCACCTGTACCAAGCAGCGTGGCCGGAAACGTCAGAGGGCGGCGTCCGGAGTCCGGACACCGCCCTCTTGACGTTCAGCGCAAGGTTCAGCCGGCCTGGCGCTCGGCGGCTCCCACAACGTTGGCCAGCAGCATGGCGCGCGTCATCGGGCCGACGCCGCCCGGATTGGGCGAGAGCCAGCTGGCCACGTTGCGGGCCTCGGGCTCCACGTCGCCGGTCACCCGGGCCTTGCCGTCCTCGTCCTCGACGCGGCTGACCCCAACGTCCAGCACGACGGCGCCGGGCTTGAGGTCGGATGCCTTGATCATGTGCGGCATCCCGGCGGCGGCAATCACGACGTCGGCCTCGCGCAGTTCCGCCGCCAGGTCGAGCGTTCCGGTATGGGCAAGGATCACCGTCGCGTTGATCTCCTTGCGGGTCAGCAACAGGCCCAAAGGGCGCCCCACGGTGACGCCACGGCCGACGACCAGCACGCGTTTGCCCGCCAACTCGACGTCGTGGCGCAGCAGCAGCTCGACACAGCCGTGCGGGGTGCAGGGCAGCGGCGAGTCCAGCGGCTCGCCCACGTTGAGCACCAGCCGGCCCAGGTTCATCGGGTGCAGGCCGTCGGCGTCCTTGGCCGGGTCGATTTTCTCCAGGATGCGGTTGGTGTCGATGTGCTTGGGCAGCGGCAGCTGCACGATGTAACCGGTGCAGGCCGGGTCGGCGTTGAGCTCATCGAGGACCGCTTCGAGTTCCTCCTGCGAAACGGAGTCGGGCAGGTCGCGCCGGATCGACTCGATGCCCACTTCGGCGCAGTCTTTGTGCTTGCCGCCGACGTACCATTTGCTGCCCGGGTCCTCACCGACGAGCACAGTCCCCAGGCCGGGCACTATGCCCCTGGCCTTGAGCGCCGCTACCCGTTCCGTGAGCTCGGTCTTGATTTGCGCCGCGGTGGCCTTGCCGTCCAGCACGCGGGCGGTCGGCGGGGTCGTGTAGAGGTTCATGTCACCACTCCTCGTGGCCGGGGTAGAGCGGGAAGTCGTCGGCGAGCTTCTTCACGCGGGCCCGCAAGGCGGCGGTATCGGCGCTGCCCTTGAGCGCGGTGGCGATGATGTCTGCGACCTCGGTGAATTCGGCCGCCCCAAAACCCCGGGTGGCCAGCGCCGGCGTACCGATGCGCAGCCCCGAGGTGACCATCGGCGGGCGCGGGTCGAACGGCACGGCGTTGCGGTTCACCGTAATGCCAGCCTCGTGCAGCAGGTCTTCGGCCTGCTTGCCGTCCAACTGGGAATTGCGCAGGTCCACCAGGACCAGGTGGACGTCGGTGCCGCCGGTCAGCACGGACACGCCGGCCTCGGCCACGTCGGCGGCGGCCAGGCGCTCGGCCAGGATCCGGGCGCCTTCGAGCACGCGTTCCTGGCGCTGCTTGAATTCCTCGCCGGCGGCAATCTTGAAGGCCACCGCCTTGGCAGCGACCACATGCATCAGCGGGCCGCCCTGCTGACCCGGGAAAACGGCCGAGTTGACCTTCTTGGCGAAGGATTCCTTGCCCAGGATCACGCCGGAGCGCGGGCCGGACAGGGTCTTGTGGACCGTGGAGGTGACGATGTCCGAGTGCGGCACCGGGTTCGGATGCAGGCCGGCGGCGACCAGCCCGGCGAAGTGCGCCATGTCGGTCCAGAGGTAGGCTCCGACCTCGTCGGCGATGGAACGGAAGGCCTCAAAGTCCAGCTGGCGGGGGTACGCGGACCAGCCGGCCACGAGCACGTTCGGACGTTCGGCCAGCGCCTGCTCGCGGACCTTATCCATGTCCACCCGGAAGGTCTTCGGGTCAACCTCGTAGGCGGCGACCTGGTAGAGCTTGCCGGAGAAGTTCAGCCTCATCCCGTGGGTCAGGTGGCCGCCGTGGGCCAGGGACAGGCCCATCATCTTGTCGCCCGGCTGGATGAGGGCGGAGAGGGCGGCCGCGTTGGCCTGGGCGCCGGCGTGCGGCTGGACGTTGGCGAATTCCGCGCCGAAGAGCGACTTGGCCCGCTCGATGGCCAGGTTCTCGGCGACGTCTACGTGCTCGCAGCCGCCGTAGTAGCGCCGTCCCGGGTATCCCTCGGCGTATTTGTTGGTCAGGACCGAGCCTTGGACTTCGAGCACCGAACGCGGCGCGAAGTTTTCGGAGGCGATCATTTCGAGAGTGTCGCGCTGGCGACCGAGTTCGGCGTCGATCACGGCGGCGATTTCAGGATCCACCTGGGACAGCGGCAGATCGGTCACAGAGGGCGTAGAAGTCAAGGGAGAATCTCCTGGGTGGTGGGGCTTATCTCACTGCTACAGGCCAGATTACCGGCTGCAGGCACCCGCACGCATGACGCATGACCTGCCCCGGACACACTCCGGCCCGAACGTGACCTTACGTCCCAGGCGTGCGATCCGAGGTCGGTATATGCAGGAGCGGTAACCGACGGTCTCCGGCCCTGCTGCCGCTTCCTGGTGGTGTCCCACCTAACGCCAGTCGCGGCGAGCCAATCCTAGCAGCCGGTCACGGCACCGGGCGGTCCGAGAGCGCAACCTGCACGCTCCGGGTCTCGTCGTCGCGGCGCACTTCCACGCTGACTGTGTCGCCCGGGTTGTGCTGGCGGATTGCGGCCAGCAGGTCTTCGGCGCTCGCCAGCGCCTCGCCGTCCACGCTCAGCAGCACATCGCCGGCGCGGATTCCCGCCTCGTCGGCCGGGCCGCCGTCGCCTACGGACAGGGCCAGGACGCCCTCCGCCTGGGGCACTCCAAGCTGCTCGGCGATCGCCGCCGTAATGCTGGCGGGAGTCAGGCCCATGAAAGCGTGGTCGGCGGTCCCGTCTTCGAGCAGTTCCTCGGCGACTTCCCGGGCGGTGGCGGCGGGAATGGCGAAACCGAGCGACACCGCGCCGGCCTCCGGCGGGATGTAGGCCTCGCTGATGCCCACCACTTGGCTCCGCGCATTGACGACGGCGCCGCCCGAGTTGCCGGGGCTGATCGGCGCGTCGGTCTGGATCAGGTCCACCAGCGCCAGGCTCGACGAGGCGGAGCCCGGGATGGAACGGTGCAGGCCGGAGATAATGCCTGCCGTGGCAGTATTCTCGAAGCCCAGCGGCGAACCGATCACCACGGCAAGTTCGCCGATCGTCGGCAGCGACGTGTTGAACTCGGCGGCCGGGAGCCCGTCGCGCTCGGTCCGCACCAAGGCCAGATCGGACACCGCATCCGTCGCCAGGACCTTGCCCGCGCTGCGTTGCCCGTCGGCGAAGCCAACCTCGACGGTGGTGTTGTCGCCGACCACATGTTCATTGGTCAGGATCAGCCCGTCTTCGGAATAGACCACGCCGCTGCCCAGTCCGTTGTCGGTAAAGACCGTCACCACGGACGGCTGCACGTTCTCCACGATCTCCGGAATGCCGCCGGCAGGCTGCGCCCCCGCGGGCTGTCCTCCTGCATCACCCGGCGCCTGCGTGGTCCCGCCGGTGGCGGCCAACTCGCTTCCGCCGGTCTCGGCCGGCTCCCCGCCGGTCTCGCCGGTACACCCGGCCAGGCCAGCCAGGAGCGCGGCGACCAGCAGCACGCGCCCTGCACTACGGAGCGTTTTCTCCCGTTCCAAATGCGTCATGGCCCGGACCTTCCGTCGTCGCTGCTGCCACCCTAGACCCATCGGGATGGGCAGAAAACGCCTTACGGCCATCGGATGGATCCGGCACGCGATACTCTTCCCGCCGGCCCGCCACACTCTCGGGCCGGTCTGCCATGGGATCCCGGCCACCGGCCCGCTGCGCTCTCGGACCCGCCCGCCACGCTCCCCTGCCGCCCGCCAGGCTCCCCCGCCGCCCGCCTCACCGTTCCGCCCGCTCGCCACGGAATACCCGGCGGGCGGCCCTCGTTGCACCGGACAGATGTTGAAGTGTCAACAAATCGGAGGGGCATCGTGACGGACCAAGCGAACGGCACCGGTCAACAGCCGCTGCAGGCGGTGGTGATCGGCGCGGGCCAGGCCGGGCTGAGCGCGGCCTACCGGCTGGCCCGCCGCGGCCTGGTCCCGGACCAGGACTTCGTGGTCCTCGACGCCAACGACGGCCCGGGCGGCGCCTGGCGCCACCGCTGGCCCTCGCTGACCTTCGACGCGGCGCACGGCCTGCACGACCTTCCCGGCCTGCCCCTCGGGGTTCCGGACCCGCAGGAGCCGTCCTCCGCCGTCGTCCGCCGTTATTACGGCACCTACGAGCGGCGGTTCAATCTCCCTGTGCACCGCCCCGTGCGCGTGACCTCGGTGGACGACGACGGCGCCTTCCTGCGCGTGCGCAGCGCCACCGGCGGCGAGTGGCTGGCGCGGACCGTCATCAGCGGCACCGGCACCTGGGACAAGCCGCACTGGCCGCACTACCCGGGCCGGGAGACCTTCCGCGGCCGCCAGTTGCACACGCGGGACTTCTGGTCGGCGGACGAGTTCCGCGGGCAGCGGGTCCTGGTGGTCGGCGGCGGGACGTCCGCGCTGCAGTTCCTGCTCCAGCTGGACGCGGCCGGGGCGGACACGCTCTGGTCCACCCGCCGCGACCCCGACTTCACCGCGGCCCCGTTCGACATGGAATGGGGTGTCGACGTGGAACGCAGGGTCAGCGCGCGCACGCGCGCGGGCCTGCCGACCCTGAGCGTGGTTGCCGCCACGGGGCTGCCGCTGACCGAGACGTACCGGAAGGGCATCGACGACGGCGTGCTCGTCTCACGCGGCAAGCTGGCCCGCATCACCGAGCACGGCGTCGAATTTGCCGACGGCTCGGCCGAAAATGTAGACGTCATCCTCTGGGCCACCGGATTCCGGCCGTCGCTGGACCACCTGGCGCCGCTGCGGCTGCGTGAACCGGGCGGCGGGATCCGGATGGGCGACGACGGCGTCTCGGTGGTGAAGGAGCCGCGGTTGTTCCTGGTCGGATACGGCGCATCGGCGTCTACGGTCGGGGCCACCCGCGCCGGCCGGGCGGCGGCCGTGGCCGCGGGCAGGTACCTTGCCGCAGAAGCCGAAGCCCAGCCGGTACCCTAGATGCGTGATTGAAGCTCCCGCCGCCACCGCCTACACCCTGATCCTCTCCTGCCCGGACCGCCCCGGTATCGTGCATGCCGTTGCCGGCGCCCTGGCCGGGGCCGGCGGAAACATCACCGACTCGCAGCAGTACGGCAGCCCGCAGTCCGGCCGGTTCTTCATGCGCGTGGCGGTTGCCACGGACCTGTCCTACACAGAACTCCACGACCGGCTGCAGCCGGTCGCGCAGGAGTTCGGCATGGACTGGAAACTGCGCCGCGACGGCGTGGAGATGCGCACGCTGCTGATGGCGTCCAAGTCGGCGCACTGCCTGAACCACCTGCTGTTCCTGCAGCGCTCCGGCACGTTGCCGATCGAGATCCCCGCCATCGTCTCCAACCACCAGGACCTGGCCGAGCTCGCAGCGTTCTACGGCATCCCCTTCCACCACATTCCGGTCACTCCGGACACCAAGCCGCAGGCCGAGCAGGCCCTGCGGGACCTGGCCGAGCAACACGACGTGGAACTGGTGGTGCTGGCCCGCTACATGCAGGTGCTCAGCAACGATCTCTGCACCGAACTGGCCGGCAAGGCCATCAACATCCACCACTCGTTCCTGCCCAGCTTCAAGGGCGCCAGGCCGTACCACCAGGCGCACGCCCGCGGCGTGAAGCTGATTGGCGCCACGGCGCACTACGTCACCGGGGACCTGGACGAGGGCCCGATCATCGACCAGGAAGTCATTCCGGTCCGCCACGCCCACACCGCCGAGCAGTTCGTGGCCCTGGGCCGGGACGGCGAGGCGCGCACCCTGGCCCGCGCCGTGCAGTGGCACGCCGAACACCGTGTGCTCCTCGACGGCACCCGCACCGTCGTCTTCAACTAGTTCGACGCCGGCGTCCACGCGCCGGGCTCCTCTCGTCGGGGCCCGCTCAGTGGTCCATTTACGACGGCGGTGTCCGCCCCTGTGCCCGGCCCGGCGCAGGGCGTACTCTCATCGGATGGGCAACCATGAGCCTGAACTGAGGGCGTTCTACGACCGGCAGGCGCCCGAGCGCGACCGGCGCTGGAGGGATCCCCGCAGGGACGCAGCCCGGCAGGAATTCATTGCCTCCCTGGTCGCAGCCCGGCGGCACAGCGTGTTGGAGATCGGCTGCGGCACCGGCACGGACGGGCTCGCGTTCAAGGCGGCGGGAATCCATTACACCGGCGTGGATTTGTCCGAGCAGAACGTCCGGCTGGCCCGGACGAAGCACCTGGAGGCGGTGGTCAGCTCGGCCCGGGAGTTGCCGTTCGCGGGGGGAACGTTCTCCGCCGGTTGGACCATGAGCACGCTGCTGCACATCCCCGACCAGGACCTGCCGGATGTTCTCGCCGAAACCATGCGGGTGTTGGCCTCGGGCGCTCCGCTGGCGGTCGGGCTCTGGTCCGGCGACGACGAGGAGGGCATCGTTGCCGACGACGACTTCGAACCGCGCCGCTTCTACAGCCGCCGCAGCGACGCAACCGTCCGGCGGCTCTTCGGGGAGCACGGCCTGATCTCCGGTTTCACCACCTGGGAGCGGCCGGAGTCCGACCGGCACTATCAATTCTTTATCCTGACCAAGCCGTGAGCGGCAGGCTCCGCGGCACGGAAGGTCCGTCACGAAGCTCCTGCGGCGGGTCCGGTGTCGCTAGGCTGATGGGATGGCCCACATCATCACCATCTCCGGCATGCTGCCGGCCGTCGATCCGTCCGCCTTCGTCGCCCCCACGGCGACGCTCAGCGGCGACGTGGCGCTGGCAGCCGACTCCAGCGCCTTCTACGGCGTCAGCGTCCGCGGCGACACCGCTCCCATCCGCGTCGGCGAGCGCAGCAACCTGCAGGACAACGTGGTCCTGCACGCGGACCCCGGTTTCCCCTGCACCGTCGGCGCCGGCGTCAGCGTCGGCCACGCCGCCGTAATCCATGGCTGCACGATCGAGGACAACTGCCTGATCGGCATGAGCGCCACGGTCATGAACGGCGCGGTGGTCGGTGAGGGTTCGCTGGTGGCAGCCGGCGCCGTCGTGCTGGAGGGCACACAGATTCCCCCGCGTTCGCTCGTCGCGGGCGTCCCGGCCAAGGTCCGCCGCCAACTCAGCGAGGACGAGTACCTGTCGGTGTTGGACAACGCCGCCCGCTACGTGGAAATCGCCGCCTTGCACCGCGACGCGATCGACGACGCCGCGGAGGCGTAGCCGCTGAGAGCCCGGTCAGGCCGTGGATTGCTGCAGGTGCCTGGCCGGATCGAGGGTCTCAAAGGCGGCCGCGCCGATCATGAACGTACCGCGCTGCGGAACCCAGAAGCCGCCCAGCCTGGCCTGCTCGGGAAGCGGGCCCGGCGGCCCGAAGTCCGTTGCCCCCAGCCGTGCACTGCTGTTGTCGATGAACCACAGCCGGCGCGGGGCGGCGCGGAACCGCTGCCGGTTCGGGGCGGTCCCCGCCAGCCGCATCCGCCCCAGCCGCAGTGCCGGGCCCGACATGACGCCCATGGCAGCCAGGAAGGGGCCACTCCGCCACAGCCGGTCCGGCGTCTTGGCCGTCATTCCGGACATAAGCCGGGTGACCGGGGTGCCCGAGACGGTTGCGTCCCAAGAGAAGTCGATGTCCGGGATGGACACGGTGAAACCGCGCGGCCCGGTCCAATCAACCGCGATGGCGTGCACCGAGGTGTGCCGCAGACCGCTGCCGAAATACCGGGGACAGGATTTTTCCGCCGGCACCGTGGTGAAGATGCTCCAGTTTTCGGCGGGATCACGCAGCCACACGGAGGTGTAGCCGGGGCCGACCGAGGTGACCGGAAACCGCCGCAGGCCCAGCACATGGCCGGAGGGGAAGGTCAGCCCCGACACGACGTAACCGAAGAACCGTTCGTCGTCGCCGGCGGGAAGCCGTGCGTTGCGTTCCAGATCGTTGACGATGAGCCTGAGGTCTTCCATGTCATTCGCCTCCGCGCGTTGCGGCCAGTCTACGCTCAGGAAAGGGCGGCCGGATCGGTGGCAAGGCCGGCCGCCAAAGGGGCCGCGCCAAGAGGCAGTTGCGTTAACTTCTTGACTACAAGGCGGCGCTGCCGCACGCTTTTCTGTATGCGAGCCGATCAGCCGTCCACCCTCGAGGCCCCGCAGCCTCCGGTGCCGCGCACACCCCAGCTCCGGCCGGGGTCCCAAAGCGCCCTGCGGCGGCGGAACAGCCAACGGGTCCTGCAGGCGCTGATGTTACGCGGCCCGCTTACCCAGGCCGAACTGTCCCGGCAAACGGGGCTGTCCACCGCCACGGTCTCCAACATCGTCAAGGCGATGGCCGACGACGGACTGGTCAGCACCGCGCCCACCACGAGTTCCGGCCGCCGCGCCCTGTCGGTCCTGCTCGATGGCCGTGGCGCGGTTGCCGTCGGAGTGGATTTCGGCCGCCGGCACGTGCACGTGGTGCTGGTCAGCCTCGACCACCAGGTGCTCGCCGAAGGCGCCGTCGAATTGCCGCTCGGCCACGGGGCCGAGCAGGGCATCGACACCGCCGCCCGGCTGGCGCAGCGGCTGTTGGATGAAAACTCCGTTTCCCCCCGGGCCGTGATCGGGGTGGGCGCAGGCATACCGGGCCCGATCGACCGGAGGACCGGCACCGTGATCCACGGTGCCATCCTGCCCGAATGGGTGGGCATCAACCTGCTGGCCCGCCTGCGGGAGAGGTTCGGCACCGACGTCTTCGTGGACAACGACGCAAATCTGGGCGCCCTTGCCCAAGTCAGCTGGGGCCCCTACCGGCACGCGCAGAACCTGGTCTTCCTGAAGATCGGATCCGGGATCGGGGCCGGCCTGGTCCTCAACGGCAAGCTCTATTACGGCCATGTCGGCGTCACGGGCGAGGTAGGCCATGCCACGGTCGCCGAACACGGCATCATCTGCCGGTGCGGCAACCGCGGGTGCCTGGAGACGGTGGCCTCCACCTCCACCATGATCGATCTGCTCAGCCGCGGCCGCGGCGAGCCCATCGGCACCGAGGACATCGTCCGGATCGCACTGGAGGGCGACCCGGCCGTCCTGCGCGTGATCGATGATGCGGGCCTGGCCGTGGGACGCGCCCTCGCCAACGTCTGCAACCTGCTCAATCCCGAGGTCATCGTGGTCGGCGGTTCGCTGACGGGCCTCGGCAGCATCCTGCTGGACCCGATACGGCGCGGGCTGCTGCGCCACGCGGTTCCGGTCGTCGGAGAATCCACGGAGTTGGCGATGTCCACCTTGGGCAGCCGGGCCGAGGCGTTGGGCGCTGCGACGCTGGTGCTTCAACAGGCCGAACTCCCCGTCGCCTAAGCACGGACGGGACCCTCCCGGGGTCGTCTTTGCGTTCAACTCTTGACGACAAGGTGTGTGACGGAGTTAACTTCGGTACTAAGCCACACATCCGTGTGCGGGTCTTGCCGACCCCGTGGCCATGACTGCTGATTGATGGAGGCGTTTATGCGACGCAAATCTTTGCTCGCCGGCGTTGCGGCCGCGGGTTTGCTCCTGTCCGCGTGCGGCGGCGGAAGCGCGGTGGACGAAGCCAACCCTGAGGAAGCGTCGGGGTCGGTAGGAGTCTTCACTTGGTGGGCGGACGGTTCCGAGAAGGTCGGGCTGGATGCGCTGGTGGAAATCTTCACCGAACAGTATCCGGAGCTGAAGTTCGACAACCTTGCCGTCGCCGGCGGCGCCGGCAGCCAGGCCAAGAGCGTGCTGGCGGCCAACCTGAAGTCGGGCAATCCGCCGGACTCGTTCCAGGCGCATGCCGGCGCCGAGCTGCAGGACTACATCGCCGCCGACCAGCTGGAGGACCTGACTTCCTTCTACGAGGACGCCCAGCTCAACGAGGCGTTCCCCCAGGACCTGCTGGACCGGCTGACCGTTGAGGGCAAGATCTACTCCGTGCCGTCGAATATCCACCGGGCCAACGTGGTGTGGGCCAACGTGGACGTGTTGGAGGACGCCGGCCTGGATCCGAACAGCCCGCCGGCCGATCTCGACGCCTGGTTCGCGGACATGGACAAGATCAAGGAGGCGGGGAAGACCCCGCTGGCCGTGGCCGGCACCTGGACCCAGGTCCAGCTGTTCGAGAACATCCTGCTCGCCACCCTTGGCGCCGAGGGCTACAACGGGCTCTGGGACGGCACCACCGACTGGTCCGGCCCCGACGTGACCGAGGCGATCGAGAACTACAAGAAGACCCTCAGCTACACCAACTCCGACCGTGACACCCTCAGCGACTGGGGTCCTGCCACCCAGCTGGTGGAGGACGGCGCCGCCGCCTACAACGTGATGGGCGACTGGGCCGAAGCCAAGTTCGCGCAGGACGGCAAGAAGCCCGGTGAGGACTACGTCTACTTCCCCACCCCGGGCACCGACGGCATCTTCGACTTCCTGGCCGATTCATTCACGCTGCCCAAGGGTGCTCCCAACCCGGCCGGTGCCGAGGCCTGGCTGACCACCATCTCCAGCGTTGAGGGCCAGCAGGCATTCAACGCGGCAAAGGGCTCCATCCCGGCCCGCACCGACGTGCCGTCCGACGAGTTCGGCGAATACCAGCAGAGCGCCATCGAGGACTTCTCGTCCGACACCATCGTGTCCTCGCTGGCCCACGGCGCCGCCGTGCCGGTGGCCTGGCTGAACGAGCTGAGCACCGCCGTCAGCAAGTTCGGCGGCCCGCAGGACGTGGCTGCCCTGCAGGAATCCTTGGCGTCCATCGCCGAGAAGTTCATGCAGTAGCCAGGACGCCCCGGAAGGGCGGGCGCGGCACCACCACCGCGCCCGCCCTTCCATGTCACACCGGCGTGTACGGCGGCACTAGGAGAAGTCCATGTTCAAGAAAGTGAAGACCTGGGGACCGGGGCTGGCCCTGATCGCCCCTACCCTCATCCTGCTGGCGGTCTTCGTCTACGCGTTGATCGCGGAAAACGTCCGCATCTCGATGACCAACCAGCACACGGCCCGGCCGTCGTCGGAATTCGTCGGCCTGGAGAACTACCTCCGGCTGTTCGGGGACGCAGATTTCCAGCACGCACTGCGCAACCTGCTCCTGCTGACGGTGGTGTTCCTGGCCGGCACGCTGATCTTCGGCTTCCTCTGGGCCTGGATCCTGGAGCGGCCCGGCGCCGGCGAGGGGCTGTTCCGCTCGGTCTACCTCTTCCCGATGGCGGTGTCCTTCATCGCCTCGGGCGTGGTCTGGCGCTGGCTGCTGTCAAGCCTGCAGACCAGCGAGCCCGGCGGTGAGCGTGCCACAGGGTTGAACCGGCTGCTGGACAGCACGGGGCTCGGCTTCCTGCAGAACAGCTGGTGGTCCGATCCCAACTGGGGCATTGCCGCCATCGCCGTGCCGGCCATCTGGCAGCTCTCCGGCTACGTGATGGCCCTGTTCCTGGCCGGATTCCGCGGCATCCCGGAAGAACTGCGCGAGGCGGCGCGGATCGACGGCTGCAGCGAGTGGAAGCTCTACCGTCACGTGATCTTTCCGCAGCTGAGCCCGGTGATGCTCTCGGCTGTCATCATCATCGGCCATATGTCGTTGAAGCTGTTCGACCTGATCCGGGCGATCGTTCCCGACGCCAATACCTACGACATCCAGGTCCCGGCCACCATGATGTGGGTCAAGTACATCGGCAGCGACTACGCCGACTCGGCCGCCATCGGCACCATCATGCTGGTGCTGGTCGCGCTGGTGGTCGTCCCGTACCTCGTCTACACCTCACGGCAGGAGAAGCGCTGATGGCCACTGCAACTGTCCCGCCACCCGTCGAGGTTGCCCGGCCCCGGCCGGCGGCTCCCCGCACCGGCCGGCAGAGGATGAACCGGACGCTCAAATACTCCATCCTGCTGCTCTTCGTGTTTGTGGTGCTGATTCCGGCCTACGTCCTGTTCATTACCAGTTTCAAGGGCCCGTCCGACGCCGATCCCTCCACCGCGTGGCTCTTCCCGACGACGTGGGAAACCGCGGGCTGGGCCAAGGCCTGGGACACCCTGGGCCCGGCGTTGGGCCGCACCTTCGCCATGGTCATCCCCGCCTCGATCATCTCGGCCCTGCTCGGATCGATGAACGGGTTCGTGCTCTCCCGCTGGCGCTTCCCCTACGCCAACGTGGTCTTCACCCTCATCCTGTTCGGCATGTTCATCCCGTACCAGGCCGTGATGATCCCGCTGACCCAGCTGATGCAGGGTCTCGGGGTGCCCAACGGCATCCCCTCGCTGCTGGTGCTGCACATCGTTTACGGCCTGCCGATCTGCACCCTGATCTTCCGCAACTACTACGAATCCGTGCCGGCCGAGCTGATCGAAGCGGCGCGCATGGACGGAGCCGGGCTGCTGCGCACCTACGCCTCGGTGATCCTGCCGGTCTCCGCCCCGGGCTTCGTGGTGGTGCTCATCTGGCAGTTCACCTCCGCCTGGAACGACTACCTGTTCGCGGCGTTCTTCTCCTCCGGCTCCAACGGCCCGGTCACCATCGCGCTGAGCTTCCTGGCCGGCGGACAGCTGACCGACTACGCCGCGTCGATGGCCGGCGCGCTGATCGCCTCGCTGCCCACGCTGCTGGTCTACATCATCCTGGGCAAGTACTTCGTCGGCGGCCTGATGAGCGGTTCCGTCAAGGGCTGAGCGGCTCCCCCAACAACACCTGGCGCCTGCCTCCCCGGGGGAAGCAGGCGCCAGGTGTTGTTGTGATCGGGCCTAGATGTTGTGGCTGCCGCCCTCGCCGCGGCGGGTGTCGTCGGCAGCCCGGGCGCCGTCGTTGCGCGCGTCATCGACATGCCGGCCGCCGTCGTCGCCGTACCCCGCGGCCGCGTCTACACCGCGGTCGGGGTCGGCGTCGCCGCGGTGGGCGCCGCCGTCGTGCTTGCGGTCTTTCCGGGCGTCCCGGTCCTTGGTGTTGACGTCGGGGTCCAGGTCATCGGCGCGGCGCAACTGCTCTTCGCTCTCCTGCCGGATTCCCTGGGCGTCGGCCTGCCGCTGCTCGGCAGCCTGGCGCAGGCGGTCGGCTTCAATCTTGGCACGCTCGGCCTCGACGTCCGCCCGCTGGGCCTCGGCCTGCGCCTGGGTGGCGTCCGCCTGGCGTTCCCGCGCCTCCACCGAGGACACCTGCGCGTTCTGCCGCAACTCCGCTGCCTCCCTGCGGTTCTCCTCCTGCTTCTCGAACTTCCGCTTGGTGTTCCGCTTTTGCGCAAAGAAGACAATGACTCCGATGATGATCAGGAGTACAACTATCGCGATGATGATTCCGACGATCATGCCTGTATCCATGGTGCGGGCTCCTCCTCGTTGTGAATTACTGAGCCTGCTTACTTTGTACCATCGATAGGTCCACATCGGTAGGGCAGCGAGGCGCGCGTCAGGACGGGACAAAGGGCAATCGGTGCCCATGGACGTCCCGGCCGCCGGCCGCCAAGATGGAGCCATGGGACAACCGCCCCGGATCGTCACCCCGCCCTGCGCCCGGCCCGGCGCCCCGGATCCGCGCGCAGCCACCGGCCGGACGCTGCGCTGGGGCGTGGTCGCCACCGGGACCATCGCCACCCGGGTTACCGAGGACATCGCCCGGCTGGAGGATGCCGTGCTGCAGGCGGTCAGTTCCCGCAACCAGGCCAACGCGGTGGCCTTCCAACGGCGTTTCGGCTTCGCGACCGCCTATTTCGACGGCGACGCCGGCAAGGGCTACGACCAGCTTTTCGCCGACCCGGACGTCGACGTGGTCTACGTGGCCACTCCGCACGGCCAGCATTACGAGATCGCGGGACGGGCGCTGCAGGCCGGCAAGCACGTGCTGTGCGAAAAGTCCCTGACCATCAACGCCCGGGAAGCCCTGGAGCTGACGGAACTGGCGGCCGCGCGGGGACTGTTCCTGATGGAGGCGGTCTGGACGCGCTTCCTGCCGATCATCAACCGCGTCTGGGACATCCTCGCGTCTGGCGAACTCGGCGAGGTCCGCTGGCTGCAGGCCGACCTCGGATTTCCGGCGGTCTACGACCCGGCCGCCCGGCTGTGGAATCCGGCAGCCGGCGGCGGAGCGCTGCTGGACCTGGCGGTCTATCCGCTGACCTGGGCGCTGGGGACCTTGGGTTTCCCGCAGACGGTGGCCGCCTCCGGCCATGTCAACGACGACGGCATCGACGCGCAGAACGCCATGACGCTCAGCTACCGTTCGGGTGCCCAGGCGCAGCTCGCGTGTTCGTTGCAGGCCGCCTCGCCGCGCACGGCCACCGTCGCCTGCACCGGCGGGTGGCTCCGCAGCAACGCGCCGCTGCATAACCCCACCGAGCTGGCGGTCCAACCGCATTTGGGCCAGCCCCGGGTGGAAACCTTCCCGAGCGTCGGCCGCGGCTACGTTTTCGAGCTGCGTGAAGTCACCCGCTGCGTCCAGTCCGGCCTGCAGCAGAGCCCCACCATGCCCTGGGCGGACACCGTGGACACCATGCGGCTCTTCGACGGGGTCCGCGCCCAGCTGGGGGTCAGCTATGCCAATGACCGTGCGGTGCCGGTGACGGACTGAGCCGAAGAGCAGCGGCCGACACGGCGGCAGCGGACCGGCCCGGACAGCACGACGGCGGACGGCGCACCTTCCCGCGGGAGGTGCGCCGTCCGCCGTCGCAACGGGTGGCTGCTGCCGGACGGGCGCCCGGCGCGGCCTACTTCTTTTCGGTCAGCGTGGCCACGATGCTGTTCAGCGTGGCCGACGGGCGCATGACCTCAGCGGCCTTGGCCGCATCCGGCCGGTAGTAGCCGTCCAGGTCCACCGGGGATCCCTGCACGGCATTGAGCTCGCCGACGATGGCCCCTTCGTTCTGGGCCAGCTCGGAGGCAATGCCGGAGAAGGCCGCGGCCAGCTCGGCGTCGGCGGTCTGGTTGGCCAGTTCCTGCGCCCAGTAAAGGGCCAGGTAGAAGTGGCTGCCGCGGTTGTCCAGCTCGCCGGCCTTGCGCTTGGGCGACTTGTTTTCCAGCAGGAACGTGCCCGTGGCGGCGTCCAGCGTGTCGGCCAGGATCTGCGCGCGGGCGTTGCCCGTGGAGGTGGCCAGGTGCTCGAAGGACACGGCCAGGGCCAGGAACTCGCCGAGCGAATCCCAGCGCAGGTGGTTCTCGGCCAGCAGCTGCTGGACGTGCTTCGGAGCGGAGCCGCCGGCACCTGTCTCGAACAGGCCGCCGCCGTTGATCAGCGGGACGATCGAGAGCATCTTGGCGCTCGTGCCGAGCTCCAGGATCGGGAACAGGTCCGTGAGGTAGTCGCGCAGCACGTTTCCGGTCACCGAGATGGTGTCCTCGCCCTTGCGGAGGCGCTCCAGGGTGAAGGCGGTGGCCTTCTCCGGGGCCATGATCTCGATCTGCAGGCCGTCGGTGTCGTGGTCCTTGAGGTACTCGTTCACCTTGGCGATCAGGTTGGCGTCGTGGGCGCGGGTTTCGTCGAGCCAGAACACGGCAGGGGTCTGGCTGGCGCGGGCGCGGGTGACGGCCAGTTTCACCCAGTCGCGGATCGGCAGGTCCTTGGTCTGGCAGGCGCGCCAGATATCGTTCGGGAACACCTGGTGCTCGATGAGCACGGTGCCGGCCCCGTCGACTACCTGCACGGTGCCGGCGGTCTGGATCTCGAACGTCTTGTCGTGGCTGCCGTATTCCTCCGCCGCCTGGGCCATCAGGCCGACGTTGGGGACGGTGCCCATGGTGGTCGGATCGTAGGCACCGTTGGCGCGGCAGTCGTCGATAACCACCTGGTAGATCCCGGCGTAGGAGCTGTCCGGCAGCACTGCCAGCGTGTCGGCTTCCTGGCCGTCCGGCCCCCACATGTGGCCGGAGGTGCGGATCATGGCCGGCATCGAGGCGTCCACGATCACGTCCGAGGGAACGTGGAGGTTGGTGATGCCCTTGTCGGAGTCCACCATGGCGATGGCCGGGCCCTCGTCCAGGCCCTTGTCGATCAGTTCCTGGACGCCCTTGCGGTCTTCGGGGTCCAGCGCCGCCAGCCCGTTCAGGATGGCGGCCAGGCCGTTGTTCGGGCTCAGGCCGGCAGCGGCCAGCTTGTCGCCGTAGGTTGCGAACAGCTCGGAGAAGTAGGCCTTGACCACGTGGCCGAAGATGATCGGGTCGGAGACCTTCATCATGGTGGCCTTCAGGTGCGCCGAGAAGAGCACGCCTTCTTCCTTGGCGCGGGCCACCTGGGCCGCCAGGAATTCGTCCAGCGCCGCGGCGCGCATGACGGTGCCGTCGATGACCTCGCCGACCAGCACCGGGAAGGCCTCCTTCAGGACCGTGACGGTACCGTCCTCGGCCACCAGCTGGATCTTGATCTTGTCGTCGGCCGGCATGACGACCGACTTCTCGTTGGAGCGGAAGTCATCGGCGCCCATGGTGGCCACGTTCGTCTTGGAGTCGGCGGTCCAGGCGCCCATGCTGTGCGGGTTCTGGCGCGCGTAGTTCTTCACCGACAGGGGCGCGCGGCGGTCCGAGTTGCCCTCGCGCAGCACCGGGTTGACCGCCGAGCCCTTGATCTTGTCGTAGCGGGCGCGGATGTCCTTCTCCTCGTCGGAGGACGGATCGTCCGGGTAGTCGGGCAGCGCGTAGCCGTGGCCCTGCAGCTCCTTGATGGCAGCCTTCAGCTGCGGCACGGAGGCGCTGATGTTCGGCAGCTTGATGATATTGGCTTCCGGCTGCTTGGCCAGTTCGCCCAGTTCGGCCAGGGCGTCGCCGATCCGCTGCTCGGGGGTGAGGTAGTCGCCGAAGACGGCGATGATACGGCCGGCGAGCGAGATGTCGCGGGTCTCCACTTCCACACCAGCCGTGGAGGCGTAGGCCTCAACGATCGGCAAGAACGAATAGGTGGCCAGCATCGGCGCTTCGTCGGTGTGGGTATAGATAATCTTGGCCATGGGTGAGGCGTCTCCCTGCAAAAGTGGGTCTCTTTGGTTACTCAACTCCTCCAATTTACCCGAGGAGGGCAGCCGGGCGCCGGTTGAAGACGCGCACACCGCAGATCGCGAGGACGACGGGAAGCCGCCGTGCCGCAGAAGCCACACGCGTCCGGACCGGTCCCGCGCCCGGCACGACGGCGGTGCACCGACTCCCGAGGGGCGCGACGCCTGGCGGCCGGTGCCGGGCACGCAGGTTCCCTTGAACCTGCGCCCCCGGCACCCTGCCGGCAAGGATTTTCGCCCGTTGACGAGGCCCCGCTGCCCAGCGGGGGGACCGGTCAGTGGAAGAAGTGGCGTGCCCCGGTGAAGTACATGGTGATGCCGGCGGCGTCTGCCGCTGCCACCACTTCTTCGTCCCGGACCGAACCGCCGGGCTGCACTACGGCACGGATGCCGGCATCGAGGAGGATCTGCAAGCCGTCGGCGAACGGGAAGAACGCGTCCGATGCCGCCACGGCACCGCGGGCCCGCTCGGGCGCCCCGGAGCCCTGCACATTGGCCGCTCCCCCGGCAGCGTCCGCCCCGCCGTCGACCGCCACGCCGAGCGTATTGGCCCGCTCGACGGCCAGGCGGCAGGAATCCAGCCGGTTAACCTGGCCCATGCCGATGCCCACCGCGGCGCGGTTGGCCGCGACCAGGATGGCGTTGGACTTCGCGGCCCGGACAGCGCGCCACGCGAAGGCCAGATCCGCCAAGGTCCCCTCGTCGGCGGCCTCGCCGGCGGCCAACGTCCAGTTGGCAGGGTCGTCGCCGTCGGCGTCGATCCGGTCGGAGGCCTGCAGCAGCATGCCGCCGGAGACCTGCTTGTACTCGACCGTGTCCCGGGCAAAGCCGTCCGGCAGGACCAGCAGCCGGATGTTCTTCTTCTTCGACAGGATCTCGACGGCCTCCGGCTCGAAGCCCGGGGCGACAACCACCTCGGTGAAGATGTCCTTGACGGTGTTGGCCATGCCCGCGGTCACCGTGCGGTTTGCGGCGATGACGCCGCCGAATGCGGACACGGGGTCGGTCGCGTGGGCCTTCGCATGCGCATCCGCAATGGGATCGGCGGCGCCCGGGGACGCGACGGCGATGCCGCAGGGGTTGGCGTGCTTGACCACCGCGACGGCCGGCTCGGCGAAGTCGAAGGCCGCGCGCACGGCGGCGTCGGCGTCGACGTAGTTGTTGAAGCTCATGGCCTTGCCGTGCAACTGTTCGGCCTGCGCGATGCCCGGCTCGGCGCCGGTCTCCGCATACAGCGCGGCGGCCTGGTGCGGGTTCTCGCCGTAGCGCAGCGACTCCGAGCGCTCCAGTGCCAGGCCGGCGTACGGCGGGAGCGCCGGCGCCGCCTCGACGGCCTCGGCGTCGTCGCCGAACTGCTCGGCGGTCCACTTGGCCACGGCGGTGTCATAAGCGGCGGTGTGGGCGAAGGCCAACGACGCCAGCCGGCGGCGGGTCTTCAGGTCGAATCCGCCGGAACCCGCCGCCTTCACCACGTCCGCGTACGAGGCGGGATCCACCACGACCGCCACGGACGGATGATTCTTCGCCGCGGCCCGCACCATCGAAGGGCCGCCGATGTCGATCTGCTCCACGACCTCGTCCTGGCTGGCGCCGGAACGCACCGTTTGCACGAACGGGTAGAGGTTGACCACCACGAGGTCGAAGGGCTCGATCTCGAGGTCGGTGAGCTGCCGGACATGGTCATCGAGGCGGCGGTCGGCCAGGATGCCGGCGTGAACGCGCGGGTGCAGCGTCTTGACCCGGCCGTCCAGGCACTCGGGGAAGCCGGTGATTTCGGAAACCTCGGTGACGGGGATGCCTGCGGCGGCGATCTTCTTGGCCGTCGAGCCGGTGGAAACGATGCCGACCCCGGCGCTGTGCAGGCCTTCCGCCAGCTCCTCCAGCCCGGTCTTGTCGTACACCGAGATCAACGCGCGGCGGATGGGAACACGGTCAAGCTGCTTCAGGCTCACACAAATCTCCAAGGAAGAATGGATTCGGGGATGCTCCAAGTCTAGCGTCGGGCTACTGCCGGGCACCGAGTGTGAAGCGGATCCGCGGTGTGGGTAACCTCATGGGGACATACAAAGGAGAACAGCACAACATGTCGGCACCGATGACTGAGGACGCGGCACTGCGGATCGGTCGTTTTTCGCTCGTGGTCTGGCTGCTGGGTCTCCTGGTTCTGTGCGGCGCGCTCGGCTTCGCCGTCCCCCGGCTGCTGCCTCACCTTTTCACCGCCGCGGCCGCCACGGGTGCTGACCCCGGTCCGGCGGACGGACCGGCGGCAGGGAACGCAGCGGATCCGGCGCCCGGCGCCGGGGAAGCGACCGGCACGGCGTCGGCGGCGGCCGGGGAGGGAACCGTGGCAGAAGCCGGCGGCCCCGGCAGCTATGCAGGATCCGGCAACGCGGTCCTCGGCTACCAGCGGCCGGCCGGTTACGACGGTCCGTTCGAGATCGTCATCGACAGCGGCGTGGATGCCAGCGTAGCCGTGGACGACCCGGAGAACCCCGACTGGCCGGTCCACTTCCTCTACAAGTCCGGCGACCGGGACGAACCCTCGGCCGGTCTCCTGGCCACCGCGCGGGAAGAATTTTCACTGCATGTCGAGGCGGACGGCGACTGGCGCCTGGAGGTCCGCCCGGTCGCTTACGCCGTACCGGAAGACGGTAGGGTCGCCGGCTCCGGCCCTGCCCTGGTGCGCTACGAGGGCGATGAGGTACTGGCCGAATTCACCTACACCGGTGACGCCAACATCGCCGTCTACACCTGGCAGGAATCGCGTCGAAACCTGGTGGTCAACAAGATCGGCACCAGCACCACACGGTTCTCCTGGCAGCCGTACCCGGTGACGTATTTCCTGGTGGACACCAGCGAGGGCAGCTGGAGCCTGGACATCGGGCGCTGAGAACTGCGCCAAACCCGCGGCCAAAGCGCCCAGTCCCTGCAACTGTGCCTAAAGTAGAGCCAGATCCCGATCCGTTCCTTAAGGGGAGAGACCATGTCTTTTGCTGAAACGCTTGACCAAGCGTTCAAGGCCCGCATCCCCGTGCTGTATGTCGAAAGCCATGAAGAAGCACGCGTGCACGCCGAAGTGCTCAAGTGCGCCGCCGCGCTGCGCACCCCGCGCCCCGTCTGGACGTGGAACGCCAGCAGCGGGCTCCTCTCCCCCAGCGACGGCCAGCAGTCCAACACCACGGCCCCGGCGCGTGCCCTGGACCGGGTGCTCGGCGCGCACGATCCGGGCGTCTTCATCTTCTTCGACCTGCACGCCTACTTCGGCACCGACCAGCGCCCGGCGGACCCCGAGGTGGTCCGGAAGGTCCGCGAGGTCTCTGCCGCCTTCCGGCAGGGCACCACCGGTCGGGTGCTGATCATCGTCGCCCCGGTGCTGCGCATTCCGCCCGAACTGGACAAGGCCGTCACGTTGGTCGACTTTCCGCTGCCCAGTCATGACGAAATCAAGGCCATGCTGGCGCACATGATCAGCCAGAATTCCGACGGGGGACGGATTAAGGTCAGCCTGGGTGAAGCCGACCAGGAGAACATGGTGCAGGCGGCCCTGGGCCTGACCATGGCCGAAGCCGAGAACGCCTTCGCGCGGGCGATGGTCGACGACGGCGAGCTGACCGCGCACGACGTGCACGTGGTGCTGGACGAGAAGCGCCAGACCATCCGCAAGTCCGGGCTGCTGGACTACGTGGACGTGAACATCAGCCTGGACGAGGTCGGCGGGCTGAACAACCTCAAGCGGTGGCTGGCCAAGCGAAAGGGATCCTGGCTGGATGCCGCTGCCGACTTCGGCCTGCCCGCGCCCAAGGGCGTGCTGATCACCGGCGTGCCCGGCTGCGGCAAGTCCCTAACGGCCAAGGCGATGGCGTCGGCCTGGGGGCTGCCGTTGCTGCGGATGGACATCGGCCGGGTCTTTTCCGGCCTGGTCGGCTCCAGCGAACAGAACATGCGCAACGCCATCGCCACCGCCGAAGCCATCTCGCCGGCGATCCTGTGGATCGATGAGATCGAAAAGGGTTTCTCCGGCACCAGCGGCGAGGGGGATTCCGGAACCTCCGCCCGCGTGTTCGCCTCGTTCCTGACCTGGATGCAGGAAAAGCGCCATCCGGTTTTCGTGGTCGCCACCGCCAACAACATCGACCGGCTGCCCCCGGAGTTCATGCGCAAGGGCAGGTTCGACGAAATTTTCTTCGTCGATCTGCCCAGCGACGCCGAACGCCGGGTGATTTGGCAGATCCAGATGGCCGGCAAGGGCACCGCCGCCAACCAGCTGCACGCCGTCGCCAACGATCCGGCCGCCGTCGGACTCCTCGCCGATGCCTCGGAAAACTATTCCGGTGCGGAAATCGAACAGGCGGTCGTCGCCGCGCTTTTCGATGCCTATGCCGAAGACCGCCCGGTCCGCCTAAACGACCTGCAGCGGGCCGTCGCCAACATGATTCCGTTGGCCATCACGCAGGCCGAGGAAGTGGGCGCCATCCGGCAGTGGGCTGCCTTGCGTGCCGTCGGTGCCACCGGCAGCGAGGATCTGGACGCGGACATTCGACAGCCGATCGACCCGGCGCCACCTGCCGGTGGCCTGCCCGCAGCAGCCGCCGGGCAGCCGGTACGCGGCGGCCGCACCGTGGACTTTTAGACAACACCCGACCTCCCCCGAAGGAAGAGCGATGGACCAGCAACAACTGATCGTCACGGTCAGGCCCGACGGCGCGGTATCGGCCGAGACCCGCAACATCTTCGGCGCCGAGTGCCTGGAATACATCACGGTTTTGGAGGATCTGCTGGAGGCCGAGAGCGTCTCCAGCTCCTACACGGAGGACTACCACCGGACCGCCGTCACCACCAGCGACTACGTCCACAATGAGTCCGCAGACCGATAGCCCCGGAGCGCCCGGCCAGCCGCGCGGCCCGGCCCCGGAGCCCCGCATCCACAACGGCTGCGCTCCGGCGCCGGCCGATGCCGGCCTCATTCGGCACGCGCGGTTCCTCCCGGCCACCGAGGCCGAGGGACCGGGCCGGCGGGCCGCGCTCTGGCTGCAAGGCTGCTCCATCCGGTGTCCCGGCTGCTTCAACCCCCACCTGTGGGCCGCCCACGGGGCAGAGCTCGTCCCGACCCGGCAATTCGCCGCCGATCTCGTCGACCAGGCGGTGGCGGCGGGCGCCGAAGGCCTGACCCTGCTGGGCGGCGAACCCTTTGAACAGGCGGCGGCCAGCGCCGTCGTCGCGCGCGCTTTCCAGGCCGCCGGCCTGTCCGTGATGACGTTCACCGGCTACCTGCACCGTGACCTGCGGCGCTGGGCCGCGGACCGCGAAGACATTGCCGGGCTGCTCGCTGCCACCGACCTGCTCGCGGACGGACCGTACCTGAGGGACCGGCCGGAACTGCACCGGCCCTGGATCGGTTCAACCAACCAGGGCCTGACCGCGCTGACCGGCCGCTACCGCAACCTGCTGGAAGACATTCAGGCACAGCCCGACCGGATCGAGATCCGGGTCGCGGCCGACGGCACCGTCGGCCTGAACGGCTGGGCCACCGACGACCAATTGGACGCCCTGCTGGCGGACCTGGGCGCCCGGGCCGACCGCCCGGCCGCCCGCCGCAGCCCGCTCGCCCCCGCCACCATGCCCCGCCCGGTTCCGGCCGGCGCCGAACCAGGAGAAACCCCATGAGTGTTTCCGTTCTGCTGATCCCCGCGGCCATCGCCGCCGTCGCCACGGTCAATGCCGCCCTCGAGGGCAGGGCCAAGAGCCGTACCGCGGACACGGTGCCGGAGATTGCTGCCGTGCCCCAAATCCAGGTGCAAACCCGGATGCGGGACCTGAACCTGCTGCAGGCTGCCCTAGAAGATACGCAGGCGAAGGTTTCCCGTGTCACCGAGGCCTCCCTCGAGGCGGACTGGGCAGACGTGGCGGCGGTCTTCGAACGCGACGCCGACGGCATTTGGCAGGTCCACTTCAGCGGTGAAGACGTCGACCGGCGGCGCGCGGCCGAGATCGTCCAGGCGATCGACGCCGCGTACGCGCGCCAAGTCCAGCAGGCGGTGCTGCAGAAGCTGCGGGAACGCGCGCACACCGCCGGCCTGGAGCTCGCATCGGAGAGGGTCGAGGAAGACCAGAGCGTCACCATGGTCCTGAATGTCCGCCGCTGACTCTCCCGCCGCCCTCGCGGGCCGGACCGGAACACCGCCCATTCCCTGGCTGGGTGTCGCCAGCCTGTGGCTGCTGCTGCCGCTGCTCGGCCTCGGGGTCTTGGGCTGGGCCGGCTTCGTGATCATCGGCCTGCTGGCGCGCCGCGCCGCCTGGCTGTCCGCCGGCGGCCTCTATTTGGTGGCACTGCTGGTTTCGCTGTTCATGAACGAAGAGGCCGGCCCGACGGCCCGGCTCCTGCTCTGGGCCATCAGCTCACTGCATGCGCTGGGCATCAATCAGGCCTGGCTGCGCAACCGCTGGAACCAGGCGTCCCGCTCCTCCGGCAGCGCGTGGAGTGCCCTCGTCCGCCGGACTCCAGCGGGCACCGGAATGGACAGCACGACGGCGATGCCCACCGCCGCTGCCATGTTCCGCCGTCGTCCCCGTTCCGCCTCGCCACTTGCAGGGACTGCTCCGGCCCCCGCGGGGGCCGCGGCCGATCTCCTCAACGACCCCGGGCTCGACGCGGCAAGCTACTACGCCCAATCCGGCAGACCGGGAGCAGGCGCGTCTTCTGCGCTGCCGGGCGAGCCCGTGGACGTGAACTCGGCACCGGCGGCGGCCCTGCAGAAGCTGCCAGGGATCAGCAGGCACAAGGCGCGCAAGGCCGTGCGGTTGCGCCTGGAGCGTGGGCCCTTCCGCACCGTGGCGGACTTCGCCGCCGCTTTGGATGTGCGGGATCCAGAGCTCGCACGGTTGAACCGGTTGGTGGTCTGCAAGCTTCCGCCGGCCAAACCGGTGCCGTTTGGAAGGTCGGTGGATTACTGATGTCTTCGGCCCAACCGAGCCTGATGTGGAATCTGCGCCAGAGCCTCTGGCTGCTGGTCCCCTTGGGAACCTTCGGGTTCCTGGGCGGAGCTGCCTTGCTGGTGGTCGGTTCGCGGGCGGGGCGGCCGCTGTGGTGGATCCTCGGTCTGGTCCACCTCACCCTCACGGCCGTGGCCATAGCCCTGGTCGACGGCACCGGCGTGCAGGAAGAAATCGCCACGTGGCTGCTCCTGGCATGCTGGCTGGCCGGCAGCAGCTTCGCTCTGGCCATCAACCCCGAATACCTGCGCTTCAAGTGGGACCGGGACCGCGGCGCGGCCCGTCCTTCCCGCACCTCGGGGTCAACAACACGGGCGCGCTCCGGCAGCCAGCTGAACTCCCGCGGTCGGTCGCGCAACCGGTCCGGCTCGGGCAGCCCCAGGTCCGCGCACCGTAGCCGTGCCGGTTCCCGCAAGGGCGCCCCGGCACCCGGAGCCGACACTGGCGGGGAACCCCGGGCGGCCCGGCCGGACGCGCCAGGTTTGGCCGGACCACTTGGCCGGCAGGCTGGAGCTCCGGCGGCTGCCTCACGGGCGACGGCCGATGCCGCGTTCGAACCGGTAGATGTGAATGCGGCCACCGCCCGCGAACTCGAAACGCTGCCCGGATTCTCGCGTGCGCTTGCCAAAAAGGCCGTCCAGGTCAGGGAAAAGCGCGGCGGGTTCACCTCTGAACAGGACTTCGCCGCCGCCCTGGACCTGCCACCGCACATCTTCCAGCGGCTGCGCGGCCGCATCGCCTGCCGGCGCCTGCCGCAGGCACCGCCGTCGTTCGGACGCGTAGTGGATTACTGACGCGGTACCTGGGCAACTTCCGGGACCCCGGGCAGCATTGGCGCTCCGTTAGTCAGCACTCTGCGCGCTCGGGGCCGAAACCGCGGACTGCGCCGAGACCGGCGAGGGCGCGCTCTGGGCCGAGACCGGGCTGGCGGGTGACTGCGCCGAGACCGGCGACGGCGCGCTCTGGGCCGAGACCGGGCTGGTCGGGCTCTCGGCCGTAGCGGCGGAGGCCGCTGTCTTCACATCCTGCCTGTCCAGATTCACCGCAGTCGGGGACACGCTGCTGCTCACGACGGGGGCAACTGCCGGTGCTTCCGGCGCCTGGACGATGCCCGGGCCCAGATCCTGGCTTCCGAACCCGGAGTCCGCGACGGCGGCACCGGCACCGATTGCCATGATGCCGAGGGTTCCGGTCGCGATCCACAAAGTGCGCTTGTTCATGTTGATGCCTTTCATCCTGCGGTGAGGTGCTGATGAATCAACAATGCACGCCGACCGTGAGACGTTCAGGAGAACTCCATGAGAACGTTCTCATCTGCCGCCCGCGACTAAAGTATCCATAGCTACTCCCTGGAAGGCCACGAATGACGCAGACCGCTCACCTGCCCACCGGCGACCAAATCGTGCAGGAACTCCCCTGGCGCTGGCGGGTGCAGGGCAAGATCTTCCTGCTTGGCGGCCTCGGCTTCATGTTCGACGCGTGGGACGTCACGCTCAACGGCGTCCTGATCCCGCTGCTGTCTGACCACTGGGACCTCGTTCCGGCGCAGGCCGCGTGGATCGGCACCGCGAACCTCATCGGCATGGCCCTGGGCGCCTTCATCTGGGGATCGATTGCCGACATCATCGGCCGTAAGACGGCGTTCACTGCCACGTTGCTGGTCTTCTCGCTCTTCACGGTCCTCGGAGCCTTCGCCCCAGACCTCGTCTGGTTCTGCGTTTTCCGGTTCATTGCGGGCTTTGGACTTGGCGGTTGTGTCCCCGTGGACTATGCGCTGGTCGGCGAATTCACGCCGCGGCGGCTTCGCGGGCGGGTCCTTACTGCCATGGACGGCTGGTGGCCGGTCGGGGCCGCGCTCTGCGGCGTCGTCTCGGCCCTCATCATGGCCACCGTGGCCGATTGGCGATTCACTATGCTGATCATGGTGCTGCCGGCGCTGCTTGTCTTCTGGGTCCGCCGGTCGGTGCCCGAATCCCCGCTCTATCTGGTCAGCCGGGGCCGCACGGCGGAGGCCGAGCAGGTTATCAACAGCATGATCGAGCGAACCGGCGCAACAGTTCGCGACTGGCGGCTGCCTGAACCGAGCGAGGCGCCGCGCCTGTCGGCCGTCAACGTCCTGGAGCAGTTCCGCGCGGTCTGGAAATTCAACTGGAAAATTACGACGGCGGCGTGGGCTTTGTTCTTCAGCATTCTGCTGGTCTACTACCTTGCCCTGACTTGGATGCCGATCATCCTCATCGACGCCGGGTTCGCCGCAGCGCGGGCCTTCCTGACCACGGCGGGCATGGCCGCCGTGGGCTTGGTGGGCGTCATCATCGCCGCCTACTTCGTCGAGAAGACCGGGCGCAAGTGGATCCTAGCCATCACCGGGCCGTTGTCCGCACTGACGCTGGTCGTCGTCGCGCTTCTGATCGATGTCCCCGCGGCGGTGGTGGCTCTGCTGCTGGCCTACGGCATGATCGTGCAGATTGCCATCCCCGTGCTGTACACCTACGTCTCCGAGCTCTACCCTACGGAGCTGCGCGGGTCGGGCTTCGGCTGGGCATCGACGTTCTCCCGCGTCGGCGCGGGCTTCGGCCCACTCATCTTCGCCTCGGTCATGTGGCCCTACCTCGGGCTGGCCTGGTCCTTCGCCATCGCCGGAGTCCTGGTGCTGCTCGCCGTGTTGTGGATGGCGCGCTTCTCTCCCGAGACCAAGGGCGCCGAACTTCTCTAGTGCAAAGCCCCGCCCCGCCCCGCAGACGGCAGTGCGCCCTTCCGCCATCAGGCGGAAGGGCGCACGTGGCTAGGAGCCGACCGGGGTTTACTCCGGGATCTCGGCGTCCGGCGTCTCTTCGACAGACACCATCGACCACGCGCCGTCGGCGTAGTTGGCAGTCACTGTCAGAGTGGTTCCGTCCGAATCCCATTCCTTGGTCTCGACGGTCTGGCCGTCCTTGTCCAGGGTGGTACGGGCATCTTCCATGAACGGAACGACTGCGCTCAGGTTGCCTTCGTCGTCCTTGGCCTTAGCCAACGCCACGACGTTCAGCGCCTTCGGCTGGCCGCCGGCAATCCAGCCGCCGTCCGCGTAAACAGCCTCGAGGGCGTCAGCTTCTGCCATGCAGCCTGTGCAATCCGCGGCAACTTCACGCATCAGATCTGCATCACCGGTCTGGACCGCGTAATTCTTGGCGTCAAAGTAGTAGTACGTGAAGGAGGCCAGGCCTTCGGCCGAATCCTCGGCCATCCGGTCGTTCTTCTCCGGAGTCCGCACATTCTGCGCCGGCGCTTCGGTGGTAGCTGCTACCGGTTTGTTGCTGTCGGCTGGCTTGTCGGTACCGGCCTCGCTGCCACAGCCGACAAGCGCAATCGCCGCCACGGCCATCACGGCGCCGGACATCATCAACTTCTTCATGCTCTCCCCTGGAATAACGGTATGCGAGGGCCGACTGCCGCTCGTCTCGGTGGCGTCAGCACCGTCACATACCCTATCCGCGGGTCGGCCGCATATTCTGAAAAAACTGCTTCAAGTGCTGCATGTCACAACACGTAATTGGCTCCTGGCTAACAGCCCGCACCCTCGGGATTCTCCAGGCAATTATCTGCGTAGTTATTGACCACTGAACGCCAGACGCTGATTGCAACAGGTGCTGAACGGAAATCAGCAGTGTTGGGAATTGGGATCTCTTGGCCGCCATTCACAGAGTAATAACCCCTGAAAGTAGTAGTCAGGAGGATCTGAAAGTCCCCCGTCTGTTGGTAGATGTGGCTCGTCGCCGTCTGCTCGCCCCAACGCTCGAGCGGCACCGGTCCGCCTGGAGTTGTGACCGGGCCAAACCCGCTCCCGTCCCCGTAAGTCCATGCATAGCCCACGGGCTCAACCCTGATAACAACTTCTTGTCCGAGCATATTGAGTTCAAAGATCTGCTCCTGGGCCACAGCGTAGATATTTGTGTTAGCTCCTCTCAGTGTGTGCTCATTCGGTTGGAGTAAGACCTCCCCAGCTATCACCGGCCGTTGCTCAAACTGATGCTGGATTTGCCCCGCGATTTCTTCCATGATGTCCGCAGGCTCATCCGCATACACACAAACATTGCCACCGAATGCGACCCAGTCACTTGTGTCGGTTCCTCGAAGGCCTCGGTACCATTGCACAAGTTGGGGCTGGTCACCTTCTGTGCAGCGCGCGGTACGAGCCACGCATCCAGGTGAGATGTGGGCTTTGTCTTCTAAACACAGAGGCCGAAACTGGTAAGCAAATGGGTCAGTAGATGACGCGTAATTCTCGCTTGACCACACACCCATGCCTGGGTGGAAATACCACGACGACGCTTGAGCACCACCACTACCCAGCCCAACTCCATCTTTGCGATCCGCCCATACAGTGTCCCCTAAAACCATCAGGCCTATCAATGCGGCAAACAGCGCACCTATTGTCCTGGCTGCGTCTCCTCGAAAATCAGGCATCTCACTAGCTGGCCATCAGTTCAACGACTTCAGCAGTCCACGCGCCACTTGAATAGGTCGCTTCCATCATCAACAGCGAGTCATGTGATTCAGTGGAATTGTTCAAAGTTCCGTCAGGACGATAGAAATCCAACTCTTCCTGTGAAAAGTGCAGAACTATTTGATACCTCTCATCCACTGTCTCCTGAAAGGTAGTCTGAGACGTCAGCAGTTCCACTTTTCCACCGTCAATCCAATGTCCGTCTGACATCCAATCGTCAACGGTTGTCACTACTTGTTGACATATGGTGCACCGCTCACCACTAATGGTATCCAACGGTATGACGTCTCCTGATTCGTATGCGTACGAAACAACGTCGAGCCAGTGCTTACCGAAGGCGGTAAGTCCCTTTTTCGACTTCTCCGAGGCGGCTTTCGGGAGTTTTGGCACTGGCACATTTTCCGCGGGGCCTTCCTCGGTTGCAGGTTTGTAGGCCGGCGCGGCTGACGGGGTTGGAACTGGCGGCGGAGTCTCACTGGCTGCCGTCGATGTGGCGGGTTGGGACGGAGCGGAGGGCTCGGCCCCGGCAGAGCCGGTACAGCCTGATAGGGCGAGGGCAGCCGCTGCGAGGAGCGGGGCAAGGACTCGGGCAGCCTGCGTTCCTGCTGAGAGTGGTAGCTGCTGGCTCACTCAGACCCCCCGGTGCTGGTCGGCTAGACGCTAGGTGCGTGCCAGTCTAGCCAGACGCCTCCGCGGATGCGGAGGTTTTCCACAGGTTTGGGTCTGCGGCAGGTCGAAACGTCAGCCGTCCCTTGACAACGCTCTCCCTATTCTCGGTGTTGGGAAGGAAGAGCGAGCCGGAGCACCCCGACGAGACATCGACGTCGTTGTTCGGTCGAGGCTAGGCAAAGTTGGCGAGGGTTTGCACCAGAAGTTGGCGTTCCTCAACCTTGATCCGTTCGTGGAGGGATTCTTCAGTGTCGTCGTCGAGCACCGGCACCGCGGCCTGGGCGAGAATGGGTCCCGTATCGACCCCGGAATCGACCAGATGCACTGTCACGCCGGTGATCTTGACCCCGTGGGCAAGGGCATCGCGCACGCCGTGGGCGCCGGGGAACGAGGGCAACAGCGCCGGATGGGTATTGAGCAGCCGGCCCTCGAAGCGGGCAACAAATACGGCGTCGAGGATGCGCATGAACCCTGCCAGCAGCACCACGTCCGGTTGGAAGGCGGCGGTGGCTTCTTCCAACGCCCGGTTCCATTCCGGCCGGGCGGCGAAGTCTCCGGGAGCCACGCTGAACGTCTCAATGCCCGCAGCGGCGGCACGTTCCAGGCCGCGGCAGCCGGGCACGTCGCTGCCCACGGCCACGATCTCGGCGTTCAGGCGGCCGTCGCCGATAGCGTCGATGACGGCCTGAAGATTGGTGCCGGAGCCGGAAACGAGGACCACAATGCGCATGGAAGCAACTTTATGCGTCCCTCTCGCCTAGGCTTAAACCCATGTTGCAGAACACGCGCCCGGCGCCGACCGAGGAACAGACCAAGTCGGCGGGGCTTTTCATCCGTGTGCTGCTGCTGCTACTGGCTTCCACGTTCCTGGCGACGGCGCTCCCGCTCCCCTGGAAGGCCGTGGCTCCCGCGCTTGCCGTGGCCAGCATCGTGGTGGCCGTGATCGGACTCGTCAAAGCGGTGCGCGCCGGCCTGCCGGGATCGCTCCGGCTCACCTATGTACTGGGTGTCGGTGCTGGCGGCTTCTTCCTGCTGACCACGCTGGCGCAAGTGCTTTTCTGGCCGCTGACGGCCGAGTTCGAGGCCTGCAACCAGATGGCCGTTACGCAGTCAGCCCGCGAAGAATGCCTGGCCGCCTACGAAGACGAGTTGCTGAACCTGAACGATCTGCTGAGGCCGTAGGTTACTTCCGGCTGCGGGACTTGGCCGGCTCGCGCTCCAGCCAAGGGGCCACCGCATAGCCCAGCATCGTGCCGACGGCGACTTCGCCCGCCACCCAGAGGGCGGTCGAGATCGGATCGGGTCCGATCTCCGTCAACCGTCCGATCCCCAGCGAACCGTTGGACAGCCACACCAAGCCGGCGGTCGCGGCCCCGGCGACAGCACCGACGAACAGGCCCAGGACCACGGTGGAGCCGGATGCGGTGAACCAGCGGGCTTGGATCTTGATGGAGAGCCACTCGTCGAAATGGTTCTCGCCCTCGCGCAGGAACCACCATCCGGCCAGCACCCCCGCAAGCACGGGCAAGGCCAGGGCCGCGAGGCCATAGGACAGCTCCCCCGTCGGCAGCGCCCCCAGCACCGGGAACGCGGGCATCGGGCCCACCGTGGTGGCCAGCGGACCGATTGAACTGCCCGAGCCGATAGCAAAGCCGGCCCCCGAGGACCATGCCAGCGTCCACACCACGAGGTTCGGGACCAGCCCAAGCTGCGCCACCGTGAGCACTGCGCCGCCGATAATGCCCGCGCCGAGCTGTTCGTAAATCTCAACGATTTCGGCCCAGTGCAGGCCGAGATCCACGGCGAGCAGCAAAGCCGAGAGTGACACCGCGGCCGTCACCGCCAGCAGCCCCGCGCGGACCGCCGCCCAAACGTAAGATCCCGCCCAGCGTGAGTGCTGGCTGGTGCGGGCGACCCAGGCTGCGGCATCCACGCCGATCAAGCGCCCCCACGATCCAGCCTCCCGGTACGCGCCGACGATCAGCCCAGCACCGGCGGGCAGCAGCGGGATGAGCGCGCCGGCCACAGTGGAAATATCCACTTCGTCGGTGCGCACCATGTAGGCGGTTGCGGCTCCCGCCGCCGCGTACGTTCCCAGCGCGCCGCCCAGCGCCTGCCACAGTTGGTCGGTGTACGAGGCCCTCGCCAGGCGCCGTCCGGCGCGCCAGGAGAGGAAGAACGGAACGAGCATGAGTCCCAGCGGCACAAGAGATAACGTGCCGCGCAGGGTTTCCGCCGAACTGGAGCCGGTCTGGATGGCCAGTTCCAGCGGGACGCCGTGGATCAGCAGCCATGCCTGGCCTCCGAGCCGCGCCAGCGAATCGAAGCTGCGGTCGTCGAAGCCGTCCGCGAACCACACACCTACCAGCGGCAGCAGCACCAGGATGGCCGAGAGCAGGGCGCACTGAAAGAACTCGAAGACACCCTGCAGCCACAGGGGCATCGGCAGTCCGGCCTGGCCTTCCGGTCGCGACGTGAGTTTCATTGCTTCTATCGTGCCAGCCCGGCTGCCCCTGTCCGTTCAGCGACTCGGTGCCGTGGCAATTGGCACACGGCGCGCTCGAGCGGACCCTGCCGACGCAGCGGGTGCCGGGCTGGGCTTTGGCAGCGGGTTCGAGTCGCTGCAGTTTCCCGCGCTTGTTGCTGGAGCACCAGCTCACGAGACGCTAGTGTGGGGCACCCCGAAGCAGAGGAGAGCCCCGTGGGCAAGGTGGTCATGTACAGCTCGGTGTCGGTGGATGGCTTCGTCGCGGACGAGGATGACCAGCCCGGACCGCTGTTCGACTGGTTGTCCAACGGCGACGTCCCGTTGGACGAGAGTGGCGAGTTAAAGGTGTCGCAGACGTCCTACGACTACACCCGGCCGTACTGGGACCAGATCGGGGTGACGCTGGTCGGCCGCCACGTCTTCGACCTGACGGACGGCTGGGACGGGAAGCCTCCGAGCGGGGTCGACCACGTGGTCGTCGTGACGCACCGGCCGGAGCCCGAGGGCTGGGACCCCGAGGCGCCGTTTCACTTCGTCGACGGTGTCGAGGCAGCCATGGTCAAGGCGCAAGAGCTTGCAGGAAACCGCGTCGTCGAGGTCGCCGCCGGTGACGTCGGTGGCCAGATGCTTGCCGCGGGCCTGGTCGACGAGGTTCGCATGGACGTCGTACCCGTCGTGTTCGGGTCCGGCAAGCGCTACTTCGGGTCGGTCCACGCACAGCACCTGCTGGAGGATCCCGACGTAGTGATTCAGGGCAACCGGGTGCTTCACGTGCGCTATCAAGTGCGCCGCTGATGGGCCTCAACGCCTCTCACCCCGCAGCCACGCTCCCACCGGCGCGCCGCTCTCCCCCACCGCAACTCGGAACGGCCCGCTTTGTCCGGGAAACTCATACTGCTTCGAGAGTCGGGCTCAACAATGGAATGGGCGGCCGGATGACATTGACATCAATCCGGCCGCCCCGCAGGCGGATATTTGCTCAACGAAAATTCAACGCAGGAAACCAAATTCCGCGGACTCTTTCCGTGGCTCCGCCAGTCTGCAAGAACCGTGTTTCAACGATTCTTTCGGCATCGGCATTCCGTACGCCTCTAGACCGCAGCACCGCAATGGCTGTCGATTTGAGGGACGGTGTAGGTTACCGGTGTGTTAGCGCTTGCGCCGCTTGGGAACGGTTTCGTTCTCCAGGACCGCCTTTTCGCGCTTTTCGGCACGCTTTTCTTTGATGCTTCTGCCTTGTTTCTTGGCACTCTCGCGTGACGGCGTTTTACCTGACATTCGTGCTCCTCTTTCTCAAGCGGGATGTCTTGCTAAAGACCATACCCGCTTTGGGAAATAAAGCCAGCCCCCTATTCCTGCTCCCCGGAATACCGGAAAAGGCCCGGATTCAGGCCATCAAGTCCGCCAGCCCCTTGGCCAATGCACCCGCAGCTCCCAGAAAGGCAAGCACGACTACTGCGGTCCTGGCGTGCTCGTCCCGCAGCCGCCGTCCGAGCCGTTCGCCGGCAACGATGCCCATGATGATCGAAAGCACAATCACCGCCCACATCCACCAGTCCAACTGCGGCACGCTGCCCGGGTCCACCGCCAGCTTCGCGCCCACGGTGATGATGCACAGCTGCAGGAAGAATGGCTGCAGCGTCGCAGCGAACCGGCGCGGCGGCCAGTGGGACAGAATGGCGTACGCGCTGACGGTGGGGCCACCCACGCCGGCGAGCGCGTTGGTCAGCCCGGAGCCGAAACCCGCGAGCACCTTGGGCAGCTGCCCGGAAACGGTGACTTCGGCACGGCCCAACACCACCGCCACGGCCAGCCCCGCCATCACCACCCCGCCCACCACGGCGGAGAGCACAGCAGGCGTGACCTGCACCGCTAACCAGGAACCCAAAACCGTGCCGGCGGCGGCCGGGACGGACAACCACAGCAGCAGGTTCCAGTCAATCTCCTGCCAGACCCGGGGCACGATCAGCCCGCAGGAGACGACGGCGCAGATGTTGATCATCATGATGCCCTCGTGCGGCCCGAGCAGGATCGCCAGGATCGGCGCGACCAGCAGCGCGAACCCGATGCCCGCGATGCGCTGGGCCACCGAACCGAAGAAGATTGCGCCGGTGATCAGCGCCAGGAGTCCCATGGTCACCCGACCACCCTCCCAGAGTGGAGTTAGGCAGCCGTTCACCGACACGATCACACGTGCTTGCCTGCCGGCCGCCGGCCGCGGGCAGGCTGGGCGGTGTGAGGATAGCTATCGTTGCCGAATCATTCCTTCCGCACATGAACGGGGTCACCCAGTCGCTGTTGCAGGTCATCGCCCACCTGCGCCGCCGCGGCGACGACGTTCTGGTGATCGCACCGGCGTCGTCCTGGCTGGAGGACACCGCCCCGGCCACGGTGGAGGGCTACTCTGTCCACCGCCTGCCGTCCATTCCGCTGCACGGTTATCCCAACGTGCGGGTGGCGGCCGGAACCGTGGCTCGCCTCCGCCGGGTGCTGGCGGACTTCGGTCCGGACGTGGTCCACGTGGCGTCGCCCTTCATCCTGGGCTGGCGTGCGGTACAGGCCGCCCAGCAGCTCGGCCTGCCCACGGTCTCGGTCTACCAGACCGAGGTGCCCGCCTACGCGGCCCGCTACGGCGCGCCCTGGCTGCAGGAGCTGCTGTGGCAGCGGGTGGAGAACATTCACAAGGCCTCCACCCTGACCCTGGCGCCGTCGTCGTTCGCCATGGAGCAGTTGCGCGGCCGCGGCATCCGCGTCCACCTGTGGCGCCGCGGCGTGGACACCAGCCGTTTCCATCCGGATAAGCACGACGCCGGCTGGCGGGCGTCCGTGGCGCCGCGCGGCGAACGGATCATCGGCTATGTGGGCCGCCTGGCGGCGGAAAAGCAGGTGGAGGACCTGGCCGTGCTGGCCGATCTCCCCGGCACGCGGCTGGTGGTGGTCGGCTCGGGTCCGCTGAAGGAGGAGCTGCAGGAGAGGTTGCCCGGCGCCCACTTCGCCGGTTTCCAGGGCGGCGAAGACCTGGCCCGGCATGTGGCTTCCTTCGACCTCTTTGTCCACCCCGGCGAATCCGAAACGTTCTGCCAAACCATCCAGGAGGCCATGGCCAGCGGCGTGCCCGTCGTCGCGGTGGGCCGCGGCGGCCCGGTGGACCTGGTCGATCCCTCGCGGACCGGCTGGATCTATCAGCCCGGGAGGCTGGACCAGCTGCGCGGGTACGTCCAGGATTTGGTGGGCGACGACACCAAGCGCCGCGCGCTGGGCAGGGCCGCCTTCGACTCGGTGCAGGGCCGCACCTGGCCGGTGCTCTGCGAGCAGCTGGTGGACTATTACCGGCTGGCCATCCGGGTCAAGCGCCGCGCCCTTAACCTCGAAGCCCGCGGCGTGCTCGGCTTTCTCACCGGGTGAAAGCTTCAGCCCGGCCCGGACCGGTGGACCCCCTCCCTGCCTCGACTAGGATGTGGCCATGCCAACAGAAACCGGTTCCGTCCCGCCCGACAGTGGCTCCTCCCTGCGACAGGAGCAGCGCGTGCCGACCGGACAGGAGCAGCGCGCTTCGGCCGGGCAGTCCGTGCCGGAGCGGCTGGCCGAGCAGTTCAAGTCCCTGGGTGTCGCCCGGACCTACGGAGAGCCGCTGCAGGTGGGCGGCGACACCGTGGTGCCCGTGGCCATGGTCCAGTACGGATTCGGCGGTGGCGGCTCCGGGGGAGCTGCCGGCGGAGGCGGCGGCGGGATGGCCGTTCCGCTCGGCGCCTACATCGGCAACGGCACCGGACCCGCCACGTTCCGGCCAAACACGGTTGCGTTGTTCACCGTGCTGATCCCCCTGGTCTGGATCACCGGGCGGGCCCTGGCCCGCGTGGTCCGGGCCGCCAAGAAGTAGGCAGCGCCGGCCAGGGACAACGGCGCGGAAGCCGGTGCAGGCCGCGAGAACCGTGCCCGGCAAGCTTCCCTCCAAGAGCCCGCTCCCGCCTTGGCGGACCCTGCGTCGGGACCCTAGCGGACACTGCGGCGGGACCGTAGGCTCGAACATGACAGCCACCTACCGGAGAAGGACAGTCCCGATGAAACTGAGCCATATTCCCCTGCGCCTTTCCACCGGCGCGTTCATCCTCAACTCCGGTCTGGGCAAGCGGAACCTGGACCGAGACAGTGCCGCGGCGATGCAGGAAATGGGCAGCCGCGCGATCCCCCAGTTAAAAGAAATGGAACCCGAGAAGTTCGGCAAGCTGCTCGCGTACGGCGAGACCGCCCTCGGCGCCGCCCTGCTGCTGCCGTTCGTGCCCAGCCGGCTGGCCGGCCTGGGGCTGGCCGCATTCTCCGGTTCGCTGCTGGCCATGTACTTCAACACCCCCCACATGACCACCGAAGGCGGCGTCCGCCCCAGCTCCGAGGGCACCCCCGTGGCCAAGGACGTCTGGCTGCTCGGCATCGCGCTGGCGCTGATCCTGGACACCAAGGACAAGAAGCCGAAGGTCCTCACCACCCTGTAACTTCCGCGGCGCAGGACGACGGCGGAGCGTCCCCTCCGGCGTCGTCCTCCCCGTCCCCAGCGCCAGCGGCAGGTGCCGGACGCCGGTTTCAGCGTGAGATGATGGAAGCCATGGCCGCTCTCACTTTTCCGCTGGTTGACGTCAGCGAAATCATCCGGCTGGTGGGCGGCGCCGCCTTTGCGCGCGGCAAGATCTACGCCTCCGACGGCTCCGTTGCAGAACCCGTATGGGACCCCTCCGTCCGGCTGCTGACCGCCAAGGTCATTGGCACCGCCGCCCTGCCGTACCGCTGCCGGATTTACCTGGAAACCGGCAAGAGCGGGCAGTGGCGCCCGGCATCGTCCTCCTGCAGTTGCCCGGTGGGCGACGACTGCAAGCACGTGGCCGCGGTGCTCTTGGCCAGCAACAGCCAGCACCTCATCTCCAGCCAGGGCTTCGCGCGCGAGCCGGAACCGGCACCGGCCGGCTGGCAGGACTCGTTGGAGGGGCTGATCGGCGGAACGCCGGACCCCGCCCGGCAGGATACCGGCAAGCCGTCAAAGGCCAAGGCGAAAAGTACGTCTCCGCTCGGACTGCAGTTCGACCTCCTGGAACCCGGACGGCGGCAGGACCGCCAGTACCGGCCCTCGGGCCTCTCCCTGCCGCAGGCCTCCGCGCCGGGCCCGAACTGGACGCGCAAGGCCGGGAACCGGCTGCGCGTCGGGGTCCGTCCCGTGCTGCAGAACGAGACCGGGCGATGGATCCGCAGCAAGCTGCGCTGGAACACCATCAGCTACAAGACCTACGGCCTGCCGCTGGACCCCGAACAGCACCGCTGGTTCAGCCAGTTTGCACCGCTGCACCGGGCCACCGGCCTCACCTACTTCGGCGAAGACAACGACTGGCTCTTCCTCGACGAGTTCAGCAGCCCGCTCTTGTGGGAACTCTTCGCCGAGGCCAAGCGGCTGGGCATCGCCCTGATCGGCGCCAAGGCCGACACCGTCGTCGAGGTCCGGGAACAGGCCGTGATCGGCCTGGACGCCCACCGCGACGGCCCGGCCGACGCTTACGCTGACGCCGCCACTCCGGAAGCCGCCGCGGAAGCCCCCGCGGCCGAAGCCGCGGCGGAAGCCCCCACCCCGGAGACCGGCGGGGAGACCGGCCCCGCGACCGGCGACCTGGTCCTCACGCCGTCGCTGCGGATCGACGGGCGGGAACTGCCCACCGGGACGGCGGGCATCGTCGGCACGCACGGCGTCTACCACTACGCCGTCGACGGACAGACCGTCATCACGCTGGCCCCGACCGGGCATCCGGTGACCGACCAGGAAGCGAACCTGCTGCTCTCCGGCACCCCCCTGAAGGTGCCGGCCGCCGACGTCGAGCAATTCATGGAGCGCTACTACCCCGTGCTCAGCCAGCGCATCGACGTCGTCAGCAGCGACGGTTCGGTGAGCTTCCCGGAGATCGTCCCCCCGGAGCTCGTGCTGACCGCCTCCTACCGAAAAGGCAACGTGCTGCAGCTCGGCTGGCACCTCGAGTACCGCCACGGGGACAAGCCGCTGCGCCTGCCGGTCGACGAGCAGCCCGACGGCAGCCACTACCGCGATCTGTCGGCCGAGCAGGACCTGCTGGAGGCGGCCGAGGCGGTGCCGGGCGTGGGCACGACGGCGGCGCGCACCCTCCGGGACATGGCCACCGTGGATTTCACCCGCTACGCGCTGCCGGCGCTCGAACAGCTCGACGGCGTGCGCGTGGATATTGTCGGCGACAAGCCCGACTACCAGGAACTCACCGAGGCACCCGAGCTGACCATCAGCACGGTGGAGACCGACGAGAGCGACTGGTTCGACCTGGGCGTCATGGTCCGCGTGGCCGGCCGCACCGTCCCGTTCGGGAACATCTTCAAGGCCCTGGCCCGCGGCCAGACGCGGCTGTTGCTGGTGGACAAGTCCTACCTGTCGCTGGAGCAGCCGGTCTTCGACCGGCTCCGCCAGCTCGTGGACGAAGCCCGCCACATGCAGGACCGGGAATCGGGCGAACAGCTGCAGATCAGCCGCTACCAGGCGTCCCTCTGGGAGGACCTGGAGGAAGTGGCCACCGAAACGGTGCAGGCGCGTACCTGGCGCGAATCGGTGCAGGGGCTGCTGGAACTGGAAACAGTCGAGCAGACCCCGCTGCCGGCCGGCCTGCACGCCGACCTCCGCCCCTACCAGGCCGAAGGCTTCAACTGGCTCGCCTTCCTCTGGCGGCACCGGTTGGGCGGCGTGCTGGCGGACGACATGGGACTGGGCAAGACGCTGCAGACCCTGGCCCTGCTGCTGCATGCCAAACAGCAGGGCGACCCGGCCACCGCCCGGCCGTTCCTGGTCGTGGCACCCACCTCGGTGGTGTCCAACTGGGTCAACGAGAGCCGGCGCTTCGCCCCCGACCTCCGGGTCGAGAGCATCACCGACACCCAGGGCCGCGGCCGGCCGCTGTCCGAGATCGCGGCGGACACCGACGTCATCGTCACGTCCTACACGCTGTTCCGGCTGGATTTCGACACCTACAAGGAGATGGACTGGGCCGGGCTGATCCTGGATGAAGCCCAGTTCGTCAAGAACCGCGCCACCAAGGTCCATCAGTGCGCCCGCGATCTGCACGCGCCCTTCAAGATGGCGATCACCGGCACGCCCATGGAGAACAACCTCATGGAGCTCTGGTCCATCTTCTCCATCGTCGCGCCCGGCCTCTTCCCGTCCGCGGTCCGGTTTGTGGACCAGTACCAGCGGCCGATCGAACGCAGCCAGGACAAGGAGCTGCTGCAGAAACTGCGCCACCGGATCAAACCGCTGATGATGCGCCGCAGCAAGGAGGCCGTGGCCGACGACCTGCCCGAGAAGCAGGAGCAGATCCTGGAGGTGGAGCTGACGCCCAAGCACCGGCGGATCTACGACACGCACCTGCAGCGCGAGCGGCAGAAGGTGCTGCGGCTGGTCGAGGACATGGACAAGAACCGGTTCACGATCTTCCAGTCGCTGACCCTGTTGCGGCTCCTGAGCCTGGATCCCTCGCTGGTGGATCCGAAATACTCGTCGGTCCCCTCCAGCAAGCTGGGCGTCCTGTTCGAGCAACTCGAAGACGTCCTCGGTGAGGGGCATCGGGCGCTGATCTTCAGCCAGTTCACCAGCTACCTGAAGAAGACCGCCCAGCAGTTGGACGCGGCCGGCATCGAGTACTGCTATCTGGACGGCTCCACCCGCCGCCGCGCCGACGTCATCGACACGTTCAAGAACGGCAACGCGCCGGTGTTCCTGATCAGCCTCAAGGCCGGCGGCTTCGGCCTGAACCTCACCGAGGCCGACTACTGTTTCCTGCTGGACCCCTGGTGGAACCCGGCCACCGAGGCACAGGCAGTGGACCGCACGCACCGGATCGGCCAGACCAAGAACGTCATGGTCTACCGGATGGTGGCCCGCGGGACGATCGAAGAGAAGGTCATGGCCCTGAAGGAACGCAAGGCCAAACTGATCGCCTCGGTGCTCGAAGATGATGCGATGTTCTCCTCCAAACTCACTGCCACCGACATCCGCGGGCTGTTCGGCGAGTAGCCGGCACCCGGCAGCACCTCAGCACACCTGCTGCTTCTTGAGTGCCTCAGCGCCTACTGCGTCTTGATTTGCAGCAGCCGCCAGCCTTCGGGCACCTGCGCTTCGATCGCGGCCTTGGCTTCGGCATACGTGTCACCCTCGGCCGACAACTCCTTGGTTTCCACCGGCTGAATGATTCCCACAACTTTGACCACGGACTAAAGATATCCTCGCCCGCCCGGGCACCGCGGGATGCGGCGTGGTGCTTCCGCTCACGCCCGCCGCCGGGTGCGGCGCCAGCCGCGCCCTTCCCACCACGCGCCGGGCCAGCCGGGTACGCGCCGCCGGCTCACGCCGGCCCGGCCCTTCCCATGGAGGCGGGGCCACCGAGCGCCGGGTGTTCCCGCAAGGCGTTTCCTCCCCCGGGCAGTCACTTGCCTCCGGCATGCCGGCGCCAGACCAGGTCCAGGCCCGCGTGGGCGCAGTCGATGTTCCAGTCCGTGTACTCCACGCCGAGCGCGTCCGGATGGTCGGAGGCGAACACCACCACTCCCGGGTAGTCCCGGATGAACTCCGCCAGCATGTCGATCCCCTGCCGGTCCAGATCGGCGTCGAGCCGGTTCAGGACCAGCAGCGGCGGATCGCCCAGCGAGGCCCTCGCCAGCATCAGCCGGGCCAGCTCGGAGGTGGTCAACGGTTCGCCGCCGCGCTTGAGCTGGGTCTCCTCGCGCCGCTCCAGTTGCCCGATCCGGCCGGCGAGGCCGACGCGTTCCAGGGCCGCCGATCCGTCCTCCGGCGGGAGGTCGGGCCGGCGATACCGCACGCTGCGGGCGATCGAGCCGCGCTCCACGTACATGCCCGCGGCGGCGTAGCCCACCAACTTCCGGCGAATGCGGCTGCCGCTTTCCAGCAGGTGCCGGCCGCCCACCATGGCCACCGCGTGCGGGTCGCTGCGGATCCCGACCAGTGTCTCCAGGGCCCTGCTCCCGGCCGCCGGATCGGCGGTGCGAATGCGGATCCGCGCGCCAGGGCCGGCGGACAAGGGCGGCACCGGGCAGTTCCGGCAGGCGGCCAGGCCGTCCACCAGCACGGCCCCGCCGGCGGGGGAACCCGCCGGGACGGTTGCCTCCGCCGCTGCGCCGGACGCTGCCGTCCCGGCCGCGGCCCCCTCACTGGTTCTGGACCGGGCTGCCGGGCGCCGCCTTCGGGCATCCCGCGCCGCAGCGGCCACCGCGAGGGCCGGACCGAGAATGCGCCGCGCGGCCCGGAAGTTCTGCCGGTATTCCACCACCCGACCCAGGTCCGTGACGGGCGCGGAGATCATCCCCACGATGGTCAGCCCGGCGGCGATGCTGGCCGTGGGCACCGCCTGCCAGGTTCCGACCGCGGCCACGGCGGCGCCGGCGAGCGAGGCGGCTGCGGCCGCCGCCCCGCGGATGTAACCGGCGGCGGCGGCGCGGTGCACGGCGGCGTCCACCACCTTCCGCCCGGCCTTGTCGATCTGCCTGACCTCCCGGTCCTCGCCGCCGGCGGCACGGATGGTGCCGGCGGCAATCACCGTGTCGGCGAGCCGGGCGGCAAGCCGCCCCCGGTGTCGGCGCAAGGCGCCGGCGCGCCGGAACGCCGGCCGGGACAGCAGTGCGAGGCCGGCGGTCAGCAGTACCAGGGGAACGACGACGGCGAACGCCAGCACCGGGGACAGGAACCACAGCGCCACGGTGGTTCCCGCGATCAGCGGGATGCCGACCGCCAGCGGCGCGATGCCCAGCGCGATCCAGTTCCGGACGCTGGAGAGGTCGTTGGTACTGCGCGCGATGGTCACCCCCGGCGACGGTCCGCGGTCGGTGGCCAGGGCGGAGGCCACCAGTCCCTTGCGGATCTCGTGGATGTAGTCCTGCCCGAGCTGCTCGGCCAGGACGCGCTCGAGGGCCCGTAGGCCGCCCAGCCCCAGCGCCGCTGCAGCCAGGCCGAGGGCGGGCGGCAAGATGCCGGCAGCATCCGGCGCGTTGCCGCTGAGCAGCCGGGTCATCAGCAGCGCGCTCGCCCCGGCGGCCGCGGCCATCAGCAGGCCGGTCCCCAGCAGGGCCGCCATCAGCCAGCGGCGCCGGCCGCGCAGCAGTTGGGGCAGCCGCCCGCCGGCAGGCGGCGGATCTTCCCGCGGTGAGTCCGCCCGATTCCGTGCGGCCGGCGCGGCCTTGGCCCCCCGGGCCGCCACTGTTACCTCCGCTCCGGCAGCAGCTGCAGGGCCGTCGCCGGGTCGCACAGGTCGTAGGTGTTGATCACCGGGGCATCAATGACGCCGGCTGCTTCCCGGGCGGCCAGCGGCGAGGCGGTCAGCAGGCCGGAGACGGCGGGCACGCTGACGCCGGCGTCGCGCAGGACGGCCACGCCGGCGGTGGCGCCCAGGGCGTCGGCCGCGGAGAACACCACGTGGTCCACGGCGGCATGGAAGACCGGGTCGGCCAGCAGCCGGGCCGTTTCGCCCTGATAGACGCCGTCGGCAATTTCCACCACCACCACGTCGGTCTCGGAAGTGGTCAGCGCGTCGATCAGGCTGGTGAGCAGGCCGCGCACGCGCTCGTAGTCCAGCAGGTAGGTGGTCGGGAAGCCGAAGTCGGTGAAGTCGAGCACTTTCGCGGCTCCGGCATCGGCGAACAGCAGCGGGTCGTTGCCGGCGCCGGTGCCGGTGGCCTTTCCCGCGGACACGTGCAGGCCGGCCGCGGTCAGGCCCTTGACCAGGCAGCCAAGCGTGGTGGACTTGCCGGAGTTCATGGACGTGCCGAGCACGGCAATGACCGGCGGCCGTCCCGGCAGTGCGGTGCCGGCGCCGATCGAGTGCGGCGCCAGGTCGGCCAGGTTGACCGCGCGCCCGTCCCGTGCCAGCAGGCCGATGGGCTGGATGCGGGTGGCCCTGTCGATGCCGGCGTGCTGTTCCAGCACCCGCGCCGCCAGTCCGCCGCCGGCCACCAGCGAGCATTCGGACAGGTCGGCGGGTACCACCGCCAGGAACTGGTCCGGCGCGTACCGGTTGCCGTAGGCCACCAGGATCTCGTCGCCGACGAACATTGCCTGCCGCCGTGAGGCCGGGCTCTCCAAGCGGGTGTGCTTGCCGATCTCGACCACCCGGGCCAGCACCACGTCGCCGGCGGCCGGGGCGGCCTGGAGCAATTGGTAGCCGGTGGCGTCGAGGCAGAGGCGCTCGGCCAGGAACCGGGTGGTGTACGCCTTCTTGGCCCGGCGCAGCCGCTGCGGGTCCACCGGAGCGGCCGCCGGGCCGAAAAGCTCCTCGGCCGCACCGACGGCCGATGCGGCAACGGAGAAAACCTCCGCCGCCGCGCCGGCCGCCGGTGCTGCAGGGGTTCCTAGTGCTTCGAGTCCTGTTGTTCCAGCGGTGCCTGCGGGGAAATCTGTGATGGTCATGGCCTGCTCCTTGGTTGTTGGGTCCGTCAGGAATGAGTCAACACATCCGCAATGAAACGAACATGACAGCCGCATGAGGGCTTTCTCATGAACCGTTTACCCTGCCGTCACCCGCGCTCCCCGCGCCGTTCAGTCCACCGCGCCTGAAAGTCCCCCAGCTTCCGGAAGCCGCATCCGAGCCGGCGCTCACCGCCGCCGGGCTATGGTTGATCAGGGGACAAGTCACTGTGGGAGCCGTCCCATCCACCGGGCAAAAAAGGGGAAAAGTGCTGGCACTGGTACGTCACGGGCAGACCGACTGGAACGCTGAGGGCCGGCTGCAGGGGCATACGGATGTGCCGCTCAACAGCGTGGGCAGACGGCAGGCGCTGGACGCCGGCGGCTGGCTCGCCGAGAGCGATTGGAACGTCCTCGTGTCCTCGCCGTTGGGCCGCGCGATGGAGACCGCCCGCCTTATCGGCAGCCGGGTGGGACTGGAGTTGGCGGAAACGGCGCCGGACCTCTCGGAGCGCGACTACCGCGGAATCGAAGGCACCGTGCTGCGCGGCCTGGAACGGCCGGAGATCGACGCGCTCATGCGGCAGGCCGAGCCCGAACGCGAGGTGGCCGCGCGCGGCGTCGCCGGCCTGCAGGAAGTGCTCCGCACCTACCCGGGCCGCAACATCATCGTGGTGGCCCACGGCACGATCCTGCGGCTCACGCTGAATCTCCTCCACGGCACGCCGCGGGGCTACATCGCCAACGGTGAGACCGTGCGATTGGATCCCGACCTGGTGCTCGGCTACCGGGCGGACCCGGACCAACTGGCCGCCGCGCGCTTCTGACCGGACCGGTGCTCGGGTTCCGGCCGCCAAACGGTGACGGGGCCGAACGGGTGATGGGGGCGGGCCACCAGCTGCCGTGGAGCGGCCAGGTTCCTAGCTCCCGTCCAGGTGCCGGTGCAGGACGGCCGCCGCATGCGCGGACAGTTCCTCCCGCGGTGCGCACCAGTCCACCCAGCGGTGCAGGAAGGCGGTCACCTCGCCCGGGTCAACCGGCTCCAGTCCCCCTTCGGCCAGCACGGTTTCGCTGATCAGATCCAGCTTGACCGGGCTCACCCGGGTGAGGCGTCCGCCGTCGTAGTCCCAGCCGTAGCCGAGAACCAGGTTCAGCATGGCGCGTTCGGCGGGCGAATCGCGCCCGGTCTCCCGCACATAGCGGGCGGCCGTCTCCTCGATTTCCTCCTGGCGGAGCGCCTCAAGTTCTTCTTCCCGGACAGGCCCTGGTTCGCCGCCGCCGGACGGCAGCGCGCCGGCGGCGGGCGCGTCGGCGGCCTCGGCCCCGGTGCCCGCCACAGTTGTCCCCGCCACTGCCCCTGCCCCCGCCTCGGCGTCGTCGAGCTCGGCATAGTCCTCGTCGGAGAGCCAGTCTTCGCTCTCGTCCTCGGTGTCGTCCGCGAGCTCGATGATCGTCCGCAGCCACGCCTGGGCCACCCAGCGGCGCGCACCGAAGTCCTCGTCCACCATGTGCTCCGGCAGCTCCGTCGAGGCATCCAGTCCTTCCCAGGCGTCCAGCGCGGCGCCGGTCAGGTCTGCGTCCGCGTCGAGCACCAGCCCGGCTTCCTGGGCGTCCGCGTTCAGGTCTTTGAGCGCGGCGGCCGGATCGTCCACGAGCCCGGTTTCCATCACCGTGCCGCCGAAGATGTTGCCGTCCAGCAGTGCCAGCAGCCCCACCTTCTCAATGCCGGTGGTGAATTCGAAGAGCATATTGGCTTCGTCGCCGAAGACGTCCGCATAACGGTGCAGGGCCGTCACGGCCACCGGATGCTTGGCCCATTCCGGCTCGGTGAACCCGTCGGCCACCAGCCGGTCGGCCAGGGTTTCGGCGTCGCGGCGCATGTCCGGACGATCGATCAGGAAGGCCAGCGCGCGCAGCATCGGCACGGTCCCGGGGCCGGTTCGGTCCTCGGCCAAATCCAGCCAGGCGTAAAACAACTCATGACGGCGCTGTTGGCCGGATGCGTCGGCCGTGTCCCACAGGTCCAGCAGGTAACCGGCCAGGGAATGGGCGTCGATGGGGCTGGGCGAGTCCAGTGTGTCGGCGAACGGCCGTTCCAACTCGCGGTAGAGCTCCAGCAGCGGATCGCCGGCCGGCCCGCCCTGCCGGCCACCGAACCGGCTGTTCTTCAGCTTTTTCGGCTTGCGCTTGCGGCTCACAGGGCTCATGGCACGAGTGTGCCACGACCGCCGCCGCGAAGGTACCACCGGGCGGGCCCGCGGCCGCGGCGCGTATCGGCTCACAGGCCGCGCATTCCGCAGAGGACCCGTGCGGAACGTCCGCCCCGGATGTAAGACTGGCCGCATGCCGTTTTACCAGGACCCCTCCGCCACCGAACCGCTGACGGCCATTCCCCTGGTCCAGCGCACCAAGAGATGCTTCCAGCTCGCGGCGCCGATTTTCTACCGGGCGGAAACAACCTCCCCCGTGGTCCGGGTCGAGGCGCACGATCTCTCCGCCGGGCTCGAGCACAATTCCACCGACCTGGCGTCGGTGCCCACCTGGATGTGGGGACTCATCGCCAGCTACGGACGGCAGACCGCTCCGGCCCTGCTGCACGACCAGCGCACGACGATGTGTTCCAGCATGCCGGGCGAGCAGGGGCTGCAACTGCGCCGCATCTACGACGAGGAATTCCGCCGCGCACTGCTGGACACCGGGGTGGCGGCCTTGCGTGCCCGGCTGATGTGGGCGGTCGTGACGGTCCAGGCTTACCTTCAGTATGCCGGTGCCCGCGGCCGGCTGCTGACGGCGTCCGTCGGGGCAGGTGCCGTCGGGCTGCTGGCTGGCGCCGTGCTCGCGGCAACCGGCGCCGGCCTGGTGCCCCTGGCCGCGGCTGTCCTCCTGACCGGCGCCCTCTGTTTGGCTTGGAGCCGCGACTGGGCGGTGGTCGCCGTCCTGGCTCCGGCGTTCGCGTTGTTCTCGCCCGTGCTGGCCGCAGCCGCCGCCGGGGCCCTGCTGCTCTGGGTCTGCGAAACGGCGTGGTGGGCAGCGGGCAAACCCTTCGCAAAGCGGCCCGATCCGCCACCCGTCGTCGGACCCTTGGCGCGGACAACTCAACCGTGAGCCCCGGCGGTATTCCGGGCTCCCGGGCGCGCTCCTTGGGCCGGCTTCCCCGCCCGGAACCGGTGCCGGCCAGCCCCCCGAAAGCGCCGGTTTGGTTTGATTGGCAAAACCAAACGGAAACGGCTAAACTTGAGGCATGCCCGCCAACTCCCGCAAACAGCCCGATCCGGGCGTCATGATCCGTGACGCCGTGGCTCAAGTGGTGCGCTGGGCATCCCATGCGGAGACGCGAAAACAGCTGTTCGACCCGCGCGAGGTTGGCCTGACGCCCACCGACGTGGCCTTGCTCGAGTACATCGACGACAACGGCCCCGTCCGGGTCTCGGAACTGGCCTCGCAGCAGGGCGTGGACAAATCCACCATGACCCCGCAGGTCCGCCGCCTGGAGGACAAAGGGCTGGTGGACAAACAGTCCGATCCGGACGACGGCCGGGCCACCCTGGTGACGGCGTCCACGGCCGGACGGCGGATGCACCGGAACATCGGCAAGGCCGGCGCGGCCGTCGTCGATGAAATCCTGGCGGATTGGTCCGACGAAGACCGCGAAGCTTTTGCCCAATTCTTTACCCGCTTCGCCGAGCAACTGCTGCGCGGTGAAGCGTCCACCCGAAACGACTCAGAAAGGAACACGACCGGCGATGTCATCGAAGGCTCTTGAGCAAGGTGGCAAACACGATCTGCATACGCTTTCTACACGGTTGACCGCAACCCGGCAGCTGCTGACCCAGAAAGTACGTACCGCCGGTTTGCTGTTCCCGCTGCTGACCCTGGCCGGTACGGCCGTGTTCTGGTCCATCGTCTGGCTGCTGGACACCGCCCCCGTCCACGCCCTCTCCCCCGTGAACGCGTTGCTGCGGATCTACGGCACCGGGATCGCCGTGATCGCCACGATGGTCATCGTCGGCGCCTCCGTCTGGCTGATCGTCAAGCGGTTGGGCTACGCCGACAGGTTCACCGAGGTTCTGTTCGAGCATGCCGACGACATCGGGCCGGTTCCGGCCGCGTCCGGCAGCCTGGCACGGAGCGCCACGGCGCCGGCGGCCGGCAGCGCCTTCGCTGCGCTGCCGTCCGCGGCTCCCCGACTGCAGCTTGAGGCCGCACGCACCGACGCCGATGCGCGGCCGGTCTACGCACTCGCTGCCCCCACGGCGCAAGCCGAAGCCATGCCCGGCGCCCCGGCACCGGGCGGGGAAAAGCCTGCCGTCGCCGAAAACCGGGCGGCAGACCCAGCGACGGGATCGGCCTGCACCGCCCCGCCGCTGGCCAAGGGCAACCCGCTCAAGAAGGGCAAAGGCCGCCGGAAGTAGCGGCCCCACCATCCAATGGCCGGCGTCAGGGGCGCCGGCCATTATTCTTGCCAAACGCCGCCCGCTGCCCGGGCGGAGCTTCGCGGTTGCCGGTCAGCCCCGGGACGGATCCAGCTGGGCGGCGGCCGCCGCCTGGAGGTCCGGGTCGCCGGTGGCCATGGCGTACAACCCGTAGTTGATCGGACCGGCCGAAACCAGTTCAGCACAGTGCTCGGCCAGCCGCTGCGGCACCCGGCCGCCCGCTTCCCGGAAGGTCCGCACGGTCAATTCGAAGGCCTCGGGGGTGGACATCATGTAGTGCAGGCTGAAGTCCAGGGCCGGATCCCCCACCCTGGCGCTCGTCCAGTCCAGCACCGACCGGATCTCGGCGTTCTCGTCCAGCAGCAGGTGGGCCGGGTACAGCTCACCGTGGCTGAAAGCGGTGAAGTCCGGCCAATAGCTGTCGTCGCCCAGCCAGGCGTCCCACCGTCGCAGCAGGTCCGCCGCCACCCGGAACTCCGATCTCACCTTGTCCAGGTTGGTTCGCATCTCTTGACGGACCTCGGCAGCCGTCAAAGCCGGGATGCCGGCCTGCCGCGCCTCGTCCGCGCTGATGCGCTGCAGCTGGGCGATCAGCCGTCCCAACGACGCGCAGTAGGCGGGAGACTCACGGTCGAAGTGCCAGACGGGCTCCCCGTCCTCGAGCGTCAGGCCCGGCTCGCCCGGCAGTTCGGGGTAGGCGATCAGGCCACGGTTCCGGATCCGCCAGTCCGGCACCGCGGCGGAAATCCTGTTCTTGACCAGGTTCAGGATGCTGGCCTCGTCGGCCATCTTCGATGCGACGTCAGGCCGCCGCGGGATCCTGAGCACCCACCTCTTGCCGTCATGGGCGGTGGCATAGGCCACCAGGTAGTCCAGCCCTGCTTCGTTGAACCGGATGGAGCGTGGATCGATGGCCAGCCCGTTTTGTGCGGCGAGGTCGGCGACGGAGTCCGGCGTGTAGTCGTGCGCTGCGCTCATGGGTACCTCCGGTCGGCTGTGTGCCACTGTAGCCACAAGCCCGCGCGGAGGCCATGCCAGCCCGCCACGGCGCCTGCCCGGCCCTTAATGCCCCCGCCGTACCGCCGCCATCACTGCGGCAAGCACGACGGCGGTGCCCCGCCCCGCGTGGGGAGGCACCGCCGTCGACGGTTCCCGGAGGACGGCCGTCCTCTTCGGTCAGCCGCGGTCCGCCACGTCGTCCGCTGCCACTCCCTGGCGCAGGGTGGCGCCGCGGAAGAACTCCGGGTTGCGCCGGTACATGAGCACCATCAGCACCGCCCCGAGCAGGATCACGCCGCAGCCGAGCACAAATACCAGGCCCAGGCCGCCGATCGAAGAACCGGAACCGTAGGCAGGATCCATCGAGTCCACGGCCGTCTGCACGAACATCACCAGCAGGATGACCCCTCCCAGCAGCGGCGCCAGGAACTTGAGCCCGAAGCCGCGTAGCGAGGCGAAGCCATCGGCCCGGAAGTACCAGACGCACGCCAGGGCGGTGACGCCGTAGTAGAAGCAGATCATCATGCCCAGCGCGGTGATGGTGTCCCACAGCGCGTTCTCGGACATGATCCGGGTGACGGTGTAAAAGCCGCCGGCCGCCACCGCGGCCGCGACGGTGGCGTAGCTGGGCGACTTGTACCTCGGGCTGATCGTGGCGTAACCGGCCGGCAGCGCCCGGTAGTGGCCCATGGCGAGCATGGTCCGGGCGGGCGAGACGAAGGTGGACTGCAGCGACGCGGCCGAACTGCTCAGCACGGCCAGGGACATCAGGATGGCGAACGGTCCCATCACCGGACCGGCGAGCGTGGCGAAGATGCTCTCCTGGTTCTCCGGGTTGCCGGCGCCCAGGCCTTCGGTGCCCACGCCGGCGTAGGCCAGCACGGCCAGTGCCACGGTCATGTAGATCACGACGATGACCATGATGGTTGCCGCGGCGGCACGGCCCGGCGTCTTCTCCGGGTCCTTCGTCTCCTCGTTCATGGTGAGGGTGACGTCCCAGCCCCAGAAGATGAAGATGGACAGCGAGATGCCGGCGGCGAAGGCCGAGAAGGATTCGACGCCGAACGGGTTGAACCAGTCGGCCGAGATCTCCAGCGCGTCGAACGCGGTGCCTCCCGCCACGTGGCCGAAGGCGGCCACGGCGAACCAGACGAGCACCACCACCTGGAACGCCACCAGCACGTACTGGAAGGTCTTGGTGGTTTCCATGCCCCGGTACGAGATCCAGCAGGCCAGTCCGATGAAGATCCAGGTGGTGGCGATGTTCAGTGGCAGGTTGTTGGTCAGGTCGGCGAGCGCTGCGTTGCCGGTGAGCTGGGCGAGCATCAAGTAGAAGAAGTCGACCGCCACCGCCGCCAGGTTGGAGAGCACGATCACCGTCGCCGCGATCAGCCCCCAGCCGCCCATCCAGCCCACCCAGGGACCGAAGGCACGGGTGGCCCAGGTGAAGGACGTGCCGGAATCCGGCATGGCATTGTTCAGCTCCCGGTAGCCGAGGGCCACCAGCAGCATCGGAATGAAGCCCACCAGGAAAATCGCCGGCAGGTGCACGCCGACCTCGGCGATGGTGGGGCCGAGCGCCCCGGTCAGCGTGTACGCCGGGGCAATGCAGGAGACGCCGATGACGACGGCGCCGAGCAGGCCGACCGAACCGGATTTCAGGCCCTTCCGGCTCAGTCCGCCTCCGGTGCGCCCGGGCTTGGTGATGGTAGTGGTCATGGTCATGCCTCCTTGCGGCCGGCGCCGTCGGAATCTTCAGGCCCCGTGGGCTCGCCGGGATCTTCGGTAAGTTGTGGGGCGCCCAGGTAGCCGCGCGGGACCACCACCATGGGCACCGGCAGCGCGCGCAGCACCTTGCTGGCCGTCGCCCCGAGGAACATGCGGTTGTGCGGCGCCAGCCGGCTGGAGCCGATCAGCATCACTTCGCCGTCGTCCCACTCCAGCGCGTCGATGGCGTCTTCGATCGAGCGGCCCTCGGCGACGCCGGCGGTCACCCGGCCGGGCAGCACCACTTCTGCCTCTGCCAGCCGTTCCTTCACGTGGGTTTCGGCGCGGGATACCGCGTCCGCGTCGGAGGAATCCAGCGGCACCAGCGAGAGCAGTCGCAGGTCCAGGCCCCGCTGGTGGCCGGCGTTCAAGGCGACCTGCATGACCTCGTCCGCCCCGGGCCGGTTGCCGATGCCCACCGTGATCCGCGAGACGGAGTCGGTGCGCCGGTAGCCGCGCGGCGCCAATGCCACGGGGACCGTGGACGCGTGGAGCAGTCCGCTGGCGACGGTGCCGACGCTGAAGCGGCGGAAAACACTGTTGCGCCCGGCACCGATCACGATCAGCGCCGCGCCGAATTCCTCGGCGGCGGCAATCAGGCCCTCGGCGTTGGAGTCGGCCGGGCGAACATGGGCGCGGGCCGGAACGTCGTCGGGCACCAGGTCCAGTCCCTCGGCCAGCCACTGCCGGATCTGGTCGGAGAGGATCCCGCCGAAGCCCGATTCGGGCCGCGGATAGGCGCCCGAGTAGGGCGAGGATTCGGGCAGCACCATGACCAGGTCGAGGCTGCCGCCCTGCCGGCGGGCCAGCGCCGTCGCGAGGTTGACCGCCTCGCGTCCGCTGTCCGTGGCGGTGTAGGCAACAACATAACGCCGCATGCCTAGCCCTCCCGGCCGGCAGCAGGGACGAGCTCACCGGCGTCGGCCGTGTGTCCCGCGAGGATGCGGGCGGCGGTCGCGCGGCCCATCCGCACTGCGCCGTCCACGTGCTGGTAGCCGGCGGCGGCCAGATCGGAACAGGACCAATGGATCGGTCCGACCGGGGTCGACTGGTCCTTGCCGTAGCGGGACAGACCGCCCAGATCGTAACTGGAGGCGTAGGCGCCGCGGGTCCATTCCTCTGACCCCCAGTCCGACTCGTAGTACACCACCGGGGCCAGCGCGGCCGGGCCCAGGTAGTCGGCGATTGCGGAGAGGATCGCGGCCTTGCGCTCCCCCGCGCTGAGTTCGAACATCGCGTCTGCCTTCTCATCGCTCACGAAGCCGACCAGGGTGCCGCGCGAGTCGCCGTGGTTGGTGTTGTCGTACACCTCCTGGACCACCGAGTTGGCGCCGAAGCACGTTCCCGAGAGGCCGTCGGCCCGCCAGAACGGCGTTTCGTAGACTGCGTGGACCTTGATCACCAGGCCCAGGGACTGGTGCTGGTGCATCTGGTGCTGCCGGCGCGGCAGCGGCGGGTCGTAGGAGACACGCGAATACAGGTTCGGCGGCACGGCCATCACGGCGTAGCGGGCCTCCACGGTGACGCCGTCCGCGGTGGCGGTCACGCCGTCGTCGTTCCAGCGCAGCGCGCGCACGGGTGCGTTGAGCACGACGTCGTCGCCCAGTTCGGCGGCCAGGCGCACGGAGACCTCCTGCATGCCGCCCACCACGCGCTTGTCCAGGATGAATTCGTCGTCGACCAGGTTGCTGAACGAGCCGGCGGACGCGGCCATCAGCACCGCCTGCAGCACCGAGAACGAGTGCGCCGGCTTGGTCAGCATGCCGCCGGCCACGAACAGGCCGATGTTGTTGCAGGCTTCCTCGTCCGCGGACTGCTGGCGCAGCCACTGGTCGAAGGAGATGGTGTCCAACTCGCGGGCCTTGGGGTGGGCCCACGGTTCGTCGGCGCCGACCTCGCCGGCCAGGGCGTCCAGCAGCCCGATCAGCCGGTTCATCTCGGACTCCGTGGAGGCGCTGACCGGGAACATGGCGCCGGTGTAGCGCTTGGCTTCGCCCGTGGGGTCCAGGTAGATGCTCTCGCCGTCGCGGTAGCGGCTGTAAGTCTCGAGCCCCAGCTCGTCGAGCAGCTCCAGCAGGGCCGTCTGGTCCGGTGAGACCCACTGTCCGCCGATTTCGAGCATGGCTCCGTCCACCACGTCGGTCCAGGTGCGGCCGCCCACGCGGTCACGCGCCTCCAACACGGCCACGGACATGCCCGCCCGCTTCAGGTCCCGGGCCGCGGTCAGCCCGGAGGGCCCGGCGCCGATGACTACTACGTCCCGCTTCAACTTGCTCACTGTGTTCACTCCCATTCGTGCCGTGGCGGTCCGGCCGCTTGGTGCCTGGCCCCGCCCGCTAAATGAACGACATTCATTTAGCGTCAACACTGTAACCCGTGCCACAGCGTTTTGGAAACCGGTGCCTCCACGGACGTTCGGAAAGCGTTGCGTAGGATGGCCCTACAGGCCGCACCGCCGCGGCCCGCACGAGGGAAGAGGGAGCCCGTGGTAACAGCACGCCCAGCCGGCGAGGACGCCTCCGTCCGGAACGGGAACCGCCCCGCCGGACGCCCCGTGCAGAAACTGCTGTCCAAGGAACTGATGACGACGGCGGCGCTCGGCCTGATCGAATCGCGCGGCTACGAGGGGCTCACCATGTCGGCCCTGGCGCGCACCCTCGGGGTGGCCCCCTCCGCGCTCTACAACCACGTGGCGTCGAAGCACGACGTGCTGCTGCTCCTTCAGGACCACGTGATGGCCGGCGTGGACGTGAGCGTGTTTTCCGACTTGGAGTGGGCGGACGCGGTGCGCCGCTGGGCGTGGTCCTACCGCGACGCCTTCACCCACCACGCCCCGCTGATTCCCGTCATCGCGGTGCTGCCCGTCACCGGCGCACCGCACACGCTGGCCATGTACGAGGCCGTCACCGCCGGCTTCCTGAAGGCCGGCTGGCCGGAGCCGCAGGTCGTGCCGGCGATCGTGGCCCTGGAGTCCTTCATCTTCGGGTCGGCCTTCGACGTGACCGCGCCGGCGGACATCTTCGAATCGGGCGAGCTCGCCGCGGCCAACCCGGCCTTCACCTCCGCCGTGCGGTCGCAGGATGCCGGCCCCGCGGGCTCGGCTGCGGATGCGGCCTTCCGGCTGGGCCTCGAGGCGCTGATCGCCGGCCTGGAGATGCAGCTCAAGGCGGCCCGCTCCGCCTGACCCGGCGCGGCGCTGCACCCCCTGCGCGCCCGCTCTACGTGCCCCGGCACGCCAGCCTCATTCCCGGCGCGCCTGCTCCGCCTGCCCCCCCCCCTGCCCCCCTCGGCCCACGATCGAGAAGTCAGATAACGCCCCTTCCGTGCCCGAAAAGGGCGTCATCCGAATAGTCGATGGTGTGTGGGGATAGTTGGCCTGCGGGAGCCGGCAGGGGGCGGGAGCCGGCAGCGGGGCACGGCGGCGGGCAGCGCGGTCCTTTCGACGAGCGGAAGCGAGTCTTCCGAGCGGGCGGAAGCAACGTCTTATGTGCCCCCCCCCTTTCCGCAGGAAAAACCATTAAGCCGCAGGGAAAGTGCACCGTTTACCCATGCAGGGAAGCATTCCCCGGCAGCTGCCGCAGGATAGGCAAAAGCCGGCCGTTTCGGGGCTTTCGGCTTGCTAATTTTCTTGAAGAGCTGGCGAGGTGCCAGCCGGCCGCTGGCCAGAGTGCCAGCGATTCAATCGCACAGGAGTTCTCATGCTTTCCATCATCGCCACCCTTCAGACCCTCGGTTTCACCGTGAAGAACCGCCTCCAGCGCGAGGAGACCGGCGCCACCGCCGTCGAATACGCCCTCATGGTGGGCCTCATCGCCATCGTCATGATCACCGGCCTGACCATCTTCGGCCCGCAGCTCAGCACGTTCTTCAGCGGCCTGGGCGGCCAGCTGGGCATCGTAAAGGGCACCGCTCCGGCCGGCGGCTAATCTCGGTTCGACCAAATCCACCTCCTGGGTGGCTGGGACGGCGGCACCGTTCGCTCCCGTCCCAGCCACCGAACCGTGAAAGAGCAACACATGAAGCGCCTGACATCGGAACGCGGAGCGGCAGCCGTCGAGTTCGCCCTGGTCTTGCCCGTTCTGTTGTTGCTGCTGCTGGGGATCGTCGAGTTCGGACGCGTCTACAACGCCCAGATGCAGCTCACCGCAGCTGCACGGGACGGCGCGCGCGTCATGACCATCAACGGTACGGCGTCCAGCGCGGCGGACTCCCGGGCGGCAGTGATCGCCTCGGCCCCGGCGCTAAACCCGCGGATTGCACCGGAGCAGGTCACCGTCGCCGTTTCCCCCAGTGCCACCGGTGTCTGTGCTCCGGGATCGGTCGCCACCGTCACCGTGGCCTACCCCATGGCTTTTCTATCCGGCCTCTTCGGGGCCAGCATCACATTGACCGGCAAAGGAGTCATGCAGTGCAGCGTCTGAGCGACGAACGCGGCGCCACCGCCGTCACCACCGCCCTTTTCATGGTGGTCCTGCTCGGCATGGCCGCGGTCGTCCTTGACATCGGGGCCCTGTACTTCGAGCGCGCCCAACTGAAGAACGGCGCCGACGCCGGCGCGCTGGCCGTCGCCCAGAACTGCGCGGCAGGCCACTGCGATGCGGACTTCACGGCCCTCGCCACGTCGCTCGCCAACCAGAACGCGAACGACGGCCTGGCCAACGCCAACGTCCAACTGGACCCCGCCACCGCCACCGCCACGGTCACCACCACCACGCGGTCTTCCGACGGCCACTTCCTGGCCCAACACTTCGCGCCGATCCTCGGCCTGGACGACTCCGCCTCCATCACCACCGAATCCCGTGCCCGCTGGGGAGCTCCCGTCGCCGGCACATCCGTCCTCCCCATCGCGATCTCCTACTGCCAGTTCCTGGGCATGCTCGACGGCGGCCTGCAGCGGGTGGAATTCAACCCGAACGGGCTGACAAACGCTGGATGTTCCAGCTCGACGGTGCCGGGCAGCACCGGTTCGGCCTACACGATTCCTGGAGGCTTCGGCTGGCTGAAGCAAGATCCGGCCCGCCCGTGCCAGGCCAAAATCAACCTCGGCGCGACCGGCCTTCCGGGCTTCCCCATTGATCCTGAAGTCGCCAGCGATACCGGCAACGACGTGCCGTCCGCCTGCAAGCAGACCAACATGCTGAATCAGATTGCCGGCACCACCGTCCTGTTGCCGCTGTACGACAAGGTCGGTGGCCAGGGGACGAGTGGCTGGTACCACATCATCGGGTTCGCGGCCTTCAAGGTCGCCGGCTGGAATTTCAGCAGCACGTCCCATAACAACCTCAGCCCGGCCTCGGTGCAGTGCACCGGCAGCTGCCGGGGACTCATCGGCGAGTTCGAAACGTTCGTGACGCTCGACGCCGGCGAACAAGACTTCATCTTCGGCGGCGCCAACAACACCTTCGGTGCCTCCCTCGTCACGCTTGTCCATTAGGAGCACCGTCGGTGAAAAAGAGAATTGTCGGGGCCATAGCGGCCCTGCTGATGGCCGTCGTCGGAACCATGATGGTCCTCGCCTACATCGGCAGCGCCGACCAGCGTGCCTTGGCCGGCACCGAGACGGTGGAGGTCCTGGTGGTCGCAAAGAATGTGCCGGCCGGCACGTCCGCCGAAGAGCTCGGCGCGTACGTTGCGGCTGAGCTCGTTCCGGCCAAGGTCGCGGCGGCCGGAGTGGTAACGGACGTGCAGAAGCTGGCCGGACAGGTCGCCACCGTCGACCTGCTCGCCGGCGAACAGCTGCTGGCCGCCCGCTTTGCCCCGCCCGCGGACCTGCAGGAACCGGGAACCGTGGCCGTCCCGAAGGGCATGCAAGAACTCTCCATCTCCCTGGACCCTGCCCGCGTTGTGGGCGGGCAGTTGCAGGCCGGCGACACCGTCGGCGTCTTCATCTCGCTGGAAGACGGCCCCGGAAATACCGCACACGTCACACACTTGGAGCTGCATAAGGTCCTGGTTACCCGGGTCCAGGGCGTGGCGGTTGCCGCCGAGTCCGGCGACGCCACCGTCCCCGCCAACAACGTGCTGGTCACCCTGGCGGTCATGGCACCGGACGCCGAAAAGATCGTGTATGCCCAGGAGTACGCCCGCACCTGGCTCTCGAAGGAACCGGCCGACGCCAGCGAAAAGGGAACGCGCCTGGTGGACAGCGACGAGGTCTACAAATGAGCCGCTACGTACTGGTGGGCACCGACGCCGACTTCGAACAACGTTTCGCCGCCGCCGCGGTAGGTTCCCTGGCCGGCCATACCCAGCTGTGGGACGGCGCGGGCCTCCCCACCGAACCCAACGATGTCTTCGCCGTGCTGTCCAACCCGCAGCTCCTGGATGCCGTGGTGCTTGGCCCCGGTCTGGCCACCGGTCAGGCGTTGGCCCTGGCGGCCGAATTCGAGTCGCAGCGGCCCGAGGTTTCGGTGCTGCTGGTCGCGGCGCCGAGCCCCGACGTCGTGCTGGCCGCCATGCGTGCCGGCATCCGCGACGTCGTGGCTCCCCACGCCGATGTCCGCGATATGGCCGCACTGCTGCACCGCGCGGTACGCAGCGCCAGCCACCGGCGGCACAGCGTTCCCTCGTCCGATGGCCAGTCCGCCCACGGCCGCGTCGTCGCCGTCGTCTCCCCCAAGGGCGGCGCCGGGAAGACCACGGTGGCGACCAACCTCGCCGTCGGGCTGGCTGCCGCCCCGGAGCAGCAGACCGTCATCGTCGACCTGGACCTGCAGTTCGGCGACGTGGCCAGCGCGCTCTGCCTGGAGCCGGAATATTCCCTGGTCGACGCCGTGCAGCCGCACGCACAGAAGGACAGCATTGTGCTCAAGTCTTTCCTGGCCCGGCACCCCAGCGGGCTGTATGCGTTGTGCGCGCCGCCGTCGCCGGCCGATGCCGACCAGGTCACCGGCGAGCAGGTATCGCTGCTGCTGGACCAGTTGGCCGCGCAGTACGCGCACGTCATCATCGATACGTCCCCGGGGCTGTCGGAGCACACGCTGGCCGCACTGGATCGCGCCACGGACTATATCTTCGTGGGCGGCATGGACGTTCCCAGCATCCGCGGACTCCGAAAGGAGCTAGAAATCCTGCGCGAGCTGGGCATGGAACCGCTCACCCGCCACATCGTGTTGAACGGGGCGGATCCGCGCGACGGTCTCACCCGCCGCGACGCGGAGACCACCCTCGGGTGCAAAGTCGACGACGTCATCCCGGACACCCGCGCGGTCCGGATTTCCACCAACCAAGGCGTGCCGGTGCTCGAAAGCGCCCCGCGCGATCCTGCGGCCCGCGCCTTGCACAAGGTGGTGGACCACTTTGCCCCCGCCCCGGCCGGCCTGCTCAAGCGCCGCGGTCGTCACCGAAGAGGATAGCCATGAACCTTGCCCAACGGCTTCAGGCAGTGCACGGCACCGCCCCGACAGCTCCCCCCGCCCGTGGCCATGCCGCCGCGCCTGCTGCAACCGCCACCACCGCGCCGGCACCGGCTGCTTCCGCATCCGCTGCTCCGGCGACGACGACGACGGCGACTGCGACTGCGACTGCGGCGACGCCGGTGACTGCCTCGTCCACCGTGGCCGCGGCGCAGCCTGCCGCTGCCGGCCGCACGGCTCCCCCCGCCGCCCCTCCCCCGGCGCAGGATGCCCTGTCCAAGATGAAGGAACGTGCGAGCGCGGTCCTCTTCGAACGCATGGGATCACGCCTGCTGGATGCTTCCCTGGACGAGGACAAGCTGCATCTCGTGGTGCAGCAGGAGCTTGCCAAGGTGGTGGAGGAAGAAGAGAATTCGCTCAGCCACCTGGAGCGCCAGCGCCTGATCCGTGAGGTCAGCGACGACGTGCTCGGCTACGGTCCGCTGCAGCCGCTGCTGGAGGATCCGGACGTCTCCGAAATCATGGTGAACGGACCCGACATGATCTACGTGGAGCACAAGGGCAAGCTCTCGCGCAGTTCGGCCCGCTTCCTGTCCGAGGACCAGCTGCGCCGGGTCATTGAACGCATCGTGTCCAGGGTCGGCCGCCGGATCGACGAATCGTCGCCGCTCGTTGACGCACGTTTGGCCGACGGCTCGCGTGTGAATGCGGTCATCCCGCCGCTGGCGGTCAACGGGTCTTCCCTGACCATCCGGAAGTTCGCCGCCGACCCTTTCCAGGTCCAGGACCTTATTGGTTTCGGCACGCTCTCCCCGGAGATGGCCGCGTTGTTGGACGCCTGCGTCCGGTCACGGCTGAACATCATCGTCTCCGGCGGCACCGGCACCGGAAAGACCACGCTGCTCAACGTGCTCTCCTCCTTCATTCCGGCCGGCGAACGCATCGTCACCATCGAAGACGCCGTGGAACTGCAGCTGCAGCAGGACCACGTGGTCCGGCTGGAAAGCCGCCCGAGCAACATCGAGGGCAAGGGCGCGATCACCATCCGCGACCTCGTCCGCAACTCGCTGCGCATGCGCCCGGACCGGATCGTGGTGGGCGAGGTCCGCGGCGGAGAAACACTGGACATGCTCCAGGCCATGAACACCGGGCACGACGGATCGCTGTCCACGGTGCATTCGAACTCCCCCCGGGACGCCATCGCGCGCCTGGAGACCCTGGTGCTGATGGCCGGGATGGACCTGCCCCTGCGCGCGATCCGGGAACAGATCGCCTCCGCGGTGGACGTCATCGTTCAGTTGACCCGCCTGCGCGACGGTACCCGCCGGGTCACGCATGTGACCGAGGTACAGGGCATGGAAGGCGACATCGTGACGCTGCAGGACGCCTTTGTCTTCGACTACAGTGCCGGTGTGGATGGCAGCGGCAGGTTCCTGGGCAAACCCATGCCTACCGGGGTTCGTCCCCGGTTTACCGACCGGTTCCGGGAACTGGGCATCGACCTGCCGGCCGACATCTTCGAGCCGGCCGCCGGCCCGTTGCGCCCCCAGGCGGCGACGCGATGACCCCGGCGGTCCTGGTTGTAGGGATGCTGTTTTGCTACGGCTCGCTGGCCCTGCTGGTGTCGGCCGCCTTCGGCACGCGGTCCCTGAGGCTTTCGCCGGCCCGCCGTGGCGCCCCGGAACAGGGCTCCCGGCTCAGTGACGTGGCCGCCCGTTCCACCGCTGCCATCGAACGGCTCCTGGCCCGCCGCCGGGAAGCCCCGGCGATGGCTGGCGCCCTCGAAGCCGCCGGGCTGAGGCTCACCCCCGCCGAACTGGTGGTCCTGGTTTTGTCCGGCGCCGCGGTCGGCGCGGCCCTCGGAATTATGCTCGCGGGACCCGCCGCCGGCTTGCTCCTGGCCGTTGCGGCCCCGGCCGTCGCCAAAGGGGTCCTGGTCTTCCGCGCCGGCCGGCGCCGGACGGCCTTCGCTGACCAGCTCGACGACACGCTCCAGCTGCTGGCCAGCGGACTGCGTGCCGGCCACAGCCTGCTGCGCGCCGTGGACGCGGTCTCCGCCGAATCGGCGGCACCGACGTCCGAAGAGCTGCGGCGGGTGGTCAACGAAACGCGGCTGGGCCGAGACCTCGGCGAATCGCTGCACGATACCGCCGACAGGATGGGCAGCGAAGACTTTCACTGGGTCGCCCAGGCCATAGACATCCACCGGGAAGTGGGTGGCAACCTGGCCGAAGTCCTGGACCAGGTGGGCCAGACGATCAGGGAACGCTCCCAGATCCGGGGCCAGGTCAAGGCGCTCAGCGCCGAAGGACGGATCTCCGCCCTGGTCCTGATGGTCCTGCCCTTTGGACTCAGCGCGTTCCTGTTCGTGTCCAGCCCCGGCTATCTGGACAGTTTCACCCAGAGCCCGCTCGGTTTCTCCCTGCTGTTCGTGGCCGGAGCCCTGCTCGTCGCGGGCGGGCTGTGGATGCGCAAAGTCGTCAGCTTCAAGTTCTAAAGTTCAGCACCGTAAGTAAAGGAGTCCGCCGATGCCGCTGACTGTCATGGTGGCTGCCGCAGCCCTGGTGCTGTCGCTCCCGCTGTTTGCCTGGTCCCTGCTGGGCGGCAAGCATCCCCAGCACGAGGCCATCCGGGCCAATTTGTCCCGTGGCCTGGCCGGGCCGCGCGCGGTCAAACGCGCCCGCAGGCGCCGGTTCGAGGCGCTGGCCACCCGGTTCACGCCGGCAACCTTTGCCCAGCGCTTGGAACGCCAGCTGGCGCTGGCCGGACGTCCCGAGGCCTGGCCGCTGAAGCGGCTCATGGCTGCCAAGATCGTCCTTGCCGTGGCAGGCATTGTGGTCGGGCTCCTGTACGTGGCCGCCGCATCCGCGGGGCCCAGCGTCCTGCTGGCGATCGTCATCGCCGTCGTCGCCTACTGCCTCCCTGACCTTCTGCTGCACAGCGCGGGCCAGAAACGCCAAGCAACGATCGGCGAGGAACTGCCGGACACGTTGGACCAAATGACCATCGCCGTGGAGGCCGGCCTGGGCTTTGACGCGGCGGTCGCCCGGGTAGGAGCGAACGGTTCCGGTCCGCTCGCCGCCGAACTGATCCGCGTCCTGCAGGACATGCAGGTGGGCCGCTCGCGCCGCGAGGCCTACGACTCGCTGGCCGGCAGGACCACCTCGAAGGACCTGCAGCAGTTCGTTCGCGCCGTCATCCAGGCGGACGCCTACGGCGTTTCCGTCTCCGGCGTGCTCCGCACGCAGGCGGCCGAAATGCGCGTCAAGCGGCGCCAGCGCGCCGAGGAAAAGGCCATGCAGATCCCAGTCAAGGTAGTCTTCCCGCTGATGTTCTGCATTCTTCCGGTGCTTTTTATCGCGCTGCTCGGCCCTGCGGCACTGAACATCATCGCCACCCTGGGCGGCTGACGAGGACCGGCAGGCACGTCGGCAACCTCAGCAATCCCGCAACATTAGCCAAAGAAACCGGAAAACCGGCAGACCCGCCCGACATCGGAAAGTAGTCTCGAACCATGCCCATCCCATCCACCCACTGTGCACCGACCGGGCCGGCCCCGGCCGGGACCCGCCGCGTGCGGCGCCTGCCATGATGGCCGCTGACCAGCACCACGTCCTGCCGCTGGTTGACCGCGCGGTAGTGGAGGACCTCGGCGACGGTTTGGCCGACCACGGCATCGCCCGCGGCTTGGTCCAGGACTTTTCCGAGGCATGGCCGGATCGGTTTAGCTGCCTGGAGACCGCGTTGGACAGCCAGGACCGGACCGATTCCTTGGACGCAGCCCTCAGCCTGAAGACCGCCTCGATGATGGTGGGTGCCAGCCGACTGGCCTGGCTGGCCGGCGAGGTGGAGGCTCATATTCGTGCGGCGGATTTCGCAGAGGCAGCCGCCCTGCTTGGTCTCATCCAGCAGTGCGGTGCGGCCACGGTGAGCGAAATGCAGGGCATGAGGGCCGAGCCGGGAGCACCCGCTATACCGAGCGCTCCGGAGCCAGCCGATAACCGATTCCCCGCACCGTAACGAGCCAGCGCGGGCGGTGCGGATCTTCCTTCAGTTTGCGCCGCAGATTGCCCACATGGACTTCGATCGCCCGCTCATCGGCTTCGCTGATGTAGGCGTCCTCGGGGTAATAGTCCCCGCGCACTACCTTGACCAGCTCCGCCTTCGAGCGGACCGCCCCCGAACTGCGCAGCATCTCCTGGAGCACGTTGAACTCGCTCCTGGTCAGCCGCAATTCCTCACCCTCGCGCGACGCCGTACGCCGATCGGAATCGAGGACGAGCCCATTGTGCTCGAGGATTCTGCTGTCGGCGGGCGGGGCCGACGGCAGCGGCGGTGCGTTGGCCGGGGTGGCTTCCAGCGGATGAGGAGTGCGGGGCCGGCGCATCATCGCATGGATCCTGGCCCGCAGCTCGCGGGGACGGAACGGTTTGGTCATATAATCGTCTGCCCCAAGCTGCAACGCCGTGAGCGTGTCGAGTTCTTCGTTCCTGCTGGTGAGCATCACGATGTAGCAGTTGCTGAACTGACGGATCCTCCGGAGCACTTCGAAGCCGTCGATGTCCGGCAGCGAGATGTCCAAGGTGACGACGGTGGTGATCCGTTGCCGCACGGCATGGATCCCTTCCCGCCCGCTCGCGGCCGCCTGTACGTCGAATCCTGATTGCAGGAGGACGGCGCTCACGAGATTGCGGATGTCCACGTCGTCTTCGATCACTACGGCCGCACCCGGGTCACTCATTCTGCATCTCCTCCCTGCACGGTCCGCGTCGGGCTGCCCGAAGGCCATCCGGGCCTCTGCAGAAGCCCGGAACTCTGATACTCCTAGAGGTTAATCGATTCTTCCTACTATGAGCCTATGTCGGGCAGTGATGTGATGAAAGGGTGACCAACGATCTACGGAGTTGAGGGACCCGAAGGAACAAGGGCTATGGCCTGTGAGCGGGTCCGGTGACTTTGCTGTTACCGGTCCTGCTTGCCGCGCTCGGAGCCCTAGCCGGCTGGTGCGTCTTTGCACTCGCCCACCGGGAGGACCGCACGGTACTTCCTGCCGCGTGGCGCTGGCCGATGGCGGCCGCAACGGGCATCCTCTGCGGCCTCCTGGCTCCGGCCCGGGAAGCCGCAGAGCTTCCCGCCTTCGGCCTTCTCGCCGTCCTGGGCGTGCTGCTGGCCGCGATTGACCTGCGGCATAAGTTGCTGCCGAATCGCGTGGTCCTTCCGTTCCTGGGGACGGCAGTGGCGCTGCTGCTCCTGCCTGCCTTGACGGGCTCCGCGTGGCAGCCGGTCATGGCCGGGCTGCTCGGCTCGCTGGCGATGTTTGCCTTCTACCTGCTGGCGGCTTTAATCAAGCCCGGCGGCATCGGCATGGGAGACGTGAAGCTTGCTGCCGTCGTGGGCCTGTATGCCGGCTACGACGGCGTAGCGGCCTGGGTGGCCGTGCTGCTGGGGGCGTTCCTGCTAAACGCGGCGGCCATTGTCCTGCTCATGCTGGCCCGCGTGCTTAAGCGGGATTCGGACATCCCATTTGGCCCGTCCATGATCACCGCCACGCTCGTGGTCGCGCTGGCCGGCCCGCTGCCCGGATAGCCCCGGGCTTACAACAGCCGGCGGGCAGCGTCCGCGGAAGTGACGGTGAACATTTCCGGTTGCCGGAAGCCGCGCGAAGCGAACGCCCGCAAGACCGCATCCCGCACCGCATCCACCTCGTTTGCCGGGACCAGGGCGACGGCGGAACCGCCGAATCCCCCGCCGGTCATGCGGGCGCCCAGGGCGCCGTTCGCCTGAGCGGTCTCTACAGCCAGGTCCAGCTCCGGACAGGAAATTTCGAAGTCATCGCGCATGGAAGCGTGGCTGGCGTCCAGCAACCGGCCGACGGCCGCGGGCCCCTCGGAGCGCAGCAATTCCACGGTCTCCACCACGCGCGCGTTCTCGGTAACGATATGCCGGGCGCGGCGGAAGGTCTCATCGTCGAGCAGCCGTTGAGCTTCCGGCAGCCGGTCGAGCGGTACGTCGCGCAGCAGCGGCACGCCCAGGGCTTCCGCGGCCCGGTTGCAGGAGTCGCGGCGGCTGGCATAGTCGCCGGTGGCATGGGCGTGCGAAACCTTGGTGTCCATGACCAGGCAGGCCAGGCCCGCAGCCTCGAGGTCCAGCGGCACCAGTTCCACGGCTTCGCTGCGGCAGTCCAGAAACACCGCGGACCCGGCCGCCCCGAACAGGGAAGCGTACTGGTCCATGATGCCGGTGGGCGCGCCGACCACCTCGTTCTCCGCGCGCCGTCCGGCGGCAGCCAGCCCGGCCCGATCCAATCCCGCGAGCTCCGGCCCCGCCCTATCCGGCCCCGCATCCGCCCGCCGCCCTCCCACCAGTTCGGCCAGGCCGAGGGCTACCGCGCATTCCAGCGCGGCGGACGAGGACAAGCCGGCGCCGACCGGAACGTCCGAATCCACCAGCAGGTCGAAGCCGGGCAGGCGTACCCCCGCCTGCCCCAGCGCCCAGGCCACGCCCAGCGGGTACGCCGACCAACCGGAAACGGCGCCGGGGCCAAGATCGTCCAGCCCGATCTCCACCGCCTCGGCGCCCGGCAGCGCCGAGGCCACCCGAACGGTGCGGTCGCCGCGCACGGCGAGCGCCGCCGTCGTGATCTTGTCGATGGCGAACGGCAGCACGAAGCCGCCGTTGTAATCGGTGTGTTCGCCGATCAGATTGGCCCGTCCCGGTCCCGCCCAGACCCCGTCCGGGCGGCGCCCGAACCGTGCGGCGAAGGCGTCGGCGGTGCGTGCGGCCAAAGCTTCGGCGGTCACGGGGCCTCCCCGCCGGCGCCCCCGCCGGCGGCCCGAGTCCCTTCGTCCGCCGCGCGTGTCCCGCCCGGGCCGCCGCTGCCGGCACCCGGTATGCGGCCAGGATCCGCCTCCCGCAGCGCGGCGGCCACCTGCTCCGGCAAGGTGTCGTTGATGAAGGCGCCCATCGCTGCCTCGGAGCCCGCCAGGTACTTCAGCTTGTCGGCGGCCCGTCGCGGCGAGGTCAGCTGCAGGTGCAGGTAGCCCGCTTCCCGCAGCGCCCGGGCGACCGGCGCCTGGTGCCAGGCGGCGATGTACGGGGTCGGGCTGTCGTAGAGCGCGTCGAACCGGCCCAGCAGCTGCGGGTACAGCACCGCCAGTTCGTCCCGCTCCGCGCCCGTGAGCCCGGCGAGATCCGCGATCTGCCGGTGCGGCACCAGGTGCACCTCCAGCGGCCAGCGCGCGGCGAACGGCACGTAGGCGCTGAAGTGTTCGCCTTCGAGAACCATCCGGGAGCCGTCGGAGCGCTCATGGCCGAGCACCGCCCCGGTCAGCGTCTGCCGCCCGCCGGTGGCCTCGAAGTGTTTCCGGGCCGCCGCCGCCATGACCGCCCCGCGCGGGGGCAGGTAGGAGTAGGCGTAGATCTGACCGTGCGGATGGTGCAGCGTCACGCCGATCTGGGCGCCGCGGTTTTCGAAGCAGAAGACCTGGGCAATCCCGTCCGTCGCGCTGAGCGCCGCGGTCCGGTGCGCCCACGCGTCGATCACGGTGCGCACGCGGCGGGTGTCCAGCCCGGCGAACGAACCGGTGTGCGCCGAGGTGAAGGAGACCACCTCGCAGCGCCCGCCGGCGGTGTAGGCGCGGCCCCACTCCGGGTCCTCGGGCGTTGCCAGCAGGTCCGGCCCGAGCGACGGAAACCGGTTCTCGAACACGGCCACGTCATAGTCGGCCGCCGGGATTTCGGAGGCGTAGTCCGGCGTGCTCGGGCACAGCGGGCACGCGTCCGCCGGCGGCAGGTAGGTGCGGGTCTGCCGGTGCGCGGCCAGCGCCACCCACTCCCCCGTCAGCACGTCGTAGCGCAGCTCCCCCACCGGCGGCCGTTCCGGCAGGTCCCGAGTGTCCCGCGAATCCCGCGGAACCGGCCGCGCGCCGTCGTCGAAAAAAAGCAACTCCCGGCCGTCCGCCAAACGGGTCGCGGTCACCGCGGTGACGGGGGCGCCTTCCGGAACAACGACGGCGGTGCCGGCCCCGGGCTGGGCATGATCCACGGTGCTTCGCTCAGGCACGGCGCCGCTTCGCCGCACAGGTCACGCAAAATTGTGCTTCCGGCCGGATCTCCAGACGTTCGCGCGGGATGGGGTTGCCGCACGAGGCGCACGTCCCGTAGGTGCCGGCCGCGAGCCGGGCCCGGGCGGCGGCGATGTCCGCGAGCGCCTTTTCCGTGCTGGCCAGCAGCGCCACTTCGCGCGCGCGTTCCAGCGTGGCCGTGGAGCCCTCGGGGTCGTGTTCGTCGTCGGCCGGGACGTCCCGGGTCGCCGCGGTGACCTCGGCAATGTCGACCGTGAGGCGCTCCACCTGGGCGCGGTCCGACGCCTCGCGGGCGTCCAGCAGCGCGGCGAAGTGCTCCACGTCGTCGTGGGTCAAGCTCTCGCTCATCTGTGCCTCCCGTCGGCCGGACGGTCCGGCAGGTCCGGACCAGCGTGCCCCTAGAATACGCCGTTGCCGCGGTACATGGGGTGGACGCCTGTCACGGGACGCTCCCCGCCGCGGCCGCGGTCAGGTCAGGCGGTGGCGGCCGGGCCGGGTCAGCCGGTCAGCCGGGCCGTGCCGGGTCAGCCGCTCAGCCGTTCAGCCGGTCAGCCGTTGAGCTTGCCGGCCATCCGCTCCCGCATGGCCACACTGGCCGAGTTCAGCCCGATGATCCGCACGTCCTTGCCGTGGGCGCGGTACTTCTCGGTGATCGCGTCCAGTGCCGCCACGGTCGAGGCGTCCCACAGGTGCGAGGCGTGCATGTCGATGATGACCTTGTCCGGGTCCAGTGCGTACTGGAACTGGGTGTAGAGGTCGTTCGAGGACGCGAAGAAGAGCTCGCCGTCGACCACGTAGGTGGCTGTCTCCTCGCCGTTCAGTTCCAGCACCGTCCGCTCGACGGTCACCAGGTGCGATACCCGGTTGGCGAACAGCACCATGGCGGTCAGCACGCCGAGCCCGACGCCGATGGCCAGGTTGTTCGTGGCGACGGTGGCGATGACGGTGACGAGCATGACCGCGGTCTCGCTCTTCGGCATCATCTTCAGGGTCGAGGGTTTGATGCTGTGCCAGTCGAACGTCGCCCAGGACACGAAGACCATCACGGCCACCAGGGCCGCCATCGGGATCAGCGCCACGATGTCGCCGAGAACCACCACGAGGATGAGCAGGAACAGGCCGGCGAGGAAGGTGGAGAGGCGGGTGCGGGCTCCGGAGGCCTTCACGTTGATCATGGTCTGGCCGATCATCGCGCAGCCGCCCATGCCCCCGAAGAAGCCGGTGATGATGTTCGCGGCGCCCTGGCCCCAGGACTCGCGGGTCTTGTTGGAGCGGGTGTCCGTGACGTCGTCGACCAGCTTGGCCGTCATCAGCGATTCGAGCAGCCCCACGAACGCCATCGCCAAGGCATACGGGAAGATAACCTTCAGGGTTTCCAGGGTCAGCGGTACTGCCGGGAAGAACAACGCGGGCAGGCTGTCCGGCAGCTCGCCCTTGTCGCCCACGGTCGGCACCGCAACCGAGGCGAACACCGTGATCAGCGTCAGCACCACGATGGCGACCAAGGGCGCGGGAACCGCGTTGGTCAGCTTCGGAAGACCGAAAACAATCGCCAGCGCCAGCGCGGTCAGCGGGTACACCAGCCACGGAACGCCCAGCAGTTCAGGCACCTGCGCCATGAAGATCAGGATGGCCAGCGCGTTGACGAACCCCACCATCACCTGCCGCGGAATGAACCGCATCAGCTTGGCGACGCCAAGCACCGCCAGCAGCACCTGGAACACGCCGGCCAGGATGACCGCCGCCACCAGGTAGTCGAGGCCGTGGCTTTCCACCAGCGGGGCAATCACCAGCGCCACCGCGCCGGTGGCAGCTGAGATCATCGCCGGGCGGCCGCCCAGGAACGCGATCGAGACAGCCATGGTGAAGGAGGCGAACAGCCCGACGCGCGGGTCCACCCCGGCGATGATGGAAAACGCGATGGCCTCGGGGATCAGGGCCAGCGCGACCACCAACCCGCCGAGCACTTCCGTCTTCAGCAGCCGCGGCGACTTGAGGGTGCGCAGCACGGACTGGCGCTCCTCGGGAGTCAGCTCAGGACGGGCGGTCGCGATGGACACTACGGGGCTCCGATCATCGTGCGGGGATACCGGCCAATTCTACCGGCGCCCCCCGGTCCGGCCCGGCCGTTGCTTCCGCGATGCCCGCCGATCACCGCTGCCCGCGCCGATCCCTGCCGATGCCCCCTGCCGCTGTTCCCGGGCCAGCGGTAACCTCGGAGGAGGAGGTACCGCCATGGCAGCCGAACTCCAAACCGATGTGCTGATTGTCGGGGCAGGTCCCACCGGGCTGATGCTCGCCAACTGGCTGGCGAAGCTGGGCGTCGACCACATCATCGCGGACGGCAAGTCGGGCCCCACGAGGGAATCCCGGGCCCTCGGGGTGCAGGCGCGCAGCATGGAAATCTACGACCAGCTGGGCGTCGCCGACACCGTCATGGCCGAAGGCGTCCTCGCCGAAGCGGTGGTCATCGGGTTCGGCACGAAGCCGCGCGGCAGGGTCCCGCTGGGCCGGATGGGCCGCGGGATCACGCCCTTCCCGGGCATCATGTTCTACGAACAAAGCAAGAACGAGGAGCTGCTGCTCAAGAACCTGCACGCGCTCGGCGGCGAGGTGCTGTGGGAGTGCCGCGTTTCCGCCCTAGACGTCGCGGGCGGCAGCCACCCGGACCACCCCGTCACGGCGCAGCTGACCGGCCCGGCTGGCAAGGCGACGGTCCGCGCCCGCTACTGCGTGGGAACGGACGGCGCCTCGTCGACCGTGCGGACCAGCCGCGGCATCGGGTTTGAAGGCTCCACCAGTCCGCACACCTTCTTTGTCAACGACGCCACCGAGGTCCGGGGCCTCTTCGGCGACGTGGTCAATATCCGCGCGGGCGTGGACGAGTTCCTGCTGGCCTTTCCCATGAGCGGCCCGGACCACCTCCGGCTGATCGGCGTGGTCCGTGATCCCGAAGGCGGCTTCCAGGGGCGGGACGACGACGGCGGGGCGGACGTCTCCGAGGAGTCCCTCCGGGAGCGCCTGGTTCAGAAGTTCGGCGTCCGCTACGGCGCCTCGAACTGGTTCTCCACCTACCGCGTGCATCACCGGATCGCCGCCCGGTTCCGCGACGGCCCGGTCTTCCTCGCCGGGGATGCGGCCCACGTCCATTCCCCCGTCGGTGCGCAGGGCATGAACACCGGCCTGCAGGACGCCCACAACCTGGCCTTTAAGTTCGCCGATGTCCTCGCCGGCCGGGCCGCGGACTCCTACCTGGACCGATACGAGGCCGAACGGCGGCCGGTGGCGGTGCGGCTGCTGCAAAGCACGGACCGGGTGTTCGCCTTCATCACGTCGACGGCGCCGTGGGCGCTCGCCGCCCGGAGGTCGGTGCTGCCGTTCCTCATTCCCGTGGCGGCGCGGGTGGTGCCGCGGTCCTCCGGTGCCTCCCGAGTGTTCGGTTATCTATCGCAGACCCGGATCCATTACTGGATGGCCCCGGGCGCCAAGGAAGCGGCCCGCGGTCGGCGGGGCCGCGTCGTGGGACGGCGGCTGCCGTACACCGGCAGCAACTTCGACGTCCTGCGCAGCCTTCAGTGGCAGGTGCACTCGTACGGCGACCCGGGCGCCGTCGTCGTCAATCATGTGGAGGCATCGCTGGGGCTGCCGATGCACGTGCTGCCGCGCAACGGGAACAAGAAGCTCGATCCGGACCAGCTGTATCTGGTGCGCCCCGACGGGTTCGTGGCGGCGCAGTCCCTGCCCAGCCATGCCGTGGCCACGTTTACCCAGGCGCTGCGGCGGGGACGCCGTTCCGCCAAGGTGTAAGCCAACGCCTGCTCCGCGCCCATCCGGGGCCGGACACGTTCGGAAGGAAAGCCGATGGTGCTGTATCTCTCGAAGTTCAGCTACACCCCGGAGACCTGGGCCAGGATGATCAACAACCCGGAGGACCGGGGGAAGGCGGCCAAGGCCTACATCGAATCCGTTGGCGGGAAATTGCACGGCTTCTGGTACGCCTTCGGCGCGCACGACGGCTACAGCGTGTGGGAGGCCCCGAATAACGTCTCCATGGCCGCCGTCGCCCTGGCCATCAGCGGAGGCGGTGCGCTGAGCTCCTTCGAAACAACCGTGCTGATGACCATCGACGAGACCATCGACGCCCTGCGCATGGCCGGCGAAGTCCGTTACCGGGCTCCCGGCGTCACGGGGTCCGGCTGACGACCACACCCTTGGGCACCACCATCATGGGGCAGAGGCCGTGGTGCAGCACCGCTTGGCTGACCGAGCCCAGCAACAGGCCCGGAAATCCGCCGTGGCCGCGCGTCCCCAACACCATCAGCTGGGCCGTGCGGGTGGCGTGGACCAGGACTTCGGCAGGTTTGGACAGATAGAAGTTCCAGCTCGCATCCAGGTCCGGGTAGCTGCCGCGGACCTCCCGCAGCGGGCCGTCCAGCTCCGCGGCGACCTCCTCGCGGAACCGGTGGGCACCCTCGGCGTGGTCCAGCCAGACCGAATCGCGGTAGAAAGGCGCCCGGGACGAAAGCATCCGCAGCGGGACCGAGCGGCGGCTGGCTATCTCGGCCGCCGCCCACAGGGCGGGATTCGCACTCCCCGACTGGTCGATGCCGACCACCACCTGCCCCGCGTAGCTGAACTTTTCGGAGGCATCCGGCGGATGCAGCCCCCGGTCCGACCCCTCCCGCGGCGACGGCAGCAGCCAGGGCACCGGTCCGCCGGGCAGTTCGGCCGCGGCATCCGGGGAGAGTTCGGCGGCCGTCGCGCCCGGTTTCCAGCGCTGCGGCACCACCACCGTGGGGCAGGCGGCGTGGGCCGCCAGGCCCGAGGAGACACTGCCCAGCAGCCGTCCCGCAAAGCCGCCGCGGCCGCGCTTGCCCACCACCGCCAGTCCGGCGGAAGCAGATTCGTCCACCAGCACTTCGCTCGGGTCCCCGGCCACCACGTGCCCTTCGGCCTGGAGCCCCAACGCTCCGGCGCGGTCAAGCGCCGCCTGGAGCACCCCTTCGCCGCCGCGCCGGGCGGTGGCCAGATACTGGTGGTCCACCTGCGGATCGTCCACGCCCGCGGTTGAAACGACGGTGACCAGCCGCACCGGCCATCCGCGGGACTGGGCCTCGAACAACCCCCAGTCCAGCGCCCGGGCGCTGGTTTCCGAGCCGTCAAATCCCACCAGGACGACCTCTTCCATGCCTTCCACCCTAGGCGACGGCCGCGCGGCTGAGTAGGGGCAGCGGGCTCCGACGGCGGGCGGCGCCTCACGAAACCTTTGCCGTCGGCTGAACACAGGTTTAGACTGCTGAACATGCGTTCAGCAGCGCCGCCGCAGGCTGCCGCACCTAGTGATCTCACCGCTCGTGCCCGGGTCCGGGACACCGCCGTCGTGTTGTTCGGCAGTCGGGGCTTCCGGGTGGGTGTCCGCGCCATTGCGGACGCGGCGGGGGTCAGCCCGGCGCTGATCCTGCACCATTTCGGTTCCAAAGACGGTCTGCGGACGGCCTGCGATGAGTACGTGTTGGCCAAAATCGGCGCGTACAAGCAGCAGGCAGTCCACTCCGGCTCGCCGACGGAACTGCTGGCGGCCATGGCGGAGCTGGAGGAAACGGCGCCGCTGGTCGGCTACGCCTTGCGGAGCCTGCAGTCCGGCGGCGAGCTGGCCGAGTCCTTCATCGAGCACTTCGCCGCCGACGCCGAGGCCTGGCTGGCCGAAGGCGTCGCCGCCGGCACCATCCACCCGTCCGTCGACGAGAAGGCGCGCGCCCGCTATCTGACCATCCAGGGATTCGGTGCCATGCTGCTGGACCTGACGCTTCACCCGCCGGAGGATCCCACCGATTTTTCCGCCATCATGCGCGGCTACCTGGACCGGCACGGCCTGGCCAACGTGGAACTCTACACGCAGGGCCTGATGACCACCCGCGACCTGCTCGACGCCTACCTGATGTATGTGACGGACCCGCCCGGTTCCTGACCCGCCGCGTCTCTGTCCCGTCCGCGCCCCGCGCACCCTTGTTCCTTCCATATTCCGCCCCGAAGCAGGTGGTTTCCATGTCTGAAGTAATTGACCTGAACCAAGTGGACAAGGCCTTCGGCTCCGTCCGCGCCCTGGACCAGCTCAACCTGGTGCTGGAACCCGGTGAGGTCCACGGCTTCCTCGGCCCCAACGGTGCCGGCAAGTCCACCACCATCCGCATCATTCTCGGCCTGTTGAAGGCCGACGCCGGAACCGTGCGGCTCTTCGGCGAGGACCCGTGGTCGCGCGCGGTGCCCCTGCACCGCCGGCTGGCCTACGTTCCCGGTGACGTCAGCCTCTGGCCCAAGCTCACCGGCGGGGAGGCGATCGACCTGTTTGCCAGCCTCCGCGGCGGGATCGACCGCAGGCTCAAGGCCGAACTGTTGGAACGCTTCCAGCTGGATCCCACCAAGAAGACACGCTCCTATTCGAAGGGCAACCGGCAGAAGGTCGCGCTCGTCGCCGCCTTGGCCAGCGACGTCGAGCTTCTGGTGTTGGACGAGCCGACGTCCGGACTGGACCCGCTGATGGAACTGGAATTCCAGCAGTGCATCCGCGAGTCGAGGCACGCCGGCAAGACGGTGCTGCTCTCCAGCCACATCCTGGCCGAGGTGGAAGCCTTGTGCGACAAGGTCACCATCATCCGGGCCGGCCGCGCTGTCCAAACCGGTTCGCTCGCGGAACTGAGGCACCTGCGGCGCACCGCCGTCGTCGTGGTGGCCGACGGCGATGCCACCGCGGTGGGCAGCCTCACCGGCGTGCACGACCTCCGGCGCGACGACGGGCGCGTGCACTTCACCGTTGACGAAGCCGCGCTGCCGGCCGCGTTGTCGGCCCTGCTCCCGCTGGGTGTCCGCAGCCTGACCAGCACGCCTCCGACGCTGGAGGAACTGTTCGTTCACCAGTACGGCCCCGATGGGCGGGCCGCGGCCGAAAGCGGCAGGTCATGAGCACCGCTACCGCGGCGCCGGGGATCTCCCGTGCGCGCAGCCCACGGAATCAGGCGCTGGCCGGGACCGGCCGGCTTCTCCGCCTGGCGCTGCGGGTCGACCGGGTGCGGATCCCGGTCTGGGCGCTGGCCATCGGCGGGTTCATCAGCTACTTCGCGCTGGTGCTGCCCCAGGTGTACGGCGACCAGGCGGCATGGCAGAGCCGGGCGGCGATCATGCAGGACCCGTCCGGCGCCCTGCTGGCAGGCCCGGGGTACGGCCTGGAGAACTACGGCCTGGGCCCGATGCTGGCCAACGAAGTGCTGGGGATGCTGGCGGTGGCCACCGCGTTGATGTCCATCTTCTCGGTAATCCGGCACACCCGGGCCAATGAAGAAGCCGGACGTGCCGAGCTCATCCTGGCCGCGCCGGTGGGACGGCGCGCACCGCTGACTGCCGCGTTGGCGGTCATGCTGCTCACCAACCTGGCGGTGGCAGCGGCCCTGTTCGCGGCACTGGTGGCCAACGGTCTCGCGGCACTCGATTCGCTGGCGATGGCGGCCGGAGCGGCGCTGGTCGGGGTCGTCTTCGGCGCGGTGGCGGCGCTGACCGCGCAGCTGAGCGAACATGCGCGGACAGCCAGCGGCATGGCCGGGGCGCTGCTGGGTCTGGCGTACATCCTCCGCGGCATCGGCGATGCCCAGGCGCTGGGCGGCACCGCGTTGTCGTGGCTCTCCCCCATCGGTTGGGTCCAGCAGGCGCGGGCCTATGTCGAGCTGCGCTGGTGGCCCTTGCTGCTGTGCCTGGCGCTCGCGGCGCTGCTGGTGCCGGCGGCGTATCTGCTGCAGGGCCGGCGCGACCTGGCCGCTGGGCTGGTGCCCGCACGCCGGGGCCGCGCCAATGCCACGCCGCTGCTGGTGCGGCTGCCGGGGCTGTTCCTTCGGTTGGAGCGCGGCAGCATCGTCAGCTGGTCGCTCGGCCTGTTCGTCTTCGCCGTGCTGACCGGGTCCCTGGCCCAGGCGGTGGTGGACAGCTACGAGTCACAGCCGCAACTGGCCGCGGTGCTGGGCCTGGACGACAGCTCCGACTTCCTCCGGACCGCGCTGGCCGCGTTCCTGAAGTATTTCGCCATGGCCGTGGCCGTGTTCGCCGTGGTCTCCATGGGCAGGCTCGGCAAGGAAGAAGCCGACGGCCGAACCGGGGCCGTGCTCGCCGCCTCGGTGGGGCGGGCGCACTGGATCCTGAGCGCGCTGCTCGTCACCTCGCTGGCCTCGGCGCTGATGCTCGTTGTCTCAGGGTTGGGCCTGGCCCTGGGCGCGCTCTCGGTGGTCGGCGACAGCTCGGTGATCGCGGAATTCGCTCCCGCCGGGCTGGCCTTCCTGCCCTTGATCCTCTGTTTCGCCGGTGCCGGCGCCCTCGCCTACGGGCTGCACAGCGGTACCTGGTGGGTCTGGATCCTGCTGATTGCTGCACTGCTGGCGGGCATGTACGGGCCGGTGCTCAACCTGCCGGAGGCGGTGCTGGACGCCGAGCCGTTCGGACTGGTCCCGCGGGTTCCGGCCGCGGACGTGGACGTGCTGCCGCTGGCCTGGATGTCGGCGGTCGCCCTGCTGCTCACCGTCGGCGGGACGCTGGCCTTCCGGCGGCGTGACTTGGAGGCCTGACAGCGCTCGGAGCATCGGCCCCGGGCCGGTGCTGCCTTGCCGGCGCGGCAGCGGACAGAATCCGCGCCGGCGGGGCCGAAGCCCGGCTCGGTTACGCCCTGCCGTCCTGGTAGACGTCCGGAATGCCGTCGTTGTCGGCGTCGACATGTTCTTCGGCCTCGATGCGCCGGTAGTGCCGGTTGCGGGCGCGCAGCACCACCGATGCCAGCAGCGCGGCCAGCAAGGACGCCGCGAGGATGGCCACCTTGGCGTGGTCATTGGCCGGCGTGCCAAGCCCGAAGCTCAGCTCGGCCACCAGCAGGGAGACGGTGAAGCCGATGCCGGCCAGCATGGCGATGCCCAACAGGTCGACCCACTTCATCGACGTGTCCAGCTCCGCCCGGGTCAGCTTGGTCATCAGCCACGTGGTGCCGAGGATGCCGATCGGCTTGCCGAGCACCAGGCCCGCGATGACGCCGACCGCCACCGGATCGCCGAGGGCGGAGGTAAATCCATCAACCCCGCCCACGGCGACACCCGCGGAGAAGAACGCGAAGACCGGAACCGCGAAGCCGGCGGAAACGGGCCGGAGCCGGTGTTCGAAGATTTCGGCGAGCCCCGGACCCGCTTCCGGCCCGCCGCTGGCCTTGCTGCGCAGTACCGGGACGGTGAAACCGAGCACCACGCCGGCGATGGTGGCGTGGATGCCGGAGGCATGGACCAGGGCCCAGGCCACGATGCCGACGGGCAGCAGGACCGCCCACAATGCCGCGTGATGCTTCCCGAAGAAGCTGCGGAACTTCTGGGCTAGGAAGGCGTAGAGCGCGATGGGGACCAGGGCCAGCAGCAGGGCCGGGACGTGAATTTCACTGGTGTAGACGAACGCAATGATGGCGATGGCGATGAGGTCGTCCACCACGGCCAGCGTCAGCAGGAAAATCCGCAGCGCGCTGGGCAAATGCGAGCCGATGACGGCCAGGACCGCGACCGCGAAGGCAATGTCCGTCGCCGTCGGGATGGCCCAGCCGCGGATGGTTTCCGGACTGCCCCAGTTGATGGCTGCGTAGATGATGGCGGGAACCACCACTCCGCCAACGGCGGCGGCGACCGGCACCATGGCCTTCCGCGGGCTGCTGAGGTCCCCCGCGACGAACTCGCGTTTGAGCTCCAGCCCCACCAGGAAGAAGAACACCGCCAACAGCCCGTCGGCGGCCCACGCCCCCAAGCTCAGCTCCAGGTGCCAGGGCTCGTAGCCGACGGTGAAGTCGCGCAGGGCGAAGTAGCTGTCTGCCGCGGGCGAGTTGGCCCAGATCAGGGCGACGACGGCGGCGGCCACCAGCAGGGCTCCGCCGACGGTTTCCTTGCGCAGGATTTCGCCGATTCGCAGCGCTTCGGCATAACTTCCGCGTCCCAAAACCTTAGGCTTGGCGGATGATTCGGGGGTCTTGGCGGCCATGGCGGGTCCTCAAAGGGTCGACAACAGAACTGCCGACCAGACTTCCCGGCGCACCGGGTTCCACCCTACCCGGGCACACGGCGAGCGCCAAAGCCGGGCGGCGAGCACCACGGCCGGCCCGGCTAGCCCCCGGCCAGGACCATCGCCAACAATCCGACGACGGCGGAGAGCACGCCGACGGCGGTGAGGATCTTGCCCAGCAGCAAGACGATCCGGCCCGGCCGCTCCGGCTCCGAGACCTGCCAGCGGTCCGGCCGCCGCGCGTCGTAGAAGACCAGCACGTCCGACCCGGCGGCTACATCGGAGCCCGTCCCGGTCGGGAAGACGCCCTCCAGGAATCCATGCCGGGTGTCGAACCAGCGCACACCGCGGCGCCGGCCGTCGTCAAACGCGACGCCGTCGGCGCGGTGCCACCGTGTTCCGGCCAGGCGGAGCACAGCGGCCACGAAGAGCAACAGCAGTCCCGGGACCAGGGCAGCCCACGTCAGCACTTCGGACACCAGTCCGATCGACGCGGCAAGATCCGGCATGCTCAGATCGTATGACACCTTGGGTATGCGGCGGAGAAAATGCTGCTGAACGTTGCACGGCCGTCAACCCCGACGTCCCGGGCGCGGACCGTCGTCGTCGTTCCGGGGATCATCACGCCGACTGCCGGGTTTCGGGGCGGCACCGGGGTAATTTTGCGCCGGCCGGGCACGTCCAGACGCAGCGGGAGGGCCAAACTGCATGTACCGTCAAAGGAGTGGCCTGCCGCGGTCGATCCGCTGCAGGCTTTATCCTGTGGCGGCAGCGTCTGTAACGCCCGTCCGCCCACGCCTACCATGGTGACTGCAGCCCCTTTTCGGGTTGGCGCCACTATGTTTCCGGAGGTTTTTTGTGACCAGCATGCCTGCAGTGCAGGACGCGTTCTACGCCGAGCCCGAACCCGACCGCGCACCCGAGTCGACGGTCGAGATCGCCTCGCCCGCCGCCGTCGTACGCCTCACGGAGCGCCCCGACGTGGTCATGGTCAAGGGCGGTTACGCACTGGTCAACACCACCCTGACGCCGCACCAGGCGATGGTGGAGGACCTGCTGTTTGTCCGCAGGGCGCTGGACGAGGCGCAGATTCCCTACCTGCTGGTGCGCGGCAACGATGCCCGCCCGGTGGTGGCGGTGAACTGGGAGAAGCGCGACGAGCTGCGCGCGGCGCTGGTGGCCGCCTGCGCCGACGAGCCGTTCTACTCGCTGACCGTGGACGCGAACAAGAAAACCGCACGGCTGGTGGCCGACGGCGAGCTCGCCGAGGGCGACCGGTCGCGCGCGTTCCGGCTGTACCGTCCGCGGATCGAGCCGACCGGCGGGCTGCGGTACGGCCAGGGCACGGGTGTGCAGGTGGAGCTGTGGCGCTGGGAGAACGACCTGATCCACCTGCCGATTGAAAACTCGCTGACGCGCCGCACGCTGCCGGCCGCGGAGGCGGTGCGCGGCGAAGTCGAACGCTACGGGCACCGCTGGCCCACCATCGAGAACATGTTCGCCGACCACGCCACGGACATCGACTTCGACATCGACATCGTCTTCTCCTGGGTGGACGGGAACAATCCGGAGTACCGCCGCTACCGGAACAGTTTCATGGAGCACGCCGTGGTGGGCGAGGGCGACGACGCCGAGGCGCGCTTCCGCCAGATCGACGAACTGCGGTACGCGCTGCGTTCTGTCTATATGTTCGCGCCCTGGATCCGGCGCATCTTCATCTGCACGGACTCGCCGCTGCCTGCGTGGCTGGACGCGGAGCACCCGGACATCCGCGTGGTGCGCAGCGAGCAGCATTTCCGCGATCCGTCGGTGCTGCCGGTGTTCAACTCGCAGGCGATCGAGGCGCAGCTGCAGCACATCGACGGCCTGGGCGAGCACTTCCTGTACTCGAATGACGACATGTTCTTCGGCCGGCCGGTGGGGCCGGACATGTTCTTCTCCCCCGGCGGCATCACCAAGTTCGTGGAGGCGGACACCCGGATCGGACTCGGCGACAACCACCTGGACCGGTCCGGTTTCGAGAATGCCGCCCGGGTGAACCGCAGGCTGCTGCACGACCGTTTCGGCAGGATCACCACCCGGCACCTGGAGCACTGCGCCGCGCCGCTGCGCAAATCCGTGCTGCTGGAGATGGAGGAAGAGTTCGCCGAGGAGTTCAAGACGACGGCCGCGAGCCGCTTCCGGGCCAAGGACAACATCTCGGTGACCAACTCGCTCTACCACTACTACGCGCTGCTGACCGGCCGCGCGGTGACCAATCCCGGCGCCAAGGTCAAGTACGTGGACACCACCATGTATGCGGGCCTGAAGCAGTTGGAAAAGCTGCTGCAGAAGCGAAACAGGGACTTCTTCTGCCTCAACGACGGCAGCTTCCCGGAGGTCCCGGCCGAGGAACGCCAGCGCATGGTCACGGACTTCCTGGCCCGCTACTTCCCGCTCCGCGCGCCGTGGGAGAAACCGCCGGCGGCGTAGTCTCACCGGGTAGCACTTTCCCCGGCAGCGGCGCCTCCCGGCTAGCGGAGTTTTCCCGGCTAGTGGTGTGCCGGCATCCGGCCCGGCCGCACGGCGTCGGGAATGACGACGGCGGCGGCCTCGAGCAGCTGCCGGGTCTGCTCCGCGGTGACCTGGCGGCCCACCGGCAGGCCGCCGCGCGCCGGAACCACCGAATGGACCACGGTCTCCTCGTAGACATGGATCATGTTGTAAGCCTGCGCGGCATCGCGGCCGCGGGTGCTGCCCGCGTCGGCGGCCAGATCCTGGGTGTAACAGGTGGCGGAGGCGACGGACACCGGGATCCCGGCCACGGTGCCCGTGGTGGAATAGTGCAGGTGTCCGGCGATGATCGACTTCACGTCACTGCCGCGCAGCACCTCGGCCAGTTCGGCTTGGCCGCGCAGTTCCACCAGCACGGACAGGTCCTGCACGCTCGGCAGCGGCGGGTGGTGCATGGCCAGGATGGTCCCGTGCGGTGCGGGTTTGGCCAACTCGTGGGCCAGCCACTGCAGCTGCTCGTCCTCCAGCCGGCCGTAGTGCGCCCCCGGCACGGTTGAATCCAGGGTCACCACGCGCAGTCCGTTGACGTCGTATACCCGGTCCAGCGGCTCGGAGCCGCCGGGTTCGTCCAGGAGCATGGTCTTCAGCCCGGCACGGTCGTCGTGGTTGCCCATCGCCCAGATCACCTGGGCTCCCAGCCGCACGGCTGCCGGTTCCACGATCCGGCGGAGCCTGCCATAGGCCTCCGGTTCGCCCTTGTCGGCCAGATCGCCGGTAAACACCAGAGCTTCGGGGCGGGATCCGGAGTCTTCCAGATCCTCGAAGATCTGCTCCAGCCTGGCTTCGCTGTCCACCGCCCCGTAGAGCCGGCCGTCGCCGCCCACCAGATGGGTGTCGCTGATGTGAAGTAAGAAATGGTTCGGCCGTGGATGCTCGGCCTGACGGAAGTCCATCATCTACCTTCTGTTGTTCGCCGGACGCCTGCTGTCCAGTCCACTACAGACCATCCAAACAGAAAAAAGCTGAACTGGGGATTAATTCGGGCCGGCAGTTACGTATATTGCGGCTAAGTTTTCTCCACGATCCCGAAATGGGCGGCGAACAGCGGGGCGAGCTCGCCGATCTGGGTGGAGGTCATGACCGCCCCGCGCAGGCCTTCCAGCCCGGCCAGTTCCCGGATGTCCAGGCCACGCAGGTCAACGTGCGCCAGCTTCGCCCCGGTCAGGTCGAGCCTGCGGACCCGGCTGTCTTCAAAGGCCACCCGGCGCCCGGTCGCGCCGCCCAGATCGAGTTCGTCCAGGATGCAGCCGGCAAACGCGACGTCCTGAATTTCCGCTCCGCGCAGGTTCACATACCCAAGCTTGCAGTTGCGGAACTCCACCGATTCCCACTCGGATTCGTAGACTTCGGCCGACCCGAGGCGGGAGCCGTCGATCACCACCCGGCGGAAGCGTGAGCGCGGCGCACTGAAGTCCGGCGCATTCAACCGCTCGAATGTTACGTCCACGAAACCGGCAGAACGCAGGTCCGCCCCGTCTGCGGAAACATCCAGGAATGCGCATTCCGTGAAGGAGGCACCGGCCAGCCGCCGGCCGTCCAGTTCCACACCGGCAAACAACTTGCCGGCCACGCGGGCCTCGGGAATCAACTCCGCTACCTGCCCGGGTAACAGTTCCCCCACGTCCGGGGCGTCGAGGCGCGGCGTGAAGTCGTCGGGTTTAGCCATCTACGGAGCATAGCCACAGTCCCGGACATGGGCCGCCCCGGCCCAAAGGCGGTTGGGCACCAATTTGGGGCGGTTCTCCCTGCTGTGCGCGAACAACCCGTGCGCATCCGCCCCGGGACGGTGTTCCATGGGCAGCATGCATCTACTCGTCCTGGGCGGCACGGCCTGGTTGGGACAGGCAATCGCTGCCGCGGCGCTGCGCCGCGGCCACCGGGTCACCTGCCTGGCCCGTGGAACGTCCGGGTCCGCTCCGGCCGGCGCCCGACTGGTGCGCGCGGACCGGGAAGCTCCGGACTGCCTGGACACCGTCGCGGGCCAGCACTGGGACGCCGTGCTCGATGTCTCCCGGCAGCCCGGCCAGGTCCGCCGTGCCGCGGCGGCGCTGGCCGGCACGGCGGAGCACTTCGTTTTCGTGTCCTCCTGCAGCGTCTACGCCGACCACCACACCCCGGGCGCCGACGAAACTTACCCGTTGCTGCCGCCCCTGGCCTCGGACGTGATGACGGCTCCGGACGTCTACGGCGAGGCGAAGGTCGCCTGCGAGCAGGCGGTGCAACGCGCCTTTGGCCCCGACCGCAGCCTGATCGTCCGCCCGGGCCTCATCGCCGGCCCCGGCGACACCACCGACCGCACCGGCTACTGGCCCCTGCGCTTCGCCCGGCCGGTGGCCGACGACGGCGCCGTCCTGGTCCCCGATGCGCCCGGGTTGGACGCCCAGGTCATCGACGTCCGGGACCTCGCCGACTGGCTCATCGCCGCGGCCGAACAGCGGTTGGCCGGCGAGTTCAACGCGGTGGGCGACGCGTTTCCGTTGACCGAGCATCTGGAGATGGCGCGCCGGGTCGCGGACCACGCCGGTCCGGTCCTGTCCCTTCGCCAGGAGGAACTGGCAGCGGCCGGCATCAACCCTTGGGCCGGCGAGCGGTCCTTGCCGCTCTGGCTTCCGCTGCCCGATTTCGCCGGCTTCTCCTCCCGCAGCAACGCGGCCGCCAAGGCAGCCGGCCTGGCGTTGCGCCCGCTGCGGGACACGTTGGCCGACACGCTGGTGTGGGAGCTGGCGGCCGGCGCCGACCGTCCCCGCAAAGCCGGCCTGGCGCCGGACGACGAGCGCCGGCTGCTGGCCATCGCGCACGCGGGGTCCTGAGGATCCGGCCATGGAGCCCCGCCAGCGGTTCGCTCGTCTCGGCAATGGACTCCGCTTGGCCTATGCCGAGGCCGGCTCCCCCGGCGGCACCCCGGTTCTGCTGGTTCCCGGCTACGGGGACTCCTGGCGGTTTTGGGTCCCGCTCTTGGACCGGTTACCGGCGCCGCTCCGGCTGATAGCGCTCAGCCCCCGCGGCCACGGCGATTCGGACAAGCCCGCGACGGGCTACCGGCTACACGATTTCAGCAACGACCTCGGCGACTTCCTGGACGCCCTGGCCATCCCAGAGTCCGTGATCGCCGGTCACTCCAGCGGCGGCTATGTCGCGCGGCGTTTCGCCGTCGACCAGCCCGAGCGGGTCCGGGCCCTCATGCTCATCGGCTCGCCGCTGAGCCTCTACAAGCGCCGGCCGCCCTTTGCCCCGGCCATCGAGTCGTTCCGCGATCCCATTGACCCCGCCGACGTCCGCACCTTCGTGGAGTCCTTCACTCTGCTGGCTGACCCCGGCGCGGCCGTCCGACAGGCGGTGCTGGCGGACGCGCTCAAGATCCCCGCCCGCGTCTGGCAGCAGACGCTGGCCGGGCTCGCCGAGGCGACACCCCCGCCACCGGAGGCCGTCAGGGCCCCGACCCTGGTGGTGTGGGGCGACGACGACGACCTGCTCGCCCCCGCCGAGCAGAACGTGCTTGCCGATGCCATCCCTTCCGCCCGGCGCAACCACTACCCCCGGGCCGGGCACACGGTCCTCTGGGACGCCCCCAACCGGGTCGCCGGGGACTTGCTGACCCTCGTCACGGGCAGCGGGAAAAATCCTTGAGGCACCCGGGACACAGTTGTAGCGTGGCAGGCAGCAGGCCTACCGCACCGCTGCCCAAGGAGGCACGCCGTGACCATTCCACCGCCGCCGGAGCCGGCACACGATCCGAACGAGCCGGGCCCCAGGCACCCGTTCCCGCCGGAGCCGAATCCGGATCCCTTCGCGCCGCCCACGCCGGAACGGCCCGAGCCCAGTCCGGATCCCAATGCGCCGCCCACGCCCGAACGGCCCGGCCCGCCCCCGGACCCGGGGCCGCAGCCGCTTCCGCCGCAACCACAGCCCGGCCCCTTCCCGGATCCGGGGCCGATCCTGCCGCCGAGAAGGCCCTGACCTTCTGCCGGTTCGCGTTGGCATCGTCCCGCAAGACGGCCGGTGTGCGCATCCGGCCCCCATAGAATGAACGCGTGACCGCTACCCTTCCGCACGCATGAGTTCGCGCCTGCACAGCCTCGTCATCGAGACGCTTGGCAAGCGCATCGTCTCCGGCGAACTGGCGGCCGGCTCCACCGCGCATGCCGAGCAGTTCGAGGCCGAGCTCGGCGTTTCCCGTTCCGTGCTGCGCGAGGCGGTGCGCGTGCTGCAGTCGCTGGGGCTGGTCGAGTCGGTCAAGCGCATCGGCATCCGCGTACTGCCGCCAAACCAGTGGAACAAGTTCGACCCCTCGGTGATCCGCTGGCGCCTGGCCGGAGACGGCAAGGGCGTCCAGCTGCGCTCGCTGACCGAGCTGCGCTCCGCCGTCGAACCGGCCGCCGCCGAGCTGGCCGCGCAGCATTCGCCGCAGGACACAGCGGCGGAGCTCATGGCCGTCGCGGCAAAAATGCGGGCGGTGGGACGGGCCGGCGACCTGCAGCAGTTCCTGGAGCTGGACATCCACTACCACACGCTGGTGCTGGCGGCCTCCGGCAACGAAATGTTTGCGCAGATGCACTCGATGATCGCCGAAGTGCTGCGCGGCCGCACCGATTACGGGCTGATGCCCGCGCACCCGCACGAAGAAGCACTGCAATTGCACGTCGACGTCGCGGACGCCATCCAGTCCGGCCGCCCGGAAGCGGCCCGGGCGGCCATGGACCAGATTATGCGGCGGACCGTGGAGGAAGTGCGCAGCGTCTGGGAGTCCGAGCCCCGGCTGTTCGAAGCCCCCGGAACCTAGACCTGCCTTTCCCGGATCTACTATTCAGCAGGCGCCCTTCCCGTGTGCGAGAAGGCCGGCTGCTGAATAGTAGATTCCGGGCGCGGACCGACCGCCCGGCGGCTACCCCGCGTCGCTGAACCGCAGCAGCACCTTCCCGCTCTGCGACGAGTCCCGCGCCATGTCGAACGCCTCCAGGGCGTCGGCCGCGGCGTATTCGTGCGTCGTCACCGGGTCCGCGTAGAGGGAGCCGTCGGCCAGCGCCGCAATCACGTCATCGATCTCGTCGTTGAAGCGGAAGGAACCCACCAGTTCCAACTCCCGGGTGATGGCCAGCGAGATCAGCGCCGGCTGCTCGCCCGAGGGCAGCAGTCCGACCATCACCACGCGGCCGCCGCGGGCCGCACCGCGCACGGCCGACGCCAGACCGTGATGGTTGCCGGACGACTCCAGGCAGATGTCTGCCTCGACCCCGGCGATCGCCTCGGCATCGGTCGCCAGCAGCGTGCGGCCGGCACCCACTTCCCGGGCGATGTCCAGCGGCTTCTCGTGCATGTCGACGGCGACGATCTCGCCCGCGCCGGCCCGCTTCAGCACCGCGATGATCAGGGCGCCGATCGGGCCGCAGCCGATGACCAGCACCCGCTTGCCGGCCACGTCTCCGGCCCGCGCGACGGCATGCCAGGCCACGCTGGCCGGCTCCACCAGGGCGGCCCGCCGCAACGGCAGCTTGGCGGGCAGTTCCCGCAGCATCCGCGTCGGCAGGTTCACGTAGCGGGCGAACGCGCCTTCGGTGTGCGGGAAACGTGCGGCGCTGCCCAGGTACGTGCAGCCCGGCGAGAGGTTCGGGCGGTCCTCCGGGTACCTGGATCCGTCGCCCGGCCCGGGCGTCGCCGGATGCACGGCGACGGCGGTGCCGGCGGCCGGTCCGCTGCCATCGGCCGCCGCCGCGGTCACGGTACCCACCACTTCGTGGCCCAGCAGCATCGGCTCCTTCAGGATGGATTCGCCGGCGGCGCCGTGCTGCCAGTAGTGCAGGTCGGACCCGCAGATGCCGCCGTAGGCAATCTCGACCACGGCTTCGTCGGGCCCGGCCGGCGCCAGCGCGACCGGTTCGACGCGCAGATCACCGGCCGCGTGGGCCACGACGCCGAGGGACTGGGTTGGGAGGGAAGTCATGGAAACTGCCTTTCGCTGGTTCTGCAAAACTACGACGGCGGCGCACCGCCTTGGGTGCCCGCGCCCGCCGGCCGGGAACTCAGGCCCGGGCACGGACTTCGCTGAGGCCTTGGCGCGAACGCGCCGGCGGGGTCAGACGACGGTGGTCATGCCGCCGTCGATAAACACCACCTGGCCGTTCACGAAGTTGGAGGCGTCGGAGGCCAGCCAGATGGCAGGTCCCACGATGTCCTCCACCGTGCCCCAGCGGTGCGCCGGGGTGCGGCCCAGGATCCAGGTGTTGAAGGCCTCGTCGTCCACCAGGTTCTGCGTCATCTCGGTGTGGATGTAGCCCGGCGCGATGGCGTTGATCTGCAGCCCCAGGCTGGCCCACTCGGCGGTCATCGCCCGGGTCAGGTTGCGGATGCCGCCCTTGGACGCCGTGTAGGGGGCGATGGTCGGACGGGCCAGGTCGGTCTGGACTGACGCGATGTTGATGATCTTCCCGGCGCCGCGTTCGATCATGTGCCGCGCGGCCTCGCGCCCGACCAGGAACGCGCTCGTCAGGTTGGTCCGCAACACGCGCTCCCAGTCGTCGACGTCCAGGTCCAGCATCGGCACCCGGTGCTGGACGCCGGCGTTGTTGACCAGCACCCACAGGGGGCCCACTTCGCGCTCGACCCAGGCCACGCCGTCGGCCGCCGCCTGGGCGTCGGTGACGTCGAAGGCCCGGGCGTGGATCCGGTCTGCGCCGAACTCCGCGGCCAGCTCCGCTCGGGTGCCTTCCAGCCGTTCCTCATCCAGCCCGTTGAGCACCACGACGGCGCCGGCGGCGGCGAGCCCGCGGGCGATCGCCTTGCCGATCCCGCGGCTGGAACCGGTCACCAGCGCCACCCGCGAGGAAATGTCGAACATGTTCACAGTCATTACTCTCCAAATGCGGACGGGACGGCCGCAGCCGCCCCGTCCATGTTGCCCAAGGTTGTACTAGAAAGAGGTGGCGATCAGGTAGATGGCCAGTGCCAGGACAAAGCCGACGATGCCCACCAGCGCCTGGCCCACGGTCCACGTCTTCAGCGTGGTCTTGGTGTCCATCTGGAAGAACCGGCTGACCAGCCAGAAGCCCGAGTCGTTCACGTGGCCGGCGAACACCGAGCCGGCGGCCAGCGCCAGCACGATGGCGGCCAGTTCCACCGGGTTGAAGTCCGGGTTGCCCATGACGACCGGCTGGACCAGCGCGGCCGCGGTGGTCAGCGCGACCGTCGCGGAGCCCTGAGCCACGCGGACGACGGCGGCGATCACGAAGCCGGCGACGATGATCGGCAGCCCGATCGCGTCCAGCGAGCTGGCGATGGCGTTGCCGATGCCGCTCGAGCGCAGCACGCCGCCGAACATTCCACCGGCGCCGGTGATCAGGATGATCGAGCAGACCGGGCCCAGGGCACTGTCCACCACGGTTTCGACGAGGCTGTGCTTCTTGCCCTGGCGGTGGCCCAGCAGCCACATGGCCAGGAGCACGGTGATCAGCAGGGCGATGGGGGTTTCACCGAGCGTCCGCAGGACCTGCACCCAGGTGTCCTCCAGCGAGACAACCTCGGCGGTGGCGAGCATGTTCAGGCCGGTGTTGAGGAAGATCAGCAGCAGCGGCAGCAGCAGCAGGAAGAAGATGGTGCCCAGCTTCGGGGCGGAGCGGAATTCGTTCTCCACCGAGCCCTTCGGGGCATCGAGGATGTCCGGCACGGCGATGTTGAACCGGCGGCCCAGGAAGTGGCCGAACAGGTAGCCCACCAGGTACCAGGTCGGGATGGCAATGACGAGGCCGAGGATCAGGACCAGCCCGACGTCGGCGCCCAGCAGGCCGGTGGCGGCCACGGGACCGGGGTGCGGCGGCACGAAGATGTGCATGACGGAGAAGGCGGTGGCTGCGGGGAACGCATAAGTGAGCAGCGATCCCCCGAGGCGTCGTGCCACGGTGAAGATGATCGGCAGCATGACCACGAGGCCCGCGTCGAAGAAGATCGGGAACCCGAACAGCAGCGACGCCACGGACAGCGCCAGCGGCGCGCGCTTCTCGCCGAACTTGTTGATCAACGCCTGCGTCATGACGTCCGCACCGCCGGAGACCTCCAGCATGCGGCCGAGCATGGCGCCCAGGCCGACCAACAGGGCCACGCTGGCCAAGGTTCCGCCGAAGCCACCCAACAGCGTCGGCATAATGTCTGCGGCCGGAATGCCGGTGGCCACCGCGGTGAGCACGCTGACAATAATCAGCGACAGGAAAGCGTGCACGCGGAACCGCATGATCAGCACCAGCAGCAGCGCGATGGCTGCTACGGCGACCAGCAGGAGGCCCGCCGTGCCCAACGTCCAGTTGAGCTCGAGTTCGGTCATCATTGTCCTTCGTTGTATCGGACGGTCGCCCGACGGGTTATCGGGTCAACCGTTTCAGTTATTTGGCTCAGTTGTTTCCCGCCCGCCGGCGCTAGCTTCCCGCCGGGTGGGCCGGGTCCTGCAGGTAGTGCTCCACCAGCACCGCAATCCGCTCGGGGGAATCGGTGACGGAGACCTCAAGGCCCGCCTCGTCGTCGCCGAGCGGTTCCAGCGTCTGGAACTGCGAATCCAGCAGTGTCGGGGGCATGTATTCGTGGTCGCGCCCGCTGATCCGCTCGGCAATCAGTTCCTGGCTGCCGGTGAGGTGAATGAACCGGGTCTGCGGCGCGAAGGAGCGGATGAGGTCGCGGTAGCTGCGCTTCAGCGCCGAGCATGCGACGACGGCGGTGGTTCCCTCGGCCAGTTTCTCTGCCATGACCTTGCCGATGGCGCTCAGCCAGGGGTGGCGGTCGGCGTCCGTCAACGGCTGGCCGGAGGCCATCTTTTCCTTGTTCGCCGCGCTGTGCAGGTCATCGCCGTCGATGAACTCAAGGCCGAGGTGCCGGGCGACCGCGCTGCCCACCGTGGATTTTCCGCATCCTTGGACGCCCATGACCACCAGCGGGGGATATTGCAGGGACATGGGCAGAACTCCTCAGACGCATCATTACATCTGATTTGGTGACCAATCTCTCGTCAATAAATCAGATTTATCCGGATCAAAGTACCACCGGCGGAGAGGCTCCGGCAAAACCGGCTCGCTCCGTCGACGGCGTCGATAACGAATCGGCCCTCGCTTGGCCCCGGCCCATACCCCCGGCGGGCATCCCGAGGCTACATTTGTCTTATACGGTGTCCGGCGCGGCTCCGGCTGCGGCGCCGCGGAGCCCGAGGAGGTCGGAATGTCTCTATCGGATGACGAACGGCAGCGCCTGGACAGGCTGGGGCAGCAACTGCAGAACGACGACCCGCGCCTGGCCCGCTCCCTGTCGGCCCGCGGCGTGCTGGTCTTCGGCCACGTTGTCGGGGCGGCAACCCTGCTGGCCCTGGCCGGCGCGCTCCTGCTGTTCATCGGCATAGCGGGGAATGCGCTGGTTCTGGCCATGCTGGGCCTCATCTGCCTGGCCGCGGGCGCCATCCGCGGCTGCGCCGATTTCGTGTCCCGCCACCGGCGCGGGTGAGAGCGGCCGCACTTGCCGATTTCGTGTCCCGACACCGGCGCGGCTGATAACGGCCGCAGCAGACACCTCGGCCGGGAACAATGCGAACCACGTCACTTTCGTTACCTCGCCATGTCACAGGGACGGTGCCCTAACACACCCCTTGATGTACTTTTGCTCAAGCGCGTTCATCGGGAACCGTGCACCCGCACGAGAAGAATGCCGCGGACGAGTTCGATTCAAAGGTGAAAGAGGTCTCCTGTGACACAGGATCAAATGGAAGCGGTCGCAGTCGCAGCGCAGCAGCAGCAGCCGGTCCGCAAATCGGCAGGGCACATTATTGTCGATTCATTGATGGCGCACGGCGTCGAACGCACGTACGTGGTTCCCGGCGAGAGCTACCTGGAAGTGTTGGACGGGCTCCACACTTCCAGCATCGACACCATCGTCTGCCGCCATGAGGGCGGCGCGGCCTACATGGCCGAGACAGACGGAAAGATGAACCAGCGGCCCGGCATCGCCATGGTCACCCGCGGGCCCGGCGCGGCCAACGCACACGTGGGCCTCCACACCGCCTGGCAGGACTCCACGCCCATGGTGCTGTTCGTGGGCCTGATCCCCTTCGAGCACCGTGACCGCGAAGCCTTCCAGGAATTCGACATCAAATCCTGGTTCGACACCGGCGCCAAACGGGTCATGGTGCTGGACCACCCCGAGCGGGCCTCGGAAATCGTCGCCGAGGCCATGTTTGCCGCCATGAGCGGGCGGCCGGGACCCGTCGTCGTCGGTCTTCCCGAAGACGTCATCCGCGAAGAAGTAGACGCGCCGCTGCACCCGGTCATCCCGGTGGCGCAGGGCGGCATGACGGTCACGGATTGGAAGGCGCTCAAGACCGCGCTGAAGGACGCCGAGAAGCCGCTGTTCGTCGTCGGCGGCAATGACTGGACCCAGGAAGGGTCCAGCGCACTCACGACCTGGCTCGAAGAGCACAACATCGCGGCTGCCGTCGAATGGCGCTGCGAGGGCACCATCCCCTTCGACTCCCCCTCCTACGTGGGCCCGATTGGCTACGGCCGGCCGAAGCCCACCTACGACCTGCTTGAGGAAACCGACCTGCTGGTCTTCGTCGGCACTGTCCCGGGCGATGTCATCACCGACGGCTTCCTGGTCCGGCAGGACTGGTCGAAGAAAAACTTCCTGGTCACCATCGACCCGTCGCTGCGGGGCCGCTCCGGCCCCGTCTCCTACCAGATCGTGGCCAAGCCTGATGTCTTTGTCCGCGACCTGGTCATGATGGACCTGCCGGTGAAGGAAGAGTGGAAAGACTTCACCCAGCGCATGCGCGGCCAGCAGGTCAAGTTCGCCGCCCTGCCGCCGGCCGAGCCCGGCGAGGGGCCCGCCCGGATGGACACCTTGATGGCCAATCTGGTCACGGGCTTGCCGCGCGACGCCATGGTCACCCTCGGAGCCGGCGAGCACACCAACTGGGCGCACCGCTACTTCCCCACGCACGACTACGGCTCCATGCTGTCGGCCCGCAACGGTTCCATGGGTTACTCCGTCCCCTCCGCCATCGCCGCCTCGCTGGCCCACCCGGGACGGCGCGTGGTGACCATCGCCGGCGACGGCGAGTTCCTGATGAACGGGCAGGAACTGGCGACCGCCGCCCAGTACGGTGCCACCCCGCTGGTCATCGTCATGGACAACCAGGAATACGGCACCATCCGCACCCACCAGGAACGCTGGTACCCCGAGCGCATCTCCGGCACCCAGCTGAAGAATCCCGACTTCGCCCTGATGGCCCAGGCCTTCGGCGGCTTCGGCGTGAAGGTCGAGAAGGACGCGGACGTTCCCGCCGCCCTCGAAGCTGCCCTCAAGGCCATCGACGAGGACAAGACCTTCGCCCTGATCCACTTGGTGGTCGAACAGCGGGTCAAGGCCTACTGACACCCGTCAGCCGGCCGCAGGCGGGTGGCCGGGGCGTAATGCCCCGGCCACCGGCGTTTACCGTGAAAAATGTTTCTCCCGAAAAATCACGAAAGCGTAACCTTCCACCCTCTTCCTTCGATTAGTCAGGTGTAAGGGCGCGCCGCAGTAGCAGTACCGCGGCCGTGCCGAGCAACCTTTTGAGGAGATCCATGTCGAACCGTTTCCGCACCCTGAGCCTGCCCGCCAAGGGAGCCGCCCTGGCCGCCGTCATCGCCGTGGGAGGCGCCGGAGCCGCCGTGGCAGCACCCGCTCTGACCGCCGCCGGCAATTCGGAGACCGCGGTCACCACCCCGGCAGTCCCGGCCACCCCGGCCGTCCCCGCCAGCGAGGGTGAGAACGCAGTCCCGGCCATCCCGGCCTCCCCCGCCGTGCCGGAAGTCCGGTCCGCAGCCGCAGCCGATGCCGAGGCCGAGGCCGAGGCCGACGTCACCGCCGGCGCAGACGGAGCAGAGGCTGACGCGGCGCTGGGTGCAGGGGCCGAGGCCGGCACCGAGGAGAACGCCGCCGAGCTGCATTCGGGTGCCGCCGTGGCTCCGGCAGTCCCGGCCGTCCCGGGTGCCGACGGCGTGCCTGCCACTCCGGCCGTCCCTGCCGTTCCGGAGCTGCCGGTGACCGCCAACGCCAAGGCCGAGGCCGCGATCGACGCCCGCACGGAAGCCGCGGAAACCCGCGCCGAACTGCGTGGTGCCGCTTCGGTCGCGGTAGAAGCTGGACAGTAATTCCCGTGGTACCGGGTGCGGCGCCTACACTGGGGGCGCCGCACCCGTCGCCCGCTGTCTGAAAGAACGTCGACTTGCCCCCATCACTTCCCGACGACATCGTGTTCGCGGCGCAGTCCGGAGATGCAGCTGCATTCGGCGAGATCTACGCCGCGCTGGCACCCGGGCTCAATGGATACCTGAAGGTGCGCGGTGTGGAAGACCACGAAGGCGCCGTACAGGAAGTATTCCTCGCCCTCTTCTCCCGGATCCGGTCGGTGAACGGCGGGTTCCAGGGGCTGCGGACGCTGGCGTTCTCCATTGCCCATGCCCGCTACGTAGACGATGTCCGGCGCCGGGCCCGGCAGCCAGTGCTGTCGCCCTACGACCCGGATGCCGACGCCCGAGCGGTGGAGTCCGCCGAAACAACCGTCCTGGAGACGCTCGCCGAGAGCGCTGTGGGACGCCAGCTCAAGGAGCTGAAGCCGGAGCAGCAGGAAGTGCTGATGCTGCGCGTGGTCGCCGACCTGTCGATCGAACAGGTTGCCGAAATCATGGGCCGGAGCGCCGGCTCCATCAAACAATTGCAGCGGCGCGCCCTGCTTAAACTCAAATCCGTTCTGGAAAGGAAGGAGGCCCTGGTATGAACAGCGCTGAAATGTCCGACGACGACGCCGTCCGCCGGCTGCTGGACGAAGCCGGGCTGGCTCCTTCTGCCCCGCTGGAGTCCACCTTGCTGGCCCTCCGCGCCGCCGGGGAAGCCCCCATCCCGGCCCCATCGCCCGAAGTGCTGGCTTACCTGACGCCGGCTGCCGGCGCGGCGGCCGCGGGCGCGCAGGTCGTGCCGCTGCGCCGACGCCGCACGGTGCGCGGCGCCCTTATCCTCACGGCCGCGGTGGCCGCCACCGGGCTGGGAGTGTCCGGCGTGGCGGCGGCCAACCCCGACTTCCGGGCAGCCGCGGACCAGGCCGTCCGGCACGTCGTGGGCTTCCTCGCCCCGTCCGGCACCGGCCAGGAAACTCCCCAGGACCACTCCGTGCCCGGAGCCCCCGCCCGCGCCCCGGCCGTAACGGGCGAGGCCCCGGTTGAGGAAGGCGGCTCCGGCTCGGCCGACACCGGCACCGATTCCCCGGCCGCTCCCGCTGCCCCGGCACATCCTGCTGCCCCCGCGCCCCAGCCCGGGCACCAGGCGGAGCGGACCCCTGGTACCGATGATGCTGCCGGGCAGGATGCCAAACGTCTGCCGGGCACGCCGTCCCGGGACGTGCTCCCCGCGGTGCCGCCGCTGGAGGGCGGACTGCCGGATCCGTCCCTGGGCCAGCGCGACGGCAATCCCGGCAAGGACGCCCCGCGGAAAAAGCAGGACGCGCCCGTACCCGCTACCGGCCACCTTCCGACGCTGCAGCCCCTCCCGTCACCGGAGCGCTGAAAGCCGCCTTCCGACGCTCCGGCCACGCCGTTGCGTGACCGCTGCCCAACCGCCGCCGCTCCCCCGAGGTCGGCCGGAGCGCTGACCGACCGACGTCGGGGGAGCGGCGGCGATGCCCGCGCCCGAAGGCAATCCTCCGCCGCGGGCTCTTTCGGCAGGCGGGCGATAGTGGCAGAGTTGCGCAAGGGAACACCGTTCTGTCGGGTCGGGCAGGAGGATTCATGACCGCATCGCCGCTGGTACTTGGCCCGATGCTGCGCTATGTGGACCAGACGTCGGCCAGCATCTGGGTGGAGACCCGCGAAGCCGCCACCGTCGCCGTCGTAGTTCAGGGGCGCAGCTGGCAGGCAGGCACGTTCTCCGTGCGCGGCCACCATTACGCGCTGGTCGAGGCCGAGGGGCTGGAGCCAGGAAGCGTCACACCCTATCGGGTGGAGGTTGACGGGATGCCAGCCTGGCCGGAACCGGACTCGCCGTACCCTGCACCCGTGATCCGCACTCTCACGCCCGGACGCCCGCTCCGGCTGGCCTTTGGATCCTGCCGCACCAGCGTCGAGCATGACGCGGCCGGCAACAGGCAGCACGGCGTGGACGCGCTCCGGGCGTACGCGCTGCACCGTGCCGACGGCGCGGCCCGGCACGGGGACAAGGCCGGCACCGCGGACAGGACCGGGACCGGGGACGCGACGGGCGGGGCACTCGACGGGACCGGGACGGACCCCGGCTGGCCGGACCTGCTGCTCTTCCTCGGCGACCAGGTCTACGCGGACTCGACGTCCGGGGCGATGCAGGAGTTCATCCGCGCCCGCCGCGATATCAAGGAACCGCCCGGCGAAGAGCTGAAGGACTACGCGGAATACGCCCACCTGTACATGCTCGCGTGGTCGGACGGCGCCAACCGATGGCTGCTGTCCACGCTGCCCAGTGCGATGATCTTCGACGACCACGACATCCGCGACGACTGGAACGCCTCGCTGAGCTGGCGGCGGCAGATGGCCAAGAAGCCCTGGTGGCATGGCCGCATTGTCGCCGGCCTCGCGTCCTACTGGGTCTACCAGCATCTGGGCAACCTGTCCCGGGAGCAGCGTGCCGAGGACGAACTGTGGCAGCAGGTGGTGAACCATCCGGGCGACGGCGAACCGGACCTCAGCGACGCGCTGGAAGCTTTCGCGGAACGGGCGGACCGGCAGCCGGACACTTACCGCTGGAGCTTCACCCGCGACATCGGCGGTTCACGGCTGGTCGTGCTCGACTCGCGCGCTGCCCGTGACTTGCAGCCGGACCGGCGGACGCTGCTGGACGAGGAAGAAATGGCCTGGCTGGACAGCCAGCTCCAGGGCGGCTTCAAGCACCTGCTGATCGGGACCTCGCTGCCGTTCCTGCTCCCCAAGGGCCTGCACCACATCGAGTCCTGGAACGAGGCCCTCAGCGAAGGGGCGTGGGGCAAGCTGCCGGCGGCCGCCGGTGAACTGCTGCGGCAAGCCGTGGACCTGGAGCACTGGGCAGCCTTCCAGCGCACCTTCCACGAGGTGGCGGCCATGGTGCAGGAGGTGGCCGACGGCGGGCGCGGACCGGCGCCGGAGACCGTCACCTTCCTCTCGGGCGACGTGCACTTCTCCTATGTGACGGAGGTGGTGCGAGATTCGGGCAGCCGGATCGTCCAGGCCGTCTGCTCGCCCGTCCGCAACCCGCTGCCCCGCTTCCTGCGCTATTTCACCGCCGCCATGTCCTATGGCATCGCCGCTCCGGTGGGCGCGCTCGTAGCCCGTGGCGCGAAGGTTCCCGATCCGCCGTTCACGTGGAAGAGCCACATGCGGCCATGGTTCGACAACAACCTGGCCAGCCTGGAGGACTCCCCCGACGGCCTGAAGATCTGGTGGGAGAAGGGCGTGGTGCATGACGGCGACGATCTGCACCCGGGCCTTGAAGAGGTCGCCTCCCTGACCATCGCGCCGCAGGGCATTCGGATTTCGCGATAGCCCGATGGCGCGGTAGTCCGATGGCGCGATAGTCCGATGGCGCGATGAGGGCGTAGGCCAGCCCGGGCGGCTGTCCGGGGCGCGTCGTCCGCCCACTTACGCTGGTGATATGGAATCGCCGATCGACAGCTACTTGCGCACCCTGCACGCCGAGATCTCCGAACTCCGCGACGGGACGCCGTATCTGGTTGGTCCTGCCTCGGCGGTAGTCGATCCGGACGACTTCGGGATCTGCCTGGCTACGGTGGACGGCTACGTCTACGAGGTAGGCACCACCCGCAAGGAATTCACGCTGCAGTCAATCTCCAAGCCGTTCAGCTACGCGCTCGCGCTGGCCGAGCTTGGTTTCGACGCGGTGGACGAGAAGGTGGACGTGGAGCCCTCCGGGGACCCGTTCAACGAGATCTCCCTCGCCGCCGGCACCGGGCGGCCGGCCAACGCGATGATCAACGCGGGCGCGCTGGCGGTCACCGGGATGATCAAGGGCTCCGGCGGCAGGTCCGCGATCAAGCGGATCCTGAACACGTATTCCGGATTCGCCGGCCGGAAACTGAAGAGCAGCCCGCGGGTGTTCGAAGCCGAGCTGCGCAACAGCGACCGCAACCACGCACTGGCCTACCTGCTGAGCTCATTTGGCATCATCGAGGACAACCCCACCACCGCGTTGGAGAACTACCTGCGGCAGTGCTCGGTGCAGGTAACCTGCCGGGACCTGTCCATCATGGCCGCGACCCTGGCCAACGGCGGCACCAACCCCGTCACCGGCAACCACGTCATGGACATCGGGCCGGTGGAACGGGTGCTGTCGGTCATGATGACCTCGGGCATGTACGACGACGCCGGAGACTGGGTCACCAACGTGGGGATGCCGGCGAAGTCCGGGGTGGGAGGGGGCACCCTGGCGGTGCTTCCCGGCCAGGTCGGGCTCGCGGTGTTCTCCCCGCCGCTGGACGACCACGGCGGGTCGGTCCGCGGGATCGCCGTGAGCCGGCGGCTGTCCGAGGACATGGAGATGCATTTCGTCCGCTCCGCGCGTGCCGGGCGTTCCGCGATCCGCGCCAGCTACGACATCACCGTCGTTCCTTCCGGCATCCGCCGCACGGACGAGTCGGCCGAGGTGCTGCGGGAGAACGGCCATCGCGCGCAACTGATCGAGCTCAACGGCGACCTGCTGTTTGCCGGTACGGAATCGATGGTCCGGGAAATCAGCTCGCTCCCCGACGACGTAGAGCTGGTGGTCCTGGACCTGCGCCGCGTCGACGAAGTGGGCGGCGTGGCCCTGCGCATGTTCGCCCGCCTGGAGGAGATTCTGGCCGCGGACAACCGTGAACTGCTGCTGATCGATCCGGAGGACAGGCTCGCCGACGTCTTCATCGACACCGGGCGGCACGTGCCGGTCTTCGACACCCGCACCGGGGCCGTCGAGTTCTCCGAGAACCGCCTCATTGCCCGCTACGGAGATCCGCTGGGCGTGCCCACGTCGGTGCCGGTGGAGCAGTCGCTGGCCCTGGGCACCCTGCACGCGGACGAAATTGTCGCCCTGGTGGAACGCATGGAGCCCGCGAAGTACGAGGACGGCGAGATCGTCCGGCGGGTCGGCCAACGGTTTGGCGGGGTGTACTTCATTGTCTCCGGCCGGATCAGCACCATCGCCGCCGACTCCGAGGGACGGCGGGTCAAGCTGAGCACGCTCAGCGCCGGCATGACGTTCGGCGAACTGGCTCTGGGCAGCGAAGACCGGCAGGAGACCACCGAGAAGGCGGACGGCCCGGTGGAACTCATGGTGCTCTCCGCGGAGGCGATCGAGGAACTGGAGGAGCAGGACCCGAAACTGGCGATGCGCCTGTGGAAGGCGCTCACCCGCGACGCTTACACACGCGTGGACCAGTTCCTGCGCGAAACCGCCGTCCGGATCCGCGACTGACCGTCCGCGGCGGCCCGCTGCCGGCGGCCCAATGGGCATCCACCAGCGGGGATCAACTATAGTTACGGGCAGTCGTACCACCTGCCACATCGGCAACAGAAACCACACTAGCCTCGGTCTCTCCGTGTCTTGTTCCCGGCAGAGGTTACAGAAAGGAACGTGTGAACTTTTTCGAGTTTCTCGCGAAACGGGCCGACGACATGCTGGAAATGGGCATCGAGCATGCCATCCTCGTGGGCGTTGCGGTCATGCTCGCCACCGTGATCGGGGTCGGCCTGGGCATCGCGACTTATCGGCACGAACGGCCGCGCGAAACAGTCCTCGCGGTCACCGGTGCTTTCCTGACCGTCCCCTCCTTCGCGTTGTTCATCCTCCTCATCGGCCCCCTGGGCCTGGGCGCGCTGCCCGTCGTCGTCGCCCTCACCATGTATGGCCTGCTGCCCATCGTCCGCAACACCATCACCGGCCTGCGCGAAGTGGATCCTGCCATCGTGGAATCGGCCAAGGGCATGGGCATGAGCCGAACCCAGCGGCTGCTGAGGATCGAACTGCCGCTGGCGTGGCCGGTGATCATCACCGGCATCCGCGTCACCACCCTGGTCCTGCTGGGCATCGCTGCCATCGGCGCGATCGTACTGGGCCCCGGCTACGGAGAGCTGATCTTCACCGGCCTCGCCCGGGTGGGCACGCCGGTGGCTGTCAACATGGTCCTGGCCGGAACCCTCGGCGTGATTGTCCTCGCCATCCTGTTCGATCTGCTCTTCCACACCGTCCGCAAGCTGACTACCTCCAAAGGAATCCGATGACCGCTTCCGACCATCAGACCCCCCAGCCCAGGCCGGTCAAGATCCGCTTACAGAACCTGTCCAAGAGGTTTCCCGGACAGAAGGACAACGCGGTCGACGACCTGACCCTGGACATCCACGAGGGCGAGATCGTGGTGCTGGTCGGCCCGTCGGGATGCGGCAAGACCACCACCATGAAGATGATCAATCGGATCATCGAGCCCACCTCCGGCCGGATCATCCTGGACGGAGAGGACGTCACCACCACCGACCCGGACCAGCTCCGCCGCCGCATTGGCTACGTCATTCAGCAGGTCGGCCTGTTCCCGCACATGACCATCGGCGAAAACGTGGCCACCGTGCCCAAGCTGTTGGGCTGGGACGCCAAACGGATTTCCGCTCGGGTGGACGAATTGCTGGACATGGTCAACATGCCGCCGTCGACGTACCGCAACCGCTACCCCAAGGAGCTCTCCGGCGGGCAGCGGCAACGGGTAGGGGTGGCACGCGCTCTGGGCGCAGACCCGGAAGTGATGCTGATGGACGAACCGTTCGGGGCGATAGACCCGATCACCCGGGACCGGCTGCAGAACGAATTCCTGCGCCTGCAGTCGGAGGTGCGCAAGACCATCGTGTTCGTCACCCATGACATCGATGAAGCAATCAAGATGGGCGACCGGATCGCCATCCTGCAGGACCGCTCCCGGATTGCCCAGTACGACACCCCGGAGCAGATCCTGACCGCCCCTGCCAATGATTTCGTCTCCGACTTCATCGGCAACGGCGCCTCCCTGAAGCGGCTGAACCTCAGCCGCGTGGCCGACATCGAGCTGACCCAGTGGCCGACCGTCCGGCTGGACACCCCGGCCGAGGACGCGCTGGAGCAGTTGCGGCGCAGCGACCGCTCCGCGCTCCTGGTGCTCGACCACGCCGGGCGGCCCCGCCGCTGGGTGGGTGCGGACGACCTGCATCGGGCAGGCACACGCGCGCTGGACGAGGTGGGGCTGCCGCCGGAAGCCATGGTGGAACCCCGCGCAACCCTGTCCGATGCCCTCAACGAGCTCATCACCGCCCGGTACAGCGTGACCATCGTGGTGGACTCGCACGGTGTCTACCAGGGCGTGGTGGATATCGAACAGATCAACGAGGCCATCCGCGCCATGCGGGACACGGCGGTCACTCGAGCCCGGGCCGGTCTGGGCGAGGTGGCCGAAGCCGTACAGGCGGGTGGCTGACGTGGCCGCTGCCGCACCACAGCACACGGTGCACGACCAAGACGTTGCCGCCCAGCCGCCGGCCAGGACGCGGCGCAGGACCCTGACCGGTTACCTGCTGGTGCCGGCCATCCTGGCGCTGGCCTGCCTGGCGCTGTACCTGTATGTCGGCTCGCAGGAACTGGACAGCATCGAGGCGCGTGCCCTGGCCCCGGCCAACCTGGCCGCCGCCCTGGGCCGGCACCTGCAGCTGACCGCGGTATCCACGCTGCTGACGTTGGTCATCGCGGTGCCGTTGGGCATCCTGTTCACGCGGCCGGCCATGCGCCGGGTCCGCCCCTACCTGATTACCCTGCTGACCCTGGGACAGGCGGTTCCGACCATCGCCGTGTTGGTCCTGCTGGCCGTGGCTTTCCTGTTCCTGGGTTTCCAGGCCGCCATCGTGGGCTTGGTGCTTTACGCCATCATCCCGGTGCTGCTCAACACCATGGTGGGCCTGGAGCAGGTCGACGAATCCGTGCTGGAAGCCGGGCGGGGCATGGGCATCTCCAAGTTCGGCGTCCTGCGCCGGCTCGAACTGCCCCTCGCGGTGCCGATCATGCTGGCCGGCGTTCGTACCGCGCTGGTCATCAACGTGGGTACGGCCACCCTGGTGACCTACATCAACGCGGGCGGACTCGGCGACATCATCGTGGCCGGGCTGTCAACCAACCGCGTGCTGGTCCAGATTGTCGGCGCCGCGCTCACGGCGGTGCTGGCACTGCTGATCGACTACCTGGCGAGCATCGCCGAAGACTTCCTGCGCCCGAAAGGGCTCTAGGCCATCCCCTGCATGACGAAAGAGGAATGATGAAAGCGAATATTTCACGGAAGACGGCGTTCGCCGCGTTTGGCGCCGGAGTGGCCCTGCTGCTGACGGCCTGCGGCGGCGGCGAGGCCGCCGAGGCGACGGGCGACGGCGAGCTCGCGGGCGCGCACTTCACGGCGGGCTCCAAGGAATTCACCGAATCGATCCTGCTGGCCCAGATCGCGGCGGTCGCGCTCGAGGATGCCGGTGCCACCGTCGAGGACAAGACGGGCATCTCCGGCAGCGCTACCGTGCGCGAGGCCTTGCAGTCGAGCCAGGTGGACTTCTACTGGGATTACACCGGAACCGGCTGGGTCAATGTCCTCGGCCACACCACCGAGGACGTGCCGGAAGACCTCTACGCAGCCGTCGCGAAGGAAGACGCGGAGAACGGCGTCGCCTGGCTGGAACCGGCGCCGTTCGAGAACACCTACCGGATCGCCGCCAAGAAGGAGTTCGCGGAGGCCGAAGGCATCACCAACATGACCGAAGCCGCCGCGTTCATCCAGAAGAACCCGGACCAGGGTGCCGTCTGCGCCGCCAGCGAGTTCATCAACCGCGACGACGGGCTCCCGGGCTTGGAGAAGGCGTACGGTTTTGAATTCAGCAAGGTAGTGGAGCTGGACCTGAACCTCATCTACACACAGGTCGGCGGATCCTGCCAGTTCGGCGAAGTCTTCTCCACCGATGCGCGGGTTATCTCCAACGAACTGACCGTGTTGGAGGACGACAAGGAATTCTTCGTCCCGTACCAGGGCTCCATGACCCTGCGCCAGGAAACCCTGGACGAGTACCCGGCCATTGCGGAGATCATGGCACCGATCAGCGCCGCACTGACCAATGAAGTTATCACCGGGCTCAATGGCCGGGTGGATAACGACGGCGAGGATCCCCGCGACGTCGCCGAGGAGTGGCTGCAGGAGCAGGGCCTGGTGGGCTAGCCACCGGACCTTGCCTCCGCGCAACGGCCAGCGGCCGCCGGTCACCACGACCGGCGGCCGCTTGCCGCATCAGGCCTTACCGAATCCGCCGCAGTCCCGGGCTCCCCGAAACGGCCCGCGTATCAGGCCTCCGCGAAACGTCCCACCGTCTTCTGCGCATCGATCCCGGGCAGGGCGGCGGCGAAGATGCGGTAGTAAGCGAGTTCCTCGCGGGTCCGCACCGGCGGATCCAACACACCTGCCTCCTGCTCGAGCTCGGCTTCGCTGACCGAGGCTTCGAAGTGTTCGCGGAGCACGTCGTTCATGCCGGTGCCCTCGCCGAACTGCTCCTTCGGCCGCCAGAGCACCTCGTGCGGAACCATCCCGTCGAAGGCCTTGCGCAACAGCCATTTGGCGGGCCGCTCCGGTCCCGTCAACTTCCACGCCGGCGGCAACGCCAAGGCCAGTTCCACCATGTCCAGGTCCAGGAAGGGCAACCGCGGCTCGATCCCGTGCGCACCGGCCACCCGGTCCACCCGCTGCAGTCCCCCGATGGGCATGCCTTCGATGGTCTCCAGCAGGTCTTCGTGCAGCGCCTCGCCGGAGTCATGGCGGCCGTAATGCGAGTAGCCGGCGAACAGCTCGTCGGCCCCCTCGCCCACCAGCACAATCTTCACGTGTTCGGCGGCCAGCCGGGACACCAGGAAGTTCGGCACCGCACTGTGCACCAGCGTCGGGTCAAAGGATTCAAGTTCCGCGATCACCTGCGGTACCAGCGCGATCGCATCCTCGGCGGTGTAGACCAGCTCGTGGTGCTCGGTCCCCGCGGCGGCCGCCATCACCCGGGCGGCGAGCAGGTCCGCGCTTCCCTCCAGCCCGACGGCGAACGTCTTCAAAACCTTCCCGCGCTCGGCGGCCTTGCGGGCCGCCACGGCCGTGACGATGCTGGAGTCCACCCCGCCGGACAACAGGACGCCCACCGGCACGTCGGCCTCCAGGTTGCGCTCCACCGCCCGGACCAGGGTGTCGCGCAGGGCATCGAAGACCCACTGCGGGGGATCCTCGTCCGGCCGCCGGCTCTTGAGCAGCACCGGGGCGCCGGCCGGGAAAACGGGCCCTGCCATCAGGCCGTCCTCCGGTGTCCAGGCGTGGCCGGGCGGAAACGGCTCCACGAAAGGCCGCCACTCGTCGTCGAACGCCTTCATTTCGGAGGCAAACAGCACGGTTTCTTCGCGCCGCGCCCAGTACAACGGGGACAATCCGAGCAGGTCCCTGGCGGCGACGAAACGCCCGTCTTCGCCGGCGATCACCAAGGCGAACGGACCCCAGAGCTTGTCGAAGGCGGCGACGCCTAGCTCCTCGTACAGCCGCAGCGCGGCCTCCAGATCGGACCGGGTCCGGAAACCCTCCTGCCCGAGCCGGTCGCGGATCCGGCGGTAGTTGTAGATCTCGCCGTCGCCCACCAGCCACGCGTCGCCGTCCCGGCCGGCCAGGGGTTGCTGCCCGTTCTCCGGATCGACGATGGACAGCTGCCGGCTGCCGAGCCAGGACCTGCCCACCCGGCGCGACCCCGATCCGTCCGGTCCACGGTGTGCCAACCGGTCCAGCATCCGTTCGCCCGCTGTCGCATCGAACTCCCCGTGGGCAGCCACTATCCCTGACATCTGCATCCCGCCTTCGCGCTTGTTCAACAAATCCGGCGCCGCATGCGGCCGGGCTCTGTCCGCCCCAGGCGCTGCGACGCGACTTCTCCAGCATAGCCAGCCGGCGCCCGCGCCTATCGGCCGGTCGCGGGCCAGGCCGAAAGGCTCCACCGTTCGCCGCCGTGGAGCCGGCACGGTCCGGACCACCCGCCGCCGCTCTCTAGACTGGTAGGCATGACTGCAACGCTGGTGGCCAAGGACCTTTCGGGCGGCCACGGCCACCGCACCCTGTTCTCCAACCTGAACCTGACCGTCGCGCCGGGCGACGTCGTCGGGGTGGTCGGCGCCAACGGTGCCGGCAAGACCACGCTGCTGCGGATCCTGGCAGGCGCGGACGCACCGCTGGCGGGGTCCGTGAGCACGGCGCCCTCGGACGCCTTTGTCGGCTGGCTGCCGCAGGAACACGAGCGGATTCCCGGCGAGACCATCGCCGCCTACCTTGACCGCCGCACCGGTGCGGCGGCCGCCACCGCCGCCATGGAAGCCGCGGCCGAGGCGCTGGGCTCCGGCTCCAAGCAGGCCGGCGACGCCTACGCCGCCGCCCTGGACCATTGGATGGCCAGCGGGGCCGCGGACCTGGAGGACAGGATCCCGCCCATGCTGGCCGAGCTCGGCCTGAACGTCGGCCCTGACGCCCCGATGACCGGGCTTTCCGGCGGCCAGGCCGCACGCGCCGCCTTGGCGGCCCTGCTGCTGAGCCGGTTCGACGTGGTCCTGCTTGATGAGCCCACCAACGATCTGGACCTGGCCGGGCTGGCCCGGCTGGAGTCGTTCGTCCAGGGCCTGCGCGGCGGCGCGGTGCTCGTCTCCCACGACCGCGAGTTCTTGGCCCGCTGCGTGACCACCGTGGTGGAGCTGGACCTGGCCCAGAACAAGGTGGCAGTGTACGACGGCGGCTACGACGCCTTCCTGGAGGAGCGGGCCGTCGCGCGCCGCCACGCCCGCGACGCCTACGACGAGTTCGCGGAGAAGAAGGCGGACCTCGTGTCCCGGGCGCGGACCCAGCGCGAGTGGAGCTCCCAGGGCGTCCGGAACGCCATGAAGAAGAATCCGGACAACGACAAGATCCGCCGCAAGGCCAGCACGGAGTCCTCCGAAAAGCAGGCGCAGAAGGTGCGGCAGATGGAGTCCCGCATCGCCCGCCTGGACGAGGTGGAGGAGCCCCGCAAGGAGTGGCAGCTGCAGTTCAGCATCGGCGCCGCCCCGCGCTCCAGCTCGGTGGTCGCCACCTTGAACCAGGCCACCGTCCGCCGCGACGCCTTCACGCTCGGCCCGGTCTCGCTCCAGGTCAACGCCGGCGAGCGCATCGGCATCACCGGCCCCAACGGCGCGGGCAAATCCACCCTGCTGCGCCTCCTGCTGGGACACCAGCAGCCCGACGACGGCGCCGCCGGGCTGGGTGCCAGCGTCGCCATCGGCGAGATCGACCAGGCGCGCGGCCAGCTCGCGGAGGACCGGCCGCTCGGTACCGCCTTCGAAGCACTGGTCCCGGACTACAGCCAGGCCGAGGTCCGCACGCTGCTGGCAAAGTTCGGCCTCAAGGCCGACCAGGTATCCAGCGCCGTCGGCGCCCTCTCCCCCGGCGAGCGCACCCGGGCCGCCCTCGCCCTGCTGCAGGCCCGCGGCGTGAACCTGCTGGTCCTCGACGAACCCACCAACCACTTGGACCTGCCCGCCATCGAACAGCTGGAGCAGGCGCTGGACAGCTACGACGGCACGCTGCTGCTGGTCTCGCATGACCGCCGGCTGCTGGAAAACGTCCGGCTGGACACCCGCTGGGACGTCGACGCCGGCCAGGTCACCGTCCGCTGAGTCCCTCGGACCTCCGGTTCAGTACGGGGTTAGAGTGCCGGCTGCATCCCGGACCAGGGGCGCATCTGTTCCACGGCAGCACCGATGCGGAAGACGGTGAGGTCGTCGTAGGGGTTACCGACGATTTGCACACCCGTCGGTATCCCGGTCTCGGAAAGTCCGCTCGGCACGGCCAGGACGGGGCAACGGTTGTTGATGTTAAACGGCGCGGTCATGTGCGCTTCCCAGTAGTGCTCGAGATGTTGCCCGTCTACGTCAATCCCGTCGAGGTAGTCGGCGTCGGCTTTGAGCGCAGGAACTGCTGAGGCGGGACAGATCAAGGCGTCGAATCCGTCCATGGCCTGGGCCAGCTGCCCCTGGATACGTGACTCGGCTTGCAGTCCGTCCAGGAGTGTGTGGCGCGTCGACGCCTCACGCGCGTCGGCCATGAAGCGCCGCGTATAGGCGGCCAACTGCTCGGTGGCGCCTGCGGTGGCTGCCTCCATGGCGGGGCCGAGAATGTGCCCGAAGTGGGTGAAGATAACATCGCTGATCTCCCGATGGGACCAAGGAAGTTCGATCTCCTCGACGACGGCACCCGCTGCCTCCAGAGCCGCGGCCACGGCGCGGGTGTTGGCCTCGATCTCTCCTGTGACCGGGTAGTCCCCGAGCCGGATGCACAGCGCAATCCGCATGTGGTGGACCGGCGCAAATTCCAAGGGCAAAGGAGCGGACGGCCCCACCGAGGTGTGGTCCGTGGGGTGCGGTCCGGCCATCACATTGGTCAACAGCGCGGTGTCGGCGACCGTGCGGCCCATCGGGCCGTCGCCGCGGTACCAGTCACTGGAAAGAGGCGGCATGCCCGGAATCCTGCCGTACGGCGCTTTGTAACCGACGGTTCCGGTAAAAGATGCGGGTAACCGGGTAGAACCCGCGATGTCCGAGGCCGTCGCCAATGCCGTCATCCCGGATGCCAGCGCTGCACCGGCCCCGCCGGAGGATCCGCCCGGCGAGTACTCCGGGTTCCACGGGTTCCGGGTGATTCCCCACATCGGGCTGTGTGTCACCGTGGCGCAGCTGAATTCGGGCGAGGTGGTGCGGGCATGGAGGATTCCTCCGGCGGCTTTGATCCGCCCAATGATCGGGTGATCGGCCGCTGCGGTCTCGCCGGCGCACGCCAACAGCCCCTGCGAGAAGCTTCGGCCGGCGATGGCATGCTTCTCTTTGGCGGCCACCGGCAAGCCCAGTAACGGCGGCGCGGAATCCAGGCCTCGGGGTCCGCCGTCGAACTCGCCGCGCTGGTACAGCAGCTCGGCCTCCCGCGACTCGGCGAGGGCCTCCTCAAACATCGTCTCGGTCAGCGCATTGACGGTCCCGTTGATCTCGGTAATGCGTTCTATGACCGCTTCCATCAGTTCGACAGGGGAAATCTCCCGAGCGCGGAACAGCCGCAGCGCGTCCACTGCACTGAGGTAATGCAGCTCGGTCATGACCTGGCTCCTGCAGTGAACTTGTCCCCGAGGCCAAACTCTCCCGACACCGAGTCTTCCGACGACAGCGCACCATAAACCAGTTCCAACGCGATCTGGGTCAGGGCATCCAGGCCCGCCAGCATGTCCGCATCCTTGGTAAATTCGCGTTCGCAGTGGCTGACGCCGTCCACTGACGGAATGAACACCATGACCGATGGCACGATCCGGTTCATCGCTACCGAGTCGTGCCCTGCCATCGTCTGCATACGGCGGACCCCAAGTCCCAGCTTCTCGGCCGTCTTCTCAGTCAACACGACACCGGATTCGGGGTAGTACTGGTTGGCCCGGACATCGAAGTCCTTCACGTTGATCCGGATGTCGTGTTCCTCGGCAAGCCGGGAGATGTCTGCCAGCAGGCTGTCCCGTGCGGAGCGCACAATCTCGGGGCTGTTGGAGCGCAAATCAGCTACGAGGTGCACCCGGCGAGCCACGACGATCGGCGAATTCGGTTCCAGCGTCAGCTGCCCCACCGAGGACACGAGCGCCTCCTCCTCAAAGTTGCGCGTGACGTCGTGCACCATGAGGACAATCTTCGAGGCGGCAACCAGCGCATCGTGCCGGTCTGCCATGGCGGTAGCGCCGGTATGGGACTGCTCGCCGAGGACCTCAATATCCAGCTTCTGGGTGTACCAGCTCGAGTCCACGGCGCCTATGGTCAGGCCCTCGCGCTCCAGGATGCGGCCCTGCTCGATGTGGATCTCCGCGTAGCTCACTGCTTCGGGCCCCTCCTCCGTTCCGAGATAGCCGATCGACGCCAGGGCTTCCCGCACGGAGACTCCCTGGAGGTCCCTCACGCCGAGCATCTGCTCACGATCCATGATTCCCGCGAAGACGGAGCTACCCATGATGGAGGGTGCAAAGCGGCCGCCTTCCTCGTTGAACCAGTTCACCACCGCCAGATTGAACGGCGGAACGTTGCCTGTCGCGTTGACGTGCGCCTCGATCCGGGCAGCAGCGTGCAACCCGGCCAGCACGCCGTACGCCCCGTCGAAGCGACCACCCAACGGCTGGCTGTCCAAGTGGGAACCGATCATGACGAATTTCGCAGCGGGCTGGAATTCGATCAAGGCGAACATGTTGCCGATGCCGTCCACGCGCACGCCCCAGCCGTGCTCGGCTGCAAAAGCGGTGAACCAGTCCCGGGCCTGCCGGTCTTCCTCGGTAGCGGCTTGCCGATGCACACCGTGGTTTGCTGTGGCCCCGATGGTGGCAACGTGGTGAAAGTCCTTGAGGAAAGCTTCAGCGGACATAACAAAACTCCTAATACCTAATACGTGAGCTGCCGGTGGGAACCGGGAGGGCGGAACCTGCGGGAGCCGGAAGGAGTATCGGTCCCCCCGGCTCCCGTTATCAGCCGAGGCGTCCGCGGGTCTCCGGAACCTTGGTCAGCGTGAGCAGCAGGAACACAATGATCGCCGCGCCGCACAGCCAGTAGGCCGGCGAGTAAGAGATACCTGTGCCGTTCACCAGCGCGGTGCCGATGAAGGGTGCGGTTCCGCCGAACAACGCGTATCCAAGGTTGTAGCTGACGGCGGCCGAGGTGAAGCGGGTCTTCGTCGTGAAGATTTCCACGAAGAACGTGTAGCAGCCGCCGCCGTAGATGCATAGCGGAACGACGAAGAGCAGCTGTCCCAGAATTGCCAGGCCCAGCGAGCCGCTGGTCACCAGCATGAAACAGGGGAAGGCCAGCAATGCGATCGCGGCCGACCCTGCAATCAGCATCGGCTTGCGACCGACCTTGTCACCGATGATTCCGCCGACCGGGAGCAGCAAAGCGTAAAACAGCATCGCCGATGCATTCGCCAGCAGGGACGCCTGCAGGGTCAAGTTGCCGGTCGTCTGCACGTAGCCAACGAAATAACCGGACAGGAAGTAGAAACCCATGGCGGTCAAGCCCATGACGAAGACGACCTGGAGCATCCGGACCTTATTCTCGCGGAAGGCCTCGCGAACCGGGCTGTACTCCTTTTTCTTCTGCTTCTCAGCGACCTGCTTGAAAGCCGCGCTCTCCTCGGTTTTGGAGCGGATCCACACACCGAACAGGGACAGCGGCAACGCCAGCAGGAACGGTACGCGCCAGCCCCATGAGAAGAAGGCCTCATCGGAAAGGCTTTGGTTGAGGATCAGGATCATCGCGCCGGCCACGACGGACGGCAGCGCGGTGGCGGCAAGGGTGATGTTGAGCCAAAAACCGCGGCGATTCACGGGCGCATGTTCGAAAACGAAGGCCGGGGCACCGACGGATTCTCCGCCTGCCGAGAACCCCTGCAGCAGCCGGCACAGTACCAGCAGTGCAGGTGCGAGAGCTCCGATGGCGGCATAAGGCGGCAACAGGCCGATGGCGGCCGTGGCACCGCCGATGGTCACCAGCGTGATGTAGAGGACGCGGCGTCGGCCGATCCGGTCGCCCAGCTGTCCGAAGAACAGGCCTCCGATCGGCCGGGCGATGAAGGCGACACCGAACGTGGCAAAGGTGGCCAACAGCCCGATAAGTGGGTTCTCGCCGGGGAAAAACAGCTGGGAGAGCGTCACTGCCGAGAGACCGTAGAGGGAAAAGTCGTAGAACTCAATAAACTGCCCAACACTGCCACCTGCAAGGACGCGCTTCTGCATCCCGGTGGTTTTGTTCGACTGTGAGAAGGCTGTGGCGTCTGCGGATCCCGATGTAGTCCGGGCTCCATTCACCGTCATGACTGCCGCCAGAGGCGGGAGGAACTGCGGCCCTTACCCGACTCCGCGTGTAACCCGGAACACGACGTGGATCTTAACCGACTGCAGTCCATCGCAAGTCCTCCTGAAGGTTGCGGCTGATCCTCGTACGATCCCGCGTCTTTGCAGGTTCGGCCAGGGGTGGATCAACCTGTTGGAATGATGTCCAGTCTCAGTGGGCCACGTCACATCTGTCCAACAGATAATTTCTGCGTTTGTAATCGAAATAATGAATCCGAAGTTTGGCCAGGCGCAGCCAGCGGGATGCCTAGGTTTTGTCCGCGCTGTACAGCGCGCGGCACACTGCTTCGAACGCGAGGGCCCGCCGGGTGGGCGTCACACCCTCGGGTCGCACCAGCACGACCTCGATGGCCGGCAGTTGATCCACAAGCCGTAGCGGAACGACGCCCCCGCCCGCGTAAGTCAGGTTGTGGTGGAGCCGCTGATTCAGCACAGCGTAACCATGGCCACGGGCAACGAAGGAGCGGACAGTCTCATAGCCGGTTGCCCGGTGACGAATATTGGGCTTCAAACCTGCAAGCTGGAACAACTGCATGAAGTACTCACGGGTATGCGGCAGGTCCAGCAGGATCATCGGTTCCTCTTCCAAATCCCTCAGCGCCACCTCGTGGTCAGGACTTGCAGCGAGAGGATGCCCTTCCTGAACCAACACGTGCGCCGGAATGTGCTCCACCGTCTGAGTGGTGAAACCGCCGCCCAACCCAATGCTGTACATCAGCGCCAGTTCACAATGCCCCTCGAGCAAGGCCCGCCGCAGAAACTCCTGATCGCCCTCCAGGAATGAAACGTGCACGTCCGGGTATTCCGCTTCAAAGGCCTGGAGGATGACTGGTGCCCGGAAGGGCGCCAGCGGTCCGAAGACCCCTACCTTCAGCTCGCCGGTGAGATTTTGCGACAGGCCCCGCGCCGACTCGTACAGGGAATCTGCGTGCTCGAGGAAGGCGTTCAGGTCTTTGGCGAATTGTCGTCCGGCGGGACTCAGTTTCAGCCCCCTCTGCGACAACCGAATGAAGAGCTGTACGTCCAGGTCCTGCTCAAGCTGGGAAATCGCATTGGACAGCGCCGACTGCGTCAGGTTCAGCCGTTGTGCGGCGGCCGTCATGTTCTCGGTCTCGGCGACCGTCGCAAAGTAGCGCAGTTGGGTAAGGGTGAAGGACTTGGCCATGCTTCATCCTGTCAGACCCCAGACCCGCCCTCCCCTGACATTCCGAATCGTGCCACAACCCCTTGACCTGTGGTCGCCAGCGGAGTAACTTCTTAGTCAACCGAAAGGTTGATCAAAGGAAGAGTTGAATAACGTGACCGATCGTAGCGACGAGGCCCTTCTGGACAGGGCGTTCATGGCCCTGGCAGATCCGGCCCGCCGCCGCATCATCGCCCGGCTCAGCCGCGGACCGGCAACGGTCAACGAGCTGGCCGAGCCCTTCGAAATCTCCAAGCAGGCGGTTTCGAAGCACATCCAGGTCCTCGAGCAGGCACAGTTGGTCACCCGCAGCAGGGATGCCCAGCGCCGGCCCGTCCACCTGAACGCTGCACGGCTCGAAGCGCTTACCGCGTGGATCGACCAGTACCGGCTGGTTCGGGAGGCGCAGTACCGCGGACTGGACGCCGTGCTCGGCCAACTATCCAAGGACAAACCATGAGCAACTCACTCAAAGTCACCCTCCCGGAGGGCCTTCCGTTCATCGATACCGAACGCGAGTTCGACTACCCCGTCGCCGACGTTTTCCGCGCACACAAAGATCCCGACCTGCTCAAGCAGTGGCTGGGCCCGCGGGGCATGAAGATGGACGTCGACCACTACGACTTCCGCACCGGCGGCAGCTACCGCTACCTACACACCGGACCCGACGGCCAACAGTACGCCTTTACCGGCATATTCCACACGGTCCGCGAGAACGAGTTCGCCATCCAGACCTTCGAGTTCGGCGGCTACCCGGACGTCGTGAGCATCGAGTTCATGACCTTCGAGGACCTCGGCAACGGACGCTGCAAACTGATCGGACATTCCGTCTACCCCACGCTGGAGGCGCGCGACGGCATGGCCCAGTCCGGCATGGAAAGCGGCATGAGCGAAGGCTACGAGCGGCTGGACGAACTGCTCGCCGGCGCCCGCACCGCGTAAAGAGGCGGCACCGCCGCGGCATGAGGCCGAAGCCGACCAGGCTCCGGCCTCATGCCGCGCGCACTTCCCTGTTCAAAGGTTCCCGCCCGCCACCACCATTGGCCTCCTCGGAATTAGAAAGTATGCTGAGGATTCCCTGCACCCTAGTCGGAAGGTGGTTTCATGGCGAACGATGATGAAGGACGCAAGGAAGTAGCCAAGATCCTGAAGGACGCCGACATCGGCGTCCTCACCACGGTCAATGCCAGCGGCCAACTGTTTAGTCGGCCCCTGGCACTACAGGAAGCAGAGTTCGACGGCGACCTGTGGTTTGTGACGCACGATCCCTCGCCCAAGGCCAACGAAATCCGCGCCAATCCGCACGTCAATGTGTCGGTCAGCGGGTCGGACGGCTACCTGTCCATCTCGGGCACCGCCTCCATCGTCCGGGACCAGGCGAAGATCGACGAACTGTGGGGCCCCATGATGGAACCGTGGTTTGAGAACGGCAAGGACGACCCCACGGTGGCCTTGCTCCGGGTCGAGGCCCACACCGCCGAATACTGGAAGCCGGATTCCCCCAAGGTGGCCACGCTGTTCAAGCTGGCCAAGGGAATGGTCACCGGGAAGCAAGCAGACGACGTCGGCAAGAACGACGTCGTCAACCTCTAGCCGGAGGCATCTGCCGATCGGCACCACAGCACGCACTTAAGGAGTCAGCAATGTCCGGAAATCTTTTGGCCCGTTCTGTGCACGACCTTACTGCCGCCGCCTGGTTCGGCGGTTCCCTGATGGGCGCCATCGGGCTTAACGGGGCTGCCGCCGCCGCCCAGGATCCGCGCGAGCGCACCCGTTTGTCCAGCATCGGCTGGATGAAGTGGGCGCCGGTCCAGACCGTGGCTTTCGTATCGCACCTTGCCTCCGGCCTGCCGCTGCTGGCGGGCAACAAGGGCAGGATGGTCAAGCAGGAAGGGGTGACGCGGAATACCGTCATCAAGACCGTCGTCACCTTGGCCGGCGCGGCCGTCACCCTCTACGCCGGAATGCTGGGCAAGAAGGTGGAGAAGATGGCCGAACAGGGTGCAGAGGGCGCCACCGAGCCGTCACCGATGGCGTCACCGGAGCTTAAGTCCGCGCAGAAGCAACTCAAGCTGCTGCAGTGGACCATCCCGGCCTTCGCCGGCACGGTCATCGTGCTCGGTGCCAAGCACGGCGAAATGCAGCGGCCCGCCACCTTCTTGGAGGGGCTGCTCAAGCACTAAAGGTGAAGGCCCGCCCACGCGGTGTGCAATGTCCGGAGCGAGCCGGACAGGTGCCGCGTTCGGGCGGGCCACCTGCTCTCCGTCTTTCCGCGGCTGGTGCCGGCCACGAAGGCGCGCGTCGGGCGCCGGCTTCCCCCGTGGCCCGCCCTGGTTCGGAGCGTCAGCCGCTGCCTGCACGGGCTGGGCGCGCTGCACGGTTACGATGGTTGAAACGTTAACGCGGGACGGCAGAAGTGGGGAACGGGCATGCCGGCAGCATCATGACGGCCACCAAAGCGGCGGCCGCCTTCGCGTGGGCTGCCATCGCCGGCATTTCGTCTGCCGGGCTGCTGGTGTTGGGCCAGGTCGTCGCGGCTTCGATCGTCGCTCCGCCACGCTTCGACCTCGTGGCCGTCCTCTCCGTGCTGATGCTGGTGCTGGCCTGGCACCTGCGCGTGGATACGCCGCTCATGCGCCGCCAAACCACCGCCGCGATGACCGCTGCCGTGATCGTCTGCAACGACCTCACCGCCCCGCTGCACGAAACGGTGGCGGTGGTGGGAGTCGGGCTCTTGGCCACCCGCGTGGTTTTCCGGCGCTTCCGCTGGGGAGAGGTGTACTGGTTCATCAGCCGGCTGCTCGCCTCCGCCGTGCTGGTTGCGGTGTTCCAAGCCTTCCACGCGGGCGGTTTTGCGTGGCCGGCCGCACTGCTGGCCGGCTGGCTGGCCTTTTTCATGACGGCGATTGCCGTCGAGCGTGCCTTCGCCACCACGGCCACGCGCAGCAGCACCTTCCGCAACGGCATCGGTTGGGCGCCGGCCCTGTGCACGCTGGCCATCAATCTGCTCCTGTGCCTGGCCGCCCAGTACGCCGCCCTCCGGTTCGGCCACGACGGCGTCCAGTCACTGCTCCTGGTCTTCGCGTCCGTGCTGGCGCTGGCGGTCACCGGCTGGCTGCGCAACCGCGAGCTGCGCCGCCGCCTCACCGGCCTGGTCGACGCCTCGCTCGAGCTGCCGTGGAGCCCCGACGGGCTCGACCGGACCCTCCTCGCCGCCGCCAGCGCCTCGGTGCGCGCCGACCGCGTGTCCTTGCGTCCGGAAGCGCCGCAAGATAGGGAAATCGGTGTCCGGATGCGTCGCTGGGACCACGGCGACAACTACCTGGTGGCCTCGCGGAACGGCGGCGCACAGTTCACCGAGGAAGACGAGCAGGTGCTCGACGCGCTGGCACACGTCGGCAGCATCATGGTCCGGCACGATGAGCTGGTGCACGAACTGCGGCTGCAGGCGGACACCGATGCGCTCACCGGGCTGGGCAACCGGCGCGCCCTCTGGCAGCGGCTGGCCGAGATCAACGCCGGCCGCCGCCCCGGCGAGGCCATCGCCGTCGTCTACCTGGATCTGGACGAATTCAAGACCGTCAACGACAGGCACGGCCACGACGTCGGCGACCTGCTGCTCACCGCCACCGCGCAGCGGATACGCTCGGAAATCCGAGAGGACGACGTGGCCGCGCGCATCGGCGGCGACGAATTCGTCGTGGTGCTCCGCGACGTCACCAGCGAAACCGGCGCCCGCGCCGCCGCCGAACGGATCGCCGCCGCGATCGCACGCCCGCTCACCGCCCGCGGCAACACACTGCGGGTGCGGGCCAGCACCGGCGTGGCGTACTCGGATCGCCCGGCACCCAATATCGAGGAGCTGCTGCGCAACGCCGATTCCGGCATGTACGGCTCCAAGCGGCTGCAGCAGCGGCTGCGCGACGCACAGCGCGACGGCTCGGAGGCCGAAGCCTGCCTGGCTGTCGCGGTTGAACGCGGCATCCGCCGGCACCTGTTGCGTGTGGCGCTGCAGCCCATCGTTTCGCTGGACCTGGATGCGATCGTCGGATTCGAGGCCCTGGCCCGCTATGCAGACGACGAACTGGGCAACATCCCGGCGGACCGGCTGGTCACCGAGGCGAACCGGCTGGGCCTGCTCAACGAGCTGACCATCCAGGTGATCGATGGTGCGGCGGCGGCGATGGCCCGCATCAGCGAAATCACCAGCGTCCGCTCCGTCTCCGTCAACGTGGAGCTGGGCCAGCTCGCCACCGGATCCCCCGTCGTGGACCGGCTGCGGCGGATGCGCGCCGAAGGGCCGGAGCTGAACATCATCGTGGAGCTGACCGAAAACTCGTTGGACAAGATGTCCGAGCAGTCCCGGGCAGCCCTCGTACAGTTGCGCAGCGAGGGGTTCAGGATCGCCGTGGACGACTTCGGCTCCGGCTACTCATCCATGAACGCGCTGACCGAGTTCCCCTTCGACATCGTCAAGGTGGACCGCTCGCTGGTCAGCGGCGACGACGGAAGCGCACCGAACGACGACGAAACCGCCCGCAACATCGTGGTCAGCCATTTGATCGCCATGTTCACCGCGCTGAAGGCGGACGTGGTGATCGAGGGCATCGAGACCGCCGAGGCCGTGGAGTGGCTGGCCGGCTGCCCGGGTTTGAATGCCCAGGGCTTTTACTTCGGCCGGCCCATGTGGCCGGACGAACTCATCTCCCGGCTGGTCACCTCCGGGACGGCGGCGCTGCCGGCGCCGTCCCGCCGCGATTCGCGTCCGGCCATGGCCGGACGGACGGCCGAACATTCGCCTGCTACCTAAAGGCGCGGGCCGTCCGGCATCCGGCTGACGCCGCAGTGCCCGCACCAATCCCTGCGGACGCTAGGCCAGTCGTTCCAGGGCCTGCAGCTGAAGCACGATCCACGGGCTGAAGGCCCACGGCGCCGCGGTCGCGGCGCTCCGCAGGTCGGAGGGGCGCACCCAACGGTATTCGGCCACCTCGTCATCGCGCGGCGACAGTTCGCCGGCGGCCAGCGCCGTGTAGACGGGGCAGAACTCGTTCTCCACAATGCCGGAGGCGTCCACCGCGCGGTAGCGGAAGTCCGGCAGCACCAGCTTCAGGTCTTCCAGCCCGAGCCCCAGCTCGTAGCGCACCCTTCGCCGCACGGCGTCGGCCATCTCCTCCCCCGGGGCCGGATGGCCGCACGCGGAGTTGGTCCAGACGCCCGGCCAGGTCAGCTTGTTCAGCGCGCGCCTGGTCACCAGCACGCGGCCCTCGGCGTCGGAAATATGGCAGGAAAAGGCGAGATGCAGCGGTGTCTCGCCGGTGTGGATCTCGGCCTTGTCGGCGACGCCGGCGGGCTTCAGGTTCTCGTCCAGCAGCACTACCTGCTCGGTTGTTTCCGCCGTCATGTCGGCCCGGACCCGGGCAGCTGCCGTTGCCGGGAGAGCTCCCGGCGGTCTGTCATGTTCATACCAGCCATTGTATGGGCGGCAGGGAGAGGGCCGTTTGTCTGAAGGGCGAGTTGCCTGGCGGGCGGGCGGCATGCTTCGGCACAAGGGAATAAGCAACGATCCAGCCTCACCCTTGGACGAAACGACCAGCCAGTGGCCAACACATCCGATCCCGCGCCTGCTGCCCTGCCGTAGACTCAACGCCACTTCATGCTTGTTCGGAAGGACGGATTGTGCCTCGCTCCCCCACTGCCGCTGCCCCGGCTTCAGTCAAGAGACCCTTGGAAGGCCTGCTGGTGGCCGATTTCTCCCGGGTGCTCGCCGGCCCGCTGGCCACCATGACGCTGGCCGACCTGGGTGCACGGGTCATCAAGGTGGAGCGCCCGGGCACGGGGGACGATACCCGCAGCTGGGGTCCGCCGTATTCCCCGACCGGGGCCACCTACTTCGAGAGCGTGAACCGCAACAAGGAGTCGGTCTGCCTGGACCTGGCGGATCCCGGCGACCGGCGGTTGGCCCGAAAGCTGGCGCTGGCGGCCGACGTCGTGGTGGAAAATTTCAAACCCGGCGGGATGGACAGGCTCGGCCTCGGGTATGCGGACCTCGCGGCCGACAATCCGGGCCTGGTCTACGCCTCGATTTCCGGTTTTGGTTCAGCCGAAGGTGCCTCCCTGCCCGGCTATGACTTCATCGTGCAGGCGGTCGGCGGCCTGATGAGCATCACCGGCGAGGCGGACGGCTCACCCTACAAAGCGGGTGTCGCCCTGGTGGACGTGCTGACCGCGAAGGACGCGACCATCGGGATCCTCGCCGCGCTCAACGCCCGCGCTGCCACCGGCCGGGGCAGCCGGCTCGAGGTCAACCTGCTGTCCAGCCTGCAGGGCGCCCTGGCCAACCAGGCCCAGGCCTATCTGGGAGCAGGCAAGGTTCCCCAGCGGATGGGCAACGAGCATCCGTCCATCGTTCCCTATCAGCTACTCGAATGCTCCGACGGCCCGCTGGCCGTCGCCTGCGGCAACGACGGGCAGTTCCGGCAGCTGGCCGCTGTCCTGGGAGAGCCGCAGCTCGCGGACGACGAGCGTTTCGCCACCAACAGCGCCCGGGTGCAGCACCGCCGGGAGCTCATCCCGCTGCTGGAGGAGGCCCTGTCCGCCGCCTCCGCATCGGTGTGGCAGGGCAAGCTCACCGGCGTCGGCGTTCCCGCCGGCCCCGTGGCCGGCATCGACGAGGGCATCCGGTATGCCGAATCCTTGGGGCTGGCACCGACCATCGAGGTCCGCGATGCCCGCGGGGGGCCCGCTGGCCGCCAGGTCCGCCACCCGATCTCCTGGAGCCCGGCGTTCGAGACACGCACCGCTGCCCCGCCCGCGCTCGGCGAACACACCACATCTGTGCTGGAGTGGCTGCGCAACCTGGACTGAACGTCAGAGCCCGCGCCGGCGGAGGGCCAGCCACAGGTGCGCCGCGACGTCCGGATCGTCGAGGCTGACACCGAGCAGGCGTTCGGCCACCGCCATCCGGTGGCGCAGCGAATTCCGGTGCACGTTGAGTTGGCGGGCCGTGTCCTCCCAGTGGCCCCGGTGGCGGAGGTAGGCGGCCACGGTCTCCAGCAGCTCGGCGCGGCGGTACCCCGCCAGCGCCGCGACCCACGCATCGGCGCGGGCCTCATCGTCGGCCGCCAGTTCCACCAGCTTGCCCGCAGGCGCCGCGACCGCCGCACGGTGCACCGCCGACATCGCCCCCGCCACGTCCGCCAAGGCGAGGGATTCCGTCCAGGCGGCACCCGTCTCCGTGCCGCCCGAGGCAGCTGCTGCCGTGGACGCGGACGTTGACGCAACCTTGACTGCCTCGGCGCCCGCGCCGCCTCCCGACCAGGCCAGAAGCTCCGCGTCGGTTTCCCCGTCCGGCTGCGGGTTTGCCGCTGCCCGTTCCGCGAGCCCGGCATCCAGCAGGAAGTAGGCCACGCCGTCGTCGCCAAAGCGCAGCGCACAACTGGCCAGCGCCGCCGCCGGCGAGCCGCCGCCGTCGGCCGGCCGGAGCCGGGACACCGCACCGGCGAGCGCGGCGAGGGAATCCGCCGTGCCCATCCGCGCGGCCAGCACGCAAACCCGTTCGGGCAGCTGCCCAAGGTTTCCGTCGGCGGCTACCAGACGGGCTGCCTCCACCTGCCCTCGGGCAACCAGCTTGGCGACCACGGAGCCGAGCACCGTCGTCGTCCCCTGCAGCTCCTCGCGCTGCTGGGCCTTCAGTGCCAATAGGACGCAGACCGTGGTGATGATCTGCCGGTCGGCCTTGGTCAGGGTCCGGCCCGGGCCGATGGCCAGGAAGCCGTCGATCCGCCGTCCGACGAGGATCGGATACTCGACGACGGGAGCGCCGTGCAGCCAGAAGGTAGCGGCGGAATGGGTGCCGGCGACGTTGAGTCGTGTGGTTTCCAGCCTGAGGTGCGGCAGCAACGGCAGCGCGCTGGCCGGCCAGACAGTCGCCTCCGTCCCGGCTTCCGCTGGCAGATAGGCCGCCCAGCCACCCAGCGCCTGGGCCAGCCCCTGCACGACCGACGGCAGGGCATCCGGACGCATGGTCGCCCGTGCCAAAGCTGTCTGCGTTCCCAGGTTAGCTATCAGATCGGCTTGACCGCTCCGCGAGGCCAATTCCCAGAACATCCGCGAGACGTCCAAAAACGGGACGCCGTCGGGGACCACGAGCAGCTCCACGCCCTCGGCGGAGCAGGACCGGACCAGCTCCGGCGGCACGCTGTCCAGCCCTTCCCCCAGCCCAAGCCCAAGGGCGGCAACCCTTTTGGCCGCCAGCCGCCGCACGTACCCGTCCACGGCTGCGGCACTTCCGCTCAGCGGGATGCCGGTGGTCAGAAGCAGCTCGCCGCCCTCCAGATAGGCACCCGGGTCTGCCAGCTCGGACACGTGGACACCGGAGAGCTGGATCCCCGGCACTGATCCGGGAACGGCCGGCCTGAGTGAATCTCCGAGTTCATGGCTGAGCTGGGCGAGGGAAACCATGGACTGATTATCCAACATGGCCCGAAGTCTTAGGCAGAATGTCCGATGCCCCTTTGCGGTGGCCGCGTTAGCGTTGCCCTATGACCAATGCGCTCACCTCCGCGACCGGCGCGGCGGGCGCGAGTTTGGCCCCTGCAGCCATCCCAACCTCAGTACCCTCACCGTAGTTCCGCAGAAGGGAAACCCATGTCTTTGGACCATGACCTGATTTCGTTCGAATCCCTGCTCACCGAGGAGGAACGGCAACGGCAGAAGAACGTCCGTTCCTTCGTGGACAGCGCGATCAAACCGAACATCGCCGGCTGGTACGAAAACGCGGTGTTCCCGCTGGAGATCGTGCCCGAGCTGGCCAAGCTCGGCCTGCTCGGAATGCACCTGGACGGTTACGGCTGCGCCGGCCGCTCCGCCGTCGAATACGGGCTCGCCGGCGCCGAGCTGGAGGCCGGGGATTCCGGCCTGCGCACGTTCGTCTCCGTGCAGGGCTCGCTGGCCATGAGCGCGATCCACAAGCACGGCTCCGAGGAACAGAAACAAAAGTGGCTGCCGCAGATGGCCACAGGCGGGGCGATCGGCTGCTTCGGCCTGACCGAACCCAGCGCCGGCTCCGACCCGGCCAGCATGAAGACCTTCGCCCGCCGCGACGGGGACGACTGGGTGCTCAACGGCTCCAAGCGCTGGATCGGCCTCGCCTCGGTCGCCAAGGTCGCCGTGATCTGGGCGCAGACCGACGACGGCGTCCGGGGCTTCGTGGTGCCGACCGACACCGCCGGTTTCAAGGCCACCCCGATCGAAGCGAAGCTCTCCATGCGCGCCTCCATCCAGTGCGACATCGAACTCACCGACGTCCGCCTGCCCGCCGGGGCTCTGCTGCCGAAGGCCAAGGGGCTGCGCGGCCCGTTCGAATGCCTGAACGAAGCCCGCTACGGCATCATCTGGGGCGCCATGGGAGCCGCCCGGGATGCCTGGCAGACCGCGGTCGACTATTCCAAGGAGCGGATGCAGTTCGACAAGCCGCTGGCCGGCTACCAGCTCACCCAGGAAAAACTGGTCAACATGGCGCTGGAGATCAACAAGGGCTTCCTGCTCGCCCTGCACCTGGGCCGCCTCAAGGACGCCGGACAGTTGCAGCCGCACCAGATCTCCGTCGGCAAGCTCAACAACTGCCGCGAAGCCATCGAAATCGCCCGCGAATGCCGCACCATCATCGGCGGCAACGGCATCACCCTGGACTACTCGCCGCTGCGCCACGCCAACAACCTCGAATCCGTGCGCACCTACGAGGGCACCGACGAGGTCCACACCCTGATCCTCGGCCAGAAGATCACCGGCGTCCCCGCGTTCCGCTGACACGACACCACACTGCGCGGTGTCGAACTGCCCGCCAGGCGTCGGCATCGGCGTCGTCGTGGCCCCAGCCAACCGCGACACAGCGCGTTTGGGCCCCAGCGCCGGAGACTTCGACATTTTCCGACCGAAGACCTCCCATCTGGCTTTCGGCAGCGGAGTGCACCTGTGTGAAAACACGGTCAGAACGACGGCGGTGCACGGCGCGGCTCGGTTGCCGCGCCGAACGCACGGACCCACCACGTCAACCGCGCAGCCTCGGTGAGGGGCGACGACAAACCTGAGCTTCAACGATATCATCGCCATATGACGATGCAGCGGGAACGGACTGGTGGCGGCCGTGCCGGCGACTTGGCGCCGGCGGCCGCTTTATTCCACAGCCTTTCGGACCCCACCCGGCTGACTATCCTGCAGCACCTGACCACGGGCGAGCACAAGGTCCGGGAGCTGACGGAACACCTCGGCCTTGCCCAGTCCACGGTCAGCGCCCACCTGTCGTGCCTGAGCGACTGCGGCCTGGTCACCTCGCGCCCGGTCGGGCGGGCGTCGATGTACTCGCTGACCACCGAGCCCGAGCTGCTCGCCGCCCTGGCGTCGGCCGAGCAACTCTTGAAGGCCACCGGCTACGCCGTCGAGCTGTGTCCGACGGTTGCCGGCGGCCGGGCTGCCGCTGAGGCGCCTGCCGCGGAAGCGGCCCCAGCGGCGCCCTCATCCGAGGCGTCGGCGTGAGCGGACACCACCACCATGCCGGGCCCACGCACCGCGGCCGGCTGGCCATCGCCTTCGCCATCACCGCCTCCATCCTCGTCGCCATGGTGGTCGGCGCCTTCCTGACCGGGAGCCTTGCGCTGCTGGTGGACGCCGGACACATGCTCACCGACGCCGGCGGGCTGCTGATCGCCCTGCTCGCCGCTTCACTCATGGCCCGCCCGCACACGCCGCGCCGCACCTGGGGGTACCTCCGGATGGAAGTCCTGGCCGCCGGAGCCCAGGCCGCGGTCCTGCTCGCGGTCGGAATCTACGCGCTGGTCGAAGGTTTCCAGCGGCTGTTCCACCCGCCCGAAGTCAATTCGGGCGGCCTGCTGGTCTTCGGCATCATCGGCCTGCTGGGGAACATTGCCGCCATGCTGGTGCTCAGCGCCGGCCGGAATGCGAACCTCAACCTGCGGGCGGCTTTCCTCGAGGTGGTCAATGACGCCCTCGGGTCGGTGGCCGTCATCGCCAGCGCCGTCGTCATCGCCACCACCGGGTGGACCCAGGCCGACGCGCTGGCCGCGATGGTGATCGCCATCCTGATCGTCCCGCGCACCGTCAAGATCCTCCGCGAGGCGGGCAGCATCCTGCTGGAAACCGTGCCCAAGGGCCTGGATCTCGAGGACGTCCGCCAACACATCCTGGAAGTGCCGCACGTGCTCTCGGTCCACGACCTGCACGCCTCGCGGATTTCCTCCAACATCCCGGTACTCAGCGCGCACGTGGTGATCGAGGATTCCTGCTTTGTGGACGGTCACGCCCCGCAGGTCCTGGACCAGCTCCAGCAGTGCGTGGCGGAGCACTTCGAGCTGAGCGTGGAACACTCCACCTTTCAACTGGAACCCGCGGGCCACGTGGAGCACGAGCACCCGGGCCACGACTGACCTAAGACCCGGTCCCGCCTGTTCCGTAGATGAACTCCTCGGCGTGAGCCACGGCCTTCTTGAACGAGTCGTTGCGTAAAGCCGCCTGTTCCGGGCCGCCGTTGACGCTTTCCGTGTAGTTCGTGAAGCCCGGCCGCAGCGCCCATATGCCGCCGGCCGGCGGCAGGTAGAACACGGCGAAGGAGCGGTGTTCCCCGTCGTCGTCCTCCCACACCGGGACGACGGCGACGGCGGCGCCGGTATCGACGTTGATCCACTGCGCGCGAGGCCGCGGCTGGCCTTCCTCGAAGACGCTCGGGTCCAAGAACGGCGCGGTCCCCGGCCCCCAGCGCTCCTCGAACCGTTCATGGAAAACGGGAAACAGGTGATGGTCGTAGCGACGCCAACTGGAAACAGGCATTGATCCTCGCTTCATCGAAAGGGAAATAGCAGCCACTCAGGCCACACGGTATCCTCGGGCTCCGGTCGTGGGAAGCCGAGGTAGACCGGATCCGCCACCTCCGTAGCCGGGCGCACTCGCGGGACAGGGCGAGGACGCGTCCCGGGCGTCGGCGGCCGTCCCGGCGAAGCCGCCTGCCCAGCGCCGGGCGAAGCCGCCGTTGGGTCGCCGCGGCGGCCGCGGGACGAAGCAGGCGCTGTTTGCCCGCGTCCTCTGCCCACCCGGCGCCCGCGGTCGTAATCTGCGCGGCGGGCCACGTCGCCCAGGACGGAGTAGGCCTGCAGGATGGCCCCCATCGCCAGGCCGTCGGCACGCGACCGCGGCGCATCGCCGTCGTGGTTCAAATCAGGATGATGCAGGCGGAGCAAGGCCCGGTAGGCGCGCCGGATGTCCGCATCGCTGGCGTCGGGCGCCACACCCAAGATGGCGTAGAAGTCGGCGTCACCCATGCTTGCCTCCCTCCTGCTGCCGGAAGCGTTCGCCGCTCATGGCCAGCCGGTGGCTCCGCCCGCGCCCGGGCGTCACCACCGGCTGCGATCCCACAGGTCAGGCGTCGATCATCTGCTTGGTGTCTCCGCCTTTGATCTCGATCTTACGCGGCTTGGCCTGCTCGCGGATGGGGATCCGGAGGGCCAGCACGCCGGCTTCGTAGTTCGCCGTGACCTTGTCCGTATCCAGCGTGTCGCCCAGGATCAGTTGGCGGCTAAACGTGCCGCTTGGCCGTTCGGCGGCAACGACTTCCTTGCCGTCCTCGATCTTGGACTTGCGCTCCGCAGCAACCGTGAGGACATTGCGTTCAACGTCCAGGTCAATGGTGGACGGATCGACGCCGGGCAGGTCGAGTTCGACGACGAACTCCTCGCCCTCGCGCCATGCATCCATCGGCATCGCCACCGGGCGAGCCTGGTTTCCGAAGACCTGCTGGGTCAGGCGGTCCAGCTCACGGAAGGGATCAGTTCTCATCAACATGGCAGCCTCCTTCAGTTCTTCTTCTCGGCGCTCACTAAATCTATGTTCGAGCGCATAGATATTATGACTCTGCGCTACTATGTTTGCAAGTCGGTTTTGGGAGGAATTTTGGCACGCGAGAAGAAGCAGCAGCCGAGGACGGACAAGGGCGTCTACGGCATCTCCGTGGTCTCCGACATCGTGGGCGTGGGCGAGCAGACCCTGCGCCTGTACGAACGCCGCGGCCTGCTGGAACCGGAGCGCACGGCGGGCGGCACGCGGCGGTACAGCCAGGACGACGTCGACCGCCTCCGCCGCATCGGCGAGTTGGTCGACGACGGCGTGAACCTGGCCGGCGTCGGCAAGGTCCTGGAGCTAGAGGAGGACAACGCTTCGCTGCACCGGCAGCTCAAGGCTGCCAAGGAACGTGCGGCCGGCCAGGAGCAGCCCGAGGAACCGGAGGAAACCACCCGGCCGGCCTGAACGCCTCCCTTCCGCCGGACACCCGGAGTATGGTCGACACCGGGGCCTACTGCGGAGCCGAACCGAACAAAGGACCACGCTCATGGGACTGCGAAGCGCGCTGTTCGCCGCGCAATACGATGCGGCCATTCGACGCGAACCCGCCGAGCTCGCGTCGCACCGCAAGGCCTTACTGTCCGGCGTGAGCGGGGTTGTGTACGACGTCGGTGCGGGCACGGGCGCGAATCTGCCCTATTTCCCGTCGGGGTGCTCCGTGACGCTGGTCGAGCCGGACCCGAACATGCGCAAGCGGCTCGAGTCCCGGGTGGGGTCCCACTCCGCAGCGATGCGGGTCGTAGATGCGCTTGCCGAGGACTTGCCGGCCGAGGACGCGAGTGTGGATGCGGTGGTGTTCACCCTGGTGCTGTGCAGCGTCCCCGACCAGGCCGCGGCCCTGGCCGAAACCAGGCGCGTGCTCAAGCCCGACGGCAAGCTTCTCTTCCTGGAGCACGTCCGCGGCCCGGGCGCGCACGGCAAGGTGCAGGATTTGCTGCGGCCCGTCTGGTCGTTCGCTGCACAGGGCTGCGAGCCCAACCGGAACACCGCGGCGGCGATTTCTGCCGCCGGCTTCAGCGTGGCGATGCAGGATAAGTTCGCCGCCGGCCCGGCCTGGCTGCCCATAAATCCGATGGTGGTGGGCACGGCAACGCCCGGCGGCAACTCGTAGGTAAGCAGATTGCACGCGAGCAGAGCCTCACTAAGGAACAGGTGCTCTAGGATAGCCGGGTGGTCACAGAATTCATCGCACTGTTAGCAGGAGCATTGATCGGTCTCGTTGGTGTCGTATACACGCAACGGGCTGCCTCAAAGCGTGAGCTACGCCTTCGACACTGGGACAAGAGAGCAGAAGCCTATATCGAGCTTCTTGCCCTCACCGCTTGGGTTGAGCATTGGTATGTTACGGGCCTTCCGGACAAATACGAGAGGCCGCACACCGTCAACATGGCTCGTACTGCGGCGAAGATAAGCGCTTTTGGGAATGAGGAGGACGGTCGCTTGGCTTCGCGCCTAATGGAGCAATTGGCGCCAGAAGTGAGCCGCCAAGACATCAGCCGAAAACCGCCGCCAGATGAAGCAATCCGCAGATTAGCAGTCGATTTGACCCACCGCGCGAGAGAGACTCTTGGTTCCACAGCTTGATTCCTTATCAAGTTGTGGAACCACACGCGTCCAGTCGCTGAGTCGAGTTGAGATGCGATGGCATGAAAATCATCGCGACTGATCGATTTCCCGTATGACCCTTATGTCGCTCCACGGCTAAGGTGGGAAAGCTCATTTGGGGCTCGCGTGGATACAGCGCTTACCCGAAACCGCCGAGCTTGTCCTTCATGCCGCCCAGCTTCTCGCCCAATCCTCCGGGGAGCTTGCCGAGCAGTGCGTCGACGTCGATGCCCAGCCTGGACAACAGTCCGGAGTCGCGCTCGGTGTCCACCTTCTCCGGCAGTTCTGCATCTGCCGCAACCGCCTGGTCCTCCTTGCCCTGCTGCTTGAGGAAATCGATGATCTGCTGCTTGTCGATCTGCATGGGTTTTTCCCTTCGCTAGCGAGTCAGCGTACTCTCCACTTTCCTCGCGGCTGGCACGTGTGGCAAGGGCTCGAGACGGCGGCAAAGGCCGGATGGCATACTGTTTGGACTCCACAGCGCCGTGGAAACCTCGTGGACAGGAACGTATGACATGGCTGGGCATTTCGAAGTGATCAAGGCGCCCGACGGCGGCTACCGGGTCAGGATGCTGGACGGCAAGGGAGATCTTATGGCCGAATCGGTGACGTATCCGTCCCTTCAGGAGGCCAAGGACGGCATCGAGCTCGCACGGGAAATCGCCGGCACCGGTCGGGTGATCGACCGGACGGACGGCGAAGAGGAATCGTAGGGTTCAAACGACCTCGGGCGGTAACGACTATGGCCCGAACGCATGCCAGTACAGGGACGAGGCGGGTTCTGCACGAACCTCGCGACCCCACGTTTTCCACCGCCACGATCAGTAATTCGCCGTCTACGGTGGCTGCCGAGGTAATGTTGAGTCGCCATGAAAGCACCCATGAAAGCGCCCTTCGAACGCGCACGCCGAGCCGATTCAATCACCTTGCTGGATCTTTTCGCTGGCGCTGGAGGGTTGACTCACGGGTTCTACGCAGCCTCTTCCCGCTTCGTGACGGAGCGCGCTGTTGAATTTGACGCCGCAGCGGCTGCGTCCTACCGCCACACATTCGGTGACAAGGTATATGCGGGCCCCATCCAGCAATGGCTGAAGGATGAGACCACGCCGCAAGTGGACGTCGTTGTCGGCGGCCCACCCTGCCAGGGGTTTTCCCTTTTAGGAAAACGAGACATCAACGATGACCGAAATTCCTTGTGGCAGGAATACGCAGCAACTTTGCGAAGAGCGCGACCAAAGTACTTCGTCGTTGAAAACGTCGCTGCCTTTGGCAAGTCCACCCAACTTCAGGATTTCCAACGAGCTGCCCGGCCCGGCGGGGAGTTGGAGGAGTTCCGCTTCGAGTGGTACGTATTAAATTCAGCAGATTTCGGCGCACCCCAGGCGCGCAAGCGCGCGATCCTCATCGGTCATCGCACCGATGTTCCCCGGCCGTCCTTTCCGGTTCCTACACATGTAGCCAGACACAATACGGTCAGGAGCGCGTTCAAGGGCATTCCGTTTGAAGTGCACGGCACAGAGCTGCGCAAAGCAACCGCTGAAACGTCGACCCGTCCGATGCCAGGCCCGTTCAAAACCACCGAACTGCACCTTGGTCGCGACTACGCGCCAATCTCCCTCAAGCGTTTCCGCGAGATCCCGCTGGGGGGCAATCGCATGAACCTGCCCGAAGACCTCATGGCGCCCTGTTGGATCGGCCATACCTCCGGGTCCGGCGACGTCATGGGGCGGCTCCATTGGGACCGTCCAGCTGTAACGATCAGAACGGAGTTCTTCAAGCCTGAAAAAGGCCGCTACTTGCATCCTGAAGCTGACCGGGCTATCACCCACCTGGAGGCTGCACGCCTTCAAGGGTTCCCTGATGAACACCAGTGGGTAGGGTCCAAAACATCGATCGCCAAGCAAATTGGGAATGCCGTACCTGTCGCTTTGGGCAAGGCCATCGCAACGCAAATCCTGCAACATTTGTAGGACATATCCGCCCTGGGCAGCTCTGCCTCTCCCAAAGTGTCCGGCGAGAGTGATAGATATGATCGGGAACTCGGCGCCGGCCGATATGTTACTTGATACTGGGGGGACCGATGATGGTTCAGGAATCGTGGGCGGGGACAGCTTCTCCGCTCAGTCAGTTTGTTGCGGCTGAGACGGAAAGTGCCCTTAACGCCTACAGGGCCCGCCCGGATCTCATACGTGAACACAGCAACATCGAGGCAGCAATTTCTCAGGGCGGTTACGGCCGTAAGCAGCTCAACGAGCTCATCCAAAACGCTGCTGATGCGATCAATAAGTCGAACGACATCAGCGAGTCCGGTGGACGCATTCGAATCGTTCTAAGCAAAGACAGTTTATACTGCGCGAATGAGGGCTCTCCGTTCACCGAGGCCGGTTTTCGCACTCTCATGCTCTCCCATTCGTCGGACAAGCGCGACGACGAAATTGGGCGCTTTGGTCTGGGGTTTAAGTCCGTCATCGAGATCACGGATGAGCCCAAAATATTCAGCCGCAGCGGCTCTGTGGCATGGAGCCAGAATCAGAGCCGTGAACAGCTCGAGGTTCTTTTCCCAGGCCTTGAGGCGTACCCCATTCTGCGCCTGGCAACTCCAATTGACCCGCATGACGAAGCGACCAGCGACACAGTTTTGTCAGAGCTGATGACATGGGCCACGACCGTCGTTAAGTTGCCTATAAGGGGCGGCAGCTCCTGGATCTCAGACGAGATAGAAAAATTTCCGCACGAGTTCCTTCTTTTCTCCAATCGGGTTGGCACGCTCGAGTTTGAGGACCTCACGCGGAACTCGTCCATTGTGTGGAATGCGTCTCGGGATGGAAATAAAGTTGTTCTCGGAAATGGCAGTGCCAACAGTGAGTGGCTGCTTTTCAGGTACAAGCACAATGTGACCCCGCAAGCTGCCGCAGATGCAGGGAGCGTCGCCGCCCGAGAGCATGTCGACGTTACATGGGCCGTACCGCTGACGAGTAACTATCGCAGCAGTCTCGGAAGGTTCTGGAATTATTTCCCGACCCGGCATGAAACGTCCCTCCGCGGGATCGTCAACGCGGCCTTCAAAATGAATGAAGACCGTCACAGCATGTTAGAAAAGCTTTACAACGAGGAAATACTTACAAAGGCAGTACCACGGATGGTGGCTGGCGCATTGCCTCTGCTCCGCACTCCCGATGATCCCGCTTTGTTCCTTGACATCCTCCCATCGCGAGATAAGGAATCCGAGTCATGGGCCGACCGGATCATCAACAAGCCCATCTTCGAGGCGATCTCGTCAGTTCCCTGCCTTCCCGACAGGTCCGGAACGCTCAGAGTGCCCGCGGACATCAAGGTTCAGCCTGAGTTGAAGGAAGCCACGAAGCTTACAGCTCTTTGGGAATCCTGGGTTGCGGAAAACCGCCCGTGGCTCCATCCTGCCGCACTGACCCGAGGACGGGAGTCGCAGGTAGTGCGAATTTTAAGAGACGCCAATCGTAAGCGCGCATCTGTCGAGGAATGGCTGGAGGAAGCTGCTGCAGGCGGCGAGCTCCAAGATTATGAGAACGCGCTGCAGCTTGCCGCCATGATCGACAAGTCTTACGACGAATATCAGCCAGCTATGCGGCGCAGTCGCATCGTTCTCATGGCCGACGGCAGCGTTCAGCCACCGATCACTTCGCGGGTTTTCCTCCCCTTGGATGCGGACGACGAATCAACCAACGTTGTCTCGTATGACCTGATGCACCACGGCAATGCAAACAGTTATCTGCGGATGCTGGACCTTCAAGCTCAGGACGGTAGGGGCAGAATCAACCGTGTTGCTAGCCAGGTCTCTGCAGATTACGACAATCAGGAGCTTGCGGAATCGCTCTGGCGCATGACCCGCTCTCTACCCGTCCCTGAGAGCCTAGCTATCTTGAACGATCGGACGACTCCTTCAAGAATCCTGGTCCGCAGTCGCGATCAGAAGTGGCGGCCCCTTGAGGACATCTGGCTCCCTGGCGCTTTGATACCGAGTAGCAGCATCGGCGACGAAAGCGTTCTCATCGATGAACGGTTTCATGGGCACGATCTTGTCCTGCTCAAGAACCTGGGTGCGCGTACGGCTCTTGGCGAAGCACAGATGTCTCGTGGGGGCGCGACTTATGATTTGTGGAAGACCACTGAGGCAACCCGGATCGCCGAAGCCTCGCGCAACAGTGCGGTCCCGGTTTCCGAGGCTGGCATCCGATTCAACCAAGCGTTGGCAACCGATGGGCTTCATCTGCTGATTGGTGCTTCAGCCGCAACCCGAGCCCGCGTTACTCGGACGCTTCTAGGCCGGCCGCAGTACCCCACCAAAGTAGAATTCTCCAGCGCCTACAAAGCCCCTGAGACGGTCGATGGACCTGATTTGTGGTGGGTCAGGAACTACGGCGTCTTCGAGACTCCACTCGGACTGGTCGACGTGAAACACTGCGTCGGGGCAGTCGATGGGGTCCCCAGCGACTATCTTCCATTCCCCGGATCCGCGGAGGCCGAAGCTCTGGACCTTCCGGTCGACGTGCAGCGGATTAATTGGAGTTATGTCCTGCCTTTGGCGGAAGCACGCCTCTCCGTGACACAACTTCATGAGCTCTACGGAATCCTAGCCTCGCGGGGAGTGAAAGCCCCGAAGGAGGTACTCGCCCCAATAGGGGGCGGGCAGAGCACGCGGTATGCCCCCTCACTGGCCGTCCTGGCATTAGACAAGGAGAGTCGAGACTATCTCGTCGATGTGGCGAATGTTCCAACTCTTTACACTGATCACGCAGATTTCAATGCAGCCCTTTCTGAGAATTGGGGACTTGAGGCCCGTTCGGTTGAATTCCACACAGTTGTCCGACCAACGCCGACGTCCGACCTTGAACCAGTCTCAATCAAGGATCTCTATCCCTACCTACGCCGGGCCGCAAGCGAGATAAAGGTCCAGACGCTGTGCGTCCCCTGCACTCTAATCGAAGAAGTTCGGTCAAACAGCTATCACCCTGACCGTACCGAAGCCACATCAGTGGCCTCCTACCTAGGGGACGACGGACCCCTGTACTACAGGGCCCCGCAAGGCGAGCAGGCGCTGTTGACCACAATTCTTCGAGCGTTTGGTAGCAAAAAGTCAGCCTCTCAGGTGATGGCGACGATGAAGCAGCTCAAGAAGGATGCAGAGGCCCAGGCACGCCTTGCCCGGGTCAACAAGCAAACTACTGATGCTGGAAAAGTGGCCGAGCTGGTGGGCCGTGACACCCTTAGACGGCTTATCCCCGCATCGGTAATTGCGATGCTGGAAGCACGCAATCTTGAGCTAACAGATGAACGGCTTTTTGAAATTGTCAGCAATCTTCACGGTACTAGTCTCCTTAAGGTACTTAAGCCCGCCCTCGAAGAGGCTGGTATCGAGACGCCGGACCAATTCCGCGGTGGCCGTTCTGCTCAGGAGTTCGTCAAGGAGCTAGGGTTCTCCCCTGCTCTGGCCGGTGAGTCCATCAAGCGGAAGCCGATGCGTGAAGAGGTCGTCGGTCCCGTACAGCTCAATCCGCTTCACGATTATCAGAAGTCGACGAGCAAGAAGATCAGTGAACTTTTGGCGGGAAGGACGAAGTCCACTCGCGGATTGGTTCAGCTTCCCACCGGAGCGGGCAAGACACGTGTTGCCGTCGAGTCGGTAATCCGAAACATTGCTGAATCTCCTAAGCATCAGCTCGTTATATGGATTGCCCAGTCGGAGGAACTCTGCGAGCAGGCCGTCGAAACATGGAGCTACGTTTGGCAGGCAGCAGGAGCACCAGGTGAACGGATGGCCGTGAGCAGACTCTGGGGCGGCAACAATGCCGTACCGGAGGAAACCAAGTTGCATTTGGTCGTGGCCACGATCCAGACGCTGTCAAGCATTCAGCAGAATCGACGTCAGGTTTACAGCTGGATGTCGGACCCTGATCTTGTGATTATCGACGAGGCACATGGTGCGACAGCAGCCTCCTACACGCCCGTCCTGTCTTGGTTTGGCCGCTCTTACACGGACAAGTCAAAGCTTCTGCTTGGCTTGTCTGCAACTCCTTACCGGGGATCCAACGAGCGGGAAACAGAACGTTTAGTAGCTCGTTTCGGTCGCAATCTGATCGAACCTGACGAGTTCGGCGCCGAGGACGCACACGAGTATCTCCAGAAAATGGGAGTGCTATCAAACGTCCGCCACGAAGTGCTACATGGAATCGAGCTGAAGCTCAAGGACATGCGTTCAGCCACCAATGAAGACTCCCAGAACGCCATGCTCGAAGCACGGCTCGATCTCCGGCAGGTGGCCGACAGCATGCAACGAAACGAAGCAATCCTAGACCGCATCAAGTCCGCGGACACCGCGGGACCGACTTTGGTATTTGCAGCCTCGGTGGAACACGCTGAGGCGTTGGCCGCAGTGCTGACAGTTGAAGGCATTCCCGCTGCTGCGATCTCTGGACAGACCGACCTCGGGCATCGTCGGGCAATAATCGAAGACTTCCGTCGAGGCAAGATTCGAGTATTGACCAACTTCGATGTGCTGACGCAAGGGTTCGATGCGCCCAAGGTCGATGCCGTCTATGTGTGCCGTCCGACTTTCTCACCCAATAAATACATCCAGATGATCGGACGAGGGCTGCGTGGACCGCTCAATGGAGGTAGTGAGGAGGTGCTGATCGTCAACGTGAAGGACAACCTGGACCAGTACGGCCAGCAACTCGCCTTCACGCAGTTCGATCACTTGTGGAACCGGGAGGATGCAGGTGTCCGCTGATTTTCAGCTAGACCCTAGCCAGAATCAGGTAGCCGAAGCCGAGCCGGAGACACGTCTATTCGTCACGGCGGCGGCCGGCCAAGGAAAAACCGAAGTTCTGCTTGCACGAGTCAAGTCATTGGTTGAGGACGGACTGAATCCTGCAGACGAGATCTTGGTCCTGAGTTTTTCGCGTGCCGCTGTAGAGGCGGTACGGAAGCGGGCACGACACCATGACCTCGATGGACTTCAAATCCGAACCTTCGACTCCTTCGCGGCGCAGATTCTGATCGACATGGACGAGGAGACTCTAGGCGACAGCTTCGACGCTCGAATCAGGAAGGCCACGAAGTACATCGCGGGGGAAGAAACTCCGGACCGAGTCACTCATCTGCAGCACATCCTGGTCGATGAGGCTCAGGACCTGGTCGGGGACCGGGCTGAGCTCGTCCTGGCATTGTTCTCCGTTCTTGGCGACGATCTCGGGTTCACCGTGCTCGGCGACCCGTTGCAAGGCATCTACGACTTTCAGCTGGAAGAGTCCGACTCGAAACTGACATCGGCGGAACTCATTGAGAAGCTCATTAACGACTTTGGCGCAGAACACCAGACACTGACCAAGCATTACCGGGCCTTGACAGAGCGCACGAGGGATCTCATTACCGTCGGCGATGAGATCCGGAGTCTCGGCGCTCTCGAAGGACCCCTCTGCGAGTCTGCCCATAGCCTGCTTGACGATTTCCGCCGGCAGGTATCGAGCACCTCCGTACTGAACGAGTCCGGGGCCCTCAGCCCAAACGTGGGCGAAACGACCGCTCTTCTGTGTTCGACCAATTACGAGGTCCTCATCGCAAGCGAACTCCTGTGGCAGCACGGATATCCGCACCTGATCCGACGCAAGGCACAGGACATGAGCGTGGCACCGTGGGTTCATCATGTCTTCAAGGATCTCGAGGACAGAACGTACGACGCCGATGAGATCAAGTCCCGCCTGCACCAGCTCTTCGGCGAGGCCGGAGCCGACCGCTGGCTCGCTTTAAAGACGGCCGAGGGCAACTTCTCCGCTTATGACTCGCTGAATGTTCCCCAGCTCAGCCAACGACTACGCAGCAGGTCAATTCCATTGACACTTACGGTGGCTGACGTCGCTCCGCTGGTTGTTTCGACTGTTCATCGGGCCAAGGGACTTGAGTTCACCAACGTCCTCTATCTACAACCGGAGTTCGGCTCGCCCGCCGCAGAGGAGAACGCAGCCACGCTGAAGCAGAAATACGTCGCTCTAAGCCGCGCCCGCGCGGAGATCGTCTCGACCAAGTTGCCCAAGAAGGTCTTGAAGCACGCCGACGGGTCCCGGGGCCGATGGCTGGAGAAGGGTTACGGTAAGTACGGTCAGTACACGGCGAGGATGGAGTTCTTGAACTCCGACATCGACGATATAGCGCCCTATTACCCCTTGGTCGGAGACGCTCATGCGGTTCAGGACGGCCTTGTCCTGGACGACCTTATGGGTCAGGTCGTTTCCGGCAGGATTGAGTCCCAGCCGGAGCCTGGAGAAGTAGCCCGCTATGAGCTAACGACCGGTGACGGCCGAGTGCTCGGCCGGACCAGTCAATCCTTCGCTTTCGCATTGAAAAGGAATTTTGGGTTTAAAGGCAACCGCAGCCAAGAGTGGCCCACGGCCTTCACCGGCGCTCGGGTCACGTCCATAGAATGCGCAACCGGCCACCCCGAGGAGACGAAGCTCGCAGGCCTAGGATCCTCCGGCATGTGGTTGGTACCCCGCCTCACTGGGCTGATCAGCCGGATCAAGGATTAGGAGAACGAGAGTGTCGACACTAGATAGTAAATACGCATTCCGCCGCGAAATGGTGGACCGGCTTGTTACCGACCTCTACGGGCCCGGTGCTTCCGACGAGCTCATCACGGAGCGTCCCCTCGAGCGCTATGTCACTGGAGTTCTCTGGCCGGCGGCTGATGACACTTTTGTGGAGGCACCCGATGAGCCTGAGTCCGTGGCCTCGGCGTCAGGTGAGCCTTCCGTCGACAGCCCGGTTGCCAACGCCCGTCTGACCTATCCAAGCAGCGTGGGCATGACAGTGTCCGTTAACGCGAAACTTTCTACAGTCCTGTATGTTTCACCGACGGCGGCCAGGTACGCACCCATCCCAACCGTTCGTGAGAGCGGTAGTAAACGAGGAGAAGCATATGACTGGCAGCGTGAGCCAGCCGACCTTCCTGTAATCGAGGTCGACCTTACTGCGGCTGGGCCCAAGCGTCATCTTCTTGAGGGCGGTGTCCTGGAGCTATATGTCTTGGTGCGAGCTCCCGAAGACGCCATCGTGACAGCGACGGTCGTGCTGCGGAACACTCAGCCCAAGCCAGATCCGAAATCAGATAAGGATGTGGCGTGCTGGTTCCAGGCCGGGCTGTCAGTTCGCACGGATGTGCCTTCGTTGGTGGACCGATCAAAGCTGCGCACCGACGTTCCCTCGGATGCCGACCTTGCTTCTTCGGAACTTCTCTACCGCAATCACATGGTCTTTGGCGCAGGACATGGCTGCGCGGTCGAAGTGGAACCATCTGACGTCGTTGGCCGGCTTTGTCAACGAGTATCGACGACGTTTGTCCCGCGGCAAGATGTCCACAGATCGATGGCTGGTGGGAGCGCGGCCAATCTGTCGCTGTCCTTTATGGGTTCGGCTTCCCGTGGTGATGTGGTCGCTCAGCTCAGCGTCCTGGCAGAGGATTATTCGTCATGGATCGAAGCATCGATCAATTCCATGACCGTGCAGGGGCCCGGCGAAGTTCCGCCACACCTGCAGGGTGTAGCCGCTGATCATATGAGTCAGGCTCGGACCGCTCACGACCGCATTAAGGCCGGCATCCGGCTCCTCGAACAAGACGACAAAGCCTTCGAAGCGTTCCAACTGGCAAACAAGGCAATGCACATGCAGCGTTCCCGTCAGGACTGGGTCCGAAAGGGCGGCCATGGTGAATTCGTCTTGGGCGACCAGGCGTGGCGCCCGTTCCAGATTGCGTTCATCCTGATCAATCTGCCATCCGTCACCGACGATGGGCACGAAGAACGCGACATAGCAGATCTTCTCTGGTTCCCCACCGGTGGAGGCAAGACGGAGGCGTACCTCGGTCTGGTTGCCTACCTCCTGTTGCTTCGGCGCCTCCGGAACACGAGCGTCCGGGGCGTGGCTGTGATCATGCGATATACCCTGCGACTTCTGACGATTCAACAGTTCGAACGCGCTGCCATGCTCATTTGCTCCCTCGAATCCGTTCGTGTGGAGAACGAAGACAGAGTCGGCGGTACGCCGTTCGGGATCGGCCTATGGGTCGGTGGCGGCGCCACGCCGAATGATATCGCCACGGCCAGGACTAATCTTGGGAAGTTGAGGAACAACCAGGAAGTAGTCGAAGGAAACCCGAAGCAGATCGAAGCCTGCCCTTGGTGCGGTACTCGGCTCACCGTCGATGATTACCGAATTGTCAAGGATCCGTCAGACCGCATGATTGTCAGCTGCCCCAACAAGACCTGTGACTTCTCGGACGGACTACCGGTTCACATCATCGACACGGATGTGTACCGGGAACGGCCCGAACTTGTGATCGGCACGGTGGACAAGTTCGCCGGTATGTCCTGGAGAGGAGAAATCGCAACCCTCTTCGGACGCATTTCGCCGGACGATCTGGGTCCAGACCTCATTATCCAGGACGAGCTGCATCTGATCTCCGGCCCGCTCGGTTCCACCGTTGGTCTGTTTGAAACTGCGGTGGATTTTGCGGCCAGCGGCATTGGCCGGGAAGATGGTTCGGCTGGCCGAAAGCCGAAGATCATTGCTTCGACGGCGACAATCCGAAGGGCCAAGGACCAGATCCGCTCCGTCTTCGACCGGGAATCGAGTTTGTTTCCGCCGCCGGGGCTTGATCCGGACGATTCCTTCTTTGCGCAAAAGGCACCCTCGGATAAGTTCGGGACGCGGCAATACGTCGGTGTTTTGGCATCCGGAACCAGTCACGCCACGCTCATGGTGCGAACCTACGCATCTCTGCTGCACTCAGCCAGCGTCATTGAGAACGCGGTGGCTGAGGACCGTGACCCGTACTGGACGCTCGTCGGCTACTTCAACAGCCTCCGTGTCCTTGGCTCTGCGTACCTGCAGGTCTACGACGACGTACGCGCTCGGCTCCATCTTCTGGCCAAACGTGAAGGCCGGAACACCGCGCGCGGAATCCAGTTGAGTGAGCTCACAAGCCGAGTGGAAAACCATAAGATTCCGGAGGCTCTCAAGTCCCTCGAGAAGAGCCTGATGAGTGGCCTCACGCCTGAGGACGTCGTCCTGGCCACCAACATGATCTCTGTCGGTCTGGATGTGGATCGCCTAGGCCTGATGGCCGTCATGGGACAGCCGCAGTCAAGCGCCGAGTACATCCAGGCGACCAGCCGGGTCGGGCGCCAACATCCCGGGCTTGTGGTGACCATCTTTAATGCCGCGCGTACACGTGATCGCTCGCATTACGAGTCATTCAATGACTTTCATGGGGCACTGTACCGCGCTGTAGAGGCCACGAGTGCCACGCCCTTCGCCGCCCGATCGCGCGACCGAGGCCTGCACGCCATGCTCGTGTCCGCCCTGAGGATGCTAGTACCCGACCTGCGCGGGACTGCCGGCCATGTCCGGAATGAGTCTCCTGCCGTGGACGAAGTCATGTCGTGGATAGGCGACCGAGTCGCTGCCGTCGATCCAGAGGAAGCGGAAGCAACACGCGAAGAGCTCGAGCGGCTCATAAACATCTGGCGCAAGGCTGCCTTCGCCGACGCCGACCTGCCGTACCAGGCAACGAAGAAATCCCCAAGGGCATTACTTATCGATTCGTCCAAAGCCCTCGAGGACCCTGATTTCGTCTACAGCACCAGCTCCCTCCCATGGCCGACGCCGCGAAGTATGCGTGATGTGGATGCCGAAACTACTCTCCGACCGGCCCCACTAAGGAAGGACGCCTCCCTTGGCTAAGAAGACCTACGCCGCCCGGCGCAGCCAGCTCATTTCTACGTTCGGAGTCGGAAGCCTCTTCCCAGCCGAGAACAACAGCTTCATGATCACGAGCATCGATCAGTGGGACAAGAAGCATCTGAAGCCGGTCAGCGAGCCGCGATTGGCCCGAAGTTTAAGGGTTTCACAGCTGCTGCTGCCTCCGGCTGGCGCCCGGGGCAAGATTCCAGTGATTAGATTTCCGGAAATGCTGGTTTGCCCCAACTGCAATCGGATCGGAAAAGTCAAGCAGCTGCAGGCATCGTATGAGGACCCGAAGTGTGGGCTCTGCAAGTCACTGGCACCGGTGACACCTTCGCGTTTCGTCATTGCGTGCGAAGACGGACACATCGACGACTTTCCTTACGCATATTGGGTCCACGGTTCCACGCCAAACGACGACTCCGAGCATCTGCTGAGCCTTGCTTCCGAAGGCCGGACGTCATCCCTGGCCGACATGGTGGTGAGGTGTTCATGTGGAAAGTCTCGGACGATGGCCGACGCATTCAATTCGATTGCGCTGAAGGAAATGAAGTGCCAGGGCAACCGCCCGTGGCTCGGCTGGGGCTATCGGGAACGTGAATGTGGCAAATCCCCGAAGACGGTTCAGCGCGGTGCTTCAAATGTTTGGTTCCCCGTGGTGAGGTCTGCAATCTCTATCCCGCCCTACTCCGAGTTTCTCGCCAAGGTGGTGACGTCAAAAGCGTCCCAGCTCAGTCAACCGCAGGCACTAGAGCCCGCGTCGAAATGGGTGTTGGATGGTGTGGTTCAGGAATTTGAGGGCAAATTTTCCGTCGATGAACTCCGAGCTGAAATTAAGCGGCAGTTTCATGGCGGAGAGGAAAATGAGCTTTCCGAGGAGCAGCTCCGGGAGCAAGAGTTCCTCGCGCTGATGAACGGCCGCCGGGACAGCCCGGACACTGATTTTGTAGCTGAGAAGGTGGCCGTCCCCGATGGCTACCAGCACTGGATCAAGGCTGCTCGAAAAGTTACCCGCCTCAGAGAGGTAAGGGCACTCTACGGCTTCAGTCGGCTGCATCCCAGGAGTGAGGACAAGCCGGATGCAAAATTGTCGCCGCTCTCCCCTGACGACAACCGCCAGAACTGGCTTCCCGCGATCGAGACGCTAGGTGAAGGTCTCTTTCTCGCGTTGGACCGGTCGCAGGTCGAGGCTTGGGCAGCAACAGACTTCGCAGTGGGGAGGGAGAAAACACTCCGGCTCAACGCGAAACGTGCGGCAGAGCAGCGTGGCCAGGATCCAGCTCCGGTCAGCATCGTGGAAACGCTGATCCACACTCTCTCCCACATCATCATCGACCAGCTCTCGCTGGATGCTGGCTACCCGGCGTCCTCCATCCGGGAACGACTCTACGTAGGTCCGGACCAAGTCGGGGTACTTTTGTACACAGCATCGTCCGACTCCGCCGGGAGCCTCGGCGGCATCGCCGCACAGGCGAGCCCCAGCCGGCTCGAAGCGGCGCTGGACGAGGGGCTGTTCCGCACTTCGTGGTGTTCAGCGGATCCTGTCTGCATCGAGTCCCGCGGTTCGGGAACGGATGCGCGGAACCTTGCCGCCTGCCACTGCTGCGTCCTTGTGCCGGAAACCAGCTGCGAGTTGTTCAACTCCAATCTTGACCGAGGGTCGTTATTCGGGGTTCATGGGCAGATGGGGTCGGGTTTCCGCGATTGGGCAGCGCTGAACCCGATCGTTAATGGTGTGGAATCGGCGGTCAGCGTCTCGAACGCGGGCCACGATGACCAGATCCCGGAGCATGTGCGCAAGAGTGCGTGGCTCACGGTGTTCGCTGAATCCGGACCTGACCTTCAGGAACTGATTTCCGAGCTCGTTGAGGTCGAAGTCGAGCTCGGGGACTGGGGCGCCGACATTGGCCCGGACAACCAATGGCAGGTCGATCTGTCCTGGGCGGGCGCACGTGTGGCGGTGTTGGTGGAACGGGATGATCCGAGAGACGACTGGCTAGCGGAGCAGGGCTGGACCATTTATCACACAACGGACTTCGCTCCGGCTGACCTCGCCGACAAGCTCGCCGACAAGGTTTATTAAGCACGTGTGGGGGCGCCCCTGCGGCGTCCCCACACGTGCTTGGCCCTAGTCCAGGAAGTACTCGTAGCTCAGCGGCATCAGGTTCTCGGGTGACGGCCGCCAGTCAGGGTAAACACTCATGAGCCCATCGTCCGTGGTAATGGAACCATCCATGTGCCGCTCCCACTCAATCTCCGCCACGACCACTAGGTCCGTACGTCCGAACTGGTTAGCGTGGGTTACCTCGTTGCGGGTCAGGATGACCTTCTGGACGTGGCCCTGAGAACCCTTGACCTCCACGTGCCGGACCTCGTCACCGCGCACTGCTTCAAGTTCGTATGACTCGTACGCGCCGACGTCCTCCACACTGTATCCAGCGGCCTCGTAGTGGGCGATCGCCTGGCGCACGGCCTGCATCTCGATGGCCTTCTTTAAAACGGGATCCGCGCAGAACCCGGCATATCGCTGTCTCACGCCGTTTTGTCCGCTCACAGGCGGTGGTGCAACAAGCGGCTGGTCGAAACCGCCCCAGTCACTGTCCGGTAGCAGGTCCGGAGCAGCCCGGAGAACCTCCGCAGGCAGTTTGAACAGATACCCCTGATTGGGTTTCAAGCCGCTGGTCGGGTGCCTCTGGAAGGGGAAGTACATTGTGTACCCCCCCCGTTGTCCGCAAATTCCTGCTCGAGCTCGGCCTTGACGCCGAGTATGTCGGACTGATGGTCGGCGCGCAGATCGGTCAGTAGGTACGGTCGGGGCAGGGCTGTGTACTTCGTCAGTGGGATGGTGTTAGCGGGCTGGCCGAACCATTCCCCGGCCCGCGGCTGCAGCTTTCCGGCCACGATTGACGCGCCATACATGCCGGACTGCTTTTCTCTAAGTACCGAATCTACTTTGTACCAAGCAGCTCCGACGGTTTTCCGCTCCACGACACCACGAGGCCGTCCCGGGCCCTGGTGGCAGCAACGTAAAGCAGCGAACGCTCACGCAGAAGGGCGTCAGCTTGCTCGGCTGGCGCCAGGTTCTTCAATTGGTATGCCGCCGGCATTGATTGGTCTGACATGCCGAAGAGGACCACACGAGTGAATTCCATGCCCTTGGATCGGTGCATCGTCATCACTGACGGGACGCCAGTAGCGAGGGCGGATCCTGCCGTCCGCGCCTCAATCCCCCGTTCGCTGAGTCCGTTGATCACTTTGCCGATCTGGAAGTTTGCGCGGACGAGAATGCCAACTGTCTCAAGCGGCACACCTTCTTCCTGCCATGTCCGCAGAGTGTTGGCGAGGTTATCCAGCTCTTCCACGTAGGACGTTGCCGAGTGCTCTTGCGGCTGGGGACCGACGCGCGACGAGGTGTATCCGCTGATCGATTCGTCCCCGCCCTCAATGTCGGTCACCGGCATGCCCCTCAGAAGTCCGACGGCGTACGCGAGGTTTTGTTGCGTCGTCCGGTAGTTGAGCGTCAACCGTCGGGACCGCCCTACAATTCGGATTCCGAAGCGGGACAACGGGATCTTCTGTCCATAGATGCGTTGGTGCGAATCTTCGGCAATGAAAAGGTCGTCCGGGCCCCGCACCACCAACTCCCGAAGGAAAAGCCAATGGCCCGCGTGCAAGTCCTGGGCTTCGTCTATTAGAACGTGATCGGCCAACCGGGCCTTCCCGTTCTCGGCGCGCTGGCGAAGGATCAACGTCGCGAGGTGCGCCATCTCCACGAAAGACGCGTGCATCTCAATTCGGTTGTAGTACCTGTATGCCTCGATGATCTTCCACACTGCAAGCCGTTTTGCACGGTTTAACGCGGTTCCGCGACCCGCCCGCGGGACCTTGAGGTACGTGTCCTTGTCGCTGATGAAGTTTGGAAGTACCACGGTCTCGTATTCCTGCTGTAGGAACGTCGGATTGGCGAGCTCAAGCTCCAATTCATGTTCCACGTCTCCGAGGGCAGATTCCCATTGTTGGCGGGCGTAATCCGTATCGACGATCTTTCCTGGAGCTGCCGTTTCAAGCCCGAAGAGCTCCTTCATGGACTGCCGCTGCTCCCCCTCAGACGCAGCGCGGAACACCTTGCTCACCAGCGCGTCCACGCCCGCGACATAAACACCCGCTTCACCCGGTTTGGCCGCCCGAAGGAGGTCCGAGTCGAGTTTGGACAGACCGGTTTCGAGCGAGTCGGCAAGTGTCGTCGTAAACGTCGTGAGAATAATCCGGGCCGCGGGCTCGTCGCGAGACAGCGTCCTGGCGCGATGCAACAGCACCACTGTCTTGCCCGTGCCGGCGCCCCCTGCGAGGCGGAAAGATCCGTTATAGCGGCGTTCGGCGTAGACTCGCTGTTCGGGGTGGAGGAAGGTGCGCCAAGAATCGAAGTCGCCGCCCTCAATCACCTTCTTCAGCTCCTCGGAGTTCTCGCCCACGAAGGTGAACTGCATCTGCGTTGCCGGATGCTCCAACGCCCGTTTGATCTTGTCCTCCTCGGACACGAGCGGGTCATCAACGTACCGGTTTAGGGCTAGCTTGTCCTGAACCTCAGCGACGGAGGTACCCGCGGCGAGTTCCAACAGCGCGGTAGCTTGCCACTCGGGAGCGTCACCCAGGACGTCCAGGAGCTCTTCATCTGACAAAGCGGCAAAAGTCCGGTCCACAAGATCAGGTGCGAGACCAAGAGTTGCGACAAGCTCCGATTTGGTCATTCCGCACGCCGCCAGCGGATTCGTCCAGAGCTGTGGCTGATCCTGCCCAACTTCGTGCTCTGCCTCTGTCTCCTCCACCGTCTCCACAAGGGGAGCTTCCGGGGCGTTCCCCGTGGAAGTCGGTGTATCCGTCGACGTCGGTGGCTGTGCCGCCGGAGTTGACGCCTGTAAGACTTCGAGAACACCGTTGACGGAGTTGACCTGAAGCACGCTTGAGCGTGCGATCTCAATGGCTTCATCGTGCGGCCACGCACCGTAGTAGAAATAGTGCGGTATGTTCTCGAAGGCGACTTTGAACAGCACGGCACGGTAGTTAAGGTCAATGCGCCCGGTGCGGACCCGGGGGTCTGCAGGCGTGTGCATCGGCTCTATGTGCAGACCGGGGGCGGTATCGTCCTTCTGGAGCTTTTCAAAGAAGGAATAGACCTTGGCCTTCATTGCGCCGTCGATCTTATCTTTCTTCTTGATCAGTGTCAGTAACGGCACCGTCAAGCCTCCTTCATTTTGAGCAGTCCGCGAATATCGTCAACATTAGGTCCCACCGTCGTCCAACCGGCGGCCTGGAGTTCCGAGTGCCCGTCGTCGTCGAACACAACCCCGATTTGGTAGTCGGGCCACGCTATGGAGACCGGTAGGCCATCCACCTCATATCCGAGCTCCGGCAGAACAGCGAGACCGGCATCGGCAAGTTGGAGCAACAGGGTTTTCTCAAGCACTGTCGCCTGCTCAAGAAGTTGTTTCAAAGCCGTGTTCGTCGCGTCAGCCGTCTCTTGGCGCGCCACTTCTTCTAGCACTGAGGTTCCAGCACTTACGGCCGAGCTGACGGACCCGATGGTCAAACCTATCGGCTTGAAGGCCAGTAGGTTGGACAGCTGCAGCCATAGTCGCCAAGACGCCTCATGAACGGAGGACGTCAGTGCTTCGGCTCGGTCGTCGAGGCAGAGGCCGACGGCAATAGTGGACAGGCTGTTGGGGGACCCAGCAGCGGCAAACCCAACGCTTCCGGACTGGAAGGTCCAACCAGTGGTCGCACCCTGGGGCAACGTGAGTTGTTGACCCTGTGCCAACGCTATGGCGTGCCCATACATGGAATCCGGGTCGGCCGGCTGAGGCTTCTGCTGCATTAGCATGAGCGGCACCAGTTCGGAGAACTTGGTCCAGGCTTCGGGGTCGGGCTTATTGACCCATTGCCAAAGAATACTCATAGCGTCCCGTCCCAGCACGCCCATGATGGAGGCATCCACGGGGTACTTCGCCATAAGCTGTGCGTTCAGCTTGGCGTTCATCCAAGACGGCAGCGCCGCCGGGGCCGAAGGTCCTGCCTCGAAGGCGTCCACGTCCTGCCAGGTCACGGCCCAAGGAATTATCGCTGAGGACAGCTCTGACGTATGCCGGAGCTTGTCGCGCTTTGCTGCGTCATCCGCAATCCGATTATGCTCGGGCGACGCATGGAAGGTAAACCCATCAGTGTAGATGGCGAGCACTGGGAAGTTCGGGTCCGGCGGCCCCTTCAGCAAGAAGTCGGGCCGTGTGCCGGCAACATCCACCTGGGGCAGAAGCTGCCACTGGAAGTTCTGGCCGGGCATCCGGAAAGTAATGGTGTCCGCAAGCGCTCCCGGCGTCACCTTTGTATGAGCCCCGACGGCCTTGAGCCGGTCCATCCAGGCCTTGCGGAACCGCTTTTCCAGCAGCGATTCGATCGACGTTTCGCCGCTCGGTGCCTCTTCAGTTACCGACCAATCTGAGTACGACGGCGGAGCGCCACCGTCCGCGGGCTGCTGCCCGGAGCGCAGCAGGATTCCAAGCAACCGTTCCGCACTGGCCCTGGCAACCTTGTCGACCTGCCATGGCTCGGCGTGAGGTAGGAGGCAATGGTGGCAGGCAAGCCGCTCCTCAAATCGGCAACTGCAGTCGCGCACGGTCTCCCATGCGGCGTACAGCAGCTCCCAAACACGTTTCGCATCGGCGAACTCGGCCAGGTAGCCCGTGCCTCCGGGGACCTTGTCGTGGAGCATGAGGGCGATCCGGCCGCCGCCATGTGCCGGATCGTTGATCCGCAGCACACCGAGGTGGTCCGGCGCACCCCCCAGCACTTTCTGCAGTCCCAGGAGCAGCGCTGCCTGGAGACTTGGCACTGAGAAGTCGTCGCCATAGGTCACGTCGAGCGGAAGGTGGAGCACCACGCCCTGCGTGTTGAGCTCACGGGCCAGGACAACTTCCTTAACGCTCTCTTGAAGCTCCTTCCGGAACTTGCACCAGAAGCGGTGCTCGCTCGGACGGTTCTCCTTGGCAGACTGGTCCAGCTGGCCGCAGTAGGAACACAGCCGGAACATCGGGGTCCGGACGTCGTCGCCCGCGATGATCCTCACGCCGCCATTTGAGGCGGTCCGCCCGGTGTTGATCCACCGGATGTCCACCCGGTTGAAGTACTCCGCGCCGAAGTCGTTGCCTTCGACGAACCAGCGCTTTTGCAGATGCTGCTGGTCAATGTCCGCCGCGGCCACGATGGTGAACCGTTCGCGGACCCTGTTGTCGCGGCGGTCATTAATGGCGGCCTCGTCGCGTCGAACTTCAGCGGAGACCTTCTTCATAACCACGACGTCGAGGATCTGGCCCATGTCGGCGATAGCCGGCGTCCCGCACCGCAGGCAGCTCGCCACAGGGGCGCCCGTGCCGGCGTCGGTCTTGATCCAGCCGCATTGAGGACATACCTGCCACTTCTGTACGTGGCTTTGCTGCGGCCCAAGGTCCACTGCGTCGATGAGTATTTCCATGCCTTGGGCGTAGAAGGTGGCCCCGGGGGCGAACTCGCTGAGTGCTACGGAGGCGCCGCGGTTGTACGTCACGGTGTCCGTGACGAACTCCTGTGTGTCGGCGTCCTTCCAGGACAGCCCCACATCCAGGCTGACGGAATCGTCCAGCAGGGTGTAGTTCGGAAGCACGCCGTAGGCCTCCAGAACGGAGATCCAGTAGTCGCCTCTGAGCTGCTTTAGCTGGGCGCCGATCATGCGGAGAGTCGCTTTAGCGGTCCGCAGGGCTTGAAGCGAGTCAGAGGACTTGTCACCAAGGCGCTCCGCTTCCTTGGCCGCGGTTTCGAGCTCCGGCAGGGCCTTGTCGATTTCCTTACGTCGGCCTTCAAGCTCGTCGATGTCGGCCTTCCACTCTCCCGCCGCCCGGATGAGATGCCGGGCCAGACCGCTGGGCTCGCCGTCGTCGTGCTCGGATGCCCAGGCAATCAGCCGCTGTCGGCTTCCCTCCGAAATCCGTTCGCCGAACTGGCCGAGGAATTCAGGCAGATAGACCTTGGCATTCTCCGTGGCATCCCGGATCAGGTCTCCGATGAACGATCCCGGCGCAATGCTGCCGAGTGCCTGGACGGCGTCACGAGGGTGCGGTCGGCCAACCGTCCGGGCGAATCGGTCTGCCACGTGGGCGACGTACTGGCGTCCCAGGATCTCTTCCGCATCCAAATAGGTTGCCGGCGGCCGGACCTCCCCGTTGATGACCGAGAGGGGGTCGTGCAGTTTGGGCAGATGCTCGCCGCGGCCGCGCACGAACGCGAGGACCAACGAGTTGCCGGTCATTCGGCCGGCGCGGCCAACCCGCTGAAGGTAGGAGGCCACTGAAGTGGGCAGCGAGGCGAGCATGACGCAGGACAGGTCGCCGATGTCGATGCCCATCTCCAGGGTGGGCGTAGCGACTAGGACGTTAGGCGCCTGCGGATTGTCCGAGCCGGACTTGAACTCGGTCTCGTAACGGATCCGGGTCTTGTCGTCCAACAGCGAGGTGTGTTCGCGGGCCACCACGCGCTTGCTTTCTCGTGAGGAGTAGAGGTCCCGATAGAAGTTCCGGGGGTCTCCTGCCTGGCGCTCCAGCCTCCCGCTGCACCGGATCAAGGTGCATGGTGCGCCCTCCAGCTGGTCGATGACGGTCCGGCTTCCAGGGGTCAAGGCCTTGCAGACCTTGCACGCCAAAATGTGGCGTCCGGATTCGAGGTCGTCGACGATAGGTACCGAGAGCATGATCTTCTCGGGATCCAGCCAATAGACGTCTGCTCCGGAGTTGGTGCTGCTCTTGCCCAGCACCCCGTCTTCGGCCAACGCCGTTATCAGTGCCTTGGACAGGTAGCCGCTGTCGGACGGCGCAACGCCGAGGCAGCGAGCAGTCCACCGTGAGTACCAAGACGTCGATGGCGTGACGGTGTCAAGGTTATCGGTGGCCGCGGCCGCGCTGCCGATCCGTGGGAATGCTGGCGCGGGACGACCGGAAGGGAAGGCTGGCATGCCCTCGCCCTTGGGCCGACCGCCCCAGATCTGCCAGCGTTTGCCGTCAGTGGCGATGTAGCCCTTAAGCCATTCATGGTAGATGCCGCCCTGGAGGCGAACGCGTTCCACCGTGCCGCGGAGCCACTGCAGCAGCTGCTGCTCGCTAGGCGCGGTGTCCCTCACCATCGTCTGGTGCTGGGCGGAGTCGTAGGCCTTGCGGGCGACGGCGAGCATGCGCGTCGCGCTGCCCGCGTCGGTCTCGACGGCGAGAGAACCGGTGAGCTCCAGGGTCCTGCCAGTACGCGATTGCAGACCGAGCTCCAGGAGGGCGTCGAACTGAAGCCGGCGCCTCGCGAATCGGCGTCCGCGGGCCTGTTCCGGCGGCGTTGCCTTTGGATCCCAGAATTGTCTGAAGCTCTGGCGGTCGACGTAGTCCGGTGCCACCAGCTGATGACGCTCCGCCGGTGTAGTCGCCCCGGCGATGGCGGCATCAACTACCTCCGGCAGGGTGGCCGTCTGTTCCCCCAACGCTCGACGCAAGGCGGTTCGGAGCGTCATGGTGTGGGAGCGGGATTGGACATAGCCGGCCCGGTGGGCAGCATCCTGCACACTATCGGTGAAAACCAGCGCCTTCTTCTCGCCCTCGTCCAAGCCTTCGGCCCCGAACAAATTGGAGATGCTCACGGAGAGCATTGTTGCAATGGCACTGCCCATGAAGGCGATGCCTTCCTTGGCCAGGCAAGCAGGGCAGACGTCCCGTTTCGAATGGTCGTCCGCGTCCTGTCCGGTTAGCATCAGCACGGGAATGACGCGGCCTTCGGCAAGATCGGCGCTGTCCGCTGCTGGCGGTGTTTTGGAAAGCCCCCGGTTTACCGTATGTAGCCAGTGGAGCCCTTGGACCTGTTCCGCCCCGTCCTGATCGAACTCCATGATGTCCGCCTCGGCGGCGGCAGAAATAAGTGTTCTGAAGCGCGGGTTATTCGCCAGCCGCGCCTCGCGGATTTTGGAGTCGTCCAGCTCTAGGTCCATACCAGTGGGTGCGAGAACCGCACCCCAGCCGGAGCGGCCGCAATGCCTGCAGTAAACGGCGGGCAGAAACATATCGTTCGACTGATCCACTCCGTCATCCGACCAGCGGAACCGCGGGACGGTATCCACGGCGGCATCCACGCGCGACATCTCCCGGATCCACAGATGTGTTTCGACGGTCAGGGCTTCGCGACCATAACGGGCACGGATGTGACTGAGCAGCGCGATGACGTGCGAAAGGAACTCCTCGGCGTCGGTCGATCGCACTTCCTTTGGAAGCGCGTGGTCCGGGAAGATGCGCTGGGAAAGCTCGGAGAGTTCGACGGCGGTGGTCGTGTGCTCCAGCAGGGCCGTCGTGAGTGGGTGGGTGCGTATCGCGTCCAGCAGGTCGGCGGGGCGCTCCTGAAAGAGCGCATTCACGGTGGGATCAAAGACGACGACGGCCTGGTTGCCGGGTGCCTCCCGCAATCCGGCTACAGCTGCGTTCGCTTCGGCAATCTCCAGGGCCACGGCGTGGAGATTCCTGGGCCGGGAAGTGCTGGTACCAATGGCTGCCCAGTCCTCCGCGGTCAGACGCGATTCTGTCACTACGGCATCGGGCGGAAATACCTCGCCGAAAACGGTTTCCGCGAAACGGAGCATGGCTCCGGGATCTCCCTTACTGCCAAGCGTTGCTGACGTGGCGACAGGAGTGACGCGGCCCAGCGGCCTCTCCCGGTCCGTCTCAACCAATCCGTAGGGCTGATCGGTCAGGTCCTCCGGCCAATGGCTCTTCAACGCAAGGCCGAGCCGCCGCAGCAGCATGGCCACATCGGTACCCTGCGCACCGTCGTAAGTGTGGAACTCGTCGAGGACTACGTACTGCAGACTGGTGGCGGACTTTTGCCACAGCGGCGCATCCTCGTGGCGCAGCAGAAGCATGTCCAGCATTTTGTAGTTGGTCAGCAGTATGTCCGGCGGATCCTCGCGGAAGACCTGGCGATCATTGATCAGGCCCTCCGGCGACACCTTAGTGCGGCTGGTGTCCTGCTGGCCAGTGTAGATTCCAGCGCTGACGCCTGACAGTTCGGCGTGCTTCGTCAGCAACTCTGCCAAACGCTTGGCCTGGTCGTTGGCCAGGGCATTCATCGGGTAAAGGATGAGCGCCTTCATGCCAGTGACACCCGTCCGCTTGGCACGCAACACGTGGTCCAGGATTGGGTAAAGGAAGGCCTCGGTCTTACCCGAGCCGGTGCCCGTGGTGACCAACGTGGGTGCAGGCCTCCGGTACCCACCCTTCGTGCCGGTGCCACCGTTGCTTTTACTGCTCAACCGTCGAAAAGCCGCCGCCTGATGGCCATAGGGCTCAAAGCCCTCATACCATTCCAGACAATCGCGCCATCCGGGATGGGCAGTCTCGAAAGGCAAGCGCATGCGAACGTACGGGCCCTTAAATAGGCCGTTCTCGGGATCTGCCAGAAAGTCCTTGATCGCCTGCTGGGCATTGCCATCCGTCAGCGCGAACGTAGTCGACAGATAATCGGACAATCCCCGGCGCAGGTCCCCAGCCTGACTAGTGGGTAAAAGTTCAGTCATGATGACTCCTCCGCCAGCATCTTTTCAAAATGCGCGTAGGCCTTCCGCATGTCCTCTTCGCGGTCAAAGCTCCGGAATGGGAACTCGAACGCATACTCGACGCCACTCTGGGGATGTGTCCACGTCCGTTCAACGAGCGTTAAAAGGTTTCCCTGCTTTCGATACATCCGATTCAATTCACCGGGAACTTTGCGACCGTTGGCATCATAGAGGTCGCTCTGCTCGTAGGCTCGGAGCACAGGAAATTGAGTTCGATAAATAGTGCACAGCTCGTCCCCCGATATGCCAAATTCGATGGCCGCCAGCGCGTCTAGCTCCACCTCTGCTGCCCGTCGTTGGACGCCGCTCTTGAAGCTGTGTCCGGGTGACCACGCGCTATCCATCGCGGCTTCCCATAGCTGCTCGTACTGGCTGGTTAGGCACACCAGACGAGCGGCACGTTCAATTATGGCCTTAGCCAGCGGAGATTCGACGCTGAACTTGGGAAGCTGATTGAAGAGCCCGAATTGAATCTCGCTGGACCCGGAGGACTTAACGAAGAAGTCGGCCGAGATACTGGACAGCAGCCCGAGTTGCCCAAGTAATACCTTCGCATCCGGGAACGGCCCTGCAGAATAGACCGGGTGGACATGTGATGCTCCGGGAGGGATCAGCCCGACATGTAGGGTCCTTTTACTAGCAATGGCCGCCATTCGGCGCCACGCGATCCGGAAGTGAGCGCGGACAGGCGTTGCACTCCCGTCGGGATTATTCCAGTTACCGTAATCTCGAGCGTACTTGCCTTGCTCATTATTCGGTTGATAGACCGTCCGGGGAATGAAGTCTACAGGAATTGCTTCGAGATCAATTTCGTCCCAGTCATTGTTGCTTCTGACAGTTTCGCGAGGCTGTTTGGAAAAGGGGTTAGCCACAGTAAAATGCGGGCCTTGAAGGATAACTTCGCTCCAAGAGTCCGGAACACTGGTCCCCAGTTCAAAGTACCCCTTCTTACGGTCCGCGGTCTCATGCCAACCTGCCGAATACTGAAGACCGAGTTCCCTAACACGGGCAGCCTCGCTCAGCTTTTCGAGAACCCCGGAGCTCGCCCGGTTGATCGGATAGACCATACGAGCCTCAATGGCTGGTGTGTTCGGCTCATCAAGAACGTTTGCCCAAACGGATAGAACTGAAGAATCTACTTTCAATATACGTTCGGCGTGGGGCCGAGAATCCCAGTCACCCTCGATCGTCTTGAGTGCAGGCGCTTCGCCAGAACCGTCATGAAGTAGCGAGCGCTCTGCTGTGTCCGGCTGGTACAAAGATGCAGCCATGATGAACTTGGGATCATCACGTCGATCTGAATAGACGTGAACTCCGAACTCAAGCTGGTCAGTAAGGTCTGAAAACAACTTCTTCTTGTTGCGGAAGTGCCAATGTCGTCGAAGCCGTCGATAGGTATCGGCTCGGAGGTGCGCGGCCCTCTTTTCGGTGAAGTGGGATTCAGGATGTATCAGGCCTACTGCACCCTGCAAGGACGCTGACCACCAGGTGCGCACCATGAACGCACGGTAAAGGTCGGGCTGTAGTCCACTTAGCAGCGGGTATTCACCGTGCGATCCCAAGTACTCCGCGACCACGGCAGTGGGCACGGCCGCTTCGACGAAATAGTCGCGCATTCCAGTTCGAGCAAGCGTTTCGTCGCGTTTGACCTTAACCTGCGCCTGGGTAGGCTTCTCGGACAGCTGCCACCAAGGGTCTCCTTCGGCGAGGAGCGCAGCTTCGTCTGAACGTGGACGGACCCACGGCGGATTTCCCACTTGGAGATCAAAGCCACCTCGGCCGAAGGCAGACGCAAAGTCGAGCTCCCAATGAAAGAATCCTTGCTCCTTCGCGATTTGCGCACAGACTTTGAGCCATGGGTGTTCCTCAATAGCTAAAGGGATGCGCTTTGCTTGCGATGCGCTGAGGTCGAACGACTCGATGGATTCCAGTTCTCCCCATGACGCCATCGTCAAGATGGACGTTTGTCCCCTCGTATGGCCGAACTTACCCGGTGCCTTGCCAGCCGATGCCTCGACACCGAGGATGGCTTCAAGCGCAGAGATCCATGCTTCAAGTGTTGGCGGCTCCACGCCGCCTGTCGCATTTTCGGTCAGCGGCCAGAACCAGAGGGCGTTCCACGCATCCATGACCTGGCGTAGACGTTGATATGACCCATCGGGATCATTGAGCGTTTTCTCGATTTCTTCCCGGGTGACGCCCCGCGCCTCGGAAGAATCGGCTTCCGCTGCACCCTTGCCAAAGTAGTCGATGTCCCGGCGGGCCTCGGACTCGGCCACCTGAAGCCGACGCAGGGTCAGTTTCCACAGTGATTCCGCCCGACGGCCTAGAGCCACGAGCCGGTCGACCTGGGTCTTGCTGGGCTTGGCCTTAATCTTGTTGCGCCATGATTTGAGGTCCTTCTGCGCATCGGCAGCCAAGTTCTTGACTTCCTTGGCGTCCGCGGCAGCCCCCCACCCTTCAGCGGGAAGCAGGAAGTGGTGGATGCGACCAGCGACGTTCAGGTCTTCGGCGTCTTCACGCATGGCCTCAACCAGCCCAGTGAGGGGCGCTTCCTGCGGCTCCGATTTCAGCCAGGACTTGTCGTTTACAGCTTGCCGCGAATAGGTGGCTCGTCTGGCGCCAATGAGCGAGTTGCCACGGCGTAGCCGCAGTCCGAACCAGGGCGCTTGCAGGTCCTTGACCATGGTGTCCAGCCACAGCGATACTTCGGCGAGCTCGACCGCCGTCGCATTCAAGTCAACGCCGTGTACTTGATGCAGCGCAATCTGCGCTTTGACCTTTTGCAGTTCCTGAGGGTACTCATCTGCGGGAATCTGAACGTCCAGTTCCTTCTGCTTGCGCTTGAGATATTCGTCGGCCAGCTGGCGCACGGCCTCGATTGCGAACGCCCCTGAACCTAGAGCAGGCTCGCACACGGTCAGCTTGAGGATGTTATCCGCTGGCGTCACCGTACCGTCCTGGTCCAACAGCTCCTCGAGCGCCTGAGAGACGACGAATTTCGTCAGCACTTCGGGAGTGTAGTAGGACGCCGATTGCTGGCGCTCCCGCCCGGCCAGACGGAAAACAAAAGATCCGGCCCGATGCACAACAGGACGCTTCTCCCCCGTCTGCTCGTCCACTTCCATGACGAAATGCCTGGCTTCTATGGATTCGGAGCGGTCCACGGGCACGACCCAGGAACCCTTCTCCGAGTTCCCGTCCTTGGCTACTTCGTACAGGTCCGTCTCGGCAATAAAGCCGGTGTAGGACATGAGTCCTTCGTACACCGCGCCCAACTGGTTGATGCCCAGCTCGGCATAGGAGATAAACCCTCGATCCCTGCCACGCGTTTCCTTGCTCAGCAGCAGGTGCTGAAGGACCCGCTGGAGCTCCCTGTTGCTGAGCTTTACCTCGTCGATCAAAGACGTCGCGGCGGGGAGGAACAGATCGGCCTTGAGCGGTTGGAAAACCAAGCCCTCGTTCACCGCGGAGGCTTCCTCCGACGTCGAGTCGTCCCCATGCCTGTGGCCGTCATCCACTAAGCGGAAGAGCCGCTCCAGCGACTGGTAAATATGGGTGCCTCGCTGCGACGCTGGCGATTGCACATTGACGAGGGTCAGCTCCCGCAGGCGGTCCAGGCCGTAGCCTTCGCTATATTCGCCCGCCCCAACCGGGAGAACTCCCATTTCAGGGGAGGCCTCCGCGTAGAGCAGGAACAGGATCCGATAGAGGAACCGCAGGGACTGGCGGGCAAGTATCTGCCCGTCTACGCCGTCCGCGGAGAGGCCCTGTGCGGCGCGACGTTTCAGAACATCATTGGCGATGATTTCGATGGACCTGCGGATGCCCTCGCGCAGGTCCTGGGACACGCCCACCGTATGCTTCACGGACGCTTCGAGGACGCCCTCCCACCAGATTGCTCCATCCGGTGACGGCATTAGGGAATCGCGGCCGAAGATGGCGAGGAACCGGTCTGTTTCCCCGTGTCTCTTCGTGTCATTGCGGTCCGCCACCAACAGGACGTCGGCGCCCAGATACCGCCCTTCGGCCCAGCGTTCCTGCTCGGTCAGCACCAGCCACCGGCCTGCCATGACGACCACGTACTTCGGCGCCTGCTCCGACAGGTACATCTCGGAGACGACCTTCGCGACGGTCAGGGCCAGCTTCGGCTCTTTGCTGTCCACCAGCACCTGGCCGAGTGGCAGCACGGTGGACAGCACGTCCTCCGCGGCGTCGGCCGGGGCTGCTTCGACGAACAGCACCTCGGAGTTGTCCGTCGCCCACACGCCGGGGACCAGCATCTCGGTGCCGCTGCGGTCGAACGCGACGTCCGCCGTCGTGCCCTTGAAACCGAGCGCGGTGCGCAGGAGGTCGTACGCCTCGGGTGCACCCGCGGCATCTTCGGACAACCCCGCCAGCAAAATCTGGAGGCGGCCGCGGACCTCCGAGAACCGGCTCAAGGCGCTGGAGTGGCCTTCCTTCCCCTGCTCGTCCCAGGACTTCCTGAGCTTTACTACTTCAGCCTGGAAAGACTCCCTAACTGAGTCCGTGGTGAAGAAGTGCTCACTGATCCAGTTTTCACCGACGACAATCGAATCAAAGGACGGCATTACTGGTCAGCACCTTCCAGGTCTGCGACGGGAGTATTGCGGGGAACGACGACGAGGAGCGGGCGGACTAGCCGCTGGGCGGGGGCCAGGGACTCGGCGATGTGCTGTTCCTCGGTGACACGCTCGCGCTGCCTCCTAACCTCGGCACGCTGTGTGAACTCGAAGGAGAGCTGGGTCCAGCCTTTAGCACGGTTCTTCCAGTCGTTAAGCCGCTGGTTTGCCGCAGCAGCGGCTGACTCGAAGGTCAGCTGCATGGTGTGGCGGGCTGACTCCACTGCATGTGGGAGCAACGCCTGGAAACCGTCAATCGCCACCGGGCCGGGGTTGTTTGCCTTGGCTTCGATTCCAATGTTCCTCAAGTGCTCCCCCAGGTCCTCCAGCGGTTCCGAAAGGCAAAAACTCGGATTGGCGAGGTCGGGGAAGTCGACGGCCATAAAGGCCTTGGAAACAACCTGACCGCGTCGGTTCATCAGAGTTCCCATCAGCAGGATCTGAGTGACTTCGACGTCACCGCGGACAGCGAGCACTTCGCTGCGCGACATAGAGGCCAGGGCACGGTCGCTGGCCCAGTCCAGCACCGGGTGCAGCGGTCCCAGGTAGTGGGCCTCGGGCCAGCTCATGTCATCAGATTCGCGCGCACGGTCAAGCTCCCGGGTCCCAGCTTCCACCGTGGTGGCAAGCTTGAGGCGCTCGCCCACGCGCCGCTCTGAGAGGTAGTCCTGCGGAAGGTAACCCAGACGGTGCTGGAGATCGGCCGGAGGTGTCAGCTCTGCCAGCCCGTGCGCCGCGTGGACGGTCCAACCGACCTTCTTCTGCGGTTCCTCAAATGCTTCGTTGAGGGCCTCATCGAGAAATTCCAAGTCTGACGGATAAAGACCCAATGGCTTCTCGACGGCGATGTCTTCCACCGCTGGATTGCCCTGCAGGGCCTCGAAGTCGAGGAAGTCCCAGACGTCGCCTGACTCCGGATCCGGGTCCGGAGTGCCGACGGTTTCCTCGAAGTCCTTCTTGCCCATCAGGACGTCGCGGATGGCGTCCTCTTCCTGCTTGACGCTGTACTGGCCCATCAACGAAGCCACGTCATTCAGTACGGCATGGGCCTCATGTTCGCGTTCCATTAGGCGGGTCAGGACCTTGATGTCGCCGGAGAAGCGAGTGTTATGCGGATTTAGGAGAAGCGTAGTGATTTGCGGCTTGTGCCGTTGACCGAAGCGGTCGATGCGGCCGTTCCGCTGTTCGATACGGATGAGGCTCCACGGAATGTCGAAATGGATCAGGTGGTGGCATTCAGCGTGTAAATTGACACCTTCGGATGCGACGTCCCCAGTGACAAGAACGCGCAACGGGCTTTTGCCTCGCTTGAACTTGTCGACGATGTCCTGCTGTTCAACATCGCTCAGGCCACCGTGCAGCAAGCCGACGTTCTCGGGCTTGAGGCCGAGCGCCTTCGGCAACTTCTCCTGAAGCCATTTGAGCGTGGCGACGCGCTCGGCGAACACTACCGCGCGCATAGAAGATCCCTTGGCGACGCCGATCTTTTTCAGGTAAGAGACCAACTCGTTGTACTTGGCGGACTCGCCGGTGTTGGCGTCCTCGGCGAGGCGTTTGAGGCGGCTCAAAGCCTCCGCTTCCGCGGCCTGGGTGGGTGCATCGCCGTCGAGCTTCTTGAGGCGCTCTGTCACAGTTTCGAGCAGCGCAGCCGGGCTGGACAGGAAGGCCTTGGCGAGCGTCCAGGAAAAGAGGGATCCGGTTTGCCCTGAATAAGGGGTTGGCCGGCCCTCAGGGTACAGCCAGACGTCTGAAAGCTCCTCGGCAATCGCGTTCTCGGCTGCAGACGCTGACACCAGCCGGTTATCCGGTTCCTCCCGCTCGGCCCAGTCGGCGCCCACTTCCTGGGCGACCTCCGGACTGTGCCGGTGCCGGCGGATGATCAGGTTCTCCACCTGCTTGGGATCAAAGGTCCCGTCCGGGCGGACCACGGTGGGATCGAGCAGGCGGAGCAGCTCCGCGAAGGATTCGTTGCGGCCGTTATGCGGAGTGGCCGACGCCAGGATCAGGGCCTCGGAATTCGGCGCCAGAATCCGGGCAAGCTCGTTATTGAGGGTGCCCGTATTGGTCAGGTTGTGGGATTCATCGATGACCACGGCGTCCCAGCGAAGCTTGCCCAGATGCGCGCGGTAGCGTGCACTCTTCAACGTGTCGATGGAGATGATCGCGCGTTTGTAGTACGTGAACGGGTTCCGGGTGGCCGGAAGCTTCTGCCGGACTTTTTGAATACCGGCGGAGTCCAGACGGACGAATGGCAGGGCGAAGCGGCACCACAGCTCGTGCTGCATCTGCTCTAAGACATGGCGGGGCGTGACAATGAGGATGCGCTCACCCCGACCGCGCTTGACCAGCTCGCTCAGGATCATGCCGATTTCGAGAGTCTTGCCCAGGCCGACGGCGTCCGCGATCAGAATGCGCGGGCGGATGTTCTTGGTATCGAGCGCCTTGGCGACAGCGATCTGCTGATACTTCAGGTTCCTCGAGAGCATCCGAGTGGAGACGGTCAGGTGCTCTGCCGACTGGGGCGTGGGCGTCTTGCGAAGGGTCGTCTCGAGGAACAGCCGCGCCCTGCGGTAGTTGGGGGTGCAGTCCGCGACGACCTTCGACTTGGCTGGATCGACAACTGCGATGTCGTCCAGGGCGCTGTAAAAGGCAGCTGTTGTGTCGCGAACGAGTTCCGTGAGCCCCTGAACGCGAACAAGCGTCCCATCGACGGACGGCTCCGTCGCCGTCACCATCCAGTCCTCGTCGCGGATCCGGACAACCGATCCGGGTGCAACGTTTAGGTCAGGTGTCAACGTATCCGTCAAAGAACTTCGCTCCCGTGCGATAGGTGCCCCCTGCAATCACATGCAGCTCATCCAGAATAGGCGCTTTCCGCACCGAACATCCCACCGCACTTAACGTTTTGGCTCCGATCTTCCTTCGGTGGCGGCACAGGAGATGGACCCAGCGACTAAGGTTGGACGGCCATTGGCGTGGTATGTCCTGCATAAGTAATTCTCACGTACTGGCTCAACCCTGCGGATTAGAGCTGGAGGCAGCGCTGAAACGAGCCCGAACCTTGGCCTCCAGCACTGCCCGACGCTGAAGATACTCCGGTGGCCGTAGGACCGTGAGCTGCGTGGGCCATGGAAGCTAAACCGTCGGTCCCGGACGCTAGGTTTACCGCATGAGGAGCAATCAGGCGCCGGAAGTGGCTGGCGACGGTACGACGACGTGTCCGCGCTGCAGTCACGAAGCCTGGCCCGTGGTCTACGGCATGTGGGTACCATCTCTCGATGATCCGGAGCCCAAGGTGATCCGTGCAGGGTGTGTCATCGAACCGGACAGCCCTCATTGGCAGTGTCTGAATGATGACTGCGGCTACTCTTGGCGTGTTTGGGAACTTTGACCTGGACGGATCGCATTCTGTAGCGACCGGTGATTTGCGAGACGACATTGCCGGCTTGGCTCACGGTCATCGCGCAGTCCCCGTCGGGAGTGCCGTGGCCCTGCCGGACATGGGCCGCGGGTGCCCGGACCTTCGGGCGCGGCGGCGGATGAAGTACTCGGCGACGGCAAGGTTGAGCAGCCAGGCCGACCCCATGAGCACTGCACGGCTCAGTTCGTTGGTCGGGCCCACCAGGATAATCCAAGGGATGGTCACCAAGGCCTGTGTGCCCGCCGCGATTCCGATGGCGTAACCGCGGGCCATCCAGGCACCGTGGGCGGCGAAGTTGCGCCGCTTGATCGCGAGGACGCCCAGGACGATGCTCGCCGTCATGGCCGTGCCGAATACCAGCCGAAGGACGAGCAGGATGACACCGTCGTCGGGCGGGAGGTCGTAGAAGACGGACATCCAAAGGCCGGAGAGGGCAGCGAGCAGGCCGGCAGGGATGAGGACCACCCCGGCGATCCGGTGCCAGCTGCGCCGGCCCCGCTTGTCGCGGCGCAGCGAGGGCACGAACTGGAAGGCCCCGACCAGGCTGTAGACGATGGCCGCTGGGATGTGGATCAGCACGGGAAGGGGCGAGTCGAAGAACCGCTGGTTGGCCGGCGTCACCGCCGCTCCCCCGGTCAGCTCGGCCACCCGTATGGACCCGAAGATGACCGGGATGAGGCTGATAAAGATCAAGCCGGCGGGTATGAGCCAGCGGCCGCGCGGCCGGCGCCCGGAGGCCTTGGTGACGGCGATCGTTTCTGCAGCCATTGTTTGTTCCCCAAGTTCGTGGGTGTACGGCGTACACCTTGTGATCTAAAAGTAGGTGTACGTTGTACACTTGTCAAGAGATAGCTGCCGTCAGAAAGGGTGGTCCTGATGGCTCAGCAGGTGGAGTCGGCCCGCCGCACCCCGCTGAACAGGGAGCGGGTGTTGAGCGCCGCCGTCGTGCTTGCCGACGAAGCGGGCGTGGAGCAGCTCAGCATGCGCAAGTTGGCCCAGGAACTGGGCGTGGTCCCGATGGCCCTCTACAAGCACGTCGCCAACAAGGAAGAACTGCTCGACGGCATGGTCGACGTCATTGTCGGCGAGATCGAGACGCGACCCGGCGGAACGGATTGGCGGAACGCGGTCCGTGAGCGGGTGTTGTCGGCCCGGGAGGTCCTGCTGCGCCACCCCTGGGCCCGCCAAGTACTCGAGTCGCGCACCAACAAGACGCCCGTTGTCCTGGACTACATGGACTCGGTGATCGGCATGTTCCGTGCCGGTGGATTCTCGGTCGACCTCACCCACCACGTGATGCACGCCCTGGGCAGCCGGATGTGGGGTTTCACCCAGGAGCTGTTCGACGACTCGCAGAGCGCGCCGGCGGACGTGCCGCCGGAGATGCTGCAGATGATGGCCGCGCGGTACCCCCACATCGCCGAGGTTGCGATGGCGGGCGCGCACGACGACGGAACCGTGGTGGGCCAGGGCTGCGACGACCAGTTCGAGTTCGAGTTTGCGCTGGATCTGCTGCTGGACGGTTTCGAAAGGCTCCACCAGCAGGGTTGGACCTCGGCCCGGCGCTAAGGCGGCGCGCCGCAGGATCACTGCATTTTGGCGGCCTGCACGAAATCGCGAATCAGCCCGACGTCCTTGACGCCGCGGCTGGATTCAACGCCACTGGAGACGTCCACGCCGCTAGGCCGGAGCGTGGCGATCAGCCCGCCGACGTTGGCGGGAGTCAGCCCTCCGGCCAGCAGCCAGAACCCCCGCGGCGGCTGCGCCTGAATGGCGCTAGCGTCGAAGGTCACTCCGGCGCCGGGATCAACTGCATCGAGCAGGACGCGGCCTGCCACCCAGTCCGCCTTTTCGTCCGCTGGGAGGGCTTCATAGCCCTCGGCGGAGAAGGCGCGCAGAGTCCGGAACCCCGCGTCCTCGAGCAAGCGGATGTCGCCGCGCGGCTCGTCGCCGTGCAGCTGGACGGTGGTCACCGCCGCGGCCCTGGCGGTTTCGAGCACCTCGCCGATGGGCTGGTTGCGGAACACGCCGACCGTTTCGACATCCGCCGGCACGGTTTCGCCGAGCGCGCGTGCCAATTGGGCACCGACTGTGCGCGGGCCCCCCGGTGCAAAGACGAAGCCGACCGCGTCCGCGCCGGCGTCGATTGCGGCGGCGACCGCCTCTGGAGTCCGCAGTCCGCAGATCTTGACATAGGTTTCAGCCATCATTCCTGCCCGTTCGTGCTGTGCGTGTACGTGTGCATCCGCTCGCTCTCGGGACCGAAACTGCTCAGGATTTCGACGCGAGGGCTTTGCCGTGGCCGCGGACTCCGCCAAGCACCTTCTGGGATGCGCACTAGGCGAGCGGAGCCGGCTCTGGAGCCCGCCACGCTTGGACACCATCGTAGCCGCCCGCAGGTGCGCCGCATCCGGGTCGGCGGGCGAGTTCCGGTCAGGCCTTGCCCCGGACACGTAGGGTATGAGGGACGAGCGCCGGAAGCCGACCAGAGGAGGAGAATGCGCGCCTACGTCCTCCTCCTGCTGGTGGTCATCTTCTACGCCGGCAATATCCTGACCGGCAAGGCGCTCGGCGACCTGCCGCCTTTGACCATCGCGTTCTTCCGGGTCTTCATTGCCTTCCTGGTGCTGCTCCCGCTGGGATACCGCAGCGCCTGGCAGTCCCGTCGCCTGTTCCTCCAGCACCGCAAACCGCTGCTGCTGATGACGCTCACGGGAGTCGCCCTCTTCAATACGCTGATCTACACCGCCCTCCAATTCACCTCGGCCACCAACGCCTCGGTGCTGGAAGCCTCGGTGCCCGCGGTGACGGTAGCCCTCAGCTTCTGGCTGTTGCGCGAGCGGCTCAGGGCGGTCCAGTGGTTCGGCGTCGTGCTGTCCGTGTGCGGCGCCCTATGGGTGGTGACCAACGGGCAGCTCATGAGCCTCGCGGACCTGTCCTGGAACATCGGCGATGCCATCATGGCGGCGGCCGCCGTGTCCTGGGCCGTGTATTCGATCGCTGTGAAAAAGTATCTGCACCTGTTCCCGTCCTACGGGGCGGTCCTGGTGATGACCGGGCTGTCGGTCATGATCCTGCTGCCCGTCGTGGCGACGGAGTGGCTGGTCGTGGGAGTCCCGCGGATCGGCGGAGGCCACTGGTCCGGCCTCGTGTACCTCGGCGTCTTTCCGTCGGTGATTGCCCTGATGCTCTACAACCGGGCCGTTGCCGTCCTCGGGGCGTCACAGACGTCCGTATTCCTGAACTTCGTGCCGGTCTTTACCATGCTCGGTGCGTATCTGCTGCTGAACGAGAGCATCAGCGTCATGCAGATTCTCGGCGCAGCCCTGGTGATGTGCGGCGTGTTCTTTACCACCCGGGACAAAACAAGCGCCGGGCGCAAGGGCTCGCGGCCCGCCGTGGAACCTCGCAGGGATTCAGCCGCTGAGGAGATTCCTTAGCGTCCGTCCCTTTGGAATGGGGGCCGCTATCAGGCGTACGGTGGCTTTAAGGCGGCTGGAAGGGAAGGCGCAAGCGCGTCCGAGCATGCGCTGTGACCGTAAGCGGCGAGCGTGAAAACCAGCCGCGAACAGCAACCCGAGGGAAGGATGGACATGGAACCCGAGGATTTCGACCTGCTGGTGATCGGCGGCGGGAAGGCCGGCAAGTCGCTCGCGATGGACCTGGCCAAGTCCGGCCAGAAGGTGGCGATGGTGGAGCGAGCGATGGTCGGCGGCACCTGCATCAACGTGGCGTGCATTCCCACCAAGACCCTCATCCAGTCCGGCCGGGTGCTGGACACCGTGCGCCGGGCGGGCGAGTTCGGCGTGGCGGGCGCGGAGGAGCCGCGGATGGACCTCGACCTGCTGCGCCGCCGCAAGGAGGACGTGGTGGACACCATGGTCGCCGGGCAGCAGAAGCTGTTCACGGGCTCGGGCATGGACTTTATCCTCGGCGAGGCCAAGTTCGTCGGGGAGAAGACCGTAGAGGTCGCGCTGAACCACGGCGGCACCCGCCTCCTGCGCGGCACCGACGTCGTTCTCAATCTGGGCACCGAACCGGCGCTGCCCAACATTGACGGCCTGGCCGAATCCGGGGTGCAGACCAGCAACACCCTGCTGCACCTGGAGCAGCTGCCGGGGAGCATGGTGATCCTGGGCGGCGGCTACATCGGCTGCGAGTTCGCCGACCTGCTGAACACCATCGGCGTGGAGGTCACGGTGATCCAGCGCGCCGGGCAGTTGCTGCCGCGGGAGGACGCCGACGTGGCCGGGCTGGTGGCCCGGAACTTCACCGACGCCGGGATCACGCTGAAGCTCGAGTCGTCCGCGGAGAAGATCGAACGCGCCGCCGACGGGAGCGTGACCGTGACGCTGTCCACCGGGGAGACCGTCACCGCGGACGACGTGTTGGTGGCGCTGGGACGCCGGCCGATGACGGACGGGATGGGGCTGGAGAAGGCCGGGGTGGAGCTGACCGGCAAGGGCTTCGTCCAAGTGGACGAGCGGCTGCGCACCACGGCCGACGGCGTATGGGCCGCCGGCGACGCGGCCGGCTCCCCGCAGTTCACCCACGCCTCCTACGACGACTACCGGATCTTGAAAGCCAACCTGGCCGCCGCGCGGCGCGAGGGCGAGCCCCGGTCTACCCAGGGGCGGCTGATCCCCTACACCGTCTTTACGACGCCGGAGCTCGCCAGGGTGGGGATGACAGAGGCCCAGGCCCGGGAGGCCGGCCACGACGTGCAAATCGCCAGGATGCCGGTCAGCGCGATCCCCCGCGCCCGGACCCTTGGAGAGCTGGACGGCGAATGGAAGGCCGTGCTGGACCGACAGACCGGCAAGATCCTGGGTGCCGCGTTGCTGGGAACAGGGGCCAGCGAGGCGATTGCGGTGCTGCAGATGGCGATGATCGGCGGAATGGACTACACCGCGGTGCGGGACGCGATCATCACCCACCCCACCGTCTCCGAGGGGTTGAACCTGCTGTTCACACCCGCGTGGCTGGAGGACTAGGCGTCCAGCGCCTGCTTTCCGGTGTCCTTCGTGGCGGCTTCCCGGACTTCGAGCTCCGCGGCGAGTGCGTAGTACTGGAACAACGCGTCCCGGACCGGGTGCTCACAATCCAGGTCACGGAAGCACCGGTTGCTGAGATTCAAGAGCTGGTCCGTGGGCAGGATCGACAGATCGGCGGGAAACGGCGAACGTCCGGACGCCCGAATCATGCTGTTCATGCCGCCCCCTGCAAACGTGCCAGGCCAATAAACCAGGCCGGACACTTGGGCAGATCCGCGGGAGCAGTTACCGCAAGAGTGCCGGTGAAGGGGCCCGGCTGCGCTGCGCCAACTTGCTCTCCTGCGCCGAAGCGTTCGAGCATTTCCAGGCCGCGGTGTTCAATGTGCTGCGCGTCGGACAGATCGACCGTGATGACCATTCCGCGGGCAAGGCGCTCCATACGATGGAACAGGGGTAAAAGCGCTGTGCAGCTGTCCGCGGTCAGGCACCCGCTGACCTCGATGACCGCCGAGGTACGGTCGATATCGAGCCTGACAAGTACACGCAGTTTGTGATCCATGATCGGCGCTCCATATGAGTGGATCGATGGCCAACTGCTTAACCGGACCCAACGCTACAAGGACATCTCCCCTTGCTCAAGGGCTGGAGGCGATGTGTGCCGGTTATTTGTCGAAATGAGTTTCGGCCGAGGGAGTTCCGGTGGAGGCGACGATGTCAGAGGCGAGCTCGCGGAGCTTGATGTTCCGGGTGTTGGAGGCTGACTTGAGCATCGCGAAGGCTTCGTCCTGGCTGCACCGGCTTTGGCCCATGATGATCCCGACGGCAACGGCAATGGTCGTTCGTGATTCCAGCGCCGCCTTCAAATCCGCTTCGGTCTCTCGGTGCCGGGCCAGCCGGACCGCGAGGGACAGTGCTTGGGAGGCCTGCTGGGCATATTGCTCGGCCGCGTGCAGGGCCTCCGCATCGAATCTGCGCGGCAGGTCCGAGTAGAGGTTCAACCCCGCACTGTCGCCGGTCTCGAGCGCGATCGGCACGGCCAGGATGGACCGGATGCCCTCGGCCAGGACGTCCTGGGTGTACGCGGGCCAGCTCGTCTCCACCTTCAGGTCGGGGATGTGCACCACCGTGTGCTCGCGGGCTGCCCGCAGGCAGGGGCCGTCAGAATATTCATACTGAACTTCGTCCAATTTCTGCGCACGATCGCTACTGCTGGCCACCGTGCCGGCCTTCTTATGACGCAGCAGCGTGATGCCACTCAGGAGTTCCTCGCCGGGCCGGGACAAATTGTGCACCGCCAAACGGGCCACCGCGTTGAGGAATGCTTCAATGTCGGCGCTGTCTGCCGCCAAGCCGTGAAGGAAGTCCCTGACTGTCGTCTCGGAATCATCAAAAATCTCGCCTGTCATGATGTCCTCCAGTGGCGCTCCCCCAAGTAGGTCCCACGCTACACCTCGTGGCGCGGGTCACAGCTAGAGCCAGTCGGGCGAAATCTGTTTCGCCGGCCTCCGGCCTCCCCATCCCTCGCTGATAACGATTCGGAATACCAATCGCTTCAGGCAACTATTTGGCACTCGACGCCGTACGATGCTAAGTGTGCTGTCAAGGCCAGCCGGAAAGCAGGAGACGTTGGCGAGTACGCCTCATTCAGATCGGGATTCAGATCGGGCCGGCACGCTCCTGGGCGGGCGGTACCGGCTCAAGCAGCTTGTCGGAACCGGAGCAAGCGCGCGGGTGTATCGTGCCGAGGATGAAATCCTGGGACGCGAGGTGGCCGTCAAGGTCATCCAGCGGCCCTCGATGAACGAGGCAGAGTTCCACCACGATGACGCGGAAATCAAACTTCTGGCGCGGCTGAACCACCCCAACCTGGTGATCCTGCTGGACGCGGGCATCGACCGGGTGGAAGCGGATCACCCGCAGATTTACCTGGTCATGGAACTGATCGAGGGCGCGGACCTGCGCGGGCGCCTGGTGGAGGGTCCGCTGCCGCAGCGCCACGTGGCCCAGGTCGGTCGCGAGCTGGCCGAGGGAATCGCCTACATCCACAACAACTCCGTGGTCCACCGGGACATCAAGCCCGGCAACATCATGCTTCTCAATTACGACGACGACGCCTCCCGCCTCCGGGCCAAGCTCACCGACTTCGGCATCGCCGTCGTGATCTCCGAAGATGCCCGCGAGGACGGCATCTATGGGACCGCCGCCTACCTGAGCCCCGAGCAAGCCAAGGGCGAGCCGGCCGGCCCGGCCAGCGACATCTACTCGCTGGGCCTGGTGCTGCTGGAGTGCTTGACCGGCAAGCCCGCCTATCCCGGTCCGCCGTTGGAGGCAGCGGTTGCCCGGCTGCTGCGCGATCCGGAGATCCCGGCCAGCCTCGGGCCCGACTGGGCGCTGCTGCTGGGCGCCATGACGGCTACGGATCCGGCGGACCGCCCCACCGCACGGGAGGTGGCGCTGGCGCTGGAGGAGATGGAGCTTTCACTCCGAGGCAGGCGCCGGCTATGGGGCAGGCGCCGGCTGGACATACCCGTCGTGCCGAACCACGGACCGCAGCGCCTGAAAGCGGCCGCGCGCTAAGGCTTTGGCTGGCGCTCTGCCGGTCCGGGGCCCGTCGCCGGCAGCCCGGCCAGCCGTTCTATGACGCGAAGTCCCACCGGGGTACCGGGCCAGTGCCGGCGCAATGCCTCCGGGCCCGCGGACCGGATCAGCAGCCGCAGGGCCCAGGCCACGACCAAGACGTCGTCGGCATACCCGATGACCGGTAGGAAATCCGGCACCAAGTCAATGGGGCTGGCCAGATAGGCCAGCAGCAGCACGAGCAGAATCCGGACCCGCGCCGGTACCGCGCGGTCCCCCGTCAACCGGCGCAGCAGCCGCAGCAGATCCGGCAGCAGGCGCAGGGCATCACGCATTCCCACCGTCTCCGGATGCTGGCGCGCGTACCACCACAGGCAGGCCAGCAGCACCGCATAGACCAGGACGAGGCCACCGGCAACACCGACCAGCAGGTCAATCCAGTCCACTTTCTGCTCCCTTCCCGGCGCGGCCCCGACGTCGTACTCTTCCTGGCCGCGCTACCGCAACTGTAGGGCAGACAGGGACGTCCAGGTGCGGTAGCGTCCAACCATCACGGCGGCCCGGCGAGTGCCGGGGCGGCTTCGGCAATCCTTCGGAGGGACCCATGCTGCGCGGAATGAGTACGGTCAGCTATTACACCCCGGACCTGCCGGCGGCGGTCGAGTGGTACTCCGACCTGCTGGGGAAGAAGCCCTACTTTGAGCAGCCGGGCTATGCGGAGTTCCGGGTCGGCGACTACGAGCACGAGCTGGGGCTGATCGACACCATGCACGCTCCGCCCGGACACGCCATCGACCCCGGCGGCGCGATCCTCTACTGGCATGTGGACGATGTGCGGTCCGTGCGGCAGCGCCTGCTGGACAAGGGCGCGAAGGAGCTGGAGCCCGTCACGGAACGCGGCCACGGATTCGTGACGGCCTCGGTCGTGGATCCGTTCGGGAACGTCCTCGGCATCATGCAGAACCCGCACTATTTGGAGATGCTGGGCTCCTCCGCTCCGGCGTCCTGACGTTGAAGCGCCGCAGCCACCGCTGCCCGGGTGGTTGGACCGCCCAGTTCACCGTCACCGTGGTGAGGGCCCAGCGGAAGCGCCGGGCAAACGCGGCCCGGTCGGCGAAGATCCGCCCGGCCGCGCCGACGCGCAGCCCCGGGGCGAACCGGATCCGCGCCCACGGAGCCAGCTGGAAGCTCAGGTCCAGGTCGTCGTGGATGTCCTGCCGGTCGCGATGGATACCTGCCCTGGCCCGTTCCCAGGCAGTCCGGCGCATGGCGAAGTTCGATCCCCACACCGGGGTGGCCGCCATCGCGAGGCCGGCGCCGAGCCGGTAGCCGGAGCCATAGGCGGCGCTGGCCAGCCGAGCCACCGGCCGCGGCAGGTCGTAGAACCGGCCCGGGCCGGTCAGCGCGTCGAGGCCGGGATCGGCGTCGAAGGCGGCACCGATTCGCGCCAACCAGTCCTCGGGAGGACGGGTGTCGGCGTCGCAGCGGACGATCACCGCGGCGGCGGAGGTGTCGAAGCGGGCGGAGGCGCCGTCGGAACCGGCAGCGGGGGCAGCGAAACTGGGAGCGGCGGCGGCATCGGGCCCTACGCAGGCGGCGTCGAAGCCGGCGACGGCGGCGTCGTAGCCCGCAGCCGCTGCGGCCGGGATGCCGGGGCGTGGTTCGACGACGACGCGCGCCCCGGCCGCCAGTGCCACGTGGACCGAGGAATCGGTGCAGTTGTTGTCCACGACGATGATCTCGTAGGGCGGACGGGTCTGCCGCCCCAGCAGCGCGAGGCACTCGGCGAGCGCCGCGGCGTCGTCGAGCACCGGGATCACCACGGTCATGATGGTGTGATGCCGACCCTCCGTAGGACGGGCCTTCGCGGCCCCGTTGTCGGCCAGGGGTTTCACCGGACTCCCGCGTACCAAATCAGCAGCATGGTGACCAGAAAGCCGATTACATAGTTCAGCCACAGGAACCGTTTCCACCCCGCGTTCGCGGCGGCCGAGCCGGCGTCGTCGATCCCGGCGAAGCGCAGCACGTTGGCCAGATACGGCAGGGCCAGGAGCCCGCCCAGCGGGCCCGGCCATTCGGTGGCCAGCATCAGCAGTCCGGCAGCCGCATAGGCGGCGGCGGAGACCAGCACGGTGCGGCGGGCGCCCAGCACGGTGCCGATCGACCCGAGCCCTGCCTCGCGGTCCGGGACCACATCCTGGACCGCCCCGAAGGCATGGCTGGCCACGCCCCACAGGAAGTACGCGGCCAGCAGCGCCCACAGCCCCGGGGTGAAGCCGGCGCCGGCCAGGACCAGCCCGTAGACCGCGGGCGAGACGAAGTGCGTGCTGGAGGTCAGCGAGTCCAGGAACGGCCTTTCCTTGAACCGCAGCCCCGGCGCGCTGTAAGCGTAGACCGCGGCCAGCGAGACCAGCAGCACCAGGTTGGACGCCACGCTGCCCGCGACCGCCAGGACCGCGATGAACGGCACCGTGGCCACGGCGCTTGCCTGCAGGATCGCGCGGTGTCGGGCCCTGTCCACCACCGCTCCCTCGGCCCCGCCCTTGCGCGGGTTGAGCAGGTCCGATTCGTAGTCGAAGACGTCGTTGATGCCGTACATCGCCAGGTTGTACGGGACCAGGAAGAAGATGGTGCCCACCACCAGCGGCCAGTCGACGCCGCCGGAGGCCAGCAGGTATCCGGCGGCGAAGGGGTAGGCGGTGTTGACCCAGGACACCGGCCGGGAGGTGATGACCAGTTCACGAATCACGACGGTTCCCCTCCCCCGTCGGCTCGGCCGGCCCTCTCATCCGCACGACGGCGGCGCGGGCCCGTGAGCATCAGCCACACCGCGGGCAGCAGCAGCGCCGCACCCAACGGATAGGCAAAGTCCTCGACCGGCGCCAGGCCGATCCGGAGTCCGGCCAGGGCGTGTCCGCCGTAGTCGAACAGCCCGGAGGCGATCATGACGTTGTCGAACACGGCGGTGAGCACCCACAGCGCCGCGACGGACAGGCCGGCCGCCGCGACTGCCCCGCGGGGCACCCGCCGTGCCAGGACCGCGCCCACTGCCGCCACTACCGCGACGCCGAGGAAGACCGCATTCAGCTCCAGGAAACTCATGCCGCACCACCCCCGGCCGGCGCGCCGTCGTCGCGGCTGACCAGCTGAGGCCTGGCCGCGCGGGCCGCCCGCCGGTGCCGGCCCCATGCCAGCAGCCCGGTGAACAGGATCATGGTTTGATAGCAGAGGAAGGCCAGGAAGAACGCCTCCTCCAGCGGCAACTCCGGGCCCAGCATCAGGCCGGTCATCAGCGGCGAGTCGCGGTGCACAAAGATTCCGAGCGCGATAGCCCAGACGTCCCAGGCCAGGAAGTACGCCAGTCCGGCGGCCAGGGTGACGGCCGCCGCGACCGGCCGGGCGAAGAAGAACAGCCTGTAGCGCGCGTCCAGCAGGGCCATGCAGCCCAGCAGCGCCACCAGCACGGCCAGGTAGATCATGCGCTCCTCCCAGCACTGTCCGACGACGGCGCGGGGCCGGGCGCCGCCGGGTCCGGTTCCGGCAGTGCGCCGGGCGTCCCGATCCCCTGCACGGCCTTGAGCACCAGTTCGGCACTGATCAGGCACATGGGCACGCCGATGCCCGGCCGGACCGAGCTGCCGGCGTAGTGCAGCCCGTCCACCCGGCGGCTCCGGTTGCCCGGGCGCAGGAAGGCGCTCTGCCGCAGGGTGTGCGCCGGACCCAGCGCGCTGCCGCGCCACGCGTTGAAGCCGTCCGAGAAGTCCGCCGGGCCGTAGGTGCGCCGGACGGCGATCCGGCCGCACAGGTCAGTCGCGCCAGTCCAGGCGGCCAGCTGGTCGATGGCGGCATCCGCGACCGCTTCCACGGCGGCCGCCCCGGACCCGTCGTCACCGCCCGAGCCCCAGGCCGGCTCAGCCGGGGCGGGAACCAGGATGAACACGTTCTCGTCCCCGGCGGGCGCCGCCCCGGCGTCGGTGGCGCTGGGCTTGCACACGTAGATGGACGTCTCCCGAGCCAGCGCGCACCCGGAGCGGATGCGGCCGAAGTTCTCCTTCCAGTCCCGGGTGAAGAGCAGATTGTGGTGGGCCAGCTGCGGCAGCGGCCCGCGCACACCCAGGCAGACCAGCACGGCGCTGGGACCGGGGTCGCGGCGGCGCCATACCGGTTCCGGGTGGCTGCGCAGGTGCGCCGGCAGCAGCGCGGTCTCCACGTGATGCAGATCCGCCGCGGCGACGACGACGCCCGCCGCCGTCCGGTGTTCGGCGCCGGCGGCATCCGACCAGACCACCGCCTCGCAGCGGGCCTTCGCGCCGGACCGCCCGGTGACGATCCGCCGGGCCGTGGCACGGGTTTCGATCCGGACGCCGGCCTCCCGCGCCAGCCGCTCCATCGCATCGACCAGGGCGGCGAGCCCGCCCATCGGGTAGTACACGCCGTCGTCCAGATCCAAGTGGCTCATCAGGTGGTACATCGCCGGCGCCCGGTACGGGCTGGTGCCCAGGAACACTGCCGGGTACCCCAACAGCTGATGCAGCCGCGGGTCCGTGAACCGTTCGCGGACGTAACGGTCCAGGCTCCAGCCCAGTAGCTTGGCCAGCCGGGGTGCCCGGCGCAGCACCTGCGGGTGGGCCAGGCCGCGCAGGCTGGCGAAGTCGTCGTACAGGAAGTGCTCCTTGGCCAGCCGGTATGTTTCCGCTGCCTCGTCCAGGTAGTGGTGCAGCGCCGGCCCGGACCCCGGTTGCAGGCCTTGAAACAGTTCGGCCACGTTTTCGCGGCCCGAGCGGACCTCCGTGGCCGCCGGATACCCCTCGAACCAGATCCGGTAACCGGGGTCCAGCCGCACCAGCTCCAGCTGCTCCGCGGCGCTGGTGCCCATCAGTTTGAACCAGTGGTCGATCACCTCCGGCATCAGGTACCAGGACGGGCCGGTGTCGAAGCGGTAGCCGTCTCGCTCGTGCCGTCCGGCCCGGCCGCCGACGACGGAGCGTTGTTCCAGCAGGGTGACGCGGTGCCCCGCCCGGGCCAGCAGCCCGGCCGTTGCCAGTCCGGAGACTCCGCCGCCGATGACCACCACCGGTTGGCCCGAGCCGCCGGTCTGCGGCGCCGCACCCGCTGCCCGTCGGCGGGCGGTCAGCCTGGTCTTGAACGAGGCGGTGCCCATCAGGCGGCGCTCCTGCCGCGCAGCCGCTGGCGGGCTAGGATCCGCAGGGCGATCGCGGCCTTCTGCGGCGTGCCGACGCGCACCCGGCGGGAAAGCAGCTCCTCCGCCGGTATCCGTTCCAGCCGGTTGACGAGCGCGCTGAACAAGGCATGGGCCAGTTCGACGGCGGTGCAGGCACCGGGCGGGAGCAGCGCAATGCCCCGCCCGGCGGCAGCGAGGTCCGCCCGGATATCGGCCACCAGCGCGTGCTTCCGTTGCTCGTCCCACGCCTCGGCGCCCGACTGCGGGAAGTAGCTGCGGCCCAGCTGATCCCGGTCGGCGGCGAGGTCGCGCAGGAAGTTGACTTTTTGGAAGGCGGAGCCCAGCCGGCGGGCGGCGGCGGCGAGCTCGTCGTCCCGGCCGGGTATCGCGCCCGGCATGGTTTGGAACACCCGCAGGCACATCAGGCCCACCACCTCGGCGGAGCCGTAAATGTAGTCTGCCAACGAATCTGCGGTGTGTTCGGCCACCGTGATGTCCGCGCGCATGGAGGCGAAAAACGGCCGGGTCAGGTCGACGCCGATGCCGCACGCGCGGGCGGTTCCGGCGAACGCGTGTACCACCATGTTGGTGCTGTAACCGGTTAGCAGTGCGGTTTCGGTCTCGCGTTCCAGCCGGTTCAGCTGGTCGCGCACGGCCACGGCGTCGAGCCCGGCCTCGGCAGCCGCCCCGTCCACCGCTTCGTCGGCCACCCGGACCAGCGCATAGATGTTGGCGATGTGCCGGCGTTCCTCCGGCCCGAGCAGCCGGCATGCCAAGCCGAAGGAGGTGGAATAGCGGGCAATCACGACGCCGGCGCTGCGGCCGGCGGCGTCGGTGTAGCGGAGCAGCGGGTTCGGTTCCATGGCCGCTAGTTCCCCCTCGTCAGCACCTGGTTGCAGACCCGCGCCAGTTCGCTCCACGCGCCGGCGTCCAGGGGCAGGAGGCGGGACTCCTCGAGCGCTTCGTCCACCAGGATGCGGGCGAGCCGCATCGCCTGCGCGTCGGCGCCGCAGTCCGTGAGCGCCGCGCGGACCTCGCCGACCCCCGCCTCGCCGCGGCGAAACGCGGCCAACAGGTCATCGAACCCTTCCGCCTCCGCCGCATACGCGGTCAGCACGGTGCGTTTGCCTTCGCGCAGGTCGGATTCGGCGGATTTGCCGGTGGTGCCGGGCTCCCCGAAGGTCCCGAGAACGTCGTCCACGATCTGGTAGGCCAGCCCGATGCGCCGCCCGACCGCGGCGAGTGCCTCGGCCGGGTGTCGGTCGGCACCGGCCAACAGCGCCCCGGCTTTCAGCGGCGCCTCAAAGGAGTAAGCCGCCGTCTTCAAACGTTCCATGCCGAGGACGTCGCCCAGGCCGGGGCTTTCCGTCGCCGCCGACAGCAGGACATCGTCCAGTTCGCCCGCGGCCGAGGCAAACACGGCGTCGTGGACCGTTTCCATCAGGACGTCGCCGCACGGCAGCCCGGCGCCGGAGCTGCCGGCCATCCGTAGGGCACCGGTCAGCAGGAGGTCGCCGGCAATGATCGACGCCGCGTGGCCCAGGTGCTCGGCCTCGGGCCCGGGCAGCCCCTGACCTCTGGCGTCGTCCCGGTAACGGGCTCCGATGGTCGGCAGGCCGCGGCGGACGAAGTCCCTGTCGATGACGTCGTCGTGCACCACCAGCGCGGTGTGCAGCAGCTCGAACGCCGCACCCAGCCGGGCGCAGCGGCGCGGATCCTCGCCGCCGAAGGACCGGTACGCGAGCTGCACCATCCTGGGCCGCATCCGCTTGCCGCCGCCCAGCGCAGCCTCAATCCGGTCCCACAGCACGGGAAAAGTACGCGAGAGCTTGCCGGCCCGGCTGCGGTTCCCTGCAGTGAAACGCTGAAGCTCCGCTTCGACGAGGGGGCCTACCCGCCGCCAGCCACAAGGATCCGACGCTGCCTCGGCGGCCGCGCGGCTTTCGGCGTTCAGAGTCATGACTGACCTTCTCCCCAAGGTTGGGAGCGTGCAGGCTGCCCCCGTCACTTCTGCACTTCGTTGTTCCATAGTGTGCGTCACCGGGGCCCGGTGCGCGACCATTGCCCGCAATTGGCGGGGTCAGGATCCCCAACTAGTCGGCCGGTTTGGCGGGCTCCCGCGCCGATATCCGGCAAAGGCTTGCCAGCGGCGGCCCCATCATGGAACGTAGTAAGCACACTTAGCATCGTTGGGGTATATCGTCCGGACCCCGGCGTCACGTGAGGCCGGTCAGGCTTCCTCACCCTCAGGAGCAAACCATGACACCAACACCGCAACAGCCGGTCACCGACGACAGCATCAAGGTCCGCCAGCTCAGCCACTACCAGTTCACCTGGGTAGCCGGCGAGCCGGGGGCCCGCGGCACCTGGACCCTGCAACTGGTCCTGGACCAGGGCGCGTGGGAAGAGGTGCTGACGCTGGACGCCGACGACGCCGACAACCTCCAGGACCTCCTCTCCACCGCGGAGACCGTGTACTACGACATCGCCCGCCGCACGCTGATGTTCGGCACCACCAAGGCCGGCCACCACTAGCCACGGGGCGACGGTGGAACCAGCCGGGCGCTAAACCGTCAACGGTTTCCGCGGCGGGGGCTGTGCTGAGATGCTGGTGGCGTGACAACAATCTCGACCGAACCGCCCCGGACCGCGCTGAGCTGGAAACTGGTGCCGGCGCTGCTCCTCTCGGCGTCCGGCGTGCTGCTTTTTGCCGTCGAGAATAACCCCCTCGGCTACGGCCTGCTCGCGCTGAGCGTGGCCACGGCGGGGCTGATTGACCGGGAGTTTGTGCGGCATCTTGCGCTGATCGCGGCCGGGATGCTGATCATCAGTCTGGTGCCCCTGAACGCCGACCTGAGCCTCGGGCACATGGCCCTGATGGGCGGCGCCCTCGCGTTGGCCGTCCTGGTGCCGTGGCTGATGTCCAGGTTTGTCTACCGGGAGAAGATCATCAGGTTTCCGGTGAACACGGGCCGCAAATGGCCGTTGTCCGCCAAGCTGTACCTCATCGGCGTCGTGGCGCTCGGCTACTTCATCCTGCCGGTGTATCTGGTCAGCACCGGCGTTTACCAAAATTGGCCGGATGCCTCCGACCCCACGATCTTCTGGCGGCTCTTTCTCGGCGTAAACGCCGTCGGCATCTGGGACGAACTGTTCTTCATCTGCACCACCTTCACGCTGCTGCGCCGGCATTTTCCCGACTGGCTGGCCAACCTCCTGCAGGCCGTCGTGTTCTCGTCCTTCCTGTGGGAGATCGGCTACCAGGCGTGGGGGCCGCTGCTGACCTTCCCGTTCGCGCTGCTGCAGGGCTATACGTTCAAGCTGACGAAGTCGTTCACCTACGTGGTATCCGTGCACCTGATCTTCGACTTCGTGCTGTTCCTGGCGCTGGTGCACGCGCACAACCGCGACTGGCTGCCGATCTTCCTGTACTGACCGTGCCGCTCCTGCGTGCATCAGGACGCAAAGGGGCGCGGTGGCACCGGGGACGCAAAGGGGCCCGGCACGTGGGACGCGAAGGGGCCCCCGGCACGCAGGACGCAAAGGGGCCCGGCGGCACCCCTGTGCGGGGTGCCGCCGGGCCCTGGATGCGGCGAGGCGCGCCGGAGGGCGCCGCCGGCCTACTTGGTCTTCTTGGCCGCGCCCTTTTCGGTCTTGGCGCCCTCCGTCGCGAGTTCACCGGCGCTGTTTTCCAGGTGTGCGCGCATGAACCACTGGAAGAGCTCCAGCTCGGCGGTCTGGCCGATCAGCATGTCCTCGGTGACCGGATCGATCTCGCCGACGGTTTCGATGGCCTCGCGGTGGTCGGAGATCACGCCGTTGTACACGACGTCCAGGGCGGCCAGGTGTTCGGCGGTCCCGGCGCGGTGGATGTCGTAGTCGTCCCAGCTGCGCTCCTTGACCAGGGCGCCGGGCAAGCCGTTCGGCGAGATGCCCAGGGTGGCGATGCGCTCGGCGGTCTCGTCGATCATCGCGCGGACCTTTTCGATCTGCGGGTCCAGCATTTCGTGGACGCCGATGAAGTCGCGGCCCACCACGTTCCAATGTGCGTGCTTGAGCGTCAGCTGCAGGTCGTTGAGGGCGTGAAGCCGCATCTGCAAGAGGTCGGCGACCTTGACACCCTCTTCAAGTTCGAGCCCCGGTACGGTGTAGCTTGCCTTCGATCGGTTCGTTTCCGCCATGAGAAACCTCCTTGTGTAGGTGCTGCCGCTTGTCGGCGTGCTGCTATTCCCAACCTAGCCATGGCCGGCGGTTTCGTCCCGTCGGCGGCGCGTCCGTCAGCCAAGGGCGAAATTCAGCACCCTTACTAATCTCCCGGGGCTCCCCTGGCAATGAACCGGATGACGACGGCGGAGAGCAGCACCACCGCGGCGCAGATGCCGGCCGCAATCGCGGTGCCTTCGTCCACCAGCCCGCCGTCCAGGCGCCCGACGGCAATCCAGGCCAGGCCCCAGGCGGTGGCCAGCGCAGGCGCGAGCCGGCCGCGGCTGTACAGGGCGGTTCCGACGCCGACCGCCGCCGCGACGGCAAGCACGATGGAGGACAGCAGGGTGACCGGCAGCCCCAGGCCGTCCAGCCCGGACGCGGCGAGGACGGCGGAGGTGTTGGCGACCGTGGCCACGGTGACCCAGCCCAGATACAACCCGAAGGTGCCGTCGGTGATCAGGGTGTCCAGCCACGCGCCGGACGTCGACCAGACCAGCAGCACGAGGATGCGCGCCAGCACCGCCAGCAGGACAACGATCACCGTGAGGCTGAACACCAACAGGCCGGCCTGCACCACCCAGATCCAGGCAGCGTTCAGGAGCATGGCCGCCACCGCCCAGGGACGCAGGGCCGCGTGTCGTTCCGACTGCCGCTGGGCCGGCAACAGTTGCCACACCGCGTAGGCCAGCAGGCCCAGGTAAATGAGCGACCAGATGCGGAAGGCGGCCGAGGCCGGGGCCAGCGGCGTCGAGTCCTCATTCAGCCAACCCCCTGCCGCCTCCTGGATCGGCGTTCCCATAAGCGCCCCGCTGCCCCAAAAGGCGGCAACGATGGCCGCCAGGGAACTGGCCAACACCAGGATCGGCACGGCCCGCCCGGTCCTCGTCTCCGTTTGCTGCTGCATGGTTCCTCCGGCTGTCGACGGATGTTCGGGTGCGCTGCGGGACCTTCCTGTCGTTACCGGGGGGACGGCTAGGTGTCGAGGGTGCCGCGGACGATGCTGACGCTGGAGTGCTCGGGGTTTCCGTCCAGCGGTTCGTCCGAGACGTCGACGATGGGGAACCGCGACAGGTCCAGTCCGTCCGGGATGGCGAACCTGCCGGTGTCCGAGTCCATCACGCCGAGGCTGACCAGGGCGGACAAATCCGGTGCTATCAACCACACCTCCTGGTATCCCTGCGCCTCGTTCTCGCTCAGCCGGATCTCGAGTTCCCTGGTGCCGTTGGCTTCCACTACCCGGGCCGTTCCGGTGGCCGCGTATTGCTCCAGCGGTTCCAACTGCGCCTGCGCCAGCGTGGCGGCGTTGCGGGTGACGCCCCAGGAGATGCCGATGGCGGCGACGATCGCCACCGCGGCCGCCGCGGCCAGCCAGGCGGGCAGGTGCCGGGAGGGCGGGCGCCGGGAGGGGGGAGGCCCGGCGGGGAGGCGCCGGGCAGCCTTGGGCTTGGCAGATACCCCCCGGGATGAGGCGGTCCGGGCCGGCCGGCGCCCGGCCGGCGCTGTTTCCGTGCCACCCTGCAATGGGTCCGCGGCCAGTTCGGGAGAAAGGGCGAGTTCGCGGTGAATGGTTTCCCAGACCGCTGGATCCGGCGGCTCGAGGGTTGGTTCGGGGTCGGCCCTCACCGCCTCCACCGCCCGGCGCAGCGCGTGGTACTCCTCCGCGCACCGGCTGCAGCGGCGCAGATGGTCCCTGTCCGACTGGCTGCCGACGGCGTCGTCCAGCGCCAGCAGGCTGATCAGTTCCGGTTCAAGATGCTGCATGGTCGACCTCCAATCGGCTCCTCAGGTGGTGCAAACTGCGATGAATATGGCTTTTGACGGTACCAACGGGAAGGTCCAGCCGGTGGGAAATCTGTTCGTGGGTCAGATCCTCGTAGAACGCCAGGCGCATGATGGAGCCCTTGGGTTCGCCCAGCCGCTCCAGCTCATCGTCCAGCAGCAGGCGGTCTGCGAGGACCTCCGGCGACTGGGAGTCCCGGGCGAATTCGGGGTCGGGCATGACCGCCGAAACGGCCCGCAGTTTGTGCTGCTCGCGGGCGGCGGAAGAATACGCGTCGGCGATGGCGCGGCGGGTGATCCCCACGATCCAGGCCGGCAACCGGCCGAGCGTCGGATCGAATCCTTCCCGCGATCGCCACGCCCGGATGAATACTTCCTGGGTGATATCGTCCGCCGCGGACTTGTCTTGCAGGGCCCTGGAGGCCAGCGTGTGGACGAGCGGGGCCAGGTGCCGGTAGGCATCGGCGATGGCAGCCTCCTCACCCGCCGCGAAGGCTGCGTCGATGTCCGTGTCCCACGCTTCGAAAGGATGAGGTACCAAGCCTGCGTCCTTCCGGTTGGTCGGAGGAAACGCCACGCGAACAGTTGTTGCGGGACCGGAAAAGTCAGTCGGGAACTGCCGTGACAACCACATTGTGGCTGTAATCCTCTCGCGCGTCCAGCCATTGGCCACCGCAGGTGACCAGCTTGAGCAGCGGTTGTCCATCGCGGCGGAAGATGCCGTTTCCGTCGAAATCGTCCTTGTCCATCAGCGCCACCTCGGTAACGCGGTAGGTCACGGGACCGGCGGCAGCCCGTTCCACCGTGATGCGGGTGCCCTGTTCGAGCTGCCTCAGTTCGGAGAAGGGAGCCAGGCCCGCCAAGGTGTCGACGTGGGCCGCTATCACCGCGGTCCCCGCCCGGTCACCCGGCGCGGCACCGTAGCGGTACCAACCCGCCTGCTCCACCGACTCGGGGATCTCCATGGCGTTACCCGTTGTGACGCCGACGTCGACGACGCTCACATCGATTGACGTGCCGGCCACGACCAGCCGGGTGGGCGGCGTCTCCTGATTGGCGGCGGTCAGTGGTGCGGCCAGCCGCACCGGAATGTCGGCAGGGTCGGGGATCTTGTCGACCGCCGGGACCGCGGTTTCGCCCGGCCCTGCGGGGTTTCCAACAGCTGCCGGGGAGGCCGCCGGAACCAGCTGCCGGCCCGCGGCCGGCTGCATGGGTCCGGCGCAGCCGGTAGCGGCGATCAAGACGCCGCAGCACAGGAGCCCTGCGCGGGTCCCCATCGTCGTCGTCGGTACGGTTGTCATGATTCTTTCCTCGAGGGGTGGTTGCCGGCGCCAAAGCGATGGAAGCCGGCGGCGCCCCGGGCTGGCGCCGCCGGCTTCTTTTTGGACCCGTCGCAGTTAGTCGGTGGTGCGAACCGCTTGCTTGCGACGGGCGACTGCGCCGGTGCCGAGGAGCAGCAGCACTGCTCCGCCGGCAACCGCGGCGATGGTGTAGTCCGGGCCGGCCTCTGCGGCCGCGCCCGACATGCCGCCCGGCACGGCGCCCGGCGCGGAATGCAGTCCTTCGATGTTCTGCACCGCAAGGGCCAGGTTGCCGTCATTCAGGCTGCCCCAGGCGTAGACAATCGTGTGGGTGCCCTCCGCCACCGGCACGTCGGCCGGGCCGATCACCGGTTCAGTGGTGCCCGCCGCAGCCACCGCCGCGGAGATCGTGCCCGGGTCGAGGGTGAGGGTCTGCTCGTCCGGGTTGGACAGGCCCTGGATCACCGGAGAACCTCCGGCCAGCACGTCGACGGCGGGGGCGGCGGCCGTGTGGCGCACGGTCAGCTTGCCCTTGCCGGCCTCAATGGCCGAGACGTCGTTGGTGAACAGGTTGGCGGTGGGATTGCCCTCGGCGTCCAGGTTGGCCACGGCGGTGTAGTTGCCGCCGCCTTCCAGTTGGACATCCACCGGGCCGATGGCGGGGCTGTCGGCGTTCTCGGCGTCCGAGGCGGTGATGGCCAGCGAGTACTCGCCCGCAGGCAGTGCCAGCGGACCGGCCAGGTCGCCGGGAGCGAAGTCATCCAGCGTCCGTTCGCCGTTCACCCACACGTCCACGGTCAAATCCGGGACGCCGTGCAGGACCGAGAGCTGGGCTTCCTGTTCGGCCGCCTGGGCGGGACTTGCCGCGCCGAGTGCCAGAAGCCCCAGGGCTGAAACCGTAACGATGCTCTTGCGCATTTTGTTCTCCTTCAACGGCCCGGGTGCTCCGGGCTGATCGGTGCTTACACCCCTACTACTGTCCGGGCGGGGTATTTGGATGCACTTTCATGGAAATTTTTTTTGGCGGCGTCTCTCCCCTCGGGATGCGCCCCGCCGTCGTACTTCCCGGTTGAGTGGAGAGCCGCCGGAGACGCTAAGTTTTTCCTATGGCTACGGAAGACCGCGTTAACGAACATTCAAAGGGCCGGACCGAGACCTTCGAGGAGAAGCTGGACCGGAATTGGAACGAGCTGCTGCAGGAGCTGCGGGTGATGCAGACCGGCGCGCAGATCATCACCGCGTTCCTGATGACGCTTCCGTTCCAGAGCCGCTTCAGCGATCTGGCCCCGTACCAGGTGAGCCTGTACATCGCGCTGCTGGTGCTTGCGGCGCTCATGACCGGCGTGATCCTCACGCCGGTGGCGATCCACCGCCAGCTGTTCGGGCTGCACCTCAAAGACGCGACCGTGGCGCACGGGCACCGGATCGTGAGGGTCGCGGTGCTGGGGATCGGGCTGCTGGCCACCGGTTGTGTGGCGTTCATCGTGGACGTGATCGCCGGCGACGTCCCTGCCCTGGCGGTGGGCGGCGGCGTGCTGGTGGCGATGTTCTTCCTGCTGTGGATCCTGCCGTACCTGCTGCGGCGCGGGCTGAGCGGCGCAGAGCCCCGCTCCAGGGACTGACGTCCGGCGCTTTCCGGGCCCTTGACCCCGTGACAGGGCCCGGCGCGGGTGGAAGCATGGCGTCATGGCCACTCCACCGGAACCGACGCCGCAGCTGGTGCTGGTCACCGGCGCCACCGGCTACATTGGCGGGCGGCTGGTTCCGCGGCTGCTGGCCCGCGGCTACGCCGTGCGCGTCCTGGTCCGCTCACCGGGCAAGCTCGCAACCGTTCCGTGGCACGACGACGTGGACATTGTTGCCGGCGACCTCGCCGACGCCGACGACGCCAAGCTGGCCTGCGCCGGCGTGCAGACGGTGTTCTACCTGGTGCACTCCATGGCCTCCGGGACCGACTTCGAAGGGCGCGAACTCGCGGTAGCGCACACGGTCGCGGCCGCTGCCGCCGCGGCCGGGGCGCAACGGATCGTCTATCTGGGCGGGCTGCATCCGGAGAACGTCGAGTTGTCCCGCCACATGCGTTCGCGGGCCGCCGTGGGCGGGGCGCTGCTGGAAGGCGAGGTGCCGGCGGCGGTCTTCCAGGCCGGCGTCGTGATTGGCTCCGGTTCCGCCTCCTTCGAGATGATCCGGCATCTGGCCGAAAACCTGCCGGTCATGCCGGCGCCCAGCTGGGTGCGGCGCACCGTGGAGCCGATAGCCATCAGCGATGTGCTGCACTACCTGGAACGGGCGCCGGAGCTGCCGGCCGGGCTGAACCGCACCTTCGACATCGGCTCGCGGGAACGGATCACCTACGCGGGACTGATGTACGGGTACGCGCGCGAGGCCGGGCTGGCGCGGCGGCTGATTTATGCCCTGCCGATTCCGGCTCCCGCGCTGGCCGGCTGGTGGGTGGCGCTGACGACCCCGATCCCGCACGCCATGGCCGTGCCGTTGGTGCAGTCCCTCCAGCACGACGCCGTCTCCGCGGAACACGACATCGACCGCTACATCCCGCCGCCCGAGGGCGGACTGACCGGGTACCGCCGTGCGGTGCAGTTGGCGCTGGGCAAGATGGCCAGCGGCGAGGTGGAAACCAGCTGGACCAACGCCTCCAACAGCCCGCCGTCGGACCCGCTGCCCAGCGACCCTGAGTGGGCGGGCCGCACCGTCTTCGTGGACGCGCGGGAACGCGGCTCCGCCGTCGCCGCCGAGGACGTCTGGCGGGTGATCCAGGGGATCGGCGGGGACAGTGGCTGGTACTCGTGGCCCGCGGCCTGGGCCATCCGGGGCGTGCTGGACAAACTGGTGGGCGGCGCCGGGCTCAACCGCGGTCGGCGGCATGCCGACCGGCTTAGCGTGGGCGACGCCGTTGACTGGTGGCGGGTGGAGGCCATCGAGGACGCGCCCGAGCGCCGGCTGCTGCGGCTGCACGCCGAGATGAAGGTGCCGGGCCAGGCCTGGCTGGAACTGTCGGTGGTCCCCGCGGACGGCGGCAGCGTCTACCGGCAGCGCGCCATCTACTTCCCCACCGGGCTCTCCGGCAAGCTCTACTGGTGGCTGGTGCTCCCGTTCCACGGGCTGATCTTCCCCTCCATGGCCCGAAACATCATCCGCCGGGCATCCGCGCTCGGGGCTGCCTATGACGCGACAACCGGAAAGAGTGCCCACCGTGACAAAGCGACCTGACGACGGGCCCGCCGAAAAGTACCGGCGCCCCGAGGGCCTCGACGACGCCACCTTTGAGGCCCTGGGCAAGATTTCGGAGGCGTTGGAAGCGGCGGAACACGCCCGCGGCCTGCTGTACGGCTTTCACCGGCTCACCGGTACGGCCGACCTGGCGCTGGGCGAGGCCGTGGAGCTGCTGCGCAAGGCCGGACACCGGCAACTGGCCGAGCGGGTCGATCGGGAAATCGTGGGCCGCAACGTCATCGAGGGGCATTGGACGTTCCAGATCATCGACGAGTACGACGAGATCTACTACGGTCCCTTCAAGGAGCTGGAGCGACAGGCACGTGAAACGCTGGCCGGCGGCCGCAAGCACCTGTTCGAAGCCGCCATGAAAGAGGACCGGCGCACCCACGGGCTCCGAAACCACGAGGCAAACGCCCCGGGCCAGCGGGACGCCGGCACCTGATCGCGGCCGGCACGATCTCGGACCGGTTTCCAGGGGACAGCCTTCAAGCCACGACGTGCGCCGCCGGTCTGGCCGTTAGGCCTGCGGGTACACAACCGCCAGCGGCAGCCGCCCGCAGTCCAGCACAACCAGTTCCACATCGTTGTACCGGTCGCCGCGGGGCGGCACCGTCCGGGGGCGGGCCGGAGCGGCCTGGCTTCCGGGATCGCCGATCCTCCCTGCCGCCGGACCGGTCGCCGGGACGGCACCCGGCGCCAGCAGCGTCCCCGCGGCCAGCTGCGCGTCGGCGGAAACCACCACCCGGCCGGCGCGGTTGACCAGGCCCGCGGCCGGGTGCAGACTCTTCAGCGCCGGCAACAGGAGCGGTTCCAACGACGCGACAAAGACGTCGGCCCCCGCCACGCCGACGCGCCGCTCCCCCGCTGCAACCGGGACCGTCATGGTCATGGTGTATTCGTCGGTGCAGAGGAAGTCCACGTAGGGTCCGGTGACATGCGGCAGGCCGGTTTCCATCGGCCGGGTGAACCACTCACGCCGCATGTAGGCGTCGGAGGCCGATTCCAGGGCGGGCAAGACCAGCCGCTCCATGCTCTCGCCCTGCCACCACGCCATGTGCCAGGAAGCGTCGGCCACCGCGTGGGCGGCGGCCACAAAACCGGCGCCGACCACGGGCCATTCCTCCCTCCCCACCAGCTCAGCGACCAGCGGCTGCATGGTCGCGGTCACCTGCTTGCCGCCCGGCGGCCGGGCCGGATCCTCAAACAACCCGGCCAAGGCGGGCACCCACGCGTTGACTTCGGCCAGGATGTCTTCGAAGAATCCGGTGACCTCGGCGAGCGGATCTGCCGCACGCGCCGATGCCGGTTGGGCCATGGAGTTCATCCCGTCCTCCTTTGGGCGGTAGCGGGGGTCGGGCCGGCGGGCCGGTCGGTCAGCCGGGCGTGTTCATCGATGAGCGCCGCCAGTCCCGTCTGGATCTGCTCAGTCACAGTTTCGCGCGCCGTGGCGGCATCGGCTGCGGCAACCGCATCGGCAATGCGATCGCACATCTGCACCATCGTGGCGTCGAACTCTGCGTCCTCGTGCAGCACCGACAACAACGGACCAAAGTCCTTATAGAGCCGGACGAATTCACGCGTCAGCCGCGCCGACTGGCTCAAGGCTGCCAACTCCAGCAGGAAATCGCCGACGACGGCCCCGCCGGTGCCTGTTGACCGGGAAGCATGCAGGATCCGGCGCAGCATTTCGGCGTCGTCGGGATCGGCAAAATCCGCCGCCAGTTCGGCGGCGGTCGCCGCAATGGCACGATAATGGATAGCCAGGTCGCGCAGCTCCACCCGGCTCATCCGGCCCAGGCGCTCGCGGACCAGTTCCGCACGCCGTCCGGTGGGGACGGTGACGAAGGTGCCTCCGTCGCGGCCCCGCCGGGTGGCCACCAGCCCGCGGGACCGGAGGCCCACCAAGGCTTCCCGGGCCGTCACCGTAGCCACGCCCAAGGAGGAAGCCAGCTCGGCCTCGCTGGGCAGCCGGTCGCCGTCGGCCAGCACACCCGCGGCAATCCCTTCCAGGATCCGGTCCTCCACGCGCTGCGCCTTGCCGCCCTCGCCCAGCGGGGCGAAGACCGCGGCGAGCAAGCGCTGGCGTGGCGGTGATTCCTTGGGCATGCGTCGATCCTTCCAGACGGACCGCCCGCAGGACGGCAGGACGCGGCGGAGCGCCCTCGGCCGGAACGGGCCGTAACAAGAAATCTACCCGATGTGACCCGCTTTACATTTAACCTCTGGTTTCATATGTTAACGCAAGACGATGTAGTCCACGCCACATCAGCCCTCTTGAAAGGACCCAGCCGTGCCAGCCACAGCCACCTCCGCAACCACCGCGCCGGACAGCACGGGGGCCTCCGCCACGCCTGCCATCTCCCTGCAGCAGGTCGCGAAGACCTTCGGCGACTTCACCGCCGTCAAAGGTCTGGACCTGGACATCCGCCAGGGCGAGTTCTTCTCCTTGCTGGGCCCCTCCGGCTCCGGGAAGACCACCGTGCTGCGCATGATCGCCGGCTTCGAACTCCCCACCTCCGGCCGCATCGACCTGGCCGGCCGCGACGTCACCCGCAAGGCGCCGTTCGAACGCGACGTCAACACCGTGTTCCAGGACTACGCGCTCTTCCCGCACCTGAGCGTGGCGCAGAACGTGGAGTACGGGCTCAAGCTGCGCAAGACGCCCCGGAGCGAGCGCCGCAGGCTGGTGACCGAGGCGCTGGAGATGATCCGCCTGCCCCGGGTGGCCGACCGGCTGCCCTCGCAGCTCTCCGGCGGCCAGCGCCAGCGTGTTGCCCTGGCGCGGGCACTGGTCCTGCGCCCGCAGGTGCTGCTGCTGGACGAGCCCCTCGGCGCGCTGGACAAGCAGCTGCGCGAACAGATGCAGGTGGAACTGAAGCAAATCCAGCGCGAGGTGGGCATCACGTTCGTCTTCGTGACCCACGACCAGGAAGAAGCGCTCACACTCTCGGACCGGGTCGCCGTCTTCAACGAAGGCGTGGTGGAACAGGTGGGCACGCCCGAGGACCTGTACGAGCGCCCCGGCAGCCGGTTCGTCGCCTCCTTCCTCGGCAACACCAACCTGGTGGAGGGCGCCTTGGCCAAACAGCTCACCGGCTCCGACGCCCTGCTGAGCATCCGGCCGGAGCGCATCCACATCCGCCGCCTCGACGAGCCCGTGGAAGCCGATGGCCTCTCCACCGTGGAAGCGCTGATCGAGGAGGTCATCTACACCGGTCCCGCCACCCGCTTCGTGGCACGCACCGCCGTCGGGCAGACCCTGATTGTCCAGGAGCCGAACGATGCCCGCGCCTCCGGCGCCCAGCGCGGCGACCGGGTCCGGCTGCAGTGGTCTTCCCGCTTCAACTACACCGTCTAGTCCCGCACCAACTCCGTCACTACGCACCCTGAAGGAAAGGTACTCCATGAAGATCACCAAGGCACTGCCGCTGGCGGCACTCGCCTCGCTTTCGCTGGTCCTGGCCGGCTGCGGGGGCTCCACTCCCGCCTCGTCCGCCGGCGGCGGCATCCAGGTCCCTGACATCCCGGCCGCCACCGCGGTGGGCGAGTCCGAGGGCGAAGTCAACATCATCGCCTGGGCCGGCTTCGTCGAGGACGGCTCCACCAACCCCGACGCCGACTGGGTCACCGAGTTCGAAAAAGAGACCCAGTGCAAGGTCAACCGCAAGGTCGGCGCCACCAGCGACGAGATGGTCCAGCTGATGCGCACCGGCGAGTACGACCTGGTCTCGGCCTCCGGCGATGCCTCGCTGCGCCTCATTGCCGGCGGCGACGTGGCCCCGATCAACACCGACCTGATCCCGAACTTCGGCCACATCGTGGACGGCCTGAAGGGCCAGATCTACGACACGCTCAACGGCAAGACCTACGGCGTTCCCATCGGCCGCGGCGCCAACGTCCTCATGTACAACACCGAGGCGGTGCCCGAAGCCCCTGACTCGTGGGAAGCCACCTGGGACCCGAACAGCGAGTACGCCGGCGAGATCATGGCCTACGATTCGCCGATCTTCATCGCCGACGCGGCCCTCTACCTGATGGCCACCCAGCCGGAGCTGGGGATCACCAACCCCTACGCGCTGGATAAGGAGCAGCTGGCCGCAGCGGTGGAACTGCTCAAGACCCAGAACGGCATCGCCGGCGAGTACTGGAACGACGCGCTCAAGGCCGTCTCCTCCATCTCCTCCGGGACCGCGTCCCTGGGCACCGGCTGGCAGGTCATCGTGAACATCGCCCAGGCCGACGGCGGAAAGGTTGAGTCCGTGCTGCCGAAGGAAGGCGCCACCGGCTGGTCCGACACGTGGATGCTCTCCGCGCAGTCCAAAAACCCCAACTGCGCCTACCAGTGGATGGACTGGGCCTCCTCCGCCGAGGTGAACGCCAAGATGGCTCAGAACTTTGGCATGGCCCCGGCCAACGCGCTGGCGTGCGAAGGTTCCAAGGAGAACGAGGAGCACTGCGCCACCTACCACGCCACGGACGAGGAGTACTACAAGCAGGTGTGGATGTGGACCACCCCGGTGGAGCAGTGCATTGACGGCCGCACCGACGCCACGTGCACCAACTACCAGGAGTGGACCAAGGCCTGGACCGAGGTCAAGGGCTAGTCCCTCCCTCCAGCACCCCTCCTCCATGGCAGGGGCGCGGCGCGCGGTGAGCACCGCCGTCGTGCCCCTGCTGTGGAGGCATTCCCCCAGCACGACGGCGGTGTCCCCGCCGGCCGTGCACACGCATCCTGATCAGCACCGCATCTGAAGGAGGAACGGCGGGCAGGCCCGCCGAAACCACCATGGCAGCACCAACGATCGAACCGGAGGCCGCAGCCGGCAGCGCCTCGGCGCCGGGCAGCGAGCGCAGCGGACTGGGCGACCGGATCTCCCGACTTCTCTACGCCCGGCCCAAACTGCGGCTGACCGCGCTCCTGACCCTGCCGCTGGCCTGGCTGGGCGTGCTGTACATCGGATCGCTGATCCTGTTGTTCATCACCGCTTTCTGGACCACCGACTCCTTCACCTCCAAGGTGATCCCCGCGTTCACCGTGGAGAACTTCGTGGAGATCCTGACAGTGCCGGCCTATCAGTTCACCGCGCTGCGGACCATCGGCATCGCGCTGGCCGTGACCGTGCTGTGCGCCGCGCTGGCGCTGCCGCTGGGACTGTACATGGCCAAGGTCGCCTCGCCGCGGATGCGCGCGGTGCTGGCCATCGGCATCACGCTGCCGCTGTGGGCCGGCTACCTGGTGAAGGTGTTCTCCTGGCGCATCACGTTCTCCAGCGGCGGCCCGCTGGACTGGCTGCTGGCCCCGCTGGGCATGACCGGGCCGGGCTACGGCACCGCGGCGCTGGTGGTCACGCTGGCTTACCTGTGGTTCCCGTACATGGCGGTGCCGGTGTACTCGGCCTTCCGCCAGATCCCGGACAACCTGTTCGACGCTTCCTCGGACCTGGGCGCGAAGGCTTGGTCCACGGTGCGCACGGTGGCCATCCCGCTGTTAAAGCCGGCGTTCATTGCCGGGTCCATCTTCACCTTCTCGCTGAGCCTGGGCGATTACATCGCGGCGCAGTTCGTCGGCGGGAAAACGCAGGTGATCGGCACGGTGATCGCCTCCAACATCAACCTCAATCCGCCGTTGGCCGCCGCGTTCGGCACCGTGCCCATCGTCGTGGTTGTCCTGTACCTCTTCCTGGCCCGCAAGTCCGGCGCCCTCAAGCAGCTTTAGGAACTTCACCGATGAGACTTTCCTCCTCCGCCAAGATCACCCTGCGCCTGTTCGCCGGGCTGGTGATGGCCGCCATCTACCTGCCGCTGCTGCTGGTGATCGTCAACTCCTTCAACGCCACCACCTCCGGCGCGTTTCCCATCACCGAATTCACCACCCGCTGGTGGGAAGCCGCCTTCCGCAACGAGGGCGTGCGGGAGGCGCTCTGGACCTCGCTGCGCGTGGCCACGGTAGCCACCGTGATTGCGCTGCTGCTGGGCAGCATGATCGCGTTCGCGCTCTCCCGGTACGACTTCTTCGGGAAGAACACGGTCAACCTGCTGGTGGTGCTGCCCATCGCACTGCCGGGCATCGTCACCGGTGTGGCGCTGAACAACACGTTCAAGACGGTCCTGGAACCGCTGGGCATCGGCCTCGGGCTGTTCTCGGTGATCGTGGGCCACGCGACGTTCTGCATCGTGATGGTGTTCAATAATGTGCAGGCCAGGCTCGGCCGGATGAACAAGGGCCTGGAAGAGGCCGCCATGGACATGGGCGCCAACGTGGTCAAGACCTTTTTCCAGGTCACCTTCCCGGGCTTCCGCTCGGCGTTCGTGGCCGGCGGCCTCCTGGCCTTCGCGTTGAGCTTCGACGAGATTGTGGTGACCACCTTCACGGCCCCGCCCGGAACCGAGACCCTGCCCATCTGGATCTTCAACAACATGGCCCGGCCCAACCAGGCGCCGGTGGTGAACGTGATCGCTGCCGTGCTGATCATTGTGTCGATGATCCCGGTGTACCTGAGCCAGCGGATGACCGGAGACGACAAGAAGTAGCAACAGCAGGAACGGCGCGGGTTCCCGGTTTCCGGGGCCCGCGCCGTTCGTTTAGCTGCCCGCGGCCGGTTGTGCCGCAACGGATGCGGCCAGGCCCAGTTCGTCCTCGCCCAGGTCCGCGAAGTAGGACTCGACGGCGGCACGGTCCACCTCCGCGAGCGTAGCCGGGTTCCACCGCGGATTGCGGTCCTTGTCGATCACCTGGGCGCGCACGCCCTCGGCGAAGTCCGGGGCGGCGACCAGCCGGATGCCCAGGCGGTAGTCCTGGTCGAGCACCTCCTCCAACGTGTCCATCCTGCCCGCCCGGCGGAGGGCCTCGAGCGTGAGCTTCACGGCCGTGGGCGATTTCAGGGCGATCTCCTCGGCGGCGACGCGCGCGGCCGGGACCGGCGAGGTCCGCAGGGCGGCGAGGATCTGCTCCGCGTCGTCGTAGGCGTAGCACTCGTCGATCCAGTGGCGTTCCTTGTCCAGGTTTGACGCCGGGACATCCGTGTGGGAAAAGGCCGCCATGGCTTCGATGGCCGGGGCTTCGGCGAGCGCGGCCGCCAGGGCCGGGAGCTCCGCGCTGTCCACGAAGTAGTCGGCCAGGCCCATCACGATGGCATCGGCTCCGGTCCCGGTGCCCGCGGTCAGCGCGAGGTGGGTGCCAAGCTCCCCCGGTGCCCGCGAGTACAGGAAGCAGCCCCCGACGTCGGGAATGAACCCGATCCGGGTCTCCGGCATGCCGATCTTGGTCCGCTCGGTCACCACCCGGTAGGAGGCGTGTGCCGACACTCCGACGCCGCCGCCGAGCACCACGCCGTCCATGAACGCGACGATCGGCTTCGGGTAGCGGGAGATCAGCGAGTTCATCCGGTACTCGTCTTCCCAGAAGAGCTGGTCGCCGCCGTCCTTCATGTGCCGGTAGATGGCCACGATGTCGCCGCCGGCGCACAGTCCCCGTTCCCCGGCACCGGAAATCAAGACGGTCTCGACGGCGTCGTCCTCGGCCCACTCGCGGAGGGCCGCCGTGATCGACGTGATCATGGAGTCGTTGAGGGCGTTGATGGCCTTCGGGCGGTTCAGGACGATGTGGCCCAGGCGGCCGTTGCGCTGCAGCAGTATCTCGTTGGTATTCATCGCTGGACAGCCTACCCGGCGGCGGCCGCCGCGTCAGCGGGCGTGGGGCGGCCGCCGTCGTAGCTGTGGAGGCGACAACGGTTGACAGCGACCGGCGGCCCGCAGACTCTCGACGCCGCGGGGTGCGCGGCCTATCCTGCACGAATGACCCATCCCGACGCGGAACCGGGCACGCAGCCGGCGTCCGGGCCTCCGGAACCGCCGCTGCGCCGGCTGCCGGTGTGGGCTGCTGCGGGCTGCTGCCTGCTGCTGGGGGCCGGCCTGATGGTCCTGGGACTTGCCGCGGGAGGCGCGGTCGCGCCGCCCCTGCCGGGTCTGCCCTCGGCGGGAGCAGCGACCGCTTGGGGGCTTCCGGCGGCAACGCTGCTGGCCACCGTCGGCATGGTCCTGGCCATCGGCTTCGCCTGCGTGGCGCTGCTTGCCCTCCCCGCGGGAAGCCAGGAACTGTCGTCTGCCGGCCGAAGGCTGGCCGTCGTGGCGGCCGCGCTGGGAGCCACCGCGGTGCCGGCCGTGGTGGTCCGCCTGTGGTTTACCGGGAGCGAACTGCTCGGCGTGTCCGTCACCCAACTGGACCCCGCGGAGCTGATGCGGGTGGTCTTGGAGGTCAGGCCCGGCAGGGTCCTGCTCTTCCAGGCGGTACTGACGGTCGTGGCGGCGGCGACCGCGCGGTTCTCGCGCACGGCGACCGGCGAGGGACTGGCCCTGATTCTTCTGGTGGCAGCCCTCGCCATGCCGCCGCTGGCAGGCCACGCCTCCAGCCACGACGAACACTTCCTGGCGGTTGCCAGCCTGGGCCTTCATGTATCCGCCGCTGGCCTCTGGGCGGGCGGGTTGGCGGGCGTGGCGTACCTGGCGCTGCGGGCACCTAACGATTTCCTGCGGACCGTGCGGCGCTACAGCACGCTGGCGCTGGCCTGCGCCACGGCGGTGGCTGCCAGCGGCCTGGTCAATGCCGTGCTCCAGGTTCAGGCCCCGGCCGCGTTGGTCTCCGGCTACGGGTTCCTGGTGTTGGGCAAGGCGGCGGCGTTCGCGCTGTTGATTGTGTGCGGCTGGCTGCATCGCCGCACGACGCTGCGCGCCTTTGCTGCCCGGGAACGTGCTCCCGTCGGCCTCCCGGCCATGGCGGATCCCGGGCTGTCGGCCGGACCCGCGCCGCTGCGGCCGTTCCTCCGGCTGGCCGCCGCCGAGCTCATGGTGATGGCGGCGGCTTACGGCCTGGCGATAGCGCTGGCCCGGACACCTCTGCCCTAGCTGGTTCCGCGGCGTGGCATGTCCACGACGGGCGGGGCAGGGACAGCCATTCCGTCAGCTCGGCGTCCGCCGGAACGAGCGTGCCCCCGGCGCGTGTCAGGGTGGATGCTGCGCGTCTCGGAGCGCTGGTTGGTTCTGCGCATCCAGTCGGCGGGGTAGACCTTGGGTAGAATCTTGGTCACGGCCAGCGCGGCATACATGACGGTGTTTATGGCAACGAAGGCCGCTAGGACCGCAAACAGTTCGGAGTGCAGGATCGGTTCGGGAAGCAGGATTCCGGCGGGCAGTATGAAGTAGGCGCCGGTCATGACCGGGCCGCCCTTGCTGCTGCCGGGCCGCGGCGCGTGACGTGCTTCCATGTGGCCTTCCGGCCCAGGGATATGTCGATGATTCCTTTGACGTAGACGATGTTTATAAACATGTCGAAGAACAGTTCGGGCAACAGCGTGAGTGCTAGCAGGCGTGCCCGCCAGCCGCCCTTCCACACCGTGGCCGTCCGTTCCACGGCGAACAGGGCACCCATCCCGAGCCAGAATGGGAACAAGATCCAATCATCAAGTGAGAGCACCATCAGCGCGATGAGCAGCAGGTAGGAGCCCAGGGCAATGACGCCGTAGCCGATGCCCAGTTGCTGGGCCCAGTAACGAAGCGTCTGTGGGGTAATGCCGTAGGCGCCGATGTTCTCCAGGGCACCGCGCTGCCAGCGCAGGCGCTGCGCCCACAAGGTGCGCCAAGTGGGCATCAGTTCGGTGACGACCGTGCACTGCGCCGGGGAGATCGTTAGGGCGCCGAGAGACTTCAGCGCGATGGTTAGTTCGTTGTCTTCCGTCAGTGACGCCGTGTCATAGACGTCACCTGGCTTCCCTGGAATCGACCGTCCGCGCTGCAGTGCCGCCGCGCGCAGCGCAGCGGGACGAAAGAGGGAGGCGGTGCCGGTGAGCACGAACACCCGGCCGCGGCGGCGGCGCATCTCACGGGCATAACGGATGTACTCGTTGCGTTGGAACTGGCCAAGCAGCCCGTGCCCTTCCTCCCCGTTAAACAACCCGCCTACAGCCATCAGCGCGCGGTCGTCTGTGAAGCGTTGGACCGCGGCCGCCAGAAAGCCGTCATCGAGTCTCGTGTCGGCGTCCATCACCATGACGACGTCGTTGTCGCCTTGTCCCGGCAGCAGCATATTGAGCGCCTGGTTCAGCGCTCCGGCCTTCTTTTGCGTGTTGTCCACTGTTTCGAAGACTTCGACCCCGGCTTCGGCGGCAAGTCGGACGGTGGAGTCGTTGCAGTTATCGGCGACAACGATGACTCGTTCCGGCTTGTGCGACTGGGCCAGCAGAGAAGCGATGGTTTCGGGGAGGGAAGCCTCCTCATTGTGGGCCGGAATCAACACGGTCACCGTGACTGGGCCTGCGTAGACACCGCGGGTTGCGGCCATCACCAGCCTCGGAGCCAGGGGAGTTGCCCGGTGGTCGATGGAGCGGCGCGATCTGGTCGACACGAGCCGCTCGAGCAGCGCTATGCCGGTCACAAGCAGAAGCGCCAGGGCAGCGGCCGCCAGAATCACCCGCGCGGGAGGAGCCTGCGTGTCGTAGAGGAAGCTCCAAAGCCCGAAAATAACGCCTTCGGAGGGGGAAGCGGGCGCTTCCCGATCGTTTGCGGCAACGGCGGAGCAAAGCCCCGTCGCCGCGCCCGCGGCAGTCACCCCAATGACCGCGCCGACTCCCCGCTTAAACCGCCCCCGCTCCATACACCCGCTCCTGCTGGAATGAACGTCTCAGCTGAAGACTAGCGGGTACCGGTTTGGGGCCTGCAGGGTTATCCGCTGCGTTTGCTCAAGTTGTTATGTGACCCGTGGTGGCGGCTTGAACACGTCGGAGCACCCCCAAGCCGCAACCGTCGATGACCGGCAGTGCGCGAGCCCATTTGGATCTGGTTGACACTCCCCATGCTTTTGGGGCGGCCAGGGTCAGCGCGTCGTTGGTGCGGCGGGTCATGCGTGCGAACCGGCGGTTTCGGACCGGAGAGGCCTGCCCGCTCGTGCAGGTAGGAGAAGTACAGTTCCCTGGCGGTCGGCAGGATGATCAGCTGGACGGTCGTCCGGCCAGATCCGAATCGACGATGCGGGCGTCGTCAGTTCCAGCACAACTGTCCCTCCCTCTCCGATCGGATTCTACGGGGAGCGCCCGACGGAGCGTGCGACGGTCGACACGGCTGAGCGGCGCCGCCCGGAATCATCGGCGAGCAATCTCGTCCTTACCTGGCTTCGCCTAATGCGGAGACACACCCTAGCTGGGTCCGCTGCGTGGCCAGAAGGAACGCGGGTGAAGGCTGCCAGGAGCAGTCTCTTGGCTTAGGTCGTTCCTGGCGGGCGGGTCCACGGCTCCGGTCCCCCGTTGCCCGGGGGCGGTGTTCCGGGTGTCCCGGGTTCTTGCGGCCGGGCTGTCGGCGCCTGCGGGTTGGCGGGCCCTGGCCCCTGAGGGGCGGTCCCCGGGTAGACGGGCCCTGGCCCCTGAGGTGCGGTCCCCGGGTAGACGGGCCCTTGCGCTGCGGCCGGGGCCGACGGATCGACGGGCCCCTGCGCTGCGGCCGTGGCAGACGGGTCGACGGGCCCCTGGTCCAGGCGGAAGGGCGGGTACTCGTCGCGCATCAGCAAGACGTAGGCCGCCACCCGGTAGGCCCAGCGGTTGATGCCGATGATCAGGGCGAACAGCTCCTGCCGGTAACGGCCGCTGAAGAGCAGGATCACCGCGGTGATCAGCACGAGCAAGCCCAGCAGCGAGGGACCCCACGTTGCCGGGGACGCATAGGCGTCCTCGCCCCAGCCCCTGCCCCAACCGCGGTCCCAGGCGGCACCGGTGCCGCTGGTGAAGATGCCGACGATGAGCAGGTGCGGGATGGCCAGCAGCCACCATTTCACCAGCACGAGCCAGTGCGAGAGGCGCTGCGGGTACGCCACGTCCAGGTTGGCCGGGTAGTCCGCGGCGGCCAAGGTGAACGGCGGATACCGGTCCGTGCCCAGCGCGGAGTACCCGTAGAAACCCACACGCCAGGACCAGCGCAGCACTCCGACGTTGAACCAGAACCAGGACCTCGGATAACGCCCGGTGAACAGGATCACGATCCCGGCCGCGATCGTGGCCACCAGCACGGCAAACCACAGCACGGCCAGGACGATGTAATGCGGAATCGCCAACAACCACTTGACGAGCCAGAGCCAGCGCGAGAGCCGGTCATCCAGGAAGCCGGTCACCAGCACCGGGTATGTCTGCGTCGACCTTCCCCACCCGGCGCTCGCGGCCGGCGCGGCTCCCGGGCCCTGGCCCGGGCGGCGGTACTGATCCATGCCGTCCGGGCGCTGGCCCGGACGGGAACGATCCGGATCGATGTCGCGGCCCAGGCCCGCGGAACCGAGCAACAGGAGGGGAATGCCGATGACCAGGCAGACCAGCCCGGCGATCAGCAGGCCGTTCCCGGCCGGTCCCAGCACATCGGATCGTGCCCCTGCCTGCACCTCCACCCACACCGGGCGGGAGGCGTCCGCGTTCATCACGACGAGCGACCACCGGCCGGGCTGCAGGTCCCAGGCAACTTGCTGCGGGCCGCTGCCGGAGGTCGATTCCGTCCAGAAGTCCTGCTCCCCGGGCGGAGCCGGCACGCGGTCCCCTTCCGAGGTCACCTCGTCGTCGTCATCGAGCCACGACGAGCGCCCCGGCCGGTCTCCGTCGTCGGACCGGGAGGCGTCACCCAGCGAGGTGTAGGAAACGCCCTCCAGGTAGGCCGCCGCGTCGGAGGCCTCGGCGATGCCCACGAACACCTCTTGGTCCGGAACCACGGGGGTGACGCGCACCTGAAAATTGGCCAGGTCTCCGACCGGCGGAATATTGGGCATCCCCGCTGCCCCGGGGTCGACGACCACGGAAGGGCCGACCAGGGCATACCCCGTGCTCTGGTACTGCTCCGTCGGCCCGGTCAGGTAGCGGCCGTCGCTCTGCACGGCGTTGGCACCCAGAATGACGGCGGCGCTGATGGTCAAGGCCAGCCCGGCGACGCTCAGCAGCACGCCGAGGATCAGCAGCACCCAGTGTCCGGGCTTCATCCGTGCGGCTGGCCGCGCCGGACCGGGCGCGGGAGACGGGACAGGTTGGGCGGTCATGACGGTCCTTTCGCAGCGCGTGCCGGAACCGTGCCCGGACTAAGCGCCTACGGCTGGGTTGGCAGGATGCGGGCAGCCGGACCGGCGCCCGGCTATCGGGTTCTCGTGCGTCAGCGCGTCAGCAATCCGCCCAGCGGTCTCCAACGTCGCATCAAGGGGACTGGCAGAGGCATTCGAAACCCGCATGGTGCCACCTCCCCCTGGGTGCGCTTCCCCGTCACAGTGTGCCCTCCAAGGCCCGGCTCCCGCCCCCAACAGGAACGAGGCCAGCCTGGACGCCGGCGCACTTCAGGCAGCCCCAGTCCGTCAAATGCCGGCGGTACACATGCCCGGCCGCGCTCGGCGCGTGTGGCTGCAGGCACCATGGTACTCAGCCGCTCGGACCGGGGATAGAGTCCGCGCTTACCTGCCGGCCAAGGCCCGGCCGACAAGGTTGGGCTCCGGGTTCGTCACGACCTCTCCGCCCAGCAACACCGTGGGAACGGTTTCGTTTCCGTCGTTGTGCTGCCGGACGAACGCCGCGCCTTCCGGGTCCTGCCAGATGTTCACCCAGTGGGCGGCCCGGCCGTTGCGGCCCAGGGTTGCCCTGAGCCGCAGGCAGTAGACGCAGCCGGGCCGCCAGAAGATGACCACCCGGCCAGGATCGTCGCTTTGGTCCCGCAACGCGGTCCACGGGGCGGCCCGCCGGCTGCCGAAGAAGGGACTGACCGCCCACGCGCCGGCCAGCAGCAGCGTGGCGAAGATGATGGCGGGCAGCCATTCGCCGTCCTGCCCCTTATAGAGCAGGGCAGCCACGCCAAGCCCGGCCAAAGCCGCTGCGGGGAACCATCGCTCGAAGCGTTTCATGGACACAGCGTACGCGCGCCCTACCGCCAGCCACCGTCGCCCTCCCTCCGCTTTTGCCTAGGTTTCTCCCAGCTTTCGCCACGGCAACACACATGCTGGCCCAGTAGTGTCGCTCACTTATGCACCGAGATGGGAGAACAGAGTGACTAAGAAGTGGTTAATGAGCCTGGCCGTTGCCGGCTCCATCGCCGTCCTCACCGCCTGTGGCGGGTCGCCGGCGGAGGAGAGCGGTTCGAGCCCGGCGGCCTCCGCGGAAGTCGGCGCGGGTGCGGAAGGGCAGGCCCAGCTGCCGGAGCCGGATCTTGAAGGCATCCCGGACGTGGTGGCCGTGGTCAACGGGACGGAGATCCCGAAGGACAAGTTCACCGCCGCGTACGAAGGGCAGTTCCAGCAGATGGCCATGCAGTCCCAGATGACGGGGCAGGAATTGGACCAGGACGCGCTGAAGAAGCAGACGGCCGAGGCCATGGTCGGCACGCAGCTGCTGATCCAGGAAGCGGACCACCGCGGGATCAAGGCGTCCGACAAGGACGTGCAGGCCTCACTGGAGGAGATGGCGAAGGCCAACCAGTTCAAGACCGTGGACGAGCTCATGGCCGCCATCAAGGAACAGGGCATGACCGAGGACGAGGTCAATGCCGAGATGGAAACCCAGGTCCGGGTGGACAAGCTGATTGCCGAGGAGGCCGGCAACGCCAAGCCCACCGAGGACGAGCTGAAGGCCGCCTACGAGCAGGCCAAGAAGCAGCAGGAGCAGATGGGCGAACAGACCGGCCAGAAGGCCGAGGTTCCCTCGATGAAGGAAATGCGGCCGAACCTGGAGCAGCAGATCCAGGCGCAGAAGGAAACCGAAGCCACCCAGGCCCTGGTCACGGACCTGCGTGAGAAGGCGGACGTCAAGATCCACCTCTGATTCCTCCTCTTTCGAAACTACGACGACGGTGCCCGACTTAGCGGGCACCGTCGTCGTAGTTGTGGGGCGGCTGACGTAGTTGCCGGGCGGCTGACGCAACCGGCGCCCTACCCGCGCCTGACCTGTATTTTCTGTCGCGGCGTTTCCGCCTCCACCCTTGGAACAGGGGCCTTGATTTCAAGCACCCCGTCCCGGTAGGTGGCGGTGATGTCCTCGTCTTTGACGCCCTGGGGCAGCGGCACGCTGCGGGAGAAGGATCCGTAGCGGAACTCCGAGCGGTAGCTGCCCTTCTCCTTCTGCTCCTTCCGCTCGTGGCGCTCGGCGTGGATATGCAACTGTCCCTCGGAGACGGAGATCTCGGCGTCCTTCTCCGGGTCGATGCCTGGCAGTTCGGCGCGGATGGTCAGGACGTTGTCTTTGATTTCCTCCTCCACCCGGATCATGGATTTTTCCTGTTCACCTTCGAAGAAGCGGCGGAACGGCTCCGCCAATTCGAAGGGCGAGCGGCGCTCGAACGGCGGCCACCTCAACAAATCGCTCATGGCTCACACTCCTGTGACAGAAACCGGCAGGCTGGCGGCCAAGCGCCGCCGGCCCGTCATACCCTTCAGTTTTCGCAGGTGCGGGTCCTGGCATAACGCACCCGGTGCGTCGGCACGGCAACATGGTATAGCTGCCCGGAATATACGGGAATGGGTTAGGCCTGCGGGCGGATGGCGGCATAGAGCAGCATGTCCCGGCGCACGCCGCCGATGGTTTGGTAGCTGCGCAGCAGGCCCTCGCGGCCGAAACCCGCGGATTCGGCGGTCCGGATCGAGGCGTTGTTCCAGGGCTCGATGTAAAGCTCCAGCCGGTGCAGTTCCGGGATGGTCCAGGCGAAGGTCGCGAGCGCCGCGAGCGCATCCGCCGCCCGGCCCTGCCCCCGGTGTGCCGGGCCCATCAGGTAGCCGGCGGTGGACCGGCCTTCCGGCAGGTAGGTCAGCCACAGTCCGATCTGGCCGACCGCCCGATCCGACTCCGCGTCCGCCACCGCGAAGGAGTACCCGGCGCCGGAGGTGAACCGGCCGTTCTGGCGCAGGATCCACTCCACGGCGTCGTCCTCCCGGCACGGCGAAGGGATGGAACTGATTAGCGGGATGTACGGATCCCGGGCCAACTCCAACGCCAGATGGGCGTCATCGCTGCGGAATTGGCGCAGCACCACGCTGCCCTGCGCCGGCGTGACCTCCGGCCAAGCCAAGGGCAGGCGTGCATCCATGTCTGCGATGGGGCCGGTTCCCTTCTGCGGGGCCGGCACGGGCGGCGCGGAAGGGGGCTGCACGGGCGTAACGTCCGGGCTCAAGTGGTTTCGGCCAGGACGTCCATGACGGCGGCCACGAACTGGTCCAGATCGCCCGGGTTGCGGGACGTGACCAGGGTCCAGCCGTGCTCGCGGTCGATCACCACGGGTTCGTCGTCCCAGTGGCCGCAGGAATTCATGATGTCCGCCTTGAGCGAGACGTAGGAGGTGAGGGTCTTGCCGCGGGTGCGCCCGGTTTCGACCAGGAGCCACGGTCCGTGGCAGATGGCGGCGATCGGCCGGCCGGATTCGGAGAAGGACCGCACGATGCCCTGGGCGTCCGGGTCCAGGCGCAACTGGTCCGCGTTCAGGGTCCCGCCGGGCAGGACCAGCAGGTCGTAGTCGCCGTCGGAAACATCCGGCAAAGACTTGTCCACCGGGATTTTTTCGCCCCGGTCCCAGTCCCCGACCAGGGTTTCCACGTCGCCGGCTTCGGGTGCCGCGATCGTGACGTCGACCCCGGCCGCGCGCAGTTTTTCGACCGGGATTTTCAGTTCGTCCTGTTCGACGCCGCGGTTGCTCACCGCTACCAGGACCTTTTTGCCGGCAATTTCGGGCATGTCTTCCGTCCTTCCTACGGGGATGTTCGGACTCTTCCCACCTTGCCACCGCTGGGAAGTGAAGCCAAGCGGCGGGGGACGTTCCTGCTGCGCGCTGCGGGCCAGCGGCCGGGCGGGGCCTTGACGTCCCGCGGCCGCCGGGATGCACTTGAGATCAACAGATCGCCGCCGAGCGCGGTACATAACGCCATGCGCGGGCTACATAAGGAGACGCCGTGAAGCTTCCACATCCCCGGGGTCCTGTCAGTGAAACACTGCTGGCCGCGCTGCAGCGCAACGACGTTCCGGACGCCCTGCCGCAGGTGCAGGACGCAACAGAGCAGGCATTGGCCGCAACGGCGGGCATCCTGTTCGACGACGATCTGCAGCTGGCACTGTTCTGCCTGTACGAACTGCACTACGGCGGGTTGGACGGGGTGAACGACCGGTGGGAGTGGAATCTGCCGCTGCTGCAGGTCCGCGCGAAGATTGAGCAAGACTTGGAAGCGAGGCTGCGGGAGTCGGTGTCCGTGGCGGTGCCGGAGCGGCTGACGGCGCAGGCCGTGGCGGACCGGCTGTTCGAGATGGCAGCCGACGACGGCGGGCCGAGCGTCTCCGGATTCATGGCGCGCGAGGCCACGCTGGAGCAGGCGAAGGAATTTGTGGTGCTCCGCTCGGTGTACCAGCTCAAAGAAGCCGACCCGCATACCTGGGCGATTCCGCGCCTGCACGGGCGGGCGAAGTCGGCGATGGTGGAGATCCAGGCGGACGAGTACGGCGGCGGAAAGCCGGGGCGGATGCATTCGCAGCTGTTCGCGCGCACCATGCAGGGGCTGGGCCTTAATTCGTCCTTCGGCGCATATGTGGACTCGGTTCCGGCCATCACGCTGGCGTCGGTCAACGCCATGTCCATGTTCGGGCTCCAGCGGAGGCTGCGCGGAGCCATCTGCGGGCATCTGGCCATCTACGAAATGACTTCCTCCATCCCGAACGGAAAATACGCCCGCGGCTTCCGCCGGCTGGGCTTTGACGGCGAGGTGGCCGAGTACTTCGACGAGCATGTTGAAGCGGATGCAGTCCATGAACAGATTGCCGGACGGGATCTCGCCGGCGGGCTGATCGCCGAGGACCCCACGCTCGCCGCGGACGTCTTTTTCGGTGCCGGCAGCGCCTGCTATCTGGACGGACTCGCCGGCGGTTGGCAGCTGGACGCGTGGAATGCCGGCAGGTCGGCGCTGCGCCAGCCGCTCGATCCGGGCCAAGAGGCGCCGGTCGCCGCCGGCGCATCGGTGTGAGCATCGAGTATGTCCTGCCGCTGAAGTGGCAGGACTGCACCGGCGACGCCGAGCTGACTGCGTACCTCATGTCGCTGCCTGCCTGGGTGGACATCACCGTGGTGGACGGATCCGCCGACCCCGTGTTCGAACGGCATCACCGGCTCTGGCGGCGGCGGGTGCAGCATCTCCGCCCGGACGGACCGGCCACGCCCAACGGGAAAGTCCAGGGGGTGCTCACCGGATTGCGGCAGGCGCGGCATGACCGGGTCATCATTGCCGACGACGACGTGCGGTACACCCCGGAGAGCCTTGCCGCCGTCGCGGAATTGCTGGCGCAGGCCGAACTGGTGCGCCCGCAGAACTACTTCGACCCGCTGCCGTGGCATGCCCGCTGGGACACCGCGCGGTCCCTGCTGAACCGGGCGTTCGCGTCCGACTACCCGGGCACGCTCGGCGTCCGCCGCTCGCTGCTGCTGAGGACCGGCGGCTACCGCGGCGACGTGTTGTTCGAGAACCTGGAACTGATCCGCACGGTCCAGGCCGCGGGCGGACGCCAGGTCCGGGCCGACGGCATCTACGTCCGGCGGCTGCCGCCCACCTTCCGGCACTTCGTGGGCCAGCGGGTTCGGCAGGCCTACGATTCGCAAACCCAGCCCGGGCGCCTGGCCGTCGAGCTGCTGCTGGTCCCGCTCCTGCTGCTGCAGGCGCGCCGGCCGGCGGGCTACGGGGCGTGGGCGGCCGCCGCCGTCGTCCTTGCAGAAGCGGGGCGGCGGCGCGCCGGCGGTGCCCGGGTGTTCGGCGCGCGGGCCGCGCTGTGGGCACCGCTGTGGGTGCTGGAGCGGGCCGTGACCTCATGGCTCGCCGTGGGCTGGCGCTGGGCGGGCGGCGTGCCGTATTCCGGCCGTCGGCTGCGGAGCGCGGCCAGCAGCCCGGCATCACTGCGGCGGCGGTTCAGCCACTTTAACGCTTCGATAGGAGAAATTTATGACGAGCCAGGAACCGACCGAGATCGTCGTCTGCCCCGACGGGCCGCTGCTGGTGCGCGGTGACTTTGACCTCGTGGACGGCGACGGCGAGGCGGTGCCCCGGACGCGGGAGACGGTCGCCCTGTGCCGCTGCGGCGCGTCGGGCATCAAACCGTACTGCGACGGAACGCACAAGCTGATCGCGGCGAGGCGGAAGGCCGCGCAGTAGCGCGGTCGTGCGGCGCCGTAACGCGGTGGTGCGGCACCGCCGCTGAGGGGGCGTAATGCCTGACGAAGTCAACGACGACGCCGACGCGCCGTCCCGGCCGGTCGACGGTCCGCGCGAAGAGCGCTTCCTGGGCGGGCGGGACCTGACCCGGTGGAACACGCCACCGGGCAGGTTTTTGGCACGCGGGATGCACCGCCTCAGCAGCATCCTGGGTCCACACGCCGCGTTGATCCTCACGCTGGCCGCCGGGGCGCTGGTCGCCGTGCTGCTCACCGTCGCGTCGACCGAGATCTACGAGGCGGTGACCGACGAAGACGGCGTTGCCGAATTCGATCAGCCGGTCCTGGACGCTGCACAAACCGTCCGGTCACCCTGGCTCAATACGGCGGTGACCGCGTTCACGAACATCGGCGGGCCCATCGGCATGCCGATCCTCGCGTTGCTGGTCATGGGTATCCTGACCTTCCGCCGGCGGTCCTGGACACCGGCCATCCTGATCACCACCGCCGCCGCCGGGTCGCTGTTAATGACGGTTGCCGCCAAGCAGTTCATCGGACGGGCCCGGCCGCCGCTGCGGGAGGCGGTGCCGCCGTTCGAATATTCGGCGTCCTTTCCCAGCGGGCACTCCCTCAACGCGGTCGTCATCGCCGGCGTGGTGGCCTACCTGCTCATCCTGCGCCAGGCCAAGCGGCGGTCGAAGATCCTCACCGTCGGCGCCGCTGCCCTGTTCGCGGTGGCCATGGGATTGAGCAGGGTCTTTCTGGGCCACCACTGGTTCACCGATGTCCTGGTCGCCTGGACCCTCGGTGCCGCGTGGCTGGCGCTGGTCATCACCGCCCACCGCCTCTACCTGACCGTTTGGCACCGCGGGGGTGCACGGGGTCCCGCCCAGAGGAGATCCCCGCCGGCGGCACCCTAGGGCGGCACCCTGGGCCGATGCCCTCAGGCGGGTTCGACCGGGACACCGACCAAGGTTGCCTAGCACCCCGCCGGCGAGTGGGCGGGGATAGTCTGGAAGTCCCGACGTCCAAGGAGATGCCCATGAGTTCCGTCCTCCCCACCCTGCTCACCAGCACCGGTCTGCTCGGCGGTTTCAAGACCGGCCAGGCGACGAAGAACCGCCCGCTGGCCGGCGCCGTGCTGGCCGCCGCGGGGGCCGGAGCCTTCGCGATGTGGCAGCGCAACGCCGGCACCGGGCGGGCGGCGGCACTGACCGGTGGCTATCTGGCGGCCTTTGGCGCGTCCCATCCGCTGGCCAAGAAGATCGGCGCCTGGCCGGCGGTGTATACGGTGACGGCGGCGACGGCGCTGGCTTCGCTGGTCTTCGGCCGCAAGCGCTGACCGCCACCGGCGCGCGGGCCACCAAGGCTCTATTCCGAAGCCGCGGCTCGGTTCCCCGGCGCCGTGGTTTATTGCGTACGACTGCGCTCGGTTCCCGAACGGTGTTTTATCGCCCGGGCGTCATGCCGCCGGCAGGTCCCAGTACAACCGGCCGGCTTCGGTTCGCGCACCCGCCGCCGGCTCGTGTAATGATTTCTTGCCGCCGGGCAGCAGGTGCACGACCTCGAAGGCGTGCAGCAGCACCAGGACGTCCGAGATGATCCGGCGGTGGCAGCGCCACCACACGCTCTCGCTGCACATGATCGCCACGTCGGCGGCCTCGGCGTCGGTCAGCAGGCGTCCCAGTCCCTTGGCGAATTCCGGGGTGCGGGTGTAGGCGGCATAGGCCCGGAACGCAGCGACTTGCCACCAACTGTCCGGCTCAGGCTCGCCGGCGGGAATCCGCCGTCGGCCGCCCAAGTCTTCTTCCCAGCGGTAGCCGAGGTGCGCGGTCGGAAGCCATTCGGCGAGCGCGTCGCGACCCATGTCCGGATGCTTGCGGCTGCCCGGGAACCGGCGGACATCGACGACCTTCTGCACGCCGGCGCCGTGGAGCAGTTCGGCCAGCTCTTCGGGCGTGCTGGTGCCGTGACCGACCGTGAACAACCGGCGATGTACGTCCTGTGCCATCTGCGAATCCGCATTAACGCGGGGCAGAACCGTTCTTGCGGCTCACGCGGGTGCGGTAGCGCAGCTGGATGATGCGGGCTGCCCCGGCGGCGGCGACAAAAATTCCCCCGGCGACCGACGCCACGAACAGCGCCAGCCCCAGTGCGACTTGCCCCTCGAAGCCGAAATAGCGCAGCAGGACCTGGTCCTGGTTCTGCGCGATGAACACAATCAGCAGCACCAGCAGGAGCAGTGCAACGACCACCGACGTCCAGATCATCCCCAGCCGGGTGCCTTGTTGCCTCGCCTCGCGCCCGTCAAGCGCGTCCCGGCCTGTCCCGCCGGTTTTGGGCCCAAGATCGCCGGATTTGCCCTGCCCGGAGCCACCGGACGGCCCCGCTCCCGATCGGCCGGTGTGGGTACCCCCGGCTTCGGCTCCGTCCCGTCCCGTGCCCTGCGGATTGGAAGTCATTGCTGTCCTGCCTTTCGCCGCGGCGCCTTTTCCCTCAGCGTAGACGATGCATCAGCGCAGCAACACCGGCGTCAAACCGCAAACACGTCGTGCGCCACGACTTCCTGCACTTCGATCTGCCCACCTGGCAACTCCCAATCATGAACCGGACGGGGCGCATGGCCGCGCCTACGTGTCCGCTGCCGGCCCTTGCTACTCCGCGAGGTTGCTGCGCAACAACTTGAAAAAGCGCTTCTGGTAGTCCGGCCATTCGTCGCTCACCAGGACGCGTTCAATCCCCTGCCGGACCCACTCGGCGTCCCAGTAGCCCAGCTTCACCAACTGCGGCAGCAGAACCGCCAGCTTGCGGTTCTCCCGGGGATTGCCCTCATCGAACTGCATGGCGCTGGCACCTTTGATTCCCGGTACGTGGAACAGCTCCTTGAGCGTCACGTCGATTAATCCCGGCCGCGCCCGCAGGAACTTGAGAAAGTCGATGGCTTCAACCTGCGTCTGGCTCAACAGCAGGAGCATCGCACCTCGGTGCGCCGGGGCCGGCACGAGGCCGTCGCGGACCCAGTCGAACATCGCGTCAATACCGCGGTTGCGGTCCCAGCCTTTGGGATTGCGCAGATAGCGGGCAGCCCATGCCTCGACGAACAGGTCAAGGTGGCCCGGAAACAACACCGGCGGCACGTCGCGCGCAACTTTGAAGTCGGTGTAGGACAGGTTGGCGGACCGCTCGGCGCCGATGCAGGCCATGTGGGCGATGTCCGCGGCGGCCCAATGGTCGGGCTTCAGCGGGCCCTGCCACCACCCGTCCGGCGAGCGCTCGCCGGTCGGCTCTGCCGAGACCACCGTCCGGAACCGCCGCACCATCGACTTCTGGCGCCGCTTTTCGCTGTCCGGCATGGCTGCCGCGTAGCCAAGGACCCCGTCGCGATCACCGGCGCCCAGCAAGTCGAACAGCGGATTGTCGGCGGCCGGCACCGGCCCGGGATCGGTCATACCGCCAATCTAACCCGCAGGCCGCCGACGACTCGGCTTTCCGGCATGATCGGCACCTCGGCGGCCCGCTCGCCGGGCATGGCCCGTGGGCCGGGCCGGGACCCGCCCCGTTGGTTGTACGTTCCAGCCACCCCATAGGCTGGCATCATGGACTCCCCTATCCAGAGCTATCTCCGCACCCTGCACGCCGAGCTCGCCGGCCTCAAGGACGGCAAGCCGTACGGCGGGATTCCCGCGATGGCCGGGGCGGACCCGGACAAGTTCGCCATCTGCCTGGCCACCGTGGACGGCTATGTGTACGAGGTCGGCGACTCTAACGAAGAGTTCACCATCCAGTCCATATCCAAGCCCTTCACGTACGGGCTCGCGCTCTCCGACCTCGGCCTCGACGCAGTGGACCAGAAGGTGGACGTAGAACCGTCGGGCAACGCCTTCAACGAGATCTCCCTGGCTCCGGGCACCGGCCGCCCGGCCAACGCGATGATCAATGCCGGAGCACTGACCGCCACCTCCCTGATCAAGGGCAGCGGCGGCAAGACCGGTTTCCGCCGCATCCTCGAGCACTATTCCGCCTTCGCCGGCCGCGACCTGTCGGTCAGCGAACGCACGTTCCAGTCGGAGGCGCGGCACGGCTACCGCAACCGGGCGCTGGCCCACCTGCTGCGCTCCTTCGAGATCATTGAGCAGGATCCGGACCCGGTGGCCGAGGACTACTTCCGGCAATGCTCGGTGCTCGTCACCTGCCGCGATCTCTCGGTCATGGCGGCCACACTGGCCAACGGCGGCACCAACCCGCTCACCGGAAAACAGGTGCTGGACCTGGAGGTGGAGGAACGGGTCCTCTCCGTGATGGCTACCTGCGGCATGTACGACGACGCCGGTGCGTGGCTCTCGGACGTGGGCATGCCGGCGAAGTCCGGGGTCGGCGGCGGCCTGCTCGCGGTGCTGCCGGGCCAGTTGGGCCTGGCCGTTTATTCGCCGCCGCTGGACGACCACGGCAGCAGCGTGCGCGGCGTGGCGGCCAGCCGGCGGATCTCGCACGACATGGGGCTGCACTTCGTCCGGGCCGCGCGCACCGGCCGCAACGCCATCCGCGCCAGCTACGACATCACCGACGCCCCGTCCGGGATCCGCCGCAACGACGAGGCCGCCGAGGTGCTGCGCGCCAACGGGCACCGCGCCCGCGTCATCGAGCTGAACGGCGACCTGCTGTTCGCCGGCACGGAATCCATGGTGCGCGAGGTCAGCGACCTGGACGATTCCGTGGAACTCGTCATCCTGGACATGCGCCGGGTGGACGAAACCGCCCCGGTCGCCCTGGACATGCTGGAGCAGCTTCGCGCCTCGCTCGCGGACGCCGGGCGCGAACTGGTGATGATCGACGGCGAGGGCGCCCTGGCCCAGCGGTTCGAGGAATCCGGGCGGCCGGTGCCGTCGTTCGCCACCCGCAGCACCGCCGTCGAATTCGCCGAAAACCGGCTGATCGCCGGATACGGCGATCAGCTCTGTATGCCCGCCACCGTGGATGTGGCCGACTCCCCTGCGCTCAGCCCGCTCGACCGGGAGGACTCCGCCGCGCTCGCGGAGCTGATGGAAGAGCGCAGCTATGACGACGGCGAGCTCATCCGCCGGGTTGGCCAGCGCTTCGCCGGCGTCTATTTCATCCTGTCCGGCCGCGTCACCACCACCTCCACCGGGCCGGAGAACATCAGGGTCAAACTCACCACCCTCAGCGCCGGCATGACGTTCGGCGAAATGGCGCTGGGCAGCGCGGACCGGCAGGAAACCACCGTGCGCGCCGACGGTCCCGTTCGGGTCAAGCTCCTCCCGGCCGAAACCATGAGCCGGCTGGAGAGCGAAAACCCGCGCCTCGCCGTCGAACTCTGGAAAGCCCTGACCCGCGACGCGTACGCGCACGTGGACCGCTACATGCGCGAAACGGCCGTCCGCATCCGCGACTGACGGCTTAGAACGGGTACTGCGCGTGCCCGTTCTGCTGGATGGTGATCCAGCGCTCCTCGGTGAACGAATTGATGCCGGCCTGCCCGCCGAACTTGCCGTAGCCCGACTCTTGGATGCCGCCGAACGGTGCCATCGGTTCATCCAGCACCGGCTGGTCGTTGACGTGGCCGATGCCGGTCTTGAGCCGCTGCGCGACCTCGATGCCCTCGGCCAGGTTCTCCGTGATAACACCGGAGGTCAGGCCGTAGTGCGTGTCGTTCGCCAGCTTCACCGCCTGTTCCGGGCCGTCCACCTCCATCACCGTGGTCGCCGAACCGAAGATCTCCTCGTCGTAGATGCGCATCTCCTCGGTGATCCCGGAGAGCACGGTCGCGGGCACCACGGCCTGGGCCGCCTTCCCGCCGCCGGCCAGCACCGTCGCGCCCTTGGACACGGCGTCGTCGATCAATGCATACTGCCGGTCCGCCGCGGCCTGCGTGACCTGCGGGCCTATCACCGTGTCCTGCTTCATCGGGTCCCCGGTGGGGAGCTTGGCGACCTTCTCCGCGAACCGGCTCGAGAACTCCCCGGAAATGCTGCGGTCCACGATCACGCGATCCACGGACATGCAGATCTGCCCGGCGTTCATGAACGAGCCGAAGGTCGCCGCCTGCACGGCGTAGTCGACGTCGGCATCCTTGAGCACCACCAGGGAGTTCTTGCCGCCGAGCTCAAGCACCGCAGGCTTCAGGTTCTGCGCCGCCAGCGTGCCGACGATGCGTCCCACCTTGGTGGAACCGGTGAAGTTCACGTTGCGCACGCGGGGGTCGGAGATCAGGGTGCTCACCACCTCGTTCGCGTCCGCCCGGTCATTCGTGATGACGTTCAGCACTCCGGCGGGCAGGCCCGCATCCAGCAACGCGTCCGCCAGGAACAGGCCGCAGGAAAGGGGCGCGTCCTCGCTGGGCTTGAGCACCACGGTGTTTCCCACGGCCATCGGGATGGCCATGGCCCGCATGCCCAGGATGAAGGGCGCGTTCCACGGAGACAGCGCCGCCACCACCCCGTAGGGCTGCCGGACGGAGAACGAGAATTTGCCGGGCAGGTCGGTGGCCAGCACGTCGCCGCGCGGCGCGGTGGTGGCCGCGGCGGCCGAGCGCAGGATGTTGGCGGCCAGCTGGACGTTGAACCCGGCCCAGACCGCCACGCCGCCCACCTCGCCGGCCATCAGCTCGATGCCCTGCTGCATCCGTTCTTCGAACAAATCCGCAGCTTTCAGGAAAATCTTTGCCCGCTGGGTGGGCGGCGTAGCGGCCCAACCGTCGAAGGCCGCCGACGCCGCGTCGACCGCTCGCGTGACATCTTCCGGCCCGGCGGCAGCGACGGTGGCGAAGGGTTCGCCCGTGTAGGGGCCGATGTCCTCGGTGGTCTTGCCGGAGGCTGCCGGGACGTGCTCGCCGTTGATGATCAACTCACGCGTGATGGGCATGGCGCTCTTTCCTTTCCGAAGTGGCTGGGCCACGCCGCCGGCCACAGCCGAAGCGCCGGCCGTCCCCGCGGCCCGGATAAGGCGGAGCCTACTCCCGCCGCCGTGCCCGGACAATGGCACGGACGCGGATGGGGATCGCCCGGCAGCCGAACGGGCCGGCCACGTTATAAGTGAAACCGTTTAAGTAGGTCGGTTATTACCGTTTTACGAAAGTGTTTGTGAGCCGCATCATGGGATTCAGGTTCCGCCGGCACCACAGGCGGAAAGACTTCCGAGGAGCTCGACCCATGACCCATTCCCTCAAGCCGCACGTCGTCACGCTGGGCACCGCGGGCGGTCCCCGCTGGTGGACCGGTGAGAATGCAGGCCGCCGGACCGGCATCGCCACCGCCGTCGTCGTCGGCGATGCCGTCTATCTGGTGGACGCCGGCAACGGCGTCGGACGCCAGCTGATGAAAGCAGGCCTGCAGGTTTCGTCGTTGCGCGGGATTTTCCTGACCCACCTGCATTCCGACCACACGATCGATCTGGCCGGGCTGGCCATCTTCGGATTGTTCACCCTCACGCCCGGACAGCGGAGCATCCGCATTCTGGGACCCGGCGACCGGGGAGAATTGCCGCCGGCTTCACCCCGCGCCACGGTTCCGCCGTCGCCCGTTTTCCCGCAATTGCCGACGCCGGGCACCCGGGACATGTTCCACCACCTGATGCAGGCGTACGCCACCGACCTCAACGACCGGGTCATCGACGCCCTGCGCCCCTCGCCGCTGGACTATTTCGTGGCCGAAGACATCGTGGTCCCCGACGCGATCGGCTACCACCCGAACCAGAACCCGACGCCGGCCGGCATGGAGCCGTTCGAGATCTACCGCGATGAGCTGGTCACCGTGACAGCGACCCTGGTGGAGCACCCGCCCGTGGCACCCGCCTTCGCCTTCCGGTTCGACACGGCCGAAGGGTCGGTCACGATCTCCGGCGACACCGCCCCCTGCCAGAACCTGGTGCGGCTGGCCCGCGGCACCGACCTGCTCCTGCACGAGGCCATCGACTTCGACTGGGTGCAGCGGGCGTACGGCAGCATCGATTCCGACGAAGCCCGGGCCTCAATGGACCACCACCGCAGGTCCCACACCTCGCCGCAGGACGCCATCGCGATCGCGCAGCAGGCCGGCGCCCGCACCTTGGCGCTGCACCACCTGGTGCCGGGAACCACTCCGGACGCAGTCTGGCAGGCACACGGCAAGGACTTCATCGGCACGTTCCTGATCCCCGACGATCTGGACGTTATCTCCTTCTCTTCCAGCGACCCGGAATCCACCGGAGTCGCCGATCATGACGAAATGGCGGTTGCACCATGAGCAATAACACGACGACGGCGTCGGCCCCTGCGGCGAACGACAGGCAGCCCGGGGACCTGAAGGTCCCCAGCCTCAACACCCCGGAGATGCGGCGCATCCTGGCGTCCAGCTTCCTGGGCAGTGCCATCGAATTCTACGATTTCATCCTCTACGCCACCGCGGCGGCGCTGGTTTTCAACACGGTGTTCTTCGTGAACCTGGACCCCGCGGTGGGGATCTTCGCCTCCTTCGCCACGCTGGCGGTCGGCTACATCGCCCGGCCGCTCGGCGGGATCATCTTCGGCCACTTCGGTGACCGGCTGGGGCGCAAGGGCGTGCTGATCACCTCCATGGTGCTCATGGGCGTGGCGACTACCCTGATCGGCCTGCTGCCGACCACGGCGCAGATAGGCATGGCCGCTCCGTTGGCGCTGATTGTCCTGCGCATCGTCCAAGGCTTGGCCGTCGGGGGCGAGTGGGGCGGTGCCATGCTGATGGGCCTGGAACACGCACCGAAGGAACGCCGCGGGTTCGCGGCCAGTTTCGCCAACATGGGAGGTCCCGCCGGTGCGGTGTTGGCCACCCTGGCGGTTTCGGCCGTGTCCGTGCTGCCGGACGAGCAGTTCCTGACCTGGGGCTGGCGGCTGCCGTTCCTGATCAGCATCGTCCTGGTGGGCATTGGCCTGATCGTTCGCCTCAAGGTCGCCGAGTCCCCGCTGTTCCTTGCGCTGGAGGACAAGGCCGAGGAGAAAAAGATCCCGATTCTCGAGGTGCTGACGAAGTACCCGAAGAACGTGATCATGGGCACGCTGGTGGGGATGAGCTCCTACACCGTCCAAGGCCTGATGACCGTCTGGGCCATCTCCTATGTGGTGGACGAGGTCGGCCTGGACCGGACGAGCGTCCTCAACGTCAAAGCGTTGGGCGCGGCGCTGACCGTCGTCGCCATCTGGTTTGCGGCCCGGCACAGCGACAAGCTCGGCCGCCGGCCGGTGATGCTGATCGGCATCACCGCCGGTGCGGTACTGGCCTTCCCCATCATGTGGATGCTGGAGCTCGGGACGCTGTGGCTGTTCGCGATCGGGCTGTTCCTGGCCAACGGAGTCATCCAGGGCACGATCTTCGGACCGTTCGGGGCGTTCACCGCCGAGCTGTTCCCGACCCGGATGCGCTACACCGGCGCCTCGCTGGTCTACCAGCTCTCCTCGACGCTGGGCGCAGGTTTTACCCCCATGATCGCCAGCGGGCTGGTGCTGGCGGCCGGCGGCGAGCTGTGGCTGGTGGCGACAGTCTGGGCCGGCGCGTTCGTCCTCGCAGGGCTGTGCATCTTGGCGATCAAGGAAGGAAAGGACCAGGACCTGACCGCGGAGAACATGTAGTTCCTCCAGCCGTGCCGTAACGGGCATGCGGCGGCCGTTGCCCAAGGCAGCGGCCGCCGTCGCGGTTAAGCGGGATCACGCCGTCGTGTGCTCATCCCAGCCGCTCGCCGCAGCGCCGCCGACCTCTGCGCAAAAATCCAGGAATGCCCGCAGCCTGAGGCTGGGCCGGGTGACGCTGGCGTAGGCCACACAGATGTCGCTGTGACCGACCGGCCCGTCGATTTCCACCGTGGCCAGGGGAAGCCCGTCGTAGCTGTGATTGCCCGGCGGCCGCTGCACCAGCACGGTGTAGCCGAGGCCGCGCGCCACCATGCCCCGCACCGCCTCAAAACTTGACGAACGCCAGGCAATCTTCGGATCCAGCCCGGACAACCGCAGATTGACCAACTGGTTATCGCGCACGGTGGGGATGTCCAGCGAGACGAAGTCCTCTTCGGCCAGCTCGGCGAGCCGGACGCTTTTGCGCGAAGCCAGCGGGTGGCTTGCAGCCAGCAGGACGTAGGGCCGGCCTTCCTTGACGGTGCGGGCCTGCACGCCGGGCAAGAGGTGCCGCGTATGGGTCAGCACCGCGTCCAGATAGCCCTCTTGCATCCGATGCTGCAGCTCGGCGGCCTCGCCTTCCTCCATGGTCACGGTGAGGCGCGGATGCGGCTTGATGAACCGTTCGCTGATCACCGGCACCCAGAAGGCGGACAGGGTGCTGTAACAGCCGATGGCCAGCGGGCCGACCAACCCCTGCTGGCGCTCGATGATGCTGTTCTGCACGTCGTCGGCGTGCCGGACCAGGCTCCGGACGTCCCGCAGGAATTGCTGCCCGACGCCGGTCAGGGCGATTCCGCGGGACCGGTGCCGCACCATCAGCTGCGCGCCGACGATCCGCTCCAGCTCTGTCAGCGCTTGGGACATCGCCGCCTGAGAGATGTGGCTGGCGGCCGCGGCGGCCGAGATTGAGCCGTGGTCAGCGACTGCAACAAAGTACTGAAGCTGTTTAAGCGTGAAGTCCACCACTCTGCCAGCGTACAAGTTAGCCCGCAGCGACTGCTTAATCGGCCGATTGTTGCGCCCGATGTACCGTGACGGACGCGTGCAACGGCCGCCTGGGGGTTGCTCGCTCCTGACCGAAAGATGGCTCTCAGGTTATCCACAGGTAAATTTCAGGGCTTGGACAGTTACCGAACCGTTATGTAATGTTTTCAGCACGTCGGCGATCATGCGCCGATGTCCTCGGAGGGTATTGCCTAGCTCTGCCAGCCTTTCCGAGTTCGTTCGCTAGACATCTGGCAGAGGCGGGGGACCCACATTCCGGGCCCCTCTTGGGGCTCTTGGGGTTAAGTCGTATGGAGTGCTTACCGCGCTGCCGCACGGCCGGGTGACTCCCACCCGAACCCGACAGCTTACCTCGCAGGCATTGGGAGAGGTATCTTCTTGCTGCTCAAAAACAATCGCGCACGCCACCGTGCCACCCCGGTCCGCAACACCACCGTGGCCGGTCTGTCCCAGGCTGTCTCGTCCCGCGCCGGAACCGTCGGCCGCGGCGCCGCCGTCGTTACCGCCGCCGGTGGCCTGATGCTGGGTGCCGGCCTGCCGGCCAATGCCGCCGCCGATGTCACGGTCCCGACCTACGGCGCTGCCAATGCAACGGACACCGTTGCCGCTCCGGCCAACGCCGGCTTCGAGGTGGAGCGCGCTTCCGTTACCAGCTCGGCCGCCGACGCCGGTGCCGCTACCGGTGCCACCACGCACACCGTGGTCGCGGGCGACACGGTGGGCACGATTGCCGCCCAGTACGGCAAGAATGTGCAGGACGTGCTGGCCATCAACGGCCTGGGCGCGTACTCCATCATCTACCCGGGCGACCAGATCGCGCTGACCGGGTCCGTCCAGTCCGGTGGCGGACAGGCAGCGCAGGGCGGCGGCGGAGCCGCCACGACCCTGGCTGCGTCGACCGACGCCGCGACTGTCTCGCTGGCCAGCGCCGACATCAAGCCGGCCTCCACCGGTGGCAACCAGAGCATCGTGGACATCGCCCTGTCCGCCCAGGGCACGCCCTACGTCTGGGGCGGCACCTCCACGGCCGGCTGGGACTGCTCCGGCTTCACCCAGTGGGTATACGCCCAGGCCGGCGTGGACCTCCCCCGCCTCAGCCAGCACCAGGGCGGCGCCCTGACCCCGACCAGCAACCCGCAGCCGGGCGACCTGGTGGTGCAGAACGGCGGCGGCCACGTGGGCATCTACCTGGGCGGCGGCAAAATGATCAGCGCCCTGAACCCGAGCCAGGGCACCATGGTGCACAACGTGAACGCCATGCCCGTTACCGGTTACTACACGATGTAACCACCCCTAAAACTCCTGGACCGGCTATTCCCCCAACGGCCGGTCCGGGATCACAGGGAAGCCTCGTCGGCCTTGCGCCGGCGGGGCTTCTCCTCTTTTAACCCGTAAGCGCGACTTTCCCTCCACTTTAACTACGCGGCGGGAGTCCTCTTGAAGGGGACCGGTGGGGGAACCATTTGGCGCGCCCCCCTCCCCCGCAGGAGGCGGTTGCCGCCCGGCGGCGAGCACCGGCGTCGTTGTTTATTCGAGGTTGACCGCCGGGAATAGGAGTCAGCGGGGGCAGGTTAAGCTGTTACTCCGCCTGCGCCCGGCGATCTTGGGCTGTTCCGGCCGCCCCCAACAGCACGATTTCCACTCGAGGATCTTCCCGTGAATAAAGAAATGTCGACGAACAGAGCCTCGGCACGGCCCGGGTCTGCCACGGGCAGCGGGCTGACGGCTGATGAGACGCGCCGGAACCGGCGCGTGATTGGCATCCTGTTGGTCTCTGCGTTCGTGGTGATCCTGAACGAGACCATCATGTCCGTGGCGCTGACCGAGCTGATGGACGACCTGGGCATCAGCGCCCGCGCGGCGCAGTGGCTGACCACGGCGTTCATGCTGGCGATGGCCGTGGTCATCCCGGTGACCGGATTCCTCCTGCAGCGTTTCACCACGCGCCAAGTTTTCACCGCTTCGATGGCGCTGTTCTCCGCGGGAACGCTGCTGGCCGCGCTGGCTCCGGGGTTCGAGGTGCTGCTGGTGGCCCGCGTGGTCCAGGCGTCGGGCACCGCGATCATGATGCCGCTGCTGATGACCACGCTGATGAACCTGGTGCCGGCCGAGGACCGCGGCAAAACGATGGGCAACGTCTCGATTGTCATATCGGTGGCGCCGGCCATCGGCCCGACCATCTCCGGCATCATCCTCAACACCTTGTCCTGGCGCTGGATGTTCTGGCTGGTGCTGCCGATCGCGCTGGCCATGCTGGTGGTGGGCAACCGGCGGATCCAGAACGTGACCGAGCCTCGGCCGGTGCCGCTGGACCTGCCGTCCGTGGCCCTCTCCGCCATCGGCTTCGGCGGGCTGATCTACGGCCTCAGCCAGGTCGGCGCGGGGCACGGAACAACGACGGCGGGGCCGGGCACGGGTGCCGCCATGTGGGTTGCGTTTGCGGCCGGCGGCGTGGGGCTGCTGGTATTCCTGCTCCGTCAGGTTCGGCTGCAGCGCTCGGACAGGGCGTTACTGGACCTGCGGACCTTCCACTCCGGCAACTTCTCCGTGTCCGTCGGGCTGATGGCTGTCAGCATGGCCGCACTGTTCGGCACCATCATTTTGCTCCCTATATATATGCAGCAGGTCCTGGGGCTCGAGCCGCTGCAGATCGGGCTGATGCTTCTGCCGGGCGGGCTGTTGATGGGCCTGCTGGCCCCGGCCGTCGGGCGGCTCTATGACAGGTTCGGCCCGAGGGTGCTGCTGGTGCCGGGAACGGCGGTAGTCAGCGCCGTGCTCTGGTTCTTCTCCACGGTCAGCGAGGACACCGCCCCGCTGACGCTGCTGGCGGCGCACATCGTGCTCAGCGTCGGCCTGGCGCTGCTGTTCACGCCGCTGTTTTCCGCTGGTCTCGGGTCGGTGCGGCGGCAACTGTACTCGCACGGAAGCGCCGTCATCGGCACGGTGCAGCAAGTGGCCGGGGCAGCGGGCACCGCCATGTTCGTCACCGTCATGTCCATGCAGGCGGCCGTTCTTTCCGCCGAAGGTGCGGCAACGACGACGGCGGTGGCAGGCGGAGTGCGGATGGCTTTCCTGGCCGGGGCCCTCATCTCCATCGTGGCCGTGGCGGCGGCGTTCTTCATCCTGAAACCGGTAGAGGAGCCCGCCGGCGAGCCGGCTTCAGTGGAGGGCGCGCCGGTCGCCCGCTGACGGCGGGGTTCGGGTGGGATTTGAACGCTTGGCTTTCGCCGCCGCCGCCCGTGCCTGAGCACCCATCCACTTCTTCTCCACAGCCAGCCCCGTGTGCTTGCTCATCCACATGCCGACCCTTGGTTCTCCTACCCTGTTCGCGGGCTTCATGGGCTGTATCTATGGCGATCGAGGTGCTGGATGAGGCTGCGGGGGCAGGGCAGGACGATTCCGTCCTGCTGGCCCGGGTCCGCGCCGAGGTCAGCGAACTGAATAATCGCCTTGGAACGACGGGCTGACACGCAGTACCAAGTCGGTGGCCCGGACGGCGGCAGAGGTTGAAGAGCTGGCCAACATTGTTGGTCAAACCCAGCTGATTCTGGCGGGCATCATCAAAGAGCAAAACATCGCCGCCGTTGGGGATACAGACAAGCCGCATGACCCCGAGGCACCGAATCATCGTATGCGCGGCGCCTACAAATCGAACGAAGACTATCTGCGGGCGAAGTTGGGCATTGCACGGCAGGAGGCTGCACGACGCTTCCAACTCGCGGAAGCCACCGAAGTCCGCCCGGCGCCCCCGGGTAAGCCTGTTGTGTCGCCCAGGCTGCCGGTGCTCGCCCGTGCAATGGATGATGGAATGGTCTCCGGTCAGGCCGCAACTCTGATCCGACGGGCTGTCGATGGGCTGCGGCGCACCGCCGAGCCGGAGCAGCTCCGCAAAATGGAAGAGGCACTGGTTCAGCATGCCTCCGATTACGACACCGACTCGCTCAGGCTGCTGATCCGGTATTGGGAAGGCGGCCTCAACCCTGCCGGCGCCGATCTCGGGACAGCCGAGCTCAAAGCACGCCAGGGCCTGTTCTATCGCGGCCGGCGCAATGGCCTGCATTGCTACGAAATCAACGCCACCGACGAACAGAATGAAGTTCTTGCAACCGTCTACAACACCGCCACCAACCCTCGTTTGAGGGAGAGGACGGCCACGGCCGGGGCAGTCGGATTTGACGCGGTTGAAGATGCGGCCCCCGGTTAAACGGCGCTTCCGGCGACGACGACGAGGTCTTAACCCCGGACACGGATGCTCGAGACAGCGGAGCGGATGCTTTAGTTGATGCGACGGTAGAGGACGGGCGTACCCGGCAGCAGAAGCAGCTCGACGGCCTCATTGGTGCCTGCAAAATCGCTCTCACCACGGATCTTCTACCAGCCACCGGCGGTCGACGGCCGCAGCTGCTGGTCACCATCGACTACAAGGACTTGGCCTCCGAATTCGGACGTCCGGGAACCAGCATCTTCTCCGGGCCGCTGAGCGCCAAGGCAATACGGCGGATAGCTTGCGATGCCGACATCATCCCGGTGATCCTCTCCGGCACGGGTGCGGTTCTGGATGTCGGCCAGTCCCAGCGGTTGTTTCCGAAGTACATGCGGCTGGCAATCATCGCCAGGGATGGAGGTTGTGCCTTCCCCGGCTGTACTGCGCCCTCGCCCTGGACCGAAGTGCATCACATCCAGTGGTTTGAGAAGGGTGGTCCCACCTCGGTCGACAATGGCGTCTTGGTCTCCGGTCACCACCACCATTTGCTGCATCAGGGAGATTGGCGGGTCACCGTGAGCAAGGGCGTGCCTTGGTTCCTACCGCCGCTCAGCGTCGACCCGGCTCAAAGGCCGCTCCGAAACCACGTGTGGTTGAAAGACGCGCCGCTGCCCGAACGCCTGCCGGAGCCGGCCGAAGTAGGTTCAGAACCCTGTCAGTCCGGCAGCCCTCCCCCGGACGGAGGCCCATTAGACCCTGACGCGACGGTCCGCAGGACGCCGTTCGGCCACTTAGGTCCGCCGAAGGTCCCGATGCAGTCGGAACTCGATATCGGGACGGACAGCGCCGCGGGGGTCACCGCGCCGCCCGGCAGAAGTTCCAGCCCCTTCGATGGTTGGCCGGCCCAGCCTGAAACGCCGCCGTTCTGAAAGCGGCGTTGCCGCCGGACTCGGCTGCCCTGGCGCCCCACAGGCTTTCCCATTCCGCGCAAGAGCGGTTTGGGAGTGGCCAGTTGTTTGCCTAATTACCGAGCGCCGTTGTTGTCGCAGGCTTGCTGCATGGAGGCCAGGGCATCGGCCGGAATCTGGTCGCCGGACTCGGCGATCTGCGACATCGGCCCCGTGATCTCGGCGGGAACACCGGCTGCGTCGGCGGCAGAAACCAGACCAGCGAGCATCTCCTGTTCCTTTGCACCGATGCTGCCGTCCTGAATCGGAGCACACACCTGCTTGACTGCTTCCCCGACCGCTGCGTTGGCCAAGTTGGACGCGGCTTGGTTCACGGCCTCGGAAGCGGAATTAGCGGCCTGGTCGACGGCGTCGGAGGCGGCCTGTTCAACCTGAGCGCAGCCGGTGGCAAGCAGGGCGACGAGTGGCAGCATGAGCAAGGCGGAGTATCGGCGAATCACCCTGCAACATTACTATGCCGCGGTAGCGTTCCCGATAACGCGTCGGCGGCGCCGGGCCGTGCCTGGCGGTCCGGCGATAACGCGCCGGCGGCGATGAGCCTTGCCTGGCGGTCCGCCGTGAACTCGCCGGCCGCGACGGGCCGTCCCTGTGGTTCTTCATGGATTCTTCCGGTGGGTACTGCGTAGGGCCTAGCGCGGATTTCACCGGCAGAAGCCCTACGCGATGGGGCAATCCCAGCGCCCGGAAGATGGCCGATCCGGGCCGGCCAGAAATAGACAAGAACGCAGCAGTTCGGCCGATCTATGGCTACGCCTGGCGGTCATACGGTAGCCAGGCCGCACTCCCGGGCCTTCCGCCCGTCAAAGGTAGTCAGCCGGCGGGGCCGTGGCTACGCTGGCAGAGAGGCAACCTCACGGAGGAATCCAGATGGGCTTTGACCAGTACCACGAACCCGCCGCAGAGCTCTCCGCCGAGACGCGGACCTTTGCGCGTATGTGCGCCAACCTGACAGAGGAGGCCGAGGCCATCGGCTGGTACGCACAACGGATGTCGCTGGAGAAGGACCCGGAATCGGTCGCCATCATGGAGGATTCCCTGGCGGAGGAGTTCAAGCACTTCAGCATGGACCTGGAGTTTCTCCTGCGCAGGAAACCGAAATGGCGCCAGATCGCCCGGGGCACCCTCTTTCAGGACGGCGACATTGTGGCCAACGGCGGGGCGGCCGAGGCAGCAACGGCTGCCGGCACGGCTGCGGGCACCGACGAAACTGCAGTCCCTGCACCCGGGCCGGTGGGCCGCTCTCCGTCGGGTGCGGCACGTCGTACGGACCCTCGCCGGTGGCGAGCCGGTTCTGATTCGTCCCTGGGAATCGGCAGCCTCAAGGAGGACTTCTCATGACCATGGATCACCTGCTGCGCGAGCACGCCCCCATCTCCGACGGTGGTTGGGCGCTGCTGGACCGGGAGGCCAGGGAGCGGCTCACCGTTGCGCTCGGGGCCCGCAAAATGGTGGATTTCGCTGGTCCATTCGGCTGGGAGTATTCGGCGACAAACCTTGGCCGCACCGAAAGCATCACGGGTCCGGCCCTGGCCGACGGCGTGGCGACGCGGCGGCGCGGGGTGCTGCCCCTGGTGGAGATGCGCGCACCGTTCAAGGTTTCCCGGCTGGAACTGCTTGACCATGACCGGGGTGCGGCCGATGTGGACCTCACGGACCTGGCCGAGGCAGCAATGCAGATTGCGATTGCGGAGAACGCGGCCGTATTCCATGGCTGGCGCCAGGTCGGCATTGAGGGGGTCACGAGCGCGACCCCGCATTCGCCGGTGCCCCGCGTGACTGACTTCAATGACTACCCCAAGCGTGTTGCCAAGGCCGTCTCGGCGCTGCTCCAGGCCGGCATTGGAGGTCCGTTCGGCCTGGCCCTCGGCCCCGGACACTACACCGCCGTGGTGGAGGCGACCGAGCGGGGCGGGTATCTGCTGTCCGAGCACCTGCGCAAGTTGCTGGGCGGTCCGATTGTCTGGGCGCCGGGAGTCCGCGGGGCCATCGTGATGAGCCTGCGCGGCGGCGATTTCCTGTTCGAATCGGGCCAGGACCTCTCGGTGGGCTACGACCGGCATGATGAAAAGTTCGTCTACCTGTACATCGAGCAGTCCTTCAGTTTCCGGGTGGCCACGCCGGAAGCCGGTATCCATCTCACCGGCAGCGACGGCTAAGACGGCGGAATCGGAGGGCCGGGCTCGCGGCGGCCTAACCAGCGGACCAACCCGCCGAACGGACGTCAACGGGGAGCCAGCGCGGCGACGAGCAGCCACCGAATCAGGCACAGGTGGGGCCGGGCGACGGCCGGGCGCCGTCACCGTCAAGGACGCCGGCCATTGGCCGCCACCTGACTCCGTGCCTAGATTGGGATGGACGACACCGAAAGGAACCTTATGTCACGCATTGCCATTTTCGGGGGCCACGGGAAGGTCGCGCTGCACCTGTCCCGCATCCTCACCGCGCAGGGCCATGAAGTCAGCTCCATCATCCGCAATCCGGACCACGTCGCCGATGTCCGGGAAACGGGTGCGGTGCCGGTGATCGCCGACGTCGAGAAGACAACCACCGACGACCTGACAGACCGACTGCGCGGCCACGACGCCGTCGTCTGGTCGGCCGGCGCTGGCGGAGGCAATCCAGCCCGGACCTATGCAGTCGACCGGGACGCGGCCATCCGGTCGATGGACGCAGCCGTGGCGGCCGGGGTGCAGCGCTACATCATGGTGTCTTATCTGGGCGCCGGCAAGAACCACGGCGTGCCGGAGGACAACGCGTTCTTCCCCTACGCCGATGCCAAGGCCGCCGCGGACGACTACTTGAAGTCCACATCACTGGACTGGACGATTCTGGGGCCGAGCTCGTTGACGTTGCAGCCCGCGACCGGGAAGATCCAAGCCGGACCGGGCACTCCCGGCGGTGAAGTGAGCCGCGAAGACGTTGCCATGGTGGCGGCCGAAGTGCTGGCCGTTCCTGCCACGGCGGGCAAGGTGATCGAGTTCATCAACGGCGGCACGCCGATCGGCGAGGCCGTCCGAAGCGTGTGACTTAACCACAGAACCCCGCGCTGGTCTCAGCGCGGGGTTCGGAAGATTGAGGTTTTAGCCTTCGCAGTCGCGGCAGTACTTCTCGCCGTTCTTTTCGCGGGCTACTTGGCTGCGGTGACGAACGAGGAAGCAGGAGCCACAGGTGAATTCGTCCTCACGGGGAGGAACAACCTGGACCACCAGTTCTTCACCGGAGAGGTCGGCACCGGGCAGATCGATGCCCTCGGCGGTGTCCGAGTCTTCCACGTCGATCAGCGCGGTCTTCGCACCACCGGAGCGCTGAGCCTGAAGGGCTTCGAGCGACTCATTATTGTTGTCGTCGTCCTTGTTGCGCGGTGCGTCGTAATCGGTTGCCATGCGGGTTTAAAACTCCTGAAGCTCTCGTTGTTTTGACCTATCTGCGAGCGCCCATCATAGCTGCTCTTCCACAGATTTCAACATCGGTCAACAACGTCTCACACACGGCGATAATTCCCGTGGATCAGCGCGCTGTCCGCGGGCCCCACGGCGAATGACACAGTTGTGAGCAGGGCCACTCCAGAAGGCCGAGGGGACCGGGAATCCGTTACAGAATCGCCAGCGGGACGACAGCGGCCGCGGTCGCCACGGCAGCCGCCCAGCAAAGCAGGATGACCACCGCGAACCCGGCCAGCCAGAGCGCGGCCGGGACCCCGGTCCTGCGCGCCATGATGAAGGCGTCGGAATTGGCCAGCTGGTGCCGGCGCCGGGTGTGCACGCTCAGCAGATTCAGCCAGTCCCGCACGGCCCCCACCAGGAGCCCGACGCCGATGGCGAGCGTCAGGTGCCCGAGCCACTCCACCGGCGCGAACCACACCAGCAGCTGAGCACCTACCGCCAACCCCACGGCGATGACGACGCCCTCGAGGTTCCGGATGAACAGCAGCGTGGCCAGCAGCAGCAGCGCGCTGACGGACAGGGCGGCACCGGACCAACCGCTGAAGGCGGCCCACACCAGCGCTGCCCCGACCAGCGCGGGCACCGGGTAGCCCCAGAAACCCGTCCAGGCCGCTGATGCCCGGCCCGCCCCGCGGCTGATCATGGCGCCGGACTGGTCAAACCGCAAATGGATTCCGCGCACCAGCCGCCCCGTGGCCAGCGCAGCGAAGGCATGTCCAAGTTCATGGACCGCCGTGACGAACAACCCGAAATACCGCCAGCTTGCTCGGGGCACCGACAACAGCAGCGCCGCGGCCAGGATGACCGCCAGCTCCAGCGCTCCGGCTTGGAGTGGTTCACCGCGCGTGAAGCCGGCGGTGATCCTGGTCCACCATTCGGCGGCGATTTGCTGCAGCATGTTCCTCGTTTCATCCGTGGCTACGCGATATAACTAGACCACACAGCCCGCTGCCCACCACCGGAAAGCCCCATGGACAAGCTGGATTTCAAGAAGGACCAAAAGGAGCTGTACGCCCCGGGCAAGGATTTCCAGCTGGTTACCGTGCCGCCCATGCAGTTCCTGCAGGCCAACGGCCACGGCAATCCGAACACGTCAGACGGGTACCTGCAGGCGGTCGAGGCCTTATACGCAGTGTCCTACACGCTGAAGTTCACCAGCAAGAAGCAACTCGGGCGCGATTATGTCGTCGGCCCGCTGGAAGGTCTCTGGTGGGCGGAGGACATGACCGCCTTCACCCGGCGGGCCAAGGACGAGTGGTCGTGGACGATGATGATCCGCCAGCCTGACTGGCTGCAGCCGGAACACATCGAAGACGCGATGCGGCAGGCGGCCACCGCAAAGGATCTTCCCCCGGTGAGGTTGCTCCGGCACGGATGGCTGGACGAGGGACTAAGCGTCCAGGTCATGCACGTGGGTGCCTACGACGACGAAGGACCGGCCCTGGCCCGCCTGAGGGATGAATTCCTACCGGCCAACGAGCTGGAACCGAACGGGCACCACCACGAAATCTATCTCGGCGACCCGCGCAAGACCGAACCGGCCAAGCTCAGGACAATCCTGCGCCAACCGGTCCGCCGCGCCTGAGCGTTCGGCAGCGGCGGCATGCTCCGGGGGCTCGAGGCGGCGAGCCCGTGCGGTCCGGCCAGCTGGGGCTGCTGCCCGCCTCGCACCGTCAGACACGGGACCGAAAGTTGACACTTCAACATAATTGCTGTCAATATTTGATTGAAGCGTCAAGTTATTGATGCTTATCGCTCGTTCCAGACGGCCGATCCTCTGACCATTGAAACGGTGAAAACATCATGACTAACTCCGCTTTGACCACCACTGCACGCACAGTCCTTCGCGTCGTCCTGGGCTTCCTCTTCGTCGCCCACGGCTGGCAGAAGTTCAACGAATGGACCATCGCCGGCACCCAAGCAGCCTTCGGCCAGATGGGCATCCCGGCCGCCGATATCGCCGCACCGATCGTGGCCGGCCTGGAGCTCGCCGGCGGCATCGCCCTGATCCTCGGCCTGCTGACGCGGCTCGTGGCGGCACTGTTGACGCTGGACATGCTCGGCGCCCTGGTGCTCGTCCACGCTCCCGCCGGCGTCTTCGTGGACGGCGGCGGCTACGAACTGGTGCTGCTGCTCGGCGCCGCAGCGCTGGCGCTGGCACTGGTTGGCCCCGGCCGGATCTCGGTGGACCGCGCCGTCTTCGGCAAGACCAAGCTGGCCCCCCTGGCTTAAGTTCTCAGGCGGCCCGGCCGGACCTCGCGGGGCAACCCCCGGGAACGGGCGGACACCCAGCGGGCAACCGCCGGAACAGGCGGAAACCGCAACGGGCAACCTTGGATCGAGCGGACGCCCGAACTGAAACGGGCAGGCGCAGCCGAAAGGCTGCACCTGCCCGTTTTTCCTGTCTCCGGCCGCAGCCGTTGGCGCATAACCAGCGCAACCGGTGGTGGCGCAGAACCGGCGCGACCGGTGGCGCAGTTCCGCCGCAGACGCTGGCGCAGTGCACGGAGGCGAGCAGCGGGCGGCGGGTTCGTTGTCGGAACACGTCCGGCCGCGTGGCCCAATGTGCACGGCGACCCGCGCCGGGCGTGCAGCGGCGTATAACGTCAGGCGGCCATCAGAAGCGGCGGCGGCCCGCCTTGAACGCCCGCGCCCAGTTGGCGGCACGCGTCCGCCGGGGCGTGCGGGGCCAGGTCCTTGTCGGCGAGGACTCCAGAAAGCAGGTCAGCAGCATCTGCACATTCCTCCCGCGCGCGGCCAATGGGCCGGGAGGCCGATGGCAGGGACTGAAGATGCAGCACAGCCCTTCCTTCGACCGCCGCCATCTCACGGTGAACTGCCGCCAGGAAGGCGGCCAGTCCCGACCCCAGCGACGCACAGACTGCCGCGAGGATCTCCGAGGAGGCCTCCTTACGGCCGCGTTCGATCTCCGAGAGGTACTGGAGTGACACGCCGGCCCGGCTGGCGACGTCGTCGAGGGTGCGCCGCTGGCGACGCCGCTCCCTGCGCAGCACCGCCCCATAGACGTCGCGGAGCAAAGGTGAAGGCCCTGAACCTGGACCGCGGTGAAGCTTCTGAAGTTCGAGCACGGCGGAACTCCCTTCTGGCTGCTTCCATCGTAGGAAGCGGCGCCGTCGGCGTCAGCAGGGTCTGCTCAGGGCAGAAAGCGTCCCCGTCTGCGCCGGGTCCAACCGCGCGCCCGTCAGGAACCGGCGACGCAGGCCCCGAGGGTGCCTTTGCCGACTAAGCGGCGTGTCCGGCAATTTCAGTCGATCAGCCGCGCGGACCCTTGTAGGGTGGCGGCATGGCACCTCTACGACCTATCGGTTATTGGCTGAAGCTCGTTGACCGGCTGCTCGACGAGCAGTTCATCGAGACCATGGAGGAACACGGCATCACCCGCCGGCAGTGGCAAATGATGAACCTGCTCGCGGACAAGCCATCCACCGCCGATGAACTCGCGGAAGCATTGGGGCCTTTCATTCCGGAGGAAGAGGGCGAAGGGCCCCAGGAACCGGTCGAAGAACTTATGGAAAGCGGCTGGGTCAGCGCCGAGAACGGCCACTATGCGCTGACCGACACCGGGCGGGCCAGCCTGGCCTCCCTCGGTGAGGTGGTCGACCGCACGCGCGCCCGCATGGCGGACGGCATCAGCGAGGAAGAGTACACGGCCGCCCTCGACGTGCTGGAGCGGATTGCCCGCAATCTGGGCTGGGAGGGCTAGGCACGACGGCGGCCCATCGCCGTCGTCGTCTCAGCGGAAGTTGGACTCTCCCAGGTAGGGTGCCAGGATCGACCGCTGGCGCTCATTCAGGCGCAGCAGCCGCCCCGTATCCGTGTGGAAGAACGCGAGCGTGGTTTCGGCCAGCACGCACTGCTCGGCGGTTACCGGGTCCATGATCCGGTAGGCGATGGTCAGGCTGGCGCCCTTGATCGCACTGATCCAGACCTCCACGTGGGCCGGGATGTTGCGGTAACTGAGCGGCCGGACGTATTTCACCCGGTGCTCCGCCACCAAAGCCTGGGTGGATTCGGGCAGGTCGGAGAAGACCGGCAAATCCACCTCGAGCCCGGGACCGCCGGTGCCGGCCGGAGGCCCGAACGCGTGGATGCGTGCCTCCTCCAGGATGCGCAGGATTTCCACGTTGTTGATGTGCCCGTAGGCGTCCATGTCTCCCCAACGCATCGGCACGTTGCAGGTGAGGCGCTGGGCGGAAGGTGTCTGAGTCATCGCCCGATTCACTTTACCGGCCGTTCACGCTGGGGAAACCGTTTGGCATTCCGCATGGTGAACCCTATAGTGGGAGGGCGCCACAGGGTGTGACGCGCAACACAGGTCTCGTGATGAACACATACAAAACAGAAGATACAGCCAGCAGCACTGTGGGATTCGACGTTTGGGTGGACGTCGAACTGCACGTAGATACCGAGTTGGGACTCATCCAGTTCTGCCTCGAGGGGGAACGCGTTCTGGGGTGGTCCGACGATATTGACGCCATCGCCGCAGCTGCCGCGGATTCCGGCGGCGCCGCCCAGTGGTGCGAAAAATACTCCAAACTCCTGGTGCCGAGTTCACACAAGGGGGCGGGCAACCGCTTCTTCACCGTGGCCCGCATGGACCAGGACAACGACGACGACCGGGACCGGCCGGCGGCCTGACGTCTGACATGTGACGTAAGCCGTCGCCGCGCCTACCGCGGACTTGGTTACCATGAAGCCGTGCCTACCTCTTCGCCCTCGCCCAGCCCGGAACGCGGCAAACTCGCCGACAAACTGCTCCGCGGCGGCACCGAGCCCGACCCGCGGTTCACCCTGGCCAACGAGCGTACCTTCCTGGCGTGGATCCGCACCTCGCTGGCACTCCTGGCCGGCGGCATCGCGGTGGAGGTCTTCACCGGCGGCGTCTTCGTCCCGGAAATCCGCAAGACCATCGCCATCATCCTCCTGGTCCTGGCCATGGCGATCGGCGGCGGCTCGTTCTTCCGCTGGCTCAACGTCGAGCGGGCCATGCGCCACAAGACTCCCCTGCCGCTGCCGCTGATAGCCCCGATCCTGGCGGTAGGCGGCGGTGTGGTGGCGGCCTTGCTGGTGGTCTTCGTCGTCCTGCGGCCGTCCTGATGCGACGCGCCCGCGCCGTGCCGGAGCCGGAACACCACGACGCCGGCCTGCAGCCCGAACGCACGTCCCTGGCCTGGAGCCGGACCACCCTGGCCATGATCGTGGCGACAGCCATGTTCCTGCGCTGGATGCCGGAATACGGCTGGTTCACCGGGACGCTGGTCGCCGTGGCGCTGTGCACGGCGTTCGGCATCTACGTCACGCAGAAACTCCGGTACCGCCGGGCGGTCTCCGGCGTGGCCGACGAGAGGATCCACGCCGACGCCGCCGCTGCCGCCTGGGTTGCCGGCAGCGTGGTGGTGCTCGGCGCGCTCGGGATCTACGCCGTCCTGGCCCTGGACTGAACAACGACGACGGCGCGCCCGTGCTCGCGCTCGCGCGGCGTGAAGGAGGAGGCGGCACGGGCGATGGACAGGCGCTCAACGCTCGCGCGGCGTGTTGCCGGGCGCAGGGGCGACTGACGGACGCCCGGGGTGGTGCACCGCCGCCGCCCATCTCGGCCGGGCGGCGCTCAGGCTATGGCGTCGCGGTAGACCCAGCGGCCGTCCTCGCGCACGAAGGTGCTCTTCTCCTGCTGCGTGCGGTCCAGGCCGCCCTCGCGGTAGCCGGCGCGGAACTCCACGGTGCCCGCACGGTCGGTTACGCCGCCGCGGACGGTCTTGAGGATTTCCAGTCCGGTCCAGTGCAGCGCGGGGTCCAACTCGAGCTGCGCGGGCCGCGTTTCGGAATGCCACGTGCGCAGCAGATAGGCGGCATCCCCGACGACGAACGCCGTGTAGCGCGACCGCATCAGCGCTTCCGCCGTCGGCGCCTCGGCCTCGCCGCGGTGGAACGGCCCACAGCACTCGCCGTAGGCCCGGCCGCTCGGGCACGGACACGGCGTCGTCGTCGTAAGGGCCGGAGTTCTTGTGTTTCGCATGGTCAGTGGGACAGCTGCAGGGCAGCGGCGTAAATGTCCGGCAGGTTGTCATTCCGGCCGGCCTCTCGCCGGGCCACCCACACCTCGAATGCGACCCGGACCACTGCCGCACAGGTCTCGAACGCCAGCCTGATCTGCAGGTCGCTCACCCCGTCGCGGCCGAACCGGTCCATCAGGGCGTCCACCAGCCCGGTTGTCCGGGTGGCATTGTGCTTGAGCATGGCGGCTTTAAGCAGGGGCTCCTTGCGGATGAGCTGGTTGACGAGCAACATGCGGCGGGCTGCCGGAGCGTCGTTGTCCGCATACCCCTGCATCACCTCTTGGTAGACGCGCTCAAGCTCTTCGCGCGGGTTGCCGGCCGGATCGATGGTGAGCAGCCCGGCCTCGAGCGCGGCGTCAAAATCCTGGTGTGCCGGCAGCGCGGCTTCTTCCTTGCTGGTGAAGTACCGGAAAAACGTGCGCTGGGAGATCCCGGCCGCGTGGGCGATGCCGTCCACGGTGGTGGCATCCACGCCGTGTTCCTGGAACAGATGCAGCGCAGCCTCGCTGATTTCCGTCCGGGTCTGGCGCCGCCGCCGCTCCCTTAATCCGGGTGCAGCGACAGGGAGCTCAGCCGTGGTCGGGCCGGGCACATCGGTTCTGGAAGCGCCGCTGGTCGGCGTTTTCTGTGGCATAGCAGCTTCCAAGATACCCCATATTTGAGTATTCGCTGCCAATGTGGCAGTATCTGCCATAATGGCATGAAAGGGCATCAATGAACATTAAAGTTGGCGACACCCTCGTCTATCCCCCGCACGGCGCTGTTACCGTGACCGATCTCCGGACCCGTCCGTTCAAGGACTGCCAGACCAAGTTCGTACAGTTCCGCGCTCATCACGACGGCCTGCTGATCGAACTGCCGCTGGGCAACGCGGAAACGGTCGGCGTACGCAAGGCCATCAGCAAAAAAGGCGTCAAGGAAGTTTTTGCGATCCTGAAGGCGAAGGTGCCGGAGGACCAGGAAAATTGGTCGCGCCGGTTCAAGGCCAACCAGGAAAAGATCAACAGCGGCGACATTTACCGGGTCAGCGAAGTGGTCCGCGACCTCTCGCTGCGGGCAATCGAACGCGGCTCCTCGGCCGGTGAAAAGCACCAGCTCGAACAGGCCATGCGGATCCTGTCCTCGGAGCTTGCGCTGGCCGAAAAGACTGACAATGAAACGGCGCGGGCCATGATCGAAGCCGTTTTCGGCCCGCTGGAGGCCACCGTTTAACAGGCCGCGCCCGCAGGAACGACGTCCGGGCACTGCCGCTTGACGGCGCCCCGCTCCATCAGGAGCGGGGCGCCGTCGTCGTTAGAGGATTCCCAGCCGTGGCCGCCGTCGGCGTTGAAGGATTCCCAGCCGGGCCGCCGTCGGCGTTAGAGGATTCCCAGCTGCTGAAGCTGATTCGCCAGGCCTTTCCCGTCGGAGGCGTAGATCCACGGGATGCTGCGCGCGGGTCCGACCGGGCCGTCCTGGGAACGGCCGCCGGCCAGCACCGCTTCGCTGACCGACAGCTGGCGGATGGCGATGGCCGCCACGTGGTCGGGATAACGCAGCGCAAAGCCGGCGTAGATAGCTTCGTCGTGCTGGCCGTCGTCGCCGATCAGCAGCCACTTGATCTTCGGGAATTCTTCGGCCAGCCGCCGCAGCTGGTCCACCTTGTGCATCTGACCGCTGCGGAACCAGCGGTCCTTCGTCGGCCCCCAGTCCGTGAGCAGCAGCGCACCGTCCGGGTACATGTTCCGGGACAGGAAACGCGTCAACGTCTGAGCAACGTTCCAGGCACCGGTGGATAGATACAACACCGGGCTGCCCGGATGCTCGCGCGTGACCCGCTCGAGCATCACGGCCATACCCGGCGTCGCGTTGCGCGCATGTTCATCCAAGACGAACGTGTTCCAGGCCGCGAGCATCGGGCGGGGCAGCGCCGTGACCATGACGGTGTCATCGACGTCGGACACCACGCCGAAGCGGGCGTCCGGCGGCACCACATAGACCGCGGCTTCCACCGGTTCCGAGTCCTCGCAGCGCAGCGTGACGGTGTGCCAGCCGGGAGCCAGGCTCACCGAAACCCTGGCGTCCACCACGCCGCCCCGGTCGGCCACCACTTGGTGCTCGATGCCGTCGGCATAGATCACCACCCGCGCGTTGGCCACGGGCGGGCTGATGAAATTGCGCCAGCCGCGGATGCCGTCGGCCACCAGCTTCGAGGGCATGCGGCCGTTGTCGAAGGCCCCGGGCCGCGCCATCACGACCCGGGCCAGCACGCGGATCCAGCCGTCGGTGCCGTAGCCGGTAAACGGCATGACGGTGGCCACGTCGCCGCGCTGCCGTGCCCGCCGTTCCCGGACCGCCTGCCAGCGGTCTTCAAGGCGCATGCCGATGTGGGCTGCCTTCTCATGGAGATCGTCGCCGTTGCCGGTAAGGGATGCCATGGTCCAAGTCTGTCATGCACACGCTAACCGGCTCGAACCTGCGGCAGCGCGCGCCGCCGCTCGCCAACCACGGACCCTCCCGACGGCATCGCGAGCCCGCGGATCCTCCCGGCGGTGCCGGGCGCTCCGCGGGTCTTGCCCGCGTCGGAGCGAACCTGAAGACTGGCCACATGACGTTTGCATCGCGGCACATCAGCATCGCCATCAACCGACCCGTTGGAGAGGTCTACGAGTTCGCCGCCAAACCCGAGAACATGCCGCAGTGGGCCGCCGGACTCAGCTCCTCCATCGGAGTGGTCGACGACGCCTGGGTCGCCGAGACCGACAGTGGACCGGTGCGGGTCACGTTTACCGAGCGCAACGACTTCGGCGTGCTGGACCACTACGTGACCTTGCCGTCGGGCGAAGCTGTCTACAACCCGCTGCGTGTGCTCGGCAACGGCGACGGGACAGAGGTGGTGTTCACCCTCTACCACCGTGACGGCATGGACGAGGCGGCGTTCGAAGCCGATGCCGCCGCCGTGGACCGGGACCTGCACACGCTCAAGAGGCTGCTCGAGACCTAAACCGGCCCCCTGTTCCGGACCACCAGGGCAGCCGCGCCGACAGGACCGGCCGGCCCGCCGCCGTCGTCATTTTTCCGTGCCGCCGCGGCCAGGCGGACGTAAACTGAAAGCGCTGGTTCTGACGTCAGATGCGCCCCTACCAACAGCCGAGTTGTTACTCGACGAAGTTTCGAACTCATTGTCTGGGAGGAGAAATGACTACCGCATCACCGCATGCGCATCACGCACACGTTTCGCGCGGAAATGTGCGAAATGCCGCGATGACTTCGGGAATTGTTCTCTTGGTGATCGGTGTGCTGGGCTTCATCCCCGGCATCACCATGGAGTACGGAGAAATGGCTTTCGCCAGCGGCTCCGGCGCCATGCTGATCAACGCGTTCCAAGTGTCCATGCTGCTCAACATCGTCTACCTGGTGGTAGGCGTGGTGGGCTACATCATGAGCCGCACCACCAGCGGTGCCCGGGACTTCCTCATGGGAGCCGGCATCCTGTACCTGGCGATGTGGCTGTACGGCCTGATCGTCGGCCCCGGCGAATCAGCGGCCAACTTCCTGTCCACCAATGCAGCCACCACCTGGCTCAACTTCGTCCTGGGCGCCGTGATGCTGGCCCTGGCCATCGCCTACATGGTGCGCCACCGGGACGAGGCGCGCGAAACACGCTAACCGAAGCCGTCCCGCCGGTTTCGGCGGACGGTTCGCTGCGGACCCCAGTCGATATGACTGGGGTTCGCTGGCTTCCGGGGCCGTCGGATACTGGCTCCGTGACACGTGAGCACAGGAGCCGGGTGCCGTCGTTCGCCGACGGCTCGGTCATTCTCGGCAACGATGAGAATACGCGTCCCGCGGCGCCGACCGTGGCCGGGATAAATGGAGTGCAGTTCACCAAGCGACGGGAGCGGGCCTGGTCACCGAACCAAGCAACGCGCTCGAGCCGATGCGTGACGGGTACACGGGCACGCAAGGCGACCGCGTCACCTGAACCCCCTGGGCTTTACGAACCAGGTGCCCATCTCTCCGGCGGCGCTCAGGCAGAGCCCGGCGTTGAAGCGGTGAGGTGGCCGCCCATGACCACCTTGTCGATGTCGCAGATCTTCGGGTCCCAGCCTCTCCCGGAAACACGCGTTCTAGACGGCGTTGAGGAGCAGCAGGATTCCGGCAAAGACGACCAATGCGGTTCAATCTGGGCGGCGTGCGATCGGGGAGACGTCCTAGGCAGTCGTCGGCCGGGAGGCTCTTGCCCCCGCGATCCCGAATCCGAGTTCGCAGAGTGCGACGACTGCGAGCATAACCAGCACGGTCGACCACCCTACACCCGACTCGACGAGCAGTCCGGGCACTAGCGGCCCCGCCGCTGCGGCGCCGTACCCGATGCCTTGGCTGATCGCCGAGAACGAGGCCGTCTGAGCGGGATTCGGAGCGGTGAAGACGATCAGTGCGATCGAGAGCCCGAAGGCGGAGCTCAGGGCGACGCCGAGAACGGCGATCGCGAGCGGCATGAACGCCACGGGAGCGAAGGCGAGACTCAAGAGTCCGGTGACAGCGAGCGAGGCTGTGGTGACTAGCAGACCGACGCGCCATCGAGCCCGCGAAGCGAGGGTCGGCGCGATGAGCGACGCGGGGAGGCCGGCGATGCTCATCCATGCGAGCAGCAGGCCGGCTTGCTCGGGACCTGCGCCGCGATCGATGGCAATCGTTGGCAACCAGGCGGTGAGCGAGAAGTAGATGAGGGCTTGGCAGCCGAAGAATCCGGTGACCGGCCACAGGCCCCTCGCACGCAGTATCGATGGCCGGGGCGCGTCGAGCACGGACGAACCGGCGGCCCCGCCGCGATCTACGCGAGCACCGAACGTCAGGGCGAGCGCCAGAGCGATCAGCAGCGGCACCGACCATGCCGCGAGGGCAGGCCCTACGCGGTCGTCCAGGGCGCGGAAGAGCGGTACCGAGAGGGCTGCACCGGTCGCCGCGCTGACACCGAACGAGGTCGTGTAGACGCCCGTCCAGAACCCGCCCCTCGCGGAGAGCGAGTGGCGAATGATCTGCGGGGCGAGGACGCCGAGCAGCGCGATGGACGCCCCCACCACGATCGTGCCTAAAAACAGCGTCGCGGGAACGAGGGGGCGCAGCAATGCGGCGAGCGCCAGCGCGGCGAGGAGGGCGGAGATCGCTCGGGAGAGGCCGAAACGCGAGACGAGCAGCGGGGCGAGCGGCGAGGCGATGCCGAAGAGCAGCACCGGGATCGAGCTCAGCACTGCGATCGCCGAGTGGGAGAGCGCGTAGCCGCCGCCGATTTCGACGAGGAGCGGTGAGACGCTCGTGATCGGGTAGCGAACGCTGAGCCCGACGGCGACGATGAGAATTCCTGCTGCGATCCCTTCCCGGCGGCTAGGGCTGCTCATCGAGCAGCTGTTCTTGCTGCGCGAGGACTCCCAGGGCGGCGTCGCGTGCGCGTTCGGGATCACCTGCGACGATTGCTCGGAGAAGTGATTCGTGCTGATCGGCGCGATCCGGATCGCCGCCGGCGGCGAGGCACGACGCGTCTGACACCGATTCACGCAGGGACGTGTCGAAGCTGGCGTAGATGTCGGAGAGCAACTGGTTGCCGGAGGCGAGCGCGATGCCCAGGTGGTAGGCGACGTCGGCTTCGGTGAAAGCGGCGGCATCGCGGGCCGCGATCGCGGCGCGGCGCCTTTCGAGCAGCTCGGTGAGGAGCTCAATGTCGGCGTCGGTGCGGGCGCTCGCAGCCTCGGCGGCGGCGAGCGCGTCGAGGGCGCGGCGCACCCTGATCACCTCGCGGCTGTCGGCGGAGTGCAGTGCGCGCCGCAGCGCCACCTGCGTCGGGTCGGTGGCGATGACGTACGTGCCGTCTCCCTGCCGAGCTTCGAGAAGACCGAGTTGGACCAGTGCGCGAACACCCTCGCGAATCGAGGGCCTGCTGACACCGAGCGCGACGGTGAGCTCGGCTTCGGAGGGGATGCGGGCGCCCAGCATCCACCGACCCTCGCTGATTTCACGCTTCAGCTCATCGACCACGGTGTCGACCAGTGAACGTCGTTGAATTTGTCGCACTTCATCATCCTTGCAGGGTTCGGCAATTGTATGGTTATCATATGTCTTACGTTTGACAGACGCCAACCCGCTGTCTCGAGAAGGGCTTCCAATGACGGTGACCCATACCCCGCCCCTGCTGCGCACTCCCGGCCTCGTCGATGGGCATATCCACCCCGACAAGTCGTCGTGGGGCGGCCCCTGGATGTCGCGCCGCTCGGCGACGACGCTCGCCGAACTCATCGAGAACGATCGGGCCACCCAGTTTGACTTCGCGACGAGCGTCGAAGACCGCGCGTACGCGCTCCTCTCACACGCGCTCGCAAACGGCACTCTCGCCATGCGCGCACACGTCGATGTCTCCTCCGAACTCGGCACGGCAAACGTCGAGGGTGTGCGCGCAGCAGCAGAGCGCTTGGCCGGGGGCCTCACAGTGCAGATCGTCGCGTTTCCTCAGTTCGGGCTCCTGACAAACCCGGGCACGCTCGAAGCGATGGCCGCATCGCTCGATGCCGGCGCCGACCTCGTCGGCGGGATCGACCCGGGAGGTATCGAGGGGGACCTGCACGGTCACCTTAACGCTATCTTCGGGTTGGCCGACCGGGCCGGCCGCGATCTCGACATCCATCTTCACGACGGGGGCGAGGACGGCCTCGCGCAGATCCGCGAGATCGCGCGACGCACCGTAGCCGCCGGCCGACAGGGGCGTGTGACCATCGGCCACGCCTTCGCCCTCTGCGACCCGTCGCTCCCGAGCCTCGGCGAAACCCTAGACCGCGTGGCGGAGGCTGGCATCTGGATCGCCACCTGCGCGCTCGGGCCCGATCCGGTGCCCGATCTCGACCGGTTCGAGCGCCACGGCGTTCGCCTGGTCGCGGGATCCGACGGGGTGCGCGACTCGTGGAGCCCGTTCGGCACCGGCAGCATGGTCGACCGAGCGCACCTGCTCGCGTACCGCACCGGCGCGATCAGCGACGCCGAACTTGAACGCGCATTCCGTATCGCCTCCACGCACGGCGGTGAGATGCTCGGGCTTCCGGAGATCGTGGAGTGGTCGCCCGAGAGCAACAGCCGGCTCGAGTTTGCGGCCGCGAACCTCGCGCAGCTCGTCACCGACCGCCCGGCGCCCCTGCGCGTGCTGCGCGGCGGCCGGGTGGTCGCGACGCGCTGAGCGACCCTCCTCACCGCCCACCCACTAACGCCATTTACGAATACACCACCGAAATACCCGCAGAATACACCGCAGGAACAAAGGAGTCCCCCGTGTACAAACGACCACTCACGCTCACCGGCGCGTTCACCGTTGCGGCGCTAACGCTCACCGCATGCTCCGGCGGCGGTGGGTCAAACGGCAGGAGCGGCGCATCAGGCGACGCTGCCTTCGACGTCGACGCCTCAAGCCTCGCGACGACCACCGAGCCGGGCACGCAGCCAGTCGATGAGGTCAGGTGGAATCTGCCGTACGAGCCGCTCTCGCTCGACCCGATGCTCACCTTCAACTACGCAGAGAACACGGTCGACGCCAACCTCTGCGAGGGGCTCACCCGCATCACTCCCGACCTCGAGATCGAGAACGCGCTTGCCGAATCCATTAAATCGCCGGACGATACGACCTACGTTTACTCCCTGCGGAGCGGCGTCACCTTCTGGGATGGCACTCCGCTCACCGCGGATGACGTCGTCTACTCCCTCGCGCGACAAGTCGGGCCCGACTCGATGACCTACTGGTCCGACTACTTCAAGAACGTCGCGTCGGTCGAGAAGACCGGCGACGCCGAGGTGACCGTCACCCTCAACCAGCCCGACGCGCTCTTCGCCCAAGGGATGTCGAGCGCCGCAGGCGCAATCGTCTCGAAGGCGGCAGCCGAGGCGGCCGGCGAGCAGTTCGGCACTCCGAAGGGCGGGCTCATGTGCACGGGCCCGTTCGCGCTCGACAGCTGGGAACCGGGCAAGGCCATCTCACTGGTGAAGAACGCCGATTACTGGGATGCGAACCTCGTGCCCCGGATCGACAAGCTCACTTTCAGCTTCATCGCCGACGAGTCGACCGCGGTCAACGCCCTGCGCACCGGCGACGTCGACGGGCAGTTCTTTTACCTGCCCCCGGCCGGTCTCACGCAGCTCAAGGAAAGCAATGCCAGCATCACGTTCGGCAAGTCGTACATTTTCTGGTCGCTCCGCGCAATTCAGGAGACGGGCACGTTCTCGAACCCTAAGGTGCGCGAGGCGCTCCTAGCCGCTATCGACACCCAGGCCATCGCCGATGTCGTGTTCCAGGGAGCGGCAATCCCGTCACCTGTTCTTACCGGGCCGGCGTACTACGGCGACGACGAAGCCGGCACGCTCTACCAAGATGCCTTCGACAGCTACTCGATCAAGCCCGACATCGACAAGGCCAAGTCGCTGCTCGCCGAAGCCGGCGACGTCTCGGCTCCGATCGTGCTTGGCGTGCAGGGCTCATCTGCGGTGCACGAGCAGACAGCTAATCTGGTTCAGGCAGCGGGCGAAGCCATTGGGCTGAAGATCAAAACCAAGGTGATTCCGGTCGAACAGTTCGGCAACCTCTACTTCGACCCGAAGGCACGCGAAGGGCTCGACGGCTTCTTCACCACGTACTACGGCAACGTGACGGATCCGCTCGACGTCTACACGACGTTTATGCCGGACAGCAGCAACAACTTCATCAAGTACGACGGGGCCGCCCAGGAGCTGGACAACGCGCGCAAGACACTCGATCCGCTCGAGCGCGCTGAGTACACCATCGCCGCGCAGGCGAAGATCGCGCGTGACCTGCCGTGGCTGCCGATGGGTGACCTTCCGGTGATTCTCGTGCAGAACAACGAGATCTCGGGCGCGACCGCCTCCTCGGCCTACCTCGGCTACCCGTGGGCGGCCACCATCGGGGGCGTGAAGTAACGCCGTGTCCATCCCCGCATTCCTCCTGCGACGTATGGGCGGCCTGCTGCTTGTGCTCCTCGTGACCTCCTTCGTGGTCTTCGGCATGCTGTACCTCGCTCCCGGGAGCCCATTGAGCTTCGTGCTCGGTCCCCGGGGCGGCACTGCCGAGCAGATCGCGCGGGTCACGGCCCAGTACCACCTCGATGATCCGTTTTTCGTGCGGTACTTCTCGTGGATCGGAGACGTCTTGAGCGGAAACCTCGGTGATTCCGTGGTCTACCGCCAGCCCGTGTCCGACCTCATCGGCGGTCGCATCGGCACGACGGTCGCGCTTATCGCCCTCGCCACGCTCATCATCGCCGTGGTGGGCGTCGGGCTCGGGCTCGTCGCCTCGCTCAAGGGCGGCTGGGTCGACCAGGTCGTCACCACGCTCGCGACCCTCGGCCTCGCCACCCCGGCGTTCGTCGTCGGCGTCGCGCTGATCAGCGTCTTCGCGGTAGGTCTGGGATGGTTCCCGACGAATGGCACCGGAAGCGGCGGGATTAACACGCTATATCACCTCACGCTCCCGGCGCTCGCCCTCGCTGTCGCCAGCGCGGCCTACCAAGCCCGCATCACGCGCGCTTCCGTGCTAGAGGAGGAGGGCCGCGAGCACGTGCAGACCGCCGTCGCACGCGGCCTCCGCTCCGGTATCATCGTGCGCCGCCACATCCTGCGGAACGCGCTGATCCCGGTCACGACCGTGCTCGGGCTCACCGTCGCGACGCTTATCGCCGGCGCCGTCGTGATCGAGAACGTGTTCGCGCTCGACGGGCTCGGCTCGCTCCTGGTCCGCGCGATCCTCCAGCGCGACTTCGCCGTCGTACAAGCCGTGATCCTAGTGCTCGTCGTCGCATTCGTCATGGTCAACGCCATCGTTGACTTCCTGTACACGATCATCGATCCGCGCATCCAGTTGGGGAGCAAGAAATGACCGCACCTCGCACCACACAGATCCCGCGACGGGGCGCTCAGTTTCAAAATCCGGGCCGCTTCACGCTCGCGGGTCGCAAGCTCGGGCCGACCGGCATCATCGCGGTCGCCGTGCTCGCCGTGTTCGTCGGGGCGGCGCTCTTCGCTCCGTGGCTAGCTCCCTACGACCCCGACTTTCCCGATCTGTTCGCTGCCCTCTCTGGGCCGAGCGCGCAGCATCTGCTCGGCGCCGACGCGCTCGGTCGAGACCTGCTGTCGCGCCTTATGTACGGCGCGCGCATTACGCTACTCGGGCCGACGCTCGTGATCCTCATCGCGACCGTCGTCGGCACGGCGCTCGCGCTCATCGCGGCGTGGAACCGCGGCAGAGTCGACACCGCGATCTCGTGGGTGCTCGACGTGCTGTTCGCGGTACCCGGCATCGTGTTTGCGCTCATCGCGGTCGCGATCTTCGGCCCGAATCTACCGACCGTGGTGGTCGGACTCTCAATCGGCTACATCCCGTACGTCGCCCGCGTGGTGCGCGGCGCGGCGCTCCGCGAGCGCGGTATGCCCTACGTGCAGGCGGCGTGGCTGCAGGGTCAATCAGGGGTCGGCATCAGCGTGGGGCAGATTTTCCCCAACGTGCAGCCGATCGTCGTGGCGCAGGCCGTCTCGTCGCTCGGGTTCGCGGTGATCGATCTCGCCGCCGTCTCGTTCCTCGGGCTCGGTGTGCAGCCGCCCACCGCAGACCTCGGCCTCATGGTGAAGAGCGGCTTCGACTCCCTAATGCGCGGCCAGGCGCTTGAAGCGATCGCGGCGGGTCTCGCGATCGTGCTCATCGTGTGGAGCATCACCGTCATCGGCGACCGGCTCGCCTCGAACGCAAGGAGCATCCGATGAGCGCACCGCTGCTCGAAGTGGAGAATTTGCACGCCAGCCTCGTCACCAAGTACCGCCGGCTCGATCTGCTGAACGGCGTGAGCTTCACGCTTGACCGCGGCGAGGCCCTCGGCCTCGTCGGGGAGTCGGGATCGGGCAAGTCGCTCACGACGCGCGCCATCACCCGCATGCTCGGGAAGGGCTTCCGCACGGAGGGCGCAGTCCGCTTTGACGGTAAATCGGTGCTCGGCATGAAGCGGGAGGCGCTGCGGAAGTACCGTGCCAGAGACGTGGGCATGATCTTCCAAGATCCGCGCGCCCACGTGAACCCGGTGCACACCGTCGGCGACTTCCTCACGGAGGCGCTGGTGCGCGACCGTGGGGTGAAACTCGACGAGGCGAGGCGCCGCGCGGTGCAGTTACTCGACGATGTTGGCGTGCGGCACGCGGAGCGCCGACTCGTGCAGTACCCGCACGAGCTCTCCGGCGGGATGCTGCAGCGCGTGATGATCGCGAGCGTACTGCTCGCTGAACCACAGTTGATCCTCGCCGACGAGCCGACCACCGCGCTCGACGTCACCGCTCAATCCGATGTCATGGCAATCCTCGACGAACAGCGCAAGGCGCGCGGGCTCTCGCTGCTCTTCATCACGCACGATCTCGAGCTCGCGAACGCCTGCTGCGATCGGCTCGCCGTGATGTACGCCGGCGAGATCGTTGAGCAGGGCGCGCACGTCTACGAGTCACCGCGTCATCCGTACACCGTCGAACTGCTCGATGCGCGGCCGAGCATCGAGGAGCGCCTCGAGCGCCTCCCCGTACTCAAGTACAACCTGGAGATTCACCAAGCACTGAAGGCGAGGGCCGACGCATGAATGCACCCATCATCACCGTGGGCGAACTGCGCAAGGTGTTCCCGGCGCCGCGCGGCTCCAAGAACGAGGACGTCGTCGCCGTCGACGGCGTCTCGTTCGACCTGCACGCAGACGAGTGCCTCGCGATCGTGGGAGAGTCGGGGTCGGGCAAGACGACGGTCGCCCGCATGATCGTGGGGCTCGAGACCGTGACCGGGGGCACCGTGACCGTGCACGGGCAGGACCGCACGGCCGCTCCCCGCAGCCTCGCCGCCCGCCGAGAACGCGCTCGCGAGGTGCAGTACGTCTTCCAAGATCCCTACTCGTCGCTCAACGCGCGGCAGCGCATCGGCGAGGTCATCATGTCGAACCTGCGACTGCATGCGCGGTCCGCGGGCGCAGAGTCCCCGGCCAGCACGGTGAAGCAGCGCGCGCAGGCAATTCTCGATTCGGTCGGTCTGGCGCAGCGCATGTTTGACCGATTTCCGAAGGAGCTCTCGGGCGGCCAGCGCCAGCGCGTCGCGATCGCGCGGGCGCTCGCGGCAGACCCGCAGGTGATCGTGCTCGACGAGGCGGTCGCGGCTCTCGACGTGTCGATTCAGGCGCAGATCCTTAACTTGCTCTCCGACATCAAGGCGGAGCGCCGGGTGAGCTACCTCTTCATCTCACACGACCTCGCGGTCGTCAATCAGATCTCCGACCGCATGGTCGTCATGGAGAACGGGGTGATCGTCGATCAGGGGGTGACTTCGGAGCTGCTCGCGCAACCGACCCACCCGTACACCCGCTCGCTGCGGGCTGCGGTGCCGGGGCCGGGATGGAAACCGACGCGTCGCGAGAAACTGGCCTCATGACCTGCGCTTGCGACAACTACGCCGCACCCGAGGCCCCGCAAGCATCGCACGCCCCGCGCACCACCGCCGTTCGCGCCGCGTACGCAATCGTGCACGAGTTGCAACGGGACGGCGGCGCGGGGTTCGCGGAGATGCGGGACGCTACGGTGCTTGTCGCCGGCGAGTCCATCGTCGCGATTGAGAGCCGCGCGGCGGGGGCCAAGCTCGCGGACCGAGCCGATCAGGTGATCGACCTCGGCGAGAGTCTCCTGATGCCTGGCCTCATCGACCTCGAGGGGCTCGTCGATATCGATCACCTGCTGCTGGACTCCTGGTGGAGTCCCGGGCACGAGGCGCGTTTGCAGTGGTCGGACGCCTACGCCCGGGTCCCGCGCGAGGTGCTGTCAGCCTCCGACCGCAGCCTGCTGCGGCGATATGGACTCGTGCAATTGCTGCTACACGGCATCACGAGCGCACTGCCGATCTCGACCGAAGTGCATGGCGCGTGGGCCGAAACCCATGACGATCTACTCGACACTGCGCGCACCGCGAGCGCGCTAGGCATACGCGTCTTTCTCGGGCCGTCGTACCGTTCGGGCGTACATGTGACGCGAGCCGACGGGTCAGCGGGCATCCACTGGGACGAGCGGCGGGGCGAGGCGTCGTTCGCCGATGCCCTGCGCTTCCTCGACACCGTGGACGAGCTGGCCGACCCGCTCCTCACAGCCGTGCTTGCGCCGTGTCGCATCGAGACGGTGAGCGACGAGATTCTCGCCGAGACCGGGCGCATCTCGGCCGAGCGCGGCGTGCTTGTGCGGGCCCACGCGACGCAGGGGCTCGACTCCGAGATCGGCGTGCTCGCGAGGGAACGCGGCACGACGCCCCTCGGGCTGTTGGAACAATCGGGGCTGCTGAACGATCGGCTTATTCTCGCGCACGGCGTGTACCTCGACGTGCACCCCGAGGTGCACGGGGAGGATCGCGGAGACCTCGCCCGGCTCGCCGCGGCCGGGGTATCGATCGCCCACTGCCCGCTCACGAGCGCGCGCTACGCGTTCTTGCTTGAGCGCTTGTCGCAGTATCTGGACGCCGGAGTGAACATCGCGCTCGGCACCGACTCGTTTCCGCCTGACCTGATACGAGCCATCGACACCGGGGTGCAGCTCGCGAAGGCCCAGCACCACGATCTCGGGCGGGGCATGCTCGCGGAGTATGTGGAGGCGGCGACGCTAGGGGGGGCCCGAGCGCTACAGCGACCCGACCTCGGCCGCATTGCGCCGGGAGCCGCCGCCGATCTTGTCGCGTTCGCGCTCGACGATGTGCGCATGGGGGCAGTTGACGACCCGATCCGCACGCTCGTGCTCGCCGGAACCGGCCGGGACGCGCGTTTCAGCATGGTCGCGGGGCGGGTCGTTATGCGCGACGGGGCGATTCCGGGTGTCGATCTCGACGAGCTGCGCCGCGAGGGGCAGCGCGTCTTCGAGCAGTTACGCGCGGCGTACCCCGAGCGCGACGCGCTCGCCGGGCCGAACGGTTCGAGCGAAGCGGAGCTGTTCCCGCCCGTGTTCCCACCGGCCTGAACGGACCTGCCGCAGCCGGCGCACCCGTCTCCGCGGCACGCGCCGCCTTCAGGCTGATCGGATGAGTGACTACTGGCGCATCGTTCATCAGCACGGACATCGTGGCGTTCAGTCGCACTGCGATCATGCTGAGCTGCCGCACCGAGAACGGCGTGACGGGTATCGGGATTCCCACCCCTCAGGGCATCTTCTTCGTCGCTGACGACGCGCAGGGTGAGCCCGTCGTGTACGCCCGCTTTAAGGCGACGCCCGGCACCGAACGGCTGCGCTCCGAGCCGGCGACTGCCTCCGGTAATTCAGCGAGCTGCAGATCAAACGTGACCCTGGGGGCCTGCGTCGTGATGCGATGGTACAGGCCCCGCGCGGTGGGTTGTTTTCCGGCCGTGATCCAGGTCAGCGTGCCCTCGTCCAGGCGATGTCGGTGGGAAGGCGCAGGACGTGTGGCCGCGCCCGTGCCGCGCGCTTCTGCGCGTTGAAGAGGTCATCGAGCTAGATGCGGGTGCCGCCGTCCATGGCGGACTTTCAGCGGAACTATTCGAGTCCGAACCCCAGTCGGCAAGACTAGGGTTCGCCGGCTTCCGGCCCCGTCGGATACTGGCCCCGTGACACTCATGATCGTGTGCGGTCTGCTGGCGGCCGCGGGGCTGGCAGTCCTGGGCTTCCGCGGCAGGGAGCAGTTCCAGTCGCCCTCGGGTAGGGACGACGGCGGTGCGGCAACAGGTAGCGACGGCGGTGCCCCCGTGAACAGCGGCTATGTCCTCGTGGACGACCACGTCTCCCTTGTGCAGGACGCCGGTGACGTAGGGAATGACCACGCCACCGTGTACGACGGCGCGCTCGTCCTCGACGGCGGCACCTACGGGAACGACGACGGAGCGCTTCCGCGCCGCGGCCGCGCCCTGCCGGGTGGCGGCGGTGCGCTCCTGGCGCACGTTGCGCGCAGGGTGCTGTGGTGGGCGACAGTGCTGCTGGTCGCAGGCGGGGTGGCCGGGCTGTGCATGGCGGGCGCCGGCGGCCGGTTGATCATGCGCCTGTTGGCGGTGACGTCGCCGGAGGACGACGGAAGGCTGACCGATAACAACCAGACCATCGGAGAGATCAGCCTGGAAGGGACCGGGAGCTTCGTCCTTTTCGGCGCGGCCATCGGCTGCGGGACGGCACTCCTCTACGGCTTGGTGCGGTGGTGGCTGCCGGCCGGCCGGGCCGGCGGAGCGGCCTTCGGGCTGTTGCTGTTATTAGTACTCGGTACCGCGCTTGGGCCGTTGCAGCCGGACAGCCGGGACTTTGAGGTGGTGGGCCCTGGCTGGCTCTCGATCGCGGCCTTCTCCGCGCTGGCCATTGCCCACGGCATGCTCGTCGCGGTGGCCACGGCTTGGCTGTCCCGTCGCCTCCCGCTGCTGCGGACGGCCAAGGACCTGCAATGGTACCTTCCGCTGCTGCTCCTACTGGTCCCGCTGGGCGGCGCCAGCGTGGTGGTCGCGGCCTGGATCGTCGCCGCCGTCGTGGTGGGCTGGGCACTTGCGGCCCTCAGAGTGAAGCTCTTCGCAGACTGGCGCGCCGGGCGGCCTGCGGGCCCGGGACGGCGGGAAGAACTGCTGCAGCGGAGGGTACTGCTGGGCGGACGCATCGCTTTGGTGGTGCTGGCTTCGGCCTGCACGCCCGGTTTCATCATCTCCATGGCCACCATCCTTGCGGCCGAGCGCGGGTAGTCCACCTACTGCTTCGGTGGGTTCAGCCGACTTAGCGGTGCCGCTCCATTTGCTGCGGCGGGTTCAGCCGACTTAGCGGTGCCGCACCGATTTGCTTCGGCGGGTCAGTCGACGGAACGGTGCCGCGGCCGCAGAGAACAGCACCGCCCCCGCCGGATGGGGAAACGGCGGGGGCGGTGCTGGCCGGCCCGAAGACCGGCGGCAGGACAGCCCGCCGAACGGAGGCGGCGGGCGTGCCGGGCTTGGGGTCTTAAGCGGCGGCGTTCTGCGGAGTGCGGATGGTGGCGAAGCCTTGTGCCCACAGCACAAGCTGGTCGGTCATCGGGGCCAGCGTTCCGGCATTCTGCTCGGTCGGCTTGAACTCGGAGAAGTTTTCGAAGTCGGTGAACAGCGAGAACATCACCTGGTTGCGGACCACAGCTACCTGCAGCTCGGCCAGCATATTGCGCAGGTGTTCGGCGGCGCGGACGCCGCCCATCGAGCCGTAGGAAACGATGCCGGCAGCCTTGTTGTTGAACTCAACGTTCAGGTAGGACAACGCGTTGGCCAGCGCGGACGAGACCGTGTGGTTGTATTCGTTGGCCACGAAAATGTAGCCGTCAAACTCGCTGATCTTGGCCGACCAGGCCTTGGTGTGGTCGGCCTGGTAGTTCTGGTACGCGGCCGGGTAGGCCTCGTCCAGCAGCGGCAGATTGAAGTCGGCGATGTCGACGACCTCAAAGGTGGCGTCCGTCCGAGCGGCCAGTTCGGCGGCGACCCAGTTGGCGACGGAGTCATTGACCCGGCCGGGGCGCGTGCTGCCGGTGATGATGGCGATCTTAGGGAGGCCGGCGGCGGCTTCGCTGCGAGCGGCCTCGGCCGGCTGGGCGACGGGTGCATCCGTGCGGGGTTCCGCAGCGGAGGCCGCAGGGTTGGCGGCAGACCGGCGGGCGCTGGACTTGCTGAAAAGATTCTTAAACCAGGACATTGCAGCCTTCGATAGATTGCTTGAGCTTTCAACTATCCTATCCGGCCGAAGAATGACATGTCAACAAAGGATAAGGCTGGCCCGCTCCAGGGCATGGGTGGGGCGACTGGGATCGCCCTGAATCCGGGCCGGCGCGGCGGAGAGGCGGGCTCTTCCGGGGTTCCGCAGCCAGGGTACGGGCGTGCCCATAGAAGCCGGCTCCCCAAATAGGGAGCGAGACACGCCTCCGGGCAGCCCTCCCCCTCGCCAACATGGCGAGACCGAACCCCACGAGGACACCCTCTCCCCATCAGGGAGCGAGCGAACTGCCGGGCGGGCGGACGTGTTCGAAGATGACCGTGGTATTCGTGCCGGCAACCTCGGGGCGGACGCTGAGGTTGTTCGCGACCAGGTCGCGCAGCGCGTTGGAGTCCGCCACGGCGACATGGATCAGGAAGTCGCGGTCGCCGGTCACAAAGAAAATCCCCTCCACCGCGGACAGGCCTGACAGGAAGTCCTTGAACTGGGTCAGGTTCGACCGCGCGTGCGCCTGCAAGCGGATGGAGATCAGCGCCTGCAGGCCGCGCCCCACGGCCGCAGGGTCCACGTCGGCATGGAAACCGCGGATCACGCCGCGTTCGCGCAGGGAGCGGATCCGGCTCAAGCACGTCGAGGGGGCGATGCCGGCCGCCGCCGCGATCGCGTTGTTGGGGGTTCGGGCGTCGGCTTGGAGCATCTCGACGATCAACCGGTCGATGCGGTCCAGCCCCGACCCCGCGGGAGCCCCGAACGGGCGTCGAAGATCATTCGATTCGACCATGTGATCACCACCACTTTCTGAACTTACTGCCTGCGTGCCTCACTCTTACAGAATCTTCTCCTAACGGCTTGAGAAACGGGTAAACATTCTTCAGGATGGGTCCGAGAGAAGAGTCGACCCGAGGAGCACACGATGTACTCTCGCGCACACGCCCCGAGCACCGCCGTCGTCGTGGGTGCAGGCATGGTTGGCTTGGCCACCGCCTGGCATCTGCAGGAACGCGGCGTGGAAGTCACCGTTCTGGACCGATCCGGCGTCGCCGCCGGCGCCTCGTGGGGCAATGCCGGCTGGCTCACGCCCGGCATGGCCATGCCGTTGTCGGATCCGACCGTCTGGACCTACGGGCCTAAGGCGCTGGTTGACCCCACGGCGCCGCTGCACATTCCCGCCCGCCTGGACCCGCAGCTGTGGAAGTTCCTGGCCCGCTTCGCGCTGCACGGCACGCAGAAGGCCTGGGACCGGACCATGGCCGCGCTGACGCCGATCGACAAGATGGCGCTGGAGAGCTTCGATGAGCTGACCGATAACGGCGTCGAATCGTGGACGCGCAAGGGACCCTTCATCGTCGGGTTCGAGGCGGAGAAAGAAAGCCGCCACTTTGTCCACGAGCTGGCCAACGTGGAGAAGGCCGGCCAGTCCGTCCCGCTGAGCCGCCTGGACAACCCCCAGGTCAAGGTGCCGCAGCTGTCCGCCGGCGTCTCGACGGTGTTCGAGCTGGAAGGCCAGCGGTTCCTTGAGCCCGGCCCGTTCGTCGAGGCCCTTGCCGCATCCGTGGTGGCACGCGGCGGAAAAATCATTTCCGGCGCCGAAGTGCGCTCCCTGCGCCACGGCCACACCGGGATCTCCGTGGAGACCTACGCGCATGAGCCGTTCCACGCCGACGTCGTGGTCCTGGCCACCGGTGCCTGGCTGCCCGATCTCGCCAAGCCGCTGGGCGTTCGCACCATGGTGCAGGCCGGGCGCGGATACTCGTTCAGCGTGGCCACCGACCAGCCGGCCGAGTTCCCCATTTACTTCCCGGCGCGCCGCGTCGCCTGCACCCCCTACGAGGGACGGCTGCGCATCGCCGGAACCATGGAGTTCCGCGGCCCGGACGAACCGCTGCAGACCGGGCGGATCGACGCGATCCTGGCCGCCGTGCGGCCGCTGTTCACCAACATGGACCTGGAGAACCTCGAGGATCTCTGGGTCGGCCCGCGCCCGGTCACACCCGACGGGCTGCCGCTCATCGGCGCCACCCGCTCCCCCGGCGTGTACGTTGCCGGCGGGCACGGCATGTGGGGCATCGTGCTGGGCCCGGCGACCGGCAAGCTGCTGGCAGAACAGATTGTCACCGGCCGGGTGCCCGACGAGATCCGGCCGTTCGACCCGCTGCGCTGACCCTGCTGACGGCCGCTGACGACCCGCTGACAGCTCGTCCGGGGCGGGACTAGTATGGGCGGCACTTGGGGCGCCATGCTCCACGGGAAGGTGACTGTCATGGAATCGCTCACGGTGCCCGGGCTGGACGCGCGGACCATGGAAGGACTCCGGATCCTGGCCGATACCCACCATCGCTCACCCGAAGCTGAGGCCCGGGCGATCCTTGTGCAGGCAGTACGCGGGCTGGGCGAGGCGGACGAACTCCTGGCTTCGATCATCGGCGACGACGATTCGCGCCACGACGGCGAACGCCGGACCGGCCGGCAGTAGGCGGGCCCGTCGCCGCGCGGCGCCCGACCGCGCAGGCAGTCGACGCGCTCAACACCGCGCCGGCGCCGTCGAGCGCTCAAAACCGCGCCACCGCCGCCGAGCGTTCAAAACCGGGCGCCCGCCGTCGTCGTTGTTAAACAAGCGCTGCCCCGCACCGAAACGGTGCGGGGCAGCGGAGCCTGCGGGAAATCAGCCGCCGAAGAGCGGCGAGACGGAGTTCCACAACTGGTAGACACCGAGGACCACGAACAGCAGGGCACAGATGCCCAGCGCGATGTTCGTGTGCAGGCGGTTGGCCCATTCCTTCGGGATCCGCTTGCCGTTGAGCAGGCCCAGCAGCGTCAGTGCCAGGAACGGCATGAACAACGACCCCAGGGCGCCGTACAGCAGGATCAGCGCGATCGGCTTGCCCAGCATGAACAGCAACATGGGCGGGAACGTCAGCCAGAGGACGTAGAACTTGAAGTACTTGCCGCCCACGCGCGTGTCCGGGTGGCCGGACTCCTTCTTGCGCATGTTGCCCCAGAAGTCGGCGAACATCAGGGACACGCCGTTCCAGACGCCGATGATGGAGGAGAAGGAGGCGGCCCAGAAACCGACGAGGAAGCCGGTGCCGACCACGTCTCCGTACTCATCCTTGAGTACCCCGTACAGGTCCAGCAGTCCTTCGTCGCCGGCGCTCAGTGAAACACCCGCGGTGCGGACCACTTCGGCGCCGACAATCAACATGGCGATGACGAAGATGCCGGTCATGACGTAGGCCACGGAGTTGTCGATGCGCATGACGCGCATCCACTTGGGTGTGTGCCAGCCCTTTTCGCGCAGCCAGTAGCCGTAGGCCGCCAGCGTGATGGTGCCGCCCACGCCGCCCGCGAGCGCCAGGGTGTAGAACACCGCGCCCTCTTCCTGCGGGATCATGGGCACCAGGCCGCCGATCATCTCCGGGATGTTGGGCACGGCGATGATGGCCAGCCCGACGACGGTAACGAACATCAGCCCGACGAAGAAGGCGGTGATCTTCTCGAAGGTGGCGTACTTGCCGAACCAGACCATGACAAATCCGGCCAGGCCCATCAGGATCGCCCAGGCCCACAGCGGCAGCACCGGGAACATCGCGGCCAGCGGCAGCGCTGCCGATGACATTGCCGTGGCACCGTAGACGAAGCCCCAGATCATGATGTACGGACCGAAGTACCAGGTGGTCCAGCGGCCCAGCGAGCGCCAGCCCTCAAAGATCGTCTTGCCCGTTGCCAGGGTAAAGCGTCCGGCACCTTCAACAAGGATGATCTTCAGGATGACGCCGACGATCACCGCCCAGAACAGCCCGTAGCCGTACCGGGAGCCCGCCACCAGCGTGGCCACCATGTCCGCGGCGCCGACGCCTGTGGCGGCGACAACGAGACCGGGACCGACGATCTTCCACTTGGCGGGAGCGCCGCCGTCGTTATCCACCCGTGCAGCGGCATCGAGCGTGCCCGGGGCATTGTTCTCAGTGGCCATGAGCCATGTATTCCTTACCGTGATGGAGCTTGTCCGCAGAAAGAGGGGGCAAGAGTGCCGCCCGTCACCGGACCCCGTCCAGTTTCTCACGCGTTCTGAACGCCCGGTCGGTAAATAGCCGAGGCGGCCACTCGCGGAACCGTTCGGCGCAACACAGGCACCCTTCGGCGGGAAAGTGGCGTGCGATTGTGGTCGTTCGCATACCCGCTGCGGTTGATCACGGGGGTCGGGGGGCGTCGGACGAGGTCGGTCCTCTGGGTGCGGCGCTGGGGGTGCGGGCCGCGGTGTGCTTGGGGTGCGGCGCTCGGGGCGCGGGCCGCGGTGTGCTCGGGCTGCGGTGCTCGGGGCGCGGGCCGCGGTGTGCTCGGGGTGCGGTGCTCCCGCCCGTGGATGCTGCAAGCCTATGGATGGGCCGGCACCCAGGGGTCGCAGGCTTCGACCGCAAGCCGCCGATAGGCCTCGGCGTTGCCGGACACCACGGTCAGGCAGTGCCTGGAGGCGGTCGCGGCGATCAGCGACTCGACGGCCGGCACGTCCTGAATGGCCAGCGGCGCCCACGCCTCGGCCACCTGCTGGTCCACCGGCAGGATAAAGGCCGAGAACCGCGCGGTCAGCTCGACCAGCCACGCGTCGGCCTGCCCGGTCAGCGCGGCTTCCTGGGTGCTCAGCGCACGCAGCTCCCCCAGGGTCAGGGCGGAGATGTAGACCCGGGACCGCCGGCGCCGCCGCAGGAAGTCGACGACGGCGAGGGCCGGGCTTTCGCGCCTGAGCTCGACCACGACGTCGGTGTCCAGCAGCAGCCCGCGGGCCCGCCGCGGTCCGGTAGCGGCGGCCGGCTCCTGTGCGGCTGCGGGAGTCTGAGGCGTGGGCGCGGCCGTCGCCTGCGCGACCGTGGGGGCCTTCGCCGTCGGCACGGTCCGCGTGGTCATTGCGCCGCGGCGATGTCGCGCTGCTGCCCGCGGGGCTGCCGGGCGGCATCCAGCAGGAAGTCTACGAAGGCCTCGCGCGCTGCGGAAACCTGTTCATAGTCGGCCAGGCTCAAGACCTGCAGTTGCGGGGAGTGAGGGATGTCCATGGCAGCCGGCGCCGGGCGCCGCGTCCTTTCGCGTGCTCTTGCCCGCATCGGTAGCCGAGGCTGATGCGGGCCGCTTCGTCATCCGAACCACCCAACGAGCGTGGGGTTGGTATGTGGCCAAGTCGGAGCTTGGCGGCCACAGTTCTTGAAGCTGTTGGCAGTATAGCCAGAGCGGCCGCCTGACCGTCGGAGACCGCGGTCACATCGCGTAACAGGAATCCAGGGGCCGGGCACCCATGCCCCATTCGCGAAAATGTCGGTGCCGGACGGTAGACCTATAACTGCCGGCAGGCACCGGCTGGCGGCGGGATATCGTTGGGGGGACCCGCCGCCGGCCGGGTTGGCACCTGCGCACCTGTTTGAAGGAGGCACCGTGTTTCTGCTCGACTCCGAAGTCGACGGGGCTGACCGCGACCTGGTCTACACAGCCAGCGACCTCGTCGTCGCCGCCCAGTGCGAGTACCAGCTGCTGCGTAAGCTGGACGAGAAGCTGGGGCGCTCCCCCGTGGCGGATTTTGGCCGCGACGAGATGCTCGAGCGCACGGCGGAGTTGGGCGATCTGCACGAGCACCGGGTCTTGCAGCACTTCCGCGACACCTTCGGCGCCGGCGTGGCTGAGATTGCCGAGACCCGCAGCTACACGCGGCAGGATTTGCAGGCCAAGCACGACGAGTCGATCGCCGCGCTGCGCTCCGGCGCAGACGTGGTGTTCCAGGCGTCCTTCTTCGACGGCCGGTTCCATGGACGGTCCGACTTCCTGATCAAAACCCACAACGACGACGGAGCTGTTGCCTACGCGGTCTATGACACCAAGCTTGCCCGCCACGCCAAGGTCACCGCGCTGCTGCAGCTGGCCGCGTACGGGGACCAACTCCTCCAAGCCGGCATCGCCGCGGCTCCCACCGTGACCCTGGTGCTGGGCGACCGGCGGCACAGCAACCACAGCCTCACCGACCTGCTGCCGGTCTTCCGCGAACGCCGCACCAGGTTCCTCAACCTCGTCACAGCACACCGCGAACAGCCGGACCCGGTCCGTTGGGGGAACGAAAGGGTCACCGCCTGCGGGCGCTGCAACTACTGCTCCGAACAGGTTGAGCTGCACCGGGACCTGCTGCTGGTCGCGAACATGAGCACGCTGCGCCGTCGCAAGCTGCGAGCGGCCGGGATCTTCACCATCGACCAATTGGCCGCCCTGGAACTTCCACCCGGTGAATCGCCCGACGGCCCGCTCGCCCGGCTCCGCGACCAGGCACGAATGCAGACCGGCTCGGCCACGCCGGACGGCCGGGTCACCTACCGCAAGGACGGCACGGAACACGAGGTTTCGTACCGCGTGCTGGAGCAGCACACGCTGTCCCGCCTGCCTGCGCCCAACCCCGGCGACATCTACTTCGACTTCGAGGGCGATCCGCTGTGGCAGGACGAGGACGGCGAGTGGGGGCTGGAATACCTTTTCGGCGTGGTGGAACATCCGCCGGCTGCCGGCACGGCCCCGCCGTTTAAGCCCTTCTGGGCGCACAGCCGCGCCGGCGAACGGCAGGCGCTGGCGGACTTCCTGGAATATGTCGCCGATCGGCGGCGCCGGTATCCGGGGATGCACATTTACCACTACGCCAACTACGAGAAGGCCGCATTACGCCGGCTGTCGCTGCAGCATCTGGTGGGTGAGGAAACCGTGGACAGTTTGCTGCGCGAGGGCATCCTGGTGGACCTCTACGACACGGTCCGGCACAGCCTGCGGATCTCGGAAAACTCCTACAGCATCAAGAAGCTCGAGCCCTTGTACATGGGAGACAACCTGCGGTCCGGCGACGTCAAGGACGCCGGAGCTTCCGTGGTCGCATACGCCCGCTACTGTGCGGCTAGAGACGCCGGCAACGACGCCGAGGCAGAGACGGTCCTGAAAAGCATTGCCGACTACAACGAGTACGACTGCCTCTCCACGATGGAACTGCGCAATTGGCTCCTGCGGTTGGCGGCCGAGCGCCGAGTCGTGCCGGGGCGTACGGCCGCCCCCGCGGCGGCGGCTGCCTCTGCCGCGAGCGGGACGTTGGCCGCCGACGACGAGCCGCTGCCGCCCGAGGAGCGGCGGCTGCACGACTACGTCGAGGCTGCCGCCGACAGGGCCGCCCGCCGAAGCGAAACGCTGTCCGCCGATGAACAGGCCGTCGCCATGGTCGCGGCCTCGGTCGGCTACCACCGGCGGGAAGCGAAGCAGTACTGGTGGGCGCATTTCGACCGGCTCGACGCCCCGCTGGAGGACTGGGCGGATACCCGCGACGTCTTCACCGTGGATTCCGCGCGCGTGGTTTCCGGGTGGGAAAAGCCGACGTCGCGTAGCAACCCGGTCCGCGTGCTGCGGCTCACCGGCAGGCTGGCACCCGGATCCACCATCAAGGAAGGCAGCCTGCTCTGCCGGCTCTACGACCAGCCCTTCCCGGAGTTCCTCTGCGACCAGAACGACGGCGTCAATCACCGCGCGTTTTGTTTCGGCGCGGAAGTGCTGGAACTGGGTGCGGACGGTGGGAAGGACACGCTCCTGGTGAAGGAGCGGCTGCCCCGCGGTGCCGACGAGTACAACGAGCCGCCGGTGGCGCTCACACCCGACCAGCCGCTGCCCACCACCTCCATCCGGCAGGCCCTCGCAGACCTCGCCGCTGCGGTTGCCGGCACATTGCCCGGCTTCCCGGCCGAACCGGCGCTGGACCTGCTGCGCCGTCGCCCGCCGCGGCTGGCAACGCTGGCGCGGCTGCCCGAGGTCCAGGACCACCCGGACGGCTACGTGGACGCCATCACCGCCGCCGTCGCCGACCTGGACGATTCCTACCTGGCGGTCCAGGGACCGCCGGGCACCGGCAAGACCTACGTCGGCTCGCACGCCGTCGCCCGATTGGTGGCCCGGGGCTGGAAGGTCGGTGTCGTCGGCCAGTCGCATGCCGTGGTCGACAACATGCTGCGCGCCGCCATCGAGAAGGCCGGCGTGCCGCCGGAAGTCGTTGCCAAAAAACCCAACGGCGACCACGACCTGCCGTGGCCCAACCGGAGTACGGACGATGTGGCCCGGTTGCTCGCCTCCCCCGGGGGCGCGTTGATTGGCGGCACGGCGTGGACCATGACGGGGTCTGCTGTCCCGCCGAAGTCGCTGGATCTGCTGGTCATCGACGAAGCCGGCCAGTTCTCGCTGGCCAACACGCTGGCCGTCTCCCGGGCCGCCAGGCGCCTGCTGCTGCTGGGTGATCCGCAGCAGCTGCCCCAGGTGACCCAGGGAACGCATCCGGAACCGGTCGACGAGTCGGCACTCGGGTGGCTCTCTGACGGCCATGCCACGCTGCCGCCGGAGCTGGGCTATTTCCTCGCCCTGAGCTGGCGCATGCACCCGGACCTGTGCCGGGCCGTCTCCGTCCTAGCCTACGAGGGGCGGCTCAAGTCGGCGCCGGCCGCCGCGCTGCGACGGCTGGAAGGAGCTCCGCCCGGGGTGGAATGCGTGTACGTGAACCACCACGGCAACGCGACGTCGTCGCCCGAAGAAGCCGCCGAGGTACTGGCCCAGGTCCGCCGGCATCTGGGCCTGCCCTGGCACGCGGACGGCACGGCCCGGCCGCGCCCCCTGGCCGGAACGGACATCCTCGTGGTGGCACCCTATAACGCCCAGGTCCAGCTGATCCGTTCCGTGCTGGACGGCGCCGGGCTGGCGGAGGTCCGGGTGGGCACGGTGGACAAGTTCCAGGGCCAGGAAGCGCCGGTCGTGATCGTTTCCACCGCGGTGTCCGCCGCGGCCGAGGCGCCGCGCGGCATGGAATTCGTGCTTAACCGAAACCGGAACAACGTGGCTGTCTCGCGCGGGCAGTGGCGGGCGGTTATCGTGCGTTCCCGCGCCCTCACGGACTACCTGCCGGCACGGCCCGCCGGGCTGGAGGAGCTGGGGGCGTTCGCGGGGCTCTGCGACTGCACGAATTGACCTCACCGCGCCCGCTCTCTGGATGTGGAATGTCGTCTCAGGGGTCAAACCGCCCGACAGGCTGCGGATGCGCGGCTACGTCAGTGGCGAAATTCGCTACGGTGCCAGCCTCGGTCATGTTTGAATGAGGATTGGCAGCTTGGCGGGCCAACCACCCGTTGTCCGTGCCGGCTGGAAGTGTGCACTGAGTAGTTTCCGCACAGTAATTCCGACGAGAGGAAGAACATGAGCAAGTACGAACTGCCCCAGCTCGACTACGATTACGCGGCCCTGGAGCCGCACATCTCGGCGAGGATCATGGAGCTGCACCACTCCAAGCACCACGCCACCTACGTGGCCGGCGCGAACACCGCGCTGGAGCAGCTGTCCGACGCCCGCTCCAAGGGCGAATTCGGCAACGTGCCGAAGCTGTCCAAGGACCTGGCCTTCCACCTCGGCGGCCACACCAACCACTCGATCTTCTGGAAGAACCTCTCCCCGGAAGGCGGCGACAAGCCCACCGGCGAACTGGCCTCCGCCATCGATGAGTACTTCGGTTCCTTCGACGCGTTCCGCGGCCACTTCGGCGCCGCAGCGCTGAGCCTGCAGGGCTCGGGCTGGGCCGTGCTGGCCTACGAACCCCTGGGCGGCAACCTGGTCATCGAGCAGCTCTACGACCAGCAGGGCAACATCCCGGTAGGCACCATTCCGCTGCTGATGCTGGACATGTGGGAGCACGCCTTCTACCTCGACTACGTCAACGTCAAGGCCGACTACGTCAAGGCGTTCTGGAACATCGTCAACTGGGCCGACGTCGCAGCCCGCTTCGACTCCGCCCGCACCGGCGCTTCCGCGCTGATCACCCCGGCCAAGTAACACTGGCCAACCGTGCTCGGGCACGGAGATGACCCAGGCACCGCCGCTGGGCCGGACAACCGGCCCAACGGCGGTGCCTCGTCGTTAAGATGTCCGCTTGTATCAAGGACTTCCTTTCACCGAAGCGATGCAGAAGGATGAAGGCATGATGTTCGAACACGATGACGCGGTCCTTGAGCTCACCGACGAGCAATCGTGGATGCTGCTGGAGAGGACGAAGCATGGCCGCCTCGTCCTCACGGCCGCCGGGGAAACCGATATTTTCCCCATCAACTATGTTGCGCGCGATGGCAGGCTCGTCCTGCGCACGGCGCCGGGCACCAAGCTGGCCGAATTGACGATCAACGACCAGGTCTTGTTCGAGGCCGACGGCATCAGCAGCGAGGAAGCATGGAGCGTTGTCGTCAAAGGCACGGCCCGGGTACTGCAGGACCAGGAGGACATCGCGGCCGCCGAAGCGCTGCCGGTCGAGACCTGGATCCCGACTCTCAAGGATTTCTATGTGGAAGTGAAGCCGGCCAGCATCAGCGGACGCCACTTCAAACTGGGTCAACAACCCGAACGTTTTTAGCCACGGCAAAGGCCCGGTCGGGGTGGTGACGCTGCGCGGGTGCGCATCGCTGGACCACTCCCGACCGGGCCTTCGTCTTGCTCAGCGGTAGACGCTCATTCAGTGGCCGACGCTGGCGAGGATCTCCTCGAAGCTTTTGGATTCGACGCCGCCACGGCCGCGCTCGGTCACCGGAGCGCCCTCCACCAGGTCGACCAGTTCGGCGGCCGCCCGGTCCGAGCGCTCGGACAGTCCGCCGGTTCCCGCCTCACCGGCGCCCCAGTCCTCCGGCGCGGCATAGACCGTGGTTTGTACCGTGCGGGCACGGAGGTAGCTGAACAGCGGACGGACGGCGTAGTCCAGGGCCAGCGAGTGGCGGGCGCTGCCACCGGTGGCGCCCATCAGCACCGGTTTGCCGGCGAGCGCGCGCGGCTCGACCACATCGAAGAAGGACTTGAACAGCCCGCTGTAGGAGGCGCTGAAGACCGGGGTCACCACGATCAGCGCATCGGCTGCCACGGTTGCCTTGAGCACTTCGTCCAGCTTCGGCGCGGCGTAGCCGGTCACCATGTTGTTGGCGATATCGACGGCGTAGTCACGCAGCTCCACCAGTCGGACCTCGGCCTCGACGCCCTTCAGGCGGAACTGGTCCACGGCAGAGGCAGCCAATTGGTCAGCCAGCATCCGACTCGAGGACGGAACGCCGAGTCCGGCGGATATAACAACGATCTTGCGCTCTGACACTGAGACCCTCCTGGTTTGTTCATGCAATCGCATCTAGATGGGTCAACCAAGGCACCGCGAAGATTATTCCGGGGCGAGCTGACGGCGGAGGGCGGGGCGCCGCGCTTCCGCCGCGGGCGTCGGCCCGCAAGAAGCACACGAGCCGCCTTCGACCGGCCACAAGAGGTGTTGGACTGCAGGGCCAAGGCTGCCTCAACCCTAGCCAGCCCCCATCCAAGAGGGCTACCGTGGCACCCACCATCCATGACTTCCGCATCAGAGGAATCCCCATGAGCAGCAATCGAGCAGTGGCTTACAAGGAACCCGGCAAGGTCGAAGTGATCGACATCGACTATCCAAGTTTCACCCTCAAGGATGGCCCGGGGGTCCACCCAGACAACGTGGGCCGGCAGGTATCGCACGGAGTCATCCTGCGCACCGTTGCCACCAACATCTGCGGCTCCGACCAGCACATGGTCCGGGGCCGTACTACTGCCCCGAAAAACCTGGTCCTGGGCCATGAAATCACCGGCGAGGTCGTCGACGTCGGCTCCGACGTGGAATTCATCAAGGTCGGCGACATCGTCTCCGTCCCCTTCAACATCGCGTGCGGACGCTGCCGGAACTGCAAGGAGCGGAAGACCGGCATCTGCCTGAACGTGAATCCCGAGCGCCCGGGCAGCGCCTACGGCTACGTGGACATGGGCGGCTGGGTGGGCGGCCAGGCCGAGTACGTGCTGGTCCCCTACGCCGACTGGAACCTGCTGAAGTTCCCGGACAAGGACCAGGCGCTCGAGAAGATCATGGACCTGACCATGCTCTCCGATATCTTCCCCACCGGCTTCCACGGCGCCGTCACCGCCGGCGTGGGGGTTGGCTCCACCGTGTACATTGCCGGCGCCGGCCCCGTGGGGCTGGCCGCTGCGGCCAGTGCCCAGTTGCTCGGCGCCGCCGTCGTGATTGTCGGGGACATGAACGAGGGCCGCCTCGCCCAGGCGCGCAGCTTCGGCTGCGAGACCGTGGACGTCTCCCAGGGCCATCCCAGGGACCAGATCGAACAGCTTTTGGGCGTCCCCGAGGTGGATTGCGGCGTGGACGCGGTGGGTTTCGAGGCCCGCGGGCACGGCAAGGACGCCCAAGAGGCGCCAGCCACCGTGCTGAACTCGCTGATGGAGGTTACTGCGGCCGGCGGGGCCCTGGGCATCCCGGGGCTGTACGTCACCGGCGACCCGGGCGGAATCGACGAGGCCGCGCAGAAGGGCTCGCTCTCGCTCTCGCTGGGCACGGGCTGGGCCAAGTCGCTCTCCTTCACCACGGGGCAGTGCCCGGTGATGAAGTACCACCGCGGCCTGATGATGGCCATCCTGCACGACAGGGTGCAGATAGCGAAGGCCGTGAACGCCACGGCCATCCCCTTGGAGGACGCGCCGAAGGGCTATGCGGAGTTCGACGCCGGTGCCGCCACAAAGTACGTGCTCAACCCCAACGGTTACATCAGCTAGGCCCCGCGACGGGGCCTTGAACCTAGGAGCAAACATGGACACCGTCACCTTGGAAGACGCCCGCCGGGTCATTGCCGCCGCCGAGGCCAAAGCCGCCGACATCGGCCAGCCGATGAACATCGCCGTCGCCGATGCGGGCGGGAACCTGGTCTCGCACGTGCGGATGGACGGGGCGTGGCTGGGCAGCATCGACATCTCGATCAACAAGGCCTTCACCTCGCGGGCGTTCGACATCCAGACCAAGGACCTGGGCGACAACTCGCAGCCGGGCAATCAGTTCTACGGCATCCATGCCAGCAACCACGGCCGCATCATGATCTTCGCCGGCGGCATCCCGCTCTCCCGCGACGGCCAGGTGGTCGGTTCGATCGGCGTCAGCGGCGGCTCCGGAGAGCAGGACCAGTCGGTGGCGGAGGCTGGAGCGGCGGCACTCTAGTTTTGGCTCCGGAGCCGGTCAACACCTGATTATCGGCACCGGGCCGCGGACCCGGGTCCGGGTCAGCGCCTGATCGTCGGGACCGGGCCGCCGGCCGGGATTCGGCGTCTGCTCGCCGGGTTTGGCCTGCTGCGCCAGCCGGCCTGACCGGTACGCGGCTACATCCGGATGCCTGCCCCCTGCTTGTTGCGTTCATCACGGCAGGCCTTCACCGCGTCCGCAGTCTGCGCCGCCACGATTCACTGCGCACTTCCCCGAGAGCAGCACTGCGAAGGCTTGGTGCGCGCCGGGCCGCCAATGCTAACTGGAGGCTGCCCGGCGGAGGCGTTACTCCCGGGCGGGGGTCCGATAACGGCCGGGGAACGGCGTGTAACCTCCGAACACTCCCGGCGCGGGGCCCGGATAACGGCCCGGGAACGGCGTGTAACCTCCGAACACTCCCCGGCGTGTAACTTCCGCTCACTCCCCGGCGCGGGGGCTCCACTAACGGCCCGGGAACGGCGTGCAACCTCCGATCACTCCCCGGCGCGGGGCTCCGCTAACGGCCAAGCAGCGCCGCGAATCCCAGGCGGATGCACACTCCGCCCAATTAAAGGAATCACCTTAAACGGAGGAACTTCTGGTGACAAGGAACACGGATAACGAATTTGTAACGCCGCGTGTCGCTCCGGTAATTTTGAATTTGTTCCTATCTATCTAGGTAGGCATCCGGTCCGCCCGTCTAACCCTGCCAGCGGACCGCAAGAATCGAGCTTTTCATCGAAGGCAGGGGCGGAGGAACCACTTACGGTGCTTGGGGGCACCTCGGGGTGAAGTCCTCACCGGCACAGTCGCACTCTGAAATCCGACTGCCGGCAGGACCGAGTGAACTCTCGCTCGAATCCGACAGCTAACTTCGCAGGCGCAAGAGAGGAAACCCTGTGAACAACCCTGTGCGCGGTCGTCGCCGTTCCGACACCCCCACGAATGCCCTGTCCAAGATCTCGCGTTCCGCCCTGGCGAAGATCACCCGTTCCAGCGAGGGCTCCCCTGCCCGCCGCGAAGGGGAAGCATCCCCGGCGGCCTACTCCCTCGCCCGCAAGACCGGCCTGGCTGCCGTTGCCGCCGGCATCTTGGCCGCGGCAGTGGTCCCGGTGGCCCAAGCCGGCGGCACTACCGACGTTGGTTCCGACCGCGCCTCCGAGCAAAGCCCCGTGCAGATTCAGGCGGCCCAGGAGGCCGAAATCCGCTTTGACCGGGCCAAGGTAGCCAGCAAGGCTACGCCGGAGGAAGCCCAGGTTGCCGCCGAGGCCGCCGAAAAGAAGAAGGCCGACGAAAAGGCGGCGGCCGCCAAGAAGGCCGAGGCCGAGAAGAAGGCGAAGGCCGAAGCTGCGGCCAAGAAGGCTGCAGCGGAGAAGAAGGCAAAGGCCACGGCCGCAGCCAAGAAGGCCGCCGCAGCCAAGGCGAAGACCGTCGGCTTTGCCACCGGCAAGCTGGCCGCTCCGATCCCGAACATGAACCAGACCTCCGGCTTCGGCTACCGCCAGAACCCGATCACCGGTGCTGCAGGCGAGCTGCACACCGGCATTGACTACGCCATGGCGTGCGGCACCCCTGTCCACGCGGCCGACGGCGGCAAGGTCGTCGAGGCCGGCTGGCAGGTCGGCGGCGGCGGCAACCGCATCGTGGTTCAGCACGGCAGCGGCCTGAAGACAACCTACAACCACCTGCAGTCGATCGGCGTTTCGCTGGGCCAGAAGGTGGCCAAGGGCCAGTCCATCGGCCAGCTGGGCACCACCGGCAACTCCACCGGCTGCCACCTGCACTTCGAGGTTGTCAAGGACGGTCAACTGGTGGATCCGGCCGGCTGGCTCTAACCCACCCTTGACGACGGCGGAGCTTCCGCCACCGACGACGGCGATGCCCACACGGCATCGCCGTCGTCGTTAAGGGCCGGTCAGGCGAAGGGCCTCGACGCCCGGTCCAGGGCGGCAACTTCGTCGGCGGTCAACTCCACGTCCGTGGCGGCCATCAGCTCCGGCAGCTGTTCGGGCGTCCGGGCGCTGGCCAGCGGAGCGGTAATGCCGGGCTTGGTCAGCAGCCAGGCGAGCGCGGTTGTCGTGAGGGAGATGCCGCGCGACTGGGCGACGGTCTCCAACGCGTCGACGACCGCGAAGCCCTCCATCGTGAGGTAATCACGGAGCATGCCGCCGCGCGGGCTGCTGTCGGCGTCATCCGTCGAGTGGTACTTGCCGGACAGGAAACCGGCGGCCAGCGAGTAGTACGGGAACACCGAGAGGTTGTGTTCGCGGGCCAACGGAGCATAGCCCTGTTCGTAGTCTTTGCGGGCCACCAGGTTGTAGTGCGGCTGCAGCGCGACCGGCAGCGCAAAACCGTTCTGCTGGGCGATGTTCATCCACTCGGCGATCCGCTCGGGAGACAGGTTGGACAAACCGATCTGGCGGACCTTGCCCTCCCTCACCAGGGCGTCGAACGCGGCGGCCGCCTCAATCAACGGGGTGCCCTCGTCGTCGTAATGGGCGTAGTACAGGTCGATGTATTCGGTGCCCAGCCGCTGCAGTGAAGCCTCGGCGGCAGCAGCCACGTTCACCGCCGACAGTCCCTGGAGTTCCGGATGACCGCCCACCTTCGTAGCGATGACGACCGATTCGCGGTTTTTCCGTTCGGCCATCCAGCGGCCGATGATCTCCTCGGATTCGCCCCCGCGGTTACCCGGAACCCACGCGGAGTAGCTGTCCGCGGTGTCAATGAAGTTGCCGCCGGCCTCGGTGAAGGCATCCAGCACCTGCTGTGAACCGGACTCGTCCGAGGTCCAGCCGAAGGTGTTGCCGCCCAGAGCGAGCGGGAAGATCTTGATGTCCGAAGTGCCGATCAAGCGCATCGAAGGTCCTTTCAAAGGTAAGGCGCGGCCTTCGCATGCCGCTTACGTTTAACCTAGCAGCGGCGGACGCGTTCCCCGGACGCGGTAACGGCGCCGCCGGGCGGCCGGCGGCCCGCCGGGCAGTACCGTGCTCCCCTAGACTTTAGCTATGGCCGACTCGCTGACCCCGCAGCAGCGCAGCGCCAACATGGCCAAAATCCGCGGCAAGAACACCAAACCCGAGCTGTTGGTCCGGAAACTGCTGCATGCCAAGGGATACCGCTACCGCCTGCATGGCAGCGCAGGCGGCGGGAAGCTGCCGGGCAAACCGGATCTGGTTTTCGCCGGACGGCGGAAAGTGATCTTCGTCAACGGCTGCTTTTGGCATGCCCATGACTGCAGGGTCGGCCGGCATGCGCCGAAGTCCAACGCCGGCTTCTGGGAAGCCAAACGGACGCGTACGGCTGCCCGCGACGAAGCCCAACGGTCGGCGCTGCAGGCGGCCGGCTGGCAGGTCCTCACCGTATGGGAGTGCGAGTTCAAGAGAACCGGCGATCTGGCCGCGCTCGAGGACAAGCTGGTCGCTTTCCTCGCCTGAGCCGGATTACAGGCCCAACAGCCCCTCCGCCCGCGGGGAAAATCCCGGGGTTGAGGGGCTGTTGGCCAGGGGAACGCGGCAATGGGTGGACCCCCTTCGGGGTTGGGTCAGAGGTGCGTGGGGGCGAACATCTTCAGCAGTGTCTCGACGACGACGACGTTCGGTCCCTCGGCGGCAAAGCTCTCCCGGAGTGCGGGGCCGACATCCTCCGGCGCTACCCGGCGTGCCGGCACACCAAAGGCCTGTGCCAGCGCCACGAAGTCCGGCCGCGCCAGTTCCGTTGCCGTCGCCCGTCCGAACGCGCCTTCCATGTATTCGCGCAGGATCCCGTAGCCGCCGTCGTCCACAATCAGCCAGGTGACCGGAAGGTCATGCTGTCGGACGGTGGCCAGCTCGCTGATCGAATACATGGCCGAGCCGTCGCCGGAGACGGCCAGCACGCGCGCGGGCTTTCCCTGGCTGGCCAGGCCGACGCTGCCGCCGATGGCGCCGGGAAAACCGTAGCCCAGGCCGCCGGCGCCCTGCGCCGAGTGGAATTCACCGTCGCGCGAGTCCCAGCAGCTCCAGGCCCAGTACGCGGAGATGGTCATGTCCCAGAAGGTTTGCATGTCGTCCGGCACGGCCTCGCGGATGTCCGCCATGAAGGTCCGCTCCTTGGCCAGGTCCTGGCTGTCCAGGCGGGCCTGAACCTTGGCCAGGGTGTCTTTGACCAGCTGCTCGGGCGTTTGGCCGTGCCAGTCGGGTCCGTTATCCGGATCGTCGGACAGCGCAGCGTCCAGCGCCTGCAGTGCCTGGCCGGCGTCGGCGCGAATGCCCAGGGCCGGGCCGTTGGACTCCAGGACGCGGGGCTCGGCGTCGATCTGAATGATCCGGCCCCGCGGTTCCATGGTGAAATAGTTGCTCGTCACTTCACCGAGCGACGAGCCCACGACCAACAGGACGTCAGCATCTTCGAGGAGGTCGGTGACGTACCGGTCCTCGACCCAGGACTGCAGCGAGAGCTCGTGGTTCCACGGGAACGCGCCGTTGCCGCCCGGCGAACAGACCACCGGGGCACGCAGCTTTTCCGCGATGGAGCGCAGCCACGGTTCTGCCTTGCCCCGGCGGGCGCCGCCGCCGGCGATGATGGCCGGCCGCTTGGCCTCGGAGAGCCAGTGCACGGCTTCCTTGACCAGCTCGGTCCGCGGCGGGTTGTCGAATGCCTCGGCCAGCGCGTCCTCCACCGGCGGCACCATGATCGGGTCCAGCAGCACGTTCTGCGGCACCTCTACCCAGACCGGTCCCTGCGGCGACGAGATCGCCTCGGTCCACGCGTCCTGAATGGCCGACGGGATGCCGGACGCGTGCTGGATCAACCGCTGGCTCTTGGTGACGTTGGCCGCCGATGCCTTCTGGTCGTCGAGCTGGTGCAGCATGCCCTTGCGGCGCGCGCCCAGGCCTTCCAGTGGAATCTGGCTGGCAATGACCACCATCGGCACGCCGGTGGCATAGGCCTCCTGCAGCCCGGCCAACGAGGTCAGGGCGCCGGGGCCGGTGGAGAGGAACAGCACGCCGACCTCCCCGGTGGCACGCGAGAACCCGTCCGCCGCGAAGGCGGAGTTGTTCTCCACCCGGGATGAGACGAAGCGCAACGGCGAACGGGACAACGCGTCGAACAATCCCAAGGCATGCTGCCCCGGGATCCCGAACACGGTCGTCGCGCCCAACGCACTGAGGGTTTCGACGACGAGGTCCCCGCCGTTGCGAACGGTCGGTTCGGCCGGGGCCGTGGAGTCGGCTTTCCCTGCTGCTGTCATTCGAAGGACTCCTGATCCGATCCCTTGGCGCTGCCGACGGTGGCGCCCGCGCGCTTCAGCGCCTGGGCACTGTAGCCGTTGCCGGACCCGCCTGCCGCGGTATCGGCTATCAGCGAGACAAGTTCGTACGCCACGTGGCTGCCGGCAACCCCTGTCATCTCCGCGTGATCATAGGCGGGGGCCACTTCCACCACGTCGGCGCCGACGAGGTTCATGCCGCGGAACCCGCGGATGATTTCCAGCAACTCGCGGCTGGTGATGCCGCCGGCCTCCGGGGTGCCGGTGCCGGGTGCGTGGGCCGGATCCAGCACGTCGATGTCGACCGAAATGTAGAGCGGGGTGTCGCCGATCCGGTCGCGCAGCTTGGCCACCACGTCGCGGACGCCCTCGTAGTAGACGTCCGAGCTGGTGACGATGCCGAAACCGAAACGATGGTCGTCGTCGAGGTCCTTCTTGCCGTAGAGGGGGCCGCGGGTGCCCACGTGGCAAATGGCCTCGGTGTCCAGGATGCCTTCCTCCACAGCCCGGCGGAACGGAGTGCCATGCGTGTACTCGGCACCGAAGTAGGTGTCCCAGGTATCGAGGTGCGCGTCGAAATGCAGCATGGCGACCGGACCGCCGGCCCGCTCGGCCGCCGCGCGGAGCAGCGGCAGGGCGATGGTGTGGTCACCGCCGAGGGTGACCAGCTTGGTGCCGGCGGCGGTCAGGTCGAGGGCGTTCTGCTGAATGGTCTCGATGGCTTCGTTGATGTTGAACGGGTTCACGGCCATGTCGCCGGCGTCGGCCACCTGAACCTCTTCGAACGGGCTCAGGTCCCACGCGGGATTGTACGGCCGCAGCAGCCGCGAAGCCTCGCGGACGTGGTTGGCGCCGAAGCGGGCGCCGGGGCGGTAGGACACGCCGGAATCGAAGGGTACGCCGACGACGGCGATGTCCGCCTGCTGCACCTGGTCCAGGCGGGGCAGCCGGGCGAAGGTGGCGGCTCCGGCGTACCGCGGGATGCGGGACGAATCGATCGGGCCAAGATGGCCGTTGGCTTCCACACGTAGCTCTTCCATGGTTCTCCTCTGAGGGGTGCGGGCGGCGGGCTGGGGGTCGGTCATTCGGAGCCGCGGATGGCTGCGTGCCGTACTGGAACGACCGACTGACGGTTGCCTCATGTGCAACATCTGTTGCCTGTGATGTTATTTGTGGTGGGGGTAACAGTCAAGACCGCGGTCCGGGCGGCAAGGCGGCAGGGCGGCCAACGCGGAACGGCGCGGCGGCTATCGCGGCACGGACGCCACGGCTACACGGCACTGGCGGCTACCGCGGCACGGACGGCAGCGCAACACGGGCACTAGCGCGCGGCCGCCGGGACCAGCGTCCAGGTGACGATGGCCTCTTCGTCGGTCTCGTTTATCCACGTGTGCGGCTCCCGCCCGGAGAAGGAGATGGTGTCACCGGCGTCGAGTTCGTAGCGCTCGGAGGTAAAGACCAGCGTGATTCTGCCGGCGATCACGTGCAGGACATCCACGTCGCAGTCCACGGAGTAGAGATCGGCCTCCCCGCGGCCCCGCGGTTCGATCACGGCACGGATGATTTGCAACCGGCGCTCGTGCCGGGCGGTCAGCAGCTCCTCCTTGATGCCTTCGCCGCCCAGATTGATCCGCGGCCCCTCCCCCGCGCGCGAGACGTGCGTTTCCGGCATGGAGAAGAGGTCACCGATGGAGATGGACAGCACCTGGCACAGGGTGACCAGCGATGCCACCGACGGCGAGGTCAGGTCACGCTCCACCCGGCTGAGGAATCCCTTGGTCAGCCCCGTCGAATCCGCAACCTGTTCGATGGTCATGCGCTGACCCTGCCGTGCGGCGCGGATCCGCGAACCTATGGCCACCGGGTCATTGCTGGGCTCGACTGGCAGTGCCTTCACTAATCATCCTTCTCGGTGCAGAGTTGACGGAGGTGGCATGCAGGGGTGGCCGAACCACCCCTGCGGAACCAGCGGCAGCGTGGCCGAGTTGACCTGTGCCGCGTGCCACATTTAGCTTAACACTCAACACTTGTTGCCCCACAGGCAATCTTCGGCATGTGTTCCGCGCTATTCTCCCCTGGAGTCTCCCTTGGACAATCAAATCGTCAACGTCGTGATCGTGGTGGCCTATCTGGCCGCCATGCTGCTCTTCGGATGGTGGGGCAAAAGCCGCACCAAGAACACCAGCGACTATCTGGTGGCCGGCCGCCGTCTCGGCCCCGTCCTCTACACCGGCACGATGGCCGCCGTCGTTCTGGGCGGAGCCTCCACCGTCGGCGGGGTGGGCCTGGGCTACAAGTGGGGCATCTCCGGGATGTGGCTGGTCGTGGCGATCGGCTCGGGCGTGCTGTTGCTGAGCCTGCTCTTCGCCCCGACCCTGCAGAAGTTGAAGATCTACACCGTGGCACAGATGCTCACGCTGCGGTACGGCGTGCATGCCACCAAGGTGTCGGGCATCGTCATGCTGGCGTACACGCTCATGCTCTGCGCCACGTCCACCGGGGCGTACGCCACCATCATGGTGGTGCTCTTCGGCTGGGAGCGCTGGCTGTCCATCGCCGTCGGCGGCGCCATTGTGCTGATTTACTCCACGGTCGGCGGCATGTGGTCCATCACGCTGGCCGACATGGCACAGTTCATCATCAAGACCGTCGGCGTCTTCCTGCTGATGCTGCCGTTCACCTGGTCGGCCGCCGGCGGACTGGACGGCATCCGCTCGCGCGTCGATGCGGAGTTCTTCTCGCTGACCGGCATCGGCGTCCAGACCATCATCACCTACTTCGTGGTCTACACGCTGGGCCTGCTCATCGGTCAGGACATCTGGCAGCGCGTCTTCACCGCCCGCAACCCGGGGGTCGCCCGCTGGGGCGGCGCGACGGCCGGCATCTACTGCATCCTCTACGGAGCCGCCGGCGCCCTGATCGGCATGGCGGCCTCCGTGGCACTGCCGGCCATCGAAGTCGAGGACGACGTCTACGCGGACGTGGCCATGAACCTGCTGCCCATCGGCATCGGCGGCATTGTGCTGGCCGCGGCCGTGGCCGCGATGATGTCGACGGCGTCCGGCTGCCTGATCGCCGCGGCGACGGTGGCCCGCGCCGACGTGGTGCCGTTCGTAGCCTCCTGGTTCGGCAAGCACGTCCATTACGACCACGAGAACACCGAACACGATGTGGCCGGCAACCGGTGGTGGGTCTTCGGCCTGGGTGCCGTCTCCATCCTGCTGGCCATCGTGGTGCAGGACGTGGTCGCCGCGCTGACCATTGCGTACGACATCCTGGTGGGCGGCCTGCTGGTCGCGATCCTGGGCGGCCTGGTCTGGAAGCGCGGCACCGGCCTGGGCGCCGCGTGGTCCATGGCGGCTGGCACCATCGTCACGCTGACCACCATGATCGTGCTGGAGATCAACGCCGAGGAACAATATGCCGGCGTTTACGCCAACGAGCCGATCTACTACGGCCTGATCGCCTCCGCGCTGGTCTACGTGGGAGTGTCGCTGCTCACGAAGCCCACCGATGCCGCCGTGCGCCAGGCGTGGGACCGCCGGGTGGCGGGGCAGGCAACGGAGGAAGTCCCGGTCGAGGGCCCCGACGAGGTCGCCACGCGCTGACGCGGTGCGCTGCCACATACGTCTGCTGGCGTGGGCTCTGCCCCGAACGGCAGCTGAGGCTGGCGCCTTGCCCGAACGGCTGCTGACGCTGGTGCCTGGGTCCGGCCAGGAGACGGTGACGGCGGGGCGGTCCTCAAGGGACCGCCCCGACCGGCTACAATGGAGGTTGCGAAGGGGAGTAGCTCCACCGCCGCGCGGTTCACGCGCACTGGGCGTGGAGGCCTGTCGACACACTGGCCAGCGTTAGCGGCCCGGCAGTCCACCTGAGCGCAGGGCAGGTACCGCCTGTTCCGCTGCGCCCGGGCGAGCGAGACCTTCGGTCAGTTGATGGTTAACTGACCGGAGATCATCGAACCGTCTCCGGTCCGACTCAGGAGCAGCGTGACAACGAGCCCCGATCCAGCCGGCCCCGACCCTATGGACGCACACACCGATGGCAAGGCATCGCCGACGAAATCCGACATCCGGCTGTGGCGCCGCTATCTTGCCGACGAACGCGCCGAAGCCGCCATCTACCGCGATCTGGCAAGGCGCCGCGAGGGCGAGGAACGCGAGATCCTGCTGGCCCTGGCCGACGCCGAGGGCCGGCACGAAAAACACTGGCGCGATCTGCTGGGCAAGCATGCCGGACAAAGGCTGCGGCCCTCGTTGCGCCGGACCGTGCTGCGGTTCCTGGCCCGCAGCTTCGGCTCGGTGTTCGTGCTGGCCCTGGCGCAACGGGCCGAGAGCCGCTCCCCCTACGGCAGTGAGCCTGCGGCGACCGAGGCCATGGCCGCCGATGAACTGATTCACGAAGAGGTCATCCGCGGCCTGGCCACCCGCGGCCGAGCCCGGCTCTCCGGCAACTTCCGTGCGGCGGTCTTCGGCGCGAACGACGGACTGGTCTCGAACCTTGCCCTGATCATGGGCATCGGTGCCACCGGGGTCTCCAGTGGATTCATCCTGTTCAGCGGCTTCGCCGGCCTCCTCGCCGGCGCACTGTCCATGGGCGCCGGTGAGTACGTGTCCGTGCGCTCCCAGCGCGAGTTGCTCTCCGCCACCCGCCCCACCCAGATCACCCTGCAGGCAGCGCCGGACCTGGACCTGAACGCGAATGAACTCGTGCTCGTGTACCGCGCGCGGGGCATGACCCAAGAAGCAGCCGAACACCGTGCCGCCGAACGGATGGGCTACCTGGACTGCGACTGCGATCCGAGCCTCTCCCTGCAGCCGCCGGAAACGTACATTAACGACTATCAGGAGATCGGCACCGGCTGGAATGCCGCCCTGTCCAGTTTCCTGTTCTTCTCGAGCGGGGCGCTGATTCCGATCCTGCCCTACATCTTCGGCATGCAGGGTACCGCGGCCGTGGTAGTCGCGCTCGTGCTGGTCGGCGTGGCACTGCTTGTCACCGGCGGAATCGTGGGGCTGCTGTCCGGGGCCTCGCCGCTCAAGCGGGCCCTGCGGCAGCTGGCGATCGGCTTCGGTGCGGCGCTGGCCACCTACCTGCTGGGTTCCTTGTTCGGCACCACAGCGCTCTGACCCCGCCGGCCGCCCGTCCTGTTCACCCGCGGGCCACCGGACAGACCCCTACCGTTTGTCTCACGGCTTGGTTACCCTGAGGCAAGCGGGGCAACGATGCACCGCCGTCCGCCATGCCGAGGGGGACCATGAATTGGCCGCCGACCGAGGGCCCGGGCCATGCGCCGGGCGGGGCCCGGCCTGTGCCGGAAGCCGGGACGGGGCAGGGCCCCCAGCGGGTCGCCACCGACGCCGCCGAGCCCCGGAAGCCGCAGCCCGACCAGGGGCAGGTCTGGATCAACCCGACGGCGCGGCCGGCGCGCGCTCCCGTGCAGATGCCCACACTGACACGGGTCCCGCAGGCCCCGGCCGCCCGGAGAGAACCGGACCACCGGGGCCCGTCACCGTTCGGCAAATTCATCCTGCTGGCCGCCGCTGCGTCACTGGCGGCGTGGGCCTTCATCTGGATGGCCCAACCGGGGCCCGCCCCGGCTGTGCAACCCGGCGGGGCCGCCGCCCTGAATGGGGTACCGTTCGATGCCGGCTCCACTGTCAAGGGTCCGGGCCATGGCGGCTTTCCGCCGTCGGGAGTCGACGCCGCGGACGAACCGCTGGGAGTGCCCGCACCCCTCAATGAGGAGAGCAGTTCCTACCGATTCCTGCCCTCGCCGTCCAAGCAGGACTACCTCGCCTACGACCCGTGCCGCCCGATCCGGTATGTGGTCCGCACTGCCGACTCCCCCGCGGGCAACATCGAGCTGGTCCATGAGGCGGTGGACCACGTCTCGGAGGCCACCGGCCTGCAGTTCATTTACGAAGGAACCACGACCGAACGGCCCGCCGAGCGGCGCCGGTCCTACCAGCCAGAACGCTACGGCGAGCGCTGGGCGCCGGTGCTGATCGCCTGGTCGGACCCGGAGCAGAGCCCCTCCTTGGCCGGTCCGACCATCGGCTTGGGCGGCAGCGGCTGGGCATCGCGGGGCGGGGTTTCCGCTTACGTATCGGGTCAGATCGAACTGGACACCCCGCAGTTCCGCCAGCTGCTGGGTGCCCCCGATGGCAAAGGCGCCGCCCGGGCGATCATCATGCACGAGCTGGGCCACCTGATCGGCCTGGACCACGTTGAGGATCCCAGCCAGCTGATGTACGCGCAGGCCTCGCACGACATCCTCGCCTTTGCCGACGGCGACCTCACCGGCCTGGCGTTGCTGGGCCAGGGCGAGTGCGTGCCCGAGCTATAGAACCTCGAGGGCCTGTTCCACGGTGTCCACGAGGTGCACGGAGCCTTCCATGGACCGCCCGCGCGCCAGCGCCTGCAGCAACGGCCAGGCCGGCATTTCCTCGGTCCAGTACGTGCGCCCGACCAGCACCATCGGCGAGAGCGCTTCCGGGGTGGCGTAGTAGTTTTCGCAGGCGTCCTGGAAAATTTCCTGCACCGTGCCGCCGGCGCCGGGCAGGAACACGATTCCGCCGTCGCAGCGCTGCAGCAGCACGGCCTCGCGCAGGGCGTTGCCGAAGTACTTGGCGATGTGGGTGGCAAATAGGTTCGGCGGCTCGTGCCCGTAGTGCCAGGTGGGGATGCCCAGATTCGCGACGCCGGGTCCGGCTTCGGCGAGCACGTCGGCCGCCGCGCGGGCCCAGTCGGTGACGGACGGCCGGAAGCCGGGGACCCCGGCCAGCCGGTCCAGCGCGTCGGCAAACTCGTCGTCGCCGGACGCGGAGAGTCGCGCGCCCAGGTTGGCGGCCTCCATCGCGCCCGGGCCGCCGCCGGTCGCCACGGCATACCCCTCCCTGGCGAGCAGCCTGCCCAGCCGGGCGGCGCCGTCGTAAAGGGTGCTGCCCCGCTCGGCAGCGTGCCCGCCCATCACCCCCACCATCCTCCGGCCGGCGAACACGGTGGAGAACAGCGCCTCCATGGCGTCGCCGATGGCATGGTCGTGCAGGCTTGCCGCGAGGGTGGAGTCCAGGTCATGGCGGGTGGCGGACCGCGACGACCAGGCGTAGACCTGCGCGTCCAGCGTCCCTTCGTAGGGTCCGGTGTCCAGCCCGCTGTAGAGCTCGGCGGCGGTGTAAACCTGGCCGCGGTACGGGGCGAACGGGACGCCGGGCAGCGTGGGGAAGATCAGCGCGCCGTTGCGGTGCAGCCAGTCCTCCGTGGCGGCCTCGAACGTGCACCCAAGGAACACCGAGCCGGCCGGGTCCATGCTGAGCAGGGCCTCCGTGCGGCCGCTGAGATCCACCGATTGGAAGTGCCAGCCGTTCATCGACGGCGGCCCGCCGTCCGTCGCCGACCGCCGCTCGGGCCGCGGCCGGCGGTCTGGCCTCAGGCCGTCCGGTCCCCCGCCTGGCTGTGGTCCGCCGGAAGGCCTCGCATGGCTGGCGGGCCGGCGTCCGCCGTCGCCCGCTGCCCCGGCTCGAGGAGCCTGGGCGATGAGCCGGTCGAAGTGCTCGAGCGACTCAATCTCGACGACGCGCGGTTCCTTGTGCAGTGCCGCTGACGCTCCCATGCAGCCAGCATAACCGTCGACTCGAAGCTGCCCGCGGCGGTCGCGGCGCTACCTGTTGCTGGCTTCGGTTTGGCGCAGGTCCGTGTGCGCCGGCGGGTTGCCCTCGGTCGCGGAGGTGATCGCGAGATTCCCCTCCGAGGCCGCCTCGGCCAGGACGTCCGGCTCCAGCGAGGTGGCCAACGGCTTTTCCACCACGAACATGCACAGCACGGTGGCGGCAATGGCCATCGGCACCATGAACAGGAACAGCGGCATCAGGGCTTCGTTGTAGGACTCGACGATAACGTCGTGTACCGGTGCGGGCAGGCCGGCGACCATGTCCGGCGTCAGCGAGTTCCCGCCTCCGGTGGCCGCGACGGCGGCTGCCGGCAGGCGGTCATTGAGGAGGTCGACCAGGCGGTGGGCGAACAGGCTTCCCACGACGGCCGAGCCGAGCGTGGCGCCGATCTGGCGGAAGAAGTTGTTGGCCGCCGTCGCCGTGCCCACCTGCCGCAGCGGGAAGGAGTTCTGCACGATCAGCACCAGGATCTGCATGTTCAGGCCCAGGCCAAGGCCCAGCAGGCCCAGATAAACGCAGAGCACCCAGACGGGCGTGTCCGCGCGCACGAAGTACATCAGCAGCAGGGCCACGGCCATCACCGCCGAACCGGCCACCGGCATCCACTTGTAACGGCCGGTCCTTGAGACCAGGATTCCGGAGGTCATGGACGACGCGAGCAGCGCGGCCATCATGGGAATCATCAGCATCCCGGCCGCCGTCGCCGACACGCCGGCAGCCATCTGGAAGTAGGTGGGCATGTAGCCGAGGGCCCCGAACATGGCCACGGAGATCAGCAGGCCCGCGATGGTGGTCATGATGAAGTTGCGGTCACGGAACATGGACATGGGAATGATGGGTTCGGCGGTCTTGCGCTCCACCAGCACGAACCCGACGGCGGCCAGCACGGTGCCTGCAATGAGGGCGATGAGCACCGGGTCGGACCAGGCGAAGGTGCTGCCGCCCCAGCTGCTCACCAGGACCAGGCCGGTGGTCGCGGCCGCCATCAGCAGCATGCCCCAGAGGTCGAGCTTCGGCCGCACCTTGACGGGACGGGACTTCAGGAAGAACAGCGCGCCAATCAAGGCCAAGACGCCCACGGGAAGGTTGAACCAGAAGGCCCAGCGCCAGCCCGGTCCCTCGGTGAACCAGCCGCCCAGCAGCGGTCCGACCACGGAGGAGAACGCAAAGACTCCGCCCATGGCGCCCATGTACTTGCCGCGTTCGCGGGCGGGAACCACATCGGCAATGATGGCCTGCGACAGGATCATCAGTCCGCCGCCGCCCAGCCCCTGCACCACACGGGAAGCAATGAGCCAGCCCATGTCCGGCGCCAAGGCGCCGATGACCGAGCCGATCAGGAACATAATGATCGCCGCGACCAGCAGGTATTTGCGGCCGATCTGGTCGCCCAGCTTGCCGTAGATGGGCATCATGACCGTGGCGGCCAGGATGTAGGCGGTGATCACCCAGAGCATCAGGTTGGCGCCGTTGAGCTCGCCCACGATGGTGGGCAGTGCGGTGGCCAGGATGGTCTGGTTCAGGGCGGCCAGCAACATGGCCATCATCAGCGCAACGAAAACCAGCAGCAGGTTGCCATGGCTGTGGCCATGGTGCTCCGGCCGGGACGTCGCGGATGCCGGTGGGCGCTGTAGCGCCTGTCGGCTTTCGTTGTTCATTCGGATTCCTTCAGAACTGCGCGCAGCAAGGCCAGGCTGTGTTCCAGGGCCTCGGTCTGCGATTCCAGGGTGGGTTGGGACATGGTTTTTTGCATGGCAAAGCGGATTGCTGCGCCTGCCGTCATGACCAGCATGCGGGCGGCGTCTTCGGCGGTGTACTGCCCGCCGACGGGATGGGCGGCCAGGATTCGTTCAGCGTCCGCGAGCCGGTCGGAGCCGGCGAGCAGTTCGGTGACTGCGGTGGTGACCAATTGCTCCACCTTGACGATGTACTGGACGCGGCGGTGCAGCAGGTGCGGGTGCTTGCGCAGGATCAGGTGGCGGGTGGCATCGTCTCCGCCGTGGATGGAGCGGGTGACCGCCAGCATCAACTTGCCGACTTCGTCCAGCAGATTGGCGTGGACGTCGAATTCGGCCAGCATGGCATCGTCAAGCACCGGCTCGCGGAGGCCCAGCACCGCGTCTTCTTTGCACGTGAAGTAGTTGAAGAAGGTGCGCGGGGAAACTCCGGCGGAGACCGCCACCGCATCTACGGTGACGGCCTCGATTCCGTCTTCCAGAGCCGCTTCCGCCGCGGCGTCATGCAGGGCGGCCCAGCACTCGGCCCGCTTCCGCTCACGCAGGGAATTTAGTTGACTCACCGAACCAGTGTGCCAGCGCTCCCGCTCTTTGCACAAGTGCAAACATTCATTCCTGCAAGAATTTGAGCAACGTCACACCGGCAAACGAAGGAGAGGATCGGTGGCATCGGTGGCAGCTCAGCGGTAAGAAACCAACCAACCGCGCGCTCCTACCGCAGGACCACGGTGCGGTTGCCGTGCAGGATGACCCGGCCCTCGCAGTGCCACTTGACCGCGTTGGTCAGGGCCTTGCACTCGGTGTCGCGGCCGGCGGCGACCAGGTCCTCCGGCCCGAAGGTGTGGTCGACTTCCACCGTCTGCTGGGCGATGATCGGGCCTTCGTCGAGTTCGGCGTTGACGTAGTGCGCGGTGGCCCCCACGGTTTTCACTCCTTTTTCGTAGGCCTGGTGATAGGGCTTGGCCCCCTTGAAGCTGGGCAGGAAGGAGTGATGGATGTTGATGGTGCGCCCGGTCAGCTCGCGGCTCAGGTGGTCGCTGAGGACCTGCATGTAGCGGGCCAGCACTACCAGCTCCACGCTGTGGGCATCGATCAGTTGCAGCAGCTCGGCCTCGGCGGCGGGTTTCGTGTCCGGCGTGACCGGCACGTGGTAATACGGGACCTCATGCCATTCCACCAGCCCCTTGTGGTCCAGATGGTTGGACACGACGGCGACAATCTCCACCGGCAGCTCCCCCATCCGGGAGCGAAAGAGCAGGTCGTTCAGGCAGTGCCCGAACTTTGACACCATCACCAGCACCCGCCGCCTGCGGCCCTTGGGCTCCAGCTGCCACGCCATGCCGTACTGCTCGGCCAACGGCGCAAACGCCTCGCGCAGCCGCTCCGTGGAGTTGGTTCCGCCGTTCTCCCCGGCGAAGTCGGTGCGCATGAAGAAATGCCCGGCCCGCCGGTCGTCGAACTGCTTGAGCTCCTGGATGCTCTGGCGGTGCTCGACCAGGAAACCCGAGACCGCGTGGACGATCCCGAGCCGCTCCGGGCAGTCGAGGGTCAGGATGTGCTCGTGGTGGATCGGCATGGTTGCTCCCCCGTTTCGGTCTGGCTTTTCGCGCGGCGGTCTCGTCGGGACTGCCGTGCGACTTACGGTTCAGCGCTGGCTGTTCAGTGCTGGCTGTTCAGCGCTGGCTGTTCAGCATTCGACGACGTTGACGGCCAGGCCGCCGCGCGACGTCTCCTTGTACTTGGACATCATGTCCGCCCCGGTCTCCCGCATGGTCTTGATCGCCATGTCCAGGGACACCCGGTGGTCGCCGTCGCCGGCCAGTGCCAGCCGGGCGGCGTTGATCGCCTTGACGCTGGCAATGGCGTTGCGTTCGATGCACGGAATCTGCACCAGGCCGCCCACCGGATCACAGGTCAGGCCCAAATTGTGCTCGATTCCGACCTCGGCGGCGTTTTCCACCTGCTCCGGTGTCCCGCCTAGCACCGCGCACAGTGCACCGGCCGCCATCGAGCAGGCTGACCCGACCTCGCCCTGGCAGCCGACCTCGGCCCCGGAAATCGAGGCGTTGGTCTTGAACAGGATGCCGATGGCCGCCGCGGTGAGCAGAAAATCCACCACCGCGTCGTCGTCCGCGCCGGGCACGAACCTCGTGTAGTAGTGCAGCACGGCGGGCAGGATCCCGGCCGCCCCGTTGGTGGGGGCCGTGACGATCCGCCCGCCGGAGGCGTTTTCCTCGTTGACCGCCAGCGCATACAGGTTGACCCATTCCATCGCCCAGAGCGGGTCGGCGTTGGGCGTGCCGTCCGCTGCCCGTGCCTCCTCGGCGGCACGCAGCCTTCGCCGCAGCCCCGGGGCACGCCGGCGGACCAGCAGCGACCCGGGCAGGGTCTCCTCGGTGCGGGTACAGCCGTTTTCCACACACTCCTGCATCACCGCCCAGATGCGCAGGAGGTCCGCCCGCAGTTCGGCTTCGCTGCGCCAGGTGAGTTCGTTGGCCAGCATCACGCCGGCTATCGACGTTCCGGCCTCGCGGCAACGGGCGAGCAGTTCCGCGGCACTGGAGAACGGGTACGGGAGCCGTTCCCCCTCCCCGGCAGAGCTCGCCGCACCGGCGTCGCGCGCGGTGGCGCCGCCGTCGCGCTCCCCCGCCCCGGCGTCGCGCGCAGCCTCTTCCGCCGCACGTTCGGCCTCCTCGGCGGTGACGACGAACCCGCCGCCCACCGAGTAATAGGAGGACGCACGCAGCGGTGAGCCGCCGGCGTCGTACGCCGTGAAGGTCATCCCGTTCGGGTGCGCCGGCAGCGAGCGGCGGCGGTGCAGCACCACGTCGGAAGCAGGGTCGAACTCCACCGGGTGCGTGCCGGCGAGGCTCAGCTTCCGCGCGGCCGCCGCCTCCTGCACCTGCGCGTCCGCGGCATCCGGATCAACGGTTTCCGGGTCCTCGCCCTGCAGGCCCAGGATCACGGCCTTGTCCGACCCATGGCCGGCCCCGGTGGCACCGAGCGAGCCGAACAGCTCCGACTTCACCCGGGCCACCGACTCCAGCAGCCCATCGCCGGCCAGCGACGCGGCAAACTGCCGGGCGGCCCGCATGGGGCCCACCGTGTGAGACGACGACGGCCCGATACCGATCGAGAACAGGTCCAGCGCGCTCAGTGCCATCTCAGTCCACCTCGGGCGAGGCAAACTCCGTCATGGCGTCCAGCAGCCAGCGCGCGGTGTAGTCCGCGAACGAGGCCCGCGGCATGATCCGGTAGACCTGGCCGCCGTCCTGCTCCGCGGTCTGCCACAGCAGCACCGGCACCGGGCCCAGCTGGGTGGTGATCGCCGTGCCCGGACCGAACACCCGCGGGTGCAGGTCCGCGTGGCAGCCCTTCTCCAGCACCAGCCGGGCCGAGGGCCCGGACAGTTCCAGCGTGGTGCGGTTGGCGGACAGATCGACGACGGCGCCCGGCTCACCGCCGAGCGCGGCGGTCAGGTCCGCCGTGGCGTCCGTGCCTTCGGGCCGGACCAGCAGGAACTCGTCCGGCCCCAGCCACAGGATGGCGGTCGAGTCCGCGCCGCCGGAAACCTGGCCGTGGCCGGCCGGCAACGGCAGCCCTGCGGCGGCCTCCAGCGCCTTGGCGCCGGCCGATCCGGGCTCGGCCCGCAGTGCGACCATGTTCAGGAACGGGATTTCACGCAGGCTGACGCCGCGTTCGCCGGCCACGGCGCCCTGGCTGATTGCCTCGGTCAGGTGCGCCAGCGGGCTGCGGCGCAGTGCTGAGATGTTGGTCAAGACCTGTTCAGCCATCACGACGGCTCCCTTCGGGGTCGTAGAGTACGGGTTCTGCGATGACGACGTCCACCAGCTGCCCGTTGACGGGTGCCTGCAGCGTCTCGCCGATGCGGTTGCGGCCGTTTTTGATCAGGGCCAGGCCGAAGCTGCGGCCCAGCGCGGCGCTGTGGTAACTGGAGGTCACGTGCCCCTCCATCGGCACCGGGGCCTCGGCCGGAGCGATCCGGGTGCCCTGGTTGACCAGCTGCGCGCCCTCCGGCAGCCGGAACGACTTGTCCGTTGGCAGCACCCCGACCAGCTGCTTGCGGTCCTCGCGCAGGTTGTCGGCGCGGGTGTAGGAGCGCTTGCCCACGAAGTCCTTGGCCTTGGAGACCACCCAGTCCATCCCAGCGTCCTGCGGGGTGACCGTGCCGTCCGTGTCCTGGCCAACGATGATGAAGCCCTTCTCGGCGCGCAGCACGTGCATGGTCTCGGTGCCGTACGGGGTGATGGAGAACTCCGCGCCGGCCTCGGCCACGTCTTCCCAGACCTTCAGGCCGTACCAGGAGGACACGTTGATCTCGAACGCCAGCTCGCCGGAGAAAGAGATCCGGCAAATGCGGGCCGGGATGCCGGAGGCCAGCGTGGTCTCCCGGAACGCCATGAAGGGGAAGGCGTCGTTGTCCAGGTCCAGCTCGGGCGCCATCTTGGCGATGACCGCGCGTGACTTCGGGCCCACGACGGCGACGGTGGTGTACTGCTCGGTGACCGAGTTGCACACGACGTCCAGCTCCGGCCATTCGGTCTGCAGCCACTCCTCCAGCCAGTCCAGCACCTTGGCGGCGCCGCCGGTGGTGGTCGTCATGAAGTAGCGGTCCTCGTCCAGGCGCAGTGTCACGCCGTCGTCGAAGATCATCCCGTCCGGGGTGCACATCAGCCCGTAGCGGCCCAGGCCGGGCTTCAGTTTCTTGAACGCGTTGGTGTACATCCGGTTCAGGAATTCGCCGGCGTCCTTGCCGCGGATCTCGATCTTGCCCAGGGTGGTCGCGTCCATGAAGCCGACGGATTCGCGGACGGCGGCGCATTCGCGCAGCACCGCGGCGTCCATGTCCTCGCCCGGCTGCGGGAAGTACCAGGGGCGCTTCCACTGCCCGACGTCCTCGAAGAGCGCGCCGTGGGCGACGTGCCAGGGGTGGATCGAGGTCAGCCGCGCCGGGTCGAAAAGCTCCCCGCGCTGCCGGCCCGCCAGTGCGGCGAATGCCACCGGCGTATAGGGGGCGCGGTAGGCGGTGGTGCCGATGCTGCCGACGTCCGGGTTGTTCAGCGCCGCGGCGATGACGCCGATGGCGTTGACGCCGGAGGTCTTGCCCTGGTCGTTGGCGGTGCTGATCGACGTGTACCGCTTCACATGCTCCACGCTGCGCATTCCGGCCCCGGTCGAACGCAGCACGTCGGCGACCGTCTGGTCGCGTTGGAAGTCCACGAAGTGGTTCTTCCAGCCGGCGGCCTCGCCGTCGAGGGCGGGAACCAGCCACAGCGGCCGGATCGGGGAGACGGTTTCGGCCGCGGCCGCGGGGACCTGCGGGTCCACGCCGAAGCCGGCGCGGGTGGCCGCTTCAGCGCCGGCGGCGGCGCCTTCCCGCAGGCTGCCGGCCAGATCCAGGGTTCCGTTGCAGGCGCCGGCGGTCTGCTGGTCCTTGACCGCGTGGCCGGGCACGAAGGCCGCCAGCTCGTCGTTCCAGGACAGGCGGCGTTCGCGCTGGCTGTGCAGGTGCACCACCGGGCTCCAGCCGCCGGAGACGGCCAGCAGGTCCGTCTCGATGGTCTCCGGTTCCCCGGTCAGCTGCCCCTCGTCATCCAGACCGCTGACGACGACGGCGCTGATCGGTCCGCCGTCGTTCCGGCCTTCGGTGTCCACCACGGCACTGCCCGTGATCAGGCGGGTGCCGGCCGCGCGGACCGTCTCGGCCGCGTCGCCGCCGATCTCGGTGCGAGCCTCCACCACGGCGGCGACGGTGATGCCGGCCGCGGACAGGTCGGCGACCAGCTGGTACGCCGAGTCGTTGTTGGTGGCGACGACCACCTGGTTGCCGGCGGCCACCGCGTACCGGTTGAGGTAGCTGCGGACGGCGGAGGCCAGCATGATGCCGGGGCGGTCGTTGTTCGCGAAGACGATGGGACGTTCGTGCGCACCGGTGGCGAGCACCACCTGCTTGGCGCGGACGTGCCAGATGCGCTCGCGGGAGACGCCGGCTCCCAGCTCGCCGGCCAAATGGTCGGTGCGGCGCTGGACGGCGACGATGAAGTTGCTGTCGTAGCTGCCGAATGCCGTGGTGCGGGCCAGGTAGGTGAGCTCTTCGGCAGCTGACAACTCGGCGGCGGTCCGGTCCACCCACTCCTGCGCGGGCAGGCCGTCGATGGTCTCGCCGCGGCCCGACAGCAGGGAGCCGCCGGCCTCCAGCTGCTCGTCCATCAGGATCACGCGCGCACCGCTCCTGGCTGCCTCTCGCGCCGCGGCCAGGCCGGCCGGGCCGGCGCCGACCACCAGCACATCGGTATGCACGTACTTGCGGTCGTAGACGGCCTCGTCCGTGCGCGGATCCAGCTGGCCCAGGCCGCTCAGCAGCCTGGCGTCCATGCCGTCCGTCAGCTCCAGGGCCGTCGCCGGCAGCATGGACTCGTCAACGTGCCCGGCGTAGCGGGCACTGACCTTGACCAGTGCGTTGGGCTCTTCCACGCCGGCCGACATGATGCCGCGCGGCCGGCCGAGATAGAGCGAGTCGCCCACCGTGACCTTCCCGGCCGCGAGCAGCGCGGAGGCCAGCGTGTCCCCGGCGTAGCCGGTGTAGGTGTCGCCGTCGAGCGTGAAGTTCAGCGGCTTGTTTCGGTCGATCCGGGCAGCGGCGGGGGCGGCAAGCCGCTGGGACTGGTTGGCGATGTTGCCGGTGGCGGTCATTTCGCTCCTCCTTCGGCCGGCTGGGCCTTGGCACCCGCGAGGCTGCCGAGTTCGATCGGTGGTTTCTCGCCGGGCTTGTACACGGCTTTGAATTCGTAGCTGACGGTGTCGCGCACCGCGTTGAACCAGCGCCTGCAGCCGGTGCTGTGCACCCAGCGTTCGGCGAACAGGCCCTTGGGGTTGGCGCGGTAGAAGAGGAACTTCGCCCATTCCGCGTCGCTCAGCTGGTTCGGGTCCGCCGGGTAGGCGACGTGGGCCTGGCCGCCGTAGTGGTATTCGGTCTCGTCGCGCGGCCCGCACCAGGGGCATTCGATCAGAAGCATCTCGGTCTTCCTTCCTAGTGGGCCACGGCGGCGGCGCCGTGTTCGTCGATGAGGTGTCCGGTCTCGAACCGGTCCAGGGCAAACGGGGCGTTCAGCGGGTGCGGTTCGTCCGTGGCGATGGTGTGAGCGAAGGTGTAGCCGGCGCCGGGCGTTCCCTTGAACCCGCCGGTGCCCCAGCCGCAGTTCACGTAGAGCTGGTCGATCGGCGTCTTGGACACGATCGGCGAGGCGTCCATCGTGGTGTCGACGATGCCGCCCCAGGTCCGCAGCACGTGGGCGCGGGCGAAGATCGGGAAGAGCTCGACGGCGGCCGCCATCTGTTCCTCGATGACGTGGAAGGCGCCGCGCTGGCCGTAGCCGTTGTAGGTGTCGATGCCCGCGCCCATGACCAGTTCGCCCTTGTGTGCCTGGGAGACGTAGACGTGGACGTGGTTGGACATGACCACCGTGGGGTGGACCGGCTCGTGCAGCTCGGAGACCAGCGCCTGCAGCGGGTGCGACTGGATGGGCAGCTCGAAGCCGGCCAGTTCGGCGAGCACCGAGCTGTGTCCCGCGCCGGCCAGGCCGACCTTGCCGGCGTTGATCCGGCCGCGGCTGGTTTCGACGCCGACAACCCGGTCGCCGTCCTTGAGGAATCCGGTGACCTCGCAGTTTTGGATGATGTCCACGCCCATCTCGTCGCACTTGCGGGCGAAGGCCCAGGCCACGTGGTCGTGCTTGGCGATGCCGGCGCGGGGCTGGTAGGTCGCCCCCATCACCGGGTAGCGAATGTCGTCCCCGGTGTTGATGATGGGGCACAGTTCCCTGATCTGGTCCGGGGTGATCCACTCGGCGTCCACGCCGTTGAGCTGGTTGGCGTTCACCCGGCGGATGCTCTCGCGCACGTCCTGCAGGGTGTGGGCCAGGTTCATCACGCCGCGCTGGGAGAAGAGGAAATCGTATTCGAGTTCCTCCGGCAGCTGCTCCCAGAGTTTGAGCGAGTGCTCGTAGATTCCCGCGCTCTCGTCCCAGAGGTAGTTGGAGCGGATGATCGTGGTGTTGCGGGCCATGTTGCCGCCGGCCAGCCAGCCGCGTTCCAGCACCGCGATGTTGGTCATGCCGTGGTTTTTGGCCAGGTAGTAGGCGGTGGCCAGGCCGTGGCCGCCGCCGCCGACGATCACGGCGTCGTATGAGGATTTCGGCTCCGGATTCCGCCAGAGGAAGTCCGGGTGCTCGGGCAGCAGATCGGCCATTATTTGGCTCCGTTCGGCTCGGCGTTCAGGTTGGGGTAGAGCGGGAACTTCTCCGCCAGCAGGGCCACGCGGCCGCGGAGCTCGGTGAGCAGCTCCTCGTCCGGTGCACGGGTCAGCGCGGCGGCAATGATGTCTGCCACCTCGGTGAATTCGGCGGCGCCGAAGCCGCGGGTGGCCAAGGCAGGGGTGCCGATCCGCAGGCCGGAGGAGACCATCGGCGGGCGCGGATCGAACGGGACCGCGTTGCGGTTGACGGTGATGCCGATGGAGTGCAGCCGGTCCTCGGCCTGCTGGCCGTCCAGTTCCGAGTTGCGCAGGTCCACCAGGACCAGGTGCACGTCGGTGCCGCCGCTGACCAGGCTGATGCCGGCGGCCGCCACGTCGTCGGCCAGCAGCCGCTGGGCCAGCAGCCGCGAGCCCTCGAGGGTCCGCTGCTGGCGGTCCGCGAACTCGTCGGAGGCGGCAAACTTAAAGGCCACCGCCTTGGCGGCCACCACGTGTTCGAGCGGGCCGCCCTGCTGGCCGGGGAACACCGCGGAGTTGATCTTTTTGGCAAGCTCCTGCCTGGACAGGATCACGCCACCGCGCGGGCCGCCCAGCGTCTTGTGCGTGGTGGTGGTGACGACGTCGGCGTACGGCACCGGGTTCGGGTGCAGTCCGGCGGCCACCAGGCCGGCGAAGTGCGCCATGTCCACCATCAGGTACGCGCCGACCTTGTCGGCGATGCGGCGGAACTCCGCGAAGTCCAGCTGGCGGGTGTAGGCGGACCAGCCGGCCACGATCAGCTTGGGCTTGTGCTCGACGGCGAGGCGCTCCACCTCTGCCATGTCGATCCGGTGGTCGGACTCCGAGACCCCGTAGGGCACGACGTTGTAGAGCTTGCCGGAGAAGTTGATCTTCATGCCGTGGGTCAGGTGCCCGCCGTGTGCCAGGTTCAGGCCAAGGATGGTGTCACCCGGGGTCAGCAGCGCGAACATGGCCGCGGCGTTGGCCTGGGCACCCGAGTGGGGCTGGACGTTGGCGGCTTCCGCGCCGAACAGTGCCTTGACCCGGTCGATGGCCAGCTGCTCGATCACGTCCACGTGCTCGCAGCCGCCGTAGTAGCGCCGGCCCGGGTAGCCCTCGGCGTACTTGTTCGTCAGCACCGACCCCTGGGCCTCCATCACCGCGGTGGGGGCGAAGTTTTCCGACGCGATCATCTCCAGCGTGGACTGCTGGCGTTCCAGCTCCCGCGCAATGGCACCGGCCACCTCGGGATCGGCCGCAGCCAATCCGGTTGTCAGCGTGTTCACCATCCGACTTCTCCTTCGAAGAACGTGATCAATCACAACTAATGTGTGACTGATATATCAGAACTGATTGCAATAGTATGGGGGAGATCACACCCCGTCAAGAGGTTCCTTCCGGCATCTGATTTTCGGCCGGCAGGACCCCGACCAGGTCAGCGGACCATTAGGAGCATCATGAGCATCACCGCGGAAACCGATGCCGGGACCGAGCACCTGTCACTGGCCGAGCAGGCCTACCGGGCGCTGCGGGACAAGCTGATCATGTTGGATATCCGTCCCGGCGCGCCCATCAATGACGGGCAACTGGCGACGGAACTCGGCTTCGGCCGGACCCCGGTGCGCGAGGCCCTGAAGAAACTGGAGATCGATCACCTGGTCATCTCCTATCCGCGCCGCGGGACCTTCGCGACCATCGTGGACATCACCGAGCTGGCCGCCGTGTCGGAACTGCGCCGCGTGCTGGAACCCCTGGCGGCCCGCAAGGCAGCGGAGTCGGCCGGGGAGGCCATGCGCGCAGAACTGTCGCAGCTGGCGCGGGACATCGGAAAGCTCGACGACGCCCGGCCCGCCAAACACGACCTGATGCGTTACGACCTCAGCGTGCACCGCGCCATCTATCGCGCCGCGGGCAATCCCTACCTCGAGGACACCCTGATCAGGCTGGACAACCTGGCCACCCGCATCTGGTGCCTCGTGCTGGATAAGGTGCCGTCCGTCGCCGGCCACATCACCGAGCACGTGGAACTGCTGGACTCGATTGTCGACGGCGACGCGGACCACGCTGCCGGCCTGGCCCTCGAGCACATCACCGGCTTCGAAAAGGCCATCCGCGCGGTGTTGTAACGCGGGGAAGGTGTCTTTGGCGGAACCGTTCAGCCGCCGATTTCGGCGGGCGAGGGGTTCTTGGCCAGGCGGACCGCCAGGTTGAGCCCGGACATCTTGGGCGTGCCCCGGGGGTCTTCGCCGATGAGGTCGAAAATCTTGCGCAGCCGCTTATGCAGCGTTTGGCGTTCCACGAACAGGATCCGCGCAGTCTCTGCGGAATTGCAGCCGCTCATGAGCCAGGCGTCGAGGGTGTCCAGCAGCCGCGTCCCCCGCTTCCGGTCGTAGTCCAACAGCTCGCCGAGCAGTTCCTGGGTGATTCGTCCGGCGACCGGTCCGGAGAGCTCGCGGGCCGCCAGCCGCTCCAGGACAAAGTCCTCGCAGTCGCGGATGTTGCTTTCCAGGTCGTCCGGGGGCCCCACCGCTTGGGTCAGCCTGGCCTCGACCAGGGACGAGTGGGCGTGCAACGGCGTGGCAACCGTCGGCCCGATCGCACCCGCCACCGCCAGGCCGCGGAAGTCCTCACGCAATCCGGCCAGGATTTCCCGCCGCTCCTGGCGCGTGCCGCTGATGCTGAGCTGGACCAGGGCGCACAGGCTCTCGCCGTCCAGATAGGTCCGGGCGTCGGGACACCGGTTTTTGAGGATCCTTTCCGCCACTCCGCGTACGCTGGTCAGCCCGATCCGGCGAAACACCATGACGAAGGCCGGTTGTACGGTCGAGAGGCCCGCGGCGGTGCACAACTCGTGGATGTGGGAGGCGCCGGCGCCGCTGATGACGGCCCGCATCAGGGCGGTGTGGGCAATCTGCTGCGCCGTCGGCCTGTGCTGCTGCGACACGGCGAGCGCCAGAATGCCGCCGATCCGCTCTCCCACCGTCTTCAGCAGCTCCGGGGCAACATCCCGGCGGCTTTGTAGCCGCAGGCGCGCCGACACCAGGCTGCCAACGAAAATGTCCGATTCCACATTCACGGAGGTGGGATCGGGCGGGAAGCCGCCGGCGAACTCCAAGACGGTCCCGCTGGGGTCCAGCAGCGCCGCCTCGATCCGCAGCGACTGCGAGACAATCTCGATCAGGGGGCTCAGTGCCGGACCGGAAGAAGCCAGGTGTTCCGCCAAGCGCTGCGAGATGGAATCGGCGGTTTGCAGGGCCGTGACATGTTCAGACACGACTTTCCGGTTGACTTCTTCCGCGATCTCCACGAACGGGACCACGCGCCGCAGCTCGATCAGCGGCAGCCCAACCTCTTCGGCTGCCTCCACAAGCTCGGCCGAGAGGGAGCGGCCGGAGCCCGCGGTTTGGATCGCCAAGGCCGTCACATGCCGGGCCGCCAGGCTGCGGATGTACTCGTGTTGTGCGGCGGGCCGGAGGTTTAACAAGGCGTCCCCGCCGCTCAGCAGCAGCTCCTGGCCGCGCAGCAGCGGCGCTATCTCCAAAACTTCGCTCGAATGCACCCATCTGACCTTGCCGCCGGGAATCTGGCTTTTGCCGGCCCGAACCAACGGACTGGCGCGCTGCATCAGTTCAAGCCCAAGCACATCCGACAACATCACGACCATGGATAATCCCGCCTCTGAGCAGCCCGACCGGTGTAGGGGGGACAGTCCGTCACCCTCCGTGCATCTAAGTGGTTACGGTCCGACTATACGCTGTGAGCTGCATCACCTCCTAGTCTGGGTGAAGTCCTGCTCCGCCTCGCGTTGCAAATCGTCAGGAGACCCGCCATGAGCCAGAGATCCGCCACGAAATCCGAACAGGCCACCCAACACGTAGAAGACATCCTGCAGCCGGTTCCCGAATCGGCCCGTACCACCAAGCTGTCCGGCCAGTTCTGGATCTGGGCAGGCGCAAACGTCGCCCCGATCAACTGGATCCTGGGTGCCCTGGGCATCCACCTCGGATTGAGCCTTGCCGATACCCTCACCGTGCTCATTGCCGGCAACGTCATCGGCATGCTTGGCTTCGGCTTCTTCGTAATCCTCGGGCAGCGCACCGGAGCTACCGGCATGTTGCTGGCCCGCGGAGCGTTCGGCCGCAGGGGCGCCTACCTACCCGCAGCCATCCAGGCCGTGATCGCCATCGGATGGTCCGCCGTCAACACGTGGGTCATCCTGGACCTGATCATGGCGCTGTTCGGAATGATCGGCTGGGTTGATCCTGCGGCCACCAACTTGGGGTGGCGCATCGGCACGGCTGCCGTCATCATGTCGATCCAGGTGGCCATTTGCTACCGCGGCTACCGCGCCATTTCCCGCTTCGAGCGGATCACCATGCCGCCCACCGTCCTGGTCCTCATTGCCATGTCGATCGTGGCCTGGACGCAGCTGGACATCGACTGGAGCTACCAGGGACCCGTGGGCGAGGTTCTCACTGGCATGCCGCGGATAGCTGCCATGTCCTCGATCATGACCGCCATCGGCATCGGCTGGGGCATCGGCTGGTTCACCTACGCTCCCGACTACTCCCGCTTCGTGAGCAAGAAGATCCGGCCCGCAAAGCTCTATGTGGTCAGCGTCCTCGGGCAGTTCCTCCCGGTGGTCTGGCTCGGCGTCCTGGGCGCCAGCCTGGCGACAAAGAACGGCACGGCCGATCCCGGCCAGCTGATCGTGGAAAGCTACGGAGCGTTCGCCATTCCGGTGATCCTGCTGGTCATCCACGGACCCATCGCAACCAACATCATCAATATGTACACGTTCGGTGTCGCCACGCAGGCCCTGGACATCCAAATCTCCCGCAAGAAGCTGTCCATCGTCGTCGGCGGCCTGGCAATGGCGGCGGTCATCGGTTTCATGTTCGCGACCGACTTTGCCCACATGCTGCACAACTGGATCATCGCGATCGCAGCGTGGGTCGCGACCTGGGGCGGGATCATGGCCGTTCATTACTTCGTCTTTGAGCGCCACCATAAGAACTTCAGCTACCTCTTCCGCTCGCCGTCCGACACCCAGCTCAAGGCCTTCAACCCGGCGGCTTTCATCGCCTTCTTCGCCGGCATTTTCATGACCTGGATGTGCATGTACGGCTCGGTTCCGGTCCTCCAGGGACCCATCGCGACCGCTGTCGGAGGCATCGATTTCTCCTGGCTGGGCGGGACCATCACCTCGGCCACGGTGTACTTCCTGCTCGGATACTCCCGGTTCCGTTCTCGGATTGCCGCCGGCATTCCGCTCGGCTTGAAGCAGGACAGCTCCGACGAGGAATTCCTGAAGGACCACGGCGACTGCGAAACAGCGTTGGTCGAGGCCGACCATCCCGCAGGCTCCGTTGCCGCGCTGGCACCGGAGGCCCCCGATGCCCCGGAGGACCGCACCCCCGCACCCACGGCCTAGCCGGCGGACCGACGCATCAACATGCGTGGCCGCACCAACCTCAAAGCCACCTTTCCCGCACACAGAAACACCACGAAGGAGATCCAATGACCATCGCCCCCGCCTCCCCCTCCGCCAACAGCGTGTCCGAGCTCGAGCGCCTGAAGGTCCTGCACAACGGTGAGAAGCAGCAGCTGACCTTCTCCGATGCGGAATTCGAACGCCGCCTGGCCGGGCTGCGGCAGATTATGGCCGCCAAGGAGCTCGACGCGGTCATCCTGACCAGCTACCACGGCATCAAGTACTATTCGGACTTCCTGTACACGACGTTTGGCCGCAACTACGCCCTGGTCGTCACCGCAGACGACTCGGTCACGGTCACCGCCAACATCGACGCCGGAATGCCATGGCGCACCAGCTACGGCGAGAACATCGTCTATACGGACTGGAAGCGCGACAACTTCTACTTCGGACTCCAGGAAGCCCTGCGCCAGCGCGGCGTCAGCGCACGCCGCCTCGGTGTCGAAGACGATGCCCTGCCGCTGATGACCCGCCAGCGTATCCAGGCCGCCTTCGACGGCGCCGAACTGCTCGACGTCTCGCAGGACGCGATGCGCCAGCGGATGATTAAGTCGGCCGAGGAAATCGAGGTCATCAAGCACGGTGCACGGATCGGCGACCTGGGCGGCGAGGCCATCAAGGCGGCCATCCGGGAAGGCATCAGCGAGTACGAAGTGGCACTGATCGGCACCGAGGCCATGGTCCACGAGATTGCCCGCACCTTCCCGCACCGCGAAGTCCGTGACACCTGGGTCTGGTTCCAGTCCGGCATCAACACCGACGGTGCGCACAACTGGGCCACCACCCGCAAGCTGCAGCGCGGGGACATCCTGTCCCTGAACTGCTTCCCGATGACCTCCGGTTACTACACCGCGCTGGAACGGACCCTGTTCCTGGGCGAGCCGGACGAACGCTCGCTCGAGCTGTGGAACATCAACGTAGAGGTGCACCGCCGCGGGCTGGAACTGATCAAGCCCGGCGCCGTCTGCAAGGACATCGCCGCCGAGCTGAACGAGATCTACATCGGCCACGGGCTGCTGGCGAACCGCACGTTCGGGTACGGCCACTCGTTCGGCGTCCTCTCGCATTACTACGGACGCGAGGCAGGCCTGGAACTGCGCGAGGACATCGACACCGTCCTGGAACCGGGCATGGTCGTTTCCATGGAGCCGATGATCACCGTCGCCGACGGCGAACCCGGTGCCGGCGGCTACCGCGAACACGACATCCTCGTCATCGGCGAAGACAGCGTGGAAAACATCACTAAGTTCGGTTTCGGCCCCGAGAACAACATCATCCAGGCCTGACCCGACCTGCCGGGGCGGGGCCGTTTGGTCCCGCCCCGGCAGCACCACCTGCAATCCACCGCCCATCGCGAATGAGCCGCACAACGATCGTTTGGAGCAAGCATGCCTGCCAGCGTGTACATGGAAGAACTCGACGCCTTTACCTATCGGGAACGCATCGCCGACGACAACGCCGTCGTGCTGATCCCGGTCGGCTCCATTGAGCAGCACGGGCCGCATATGCCGCTCAACGTGGATGTTCTCCTGTCTACGGCGTTGGCCGGTGCGACGGCGTCATCCATCGGTGGTGTTGTCGCCGCTCCCGTCGTCTACGGGTACAAGTCCCAGCAACGCTCCGGGGGCGGCAACCACCTCCCCGGCACCACCAGCCTCGACGCCGCGACGGTCATTTCCATCGCCAAGACGCTCACCCTGGAATTTGCCCGGCACGGTGCCCGGAACATTGCCTTCATCAACGGCCATTTCGAGAACTACCAGTTCCTGTACGAAGGCGTCGACCTGGCGCTCCGCGAACTGCACCAAAGCGGCGTCCAGGACGTCAAGGTAGTGCTGCTCTCCTACTGGGACTTCGTTGACGAGCGGACCATCACCGAGCTGTACCCGGATGGCTTCACCGGCTGGGACCTGGAGCATGGCGGCGTGCTGGAAACCTCGCTCATGCTGCACCTCTACCCGGAGCGCGTCCGCATGGACAAGGTCGTCGACGCTCCCCCCGCCGTCCTGCCGAACTACGATGTCCTGCCCGTCAACCCCGAACTGACACCGGCCTCCGGCTGCCTTTCCTCCGCGGCCGAGGCGACCGCCGGCAAGGGCAAAATCCTCCTCGAGCGGGCATCGGCCGGCATGGCTGCCGCCCTGTCCCGCGAATTCTCCCCTACCGTGGCGCAGGCACGCGCCGCCGACCCTGAATCCGTCGCGGCACTGTAGGACCAGCTTCGCCGTGCGGGCCCACCGCGCCCTGCCGCAATGAGATTATGGTCCTATGGCCGATCCTGAAGAGTTCGACGACGAGGCGTCGCCTGAGAACCTGAACCGCGGTGTGCAGTCTGTGGACCGCGCCATCACCGTGCTCGAGATCCTGGCGCGCCGTGGCGCCGCCGGCGTCAGCGACATCGCCGAGGAAATGGGCGTGCACAAGTCCACCGCGTCGCGGCTGCTGGCGTCCTTGGACCAGCGCGGCATGGTGCAGCAGAACAGCGAGCGCGGCAAATACCAGCTCGGCTTTAGCATCCTGCGGCTCGCGAACTCGATCCCGGGGAACCTGAGCCTGGTGCGCGAGGCACGGCCCGTGCTGGAACGACTGGCGGAACAGTACAAGGAGACCGTGAACCTGGCAGTCCTGCGTTCCAACTATGCCGTCAACGTGGACCAGGCGCGGGGCACCTCCACTCTGGCGATGTCCGACTGGATCGGCAGTCTGACGCCCCTCCACGCCACGTCCAGCGGTAAGGTCCTGCTGGCGGGGCTCACCTCCGAAGACCGGCTCAAGATCGTGAAGCAAACCCGGTTGCCGGCGCAGACCGCGAACACGATCACCTCCCGGCAGAAACTGGAAAAGGAGCTGCTCCAGGTCTCCGCCCAGGGCTACGCCGTCGTCAAGGAAGAATTCGAGATCGGCCTGAATTCCATTGCTGTTCCGGTATGGGACCACCTGGGAACCGTTATCGGATCCGTCAGCATTTCGGGCCCGGCCTTCCGGTTCAAGCCCGAGCAGATTGACGGGCTGGTCGAGGACATCAAGCAGGCCGGGCAGGACATCAGCGCCCGGATGGGCTACTCCCGGGACAGCTGACCGCCGCCGGCTACCCAATGACGACGCCGGCGCCCGGCTGTCATTTGACGACGGCGGCGGCGGGCTCTCCGGCCAGTCGGGCCGTGACCCACTCGTGGAACGCGCTGATGTGGTGTTCGCTGGGAACCAGCACGCCGCCGTTGGCGTAGATCTTGGAGCCCATCGCCGGCTGGCAGCGTTCGCACGCGTCGAAGTCCTGCTGGTTCACCCGGTGAAAGAGCTCGACGGAGGCCGTGAGGTCCTTTCCGGCTTCCACCACGCCGGGCATGTACAGCCAGTCGCACTCCACCACTGTCCGGTCCGCGGCCAACGGAAACATCCGGTGGATGATCACGTGGTCCGGCACCAGGTTCAGGAAGACCGTGGGTCTGATCGTGACGGCGTAATAGCGCCGGTCTTGGTCGTCGGCGATGCCCGGAATCCGTTCCAGGCCTTCCGACCCGTCCACCGTGAAGCCCTTGACGTCCTCGCCGAATTCGGCGCCGTGGCCCACAAAATACTGCGCGGCCAGTCCATCGGCGAACTCCGGCAGCACTTCCGTCAGCTCCGGATGGATGGTCGCGCAGTGATAGCACTCCATGAAGTTCTCGATAATCAGCTTCCAGTTGGCCTTCACGTCGTACCTGATCCGCCGGCCCAGGCTGAGGTTGGCGATGTCGTAGCCGTCGATCGCGCCGGCGTCGCCCAGGCGCTCTTCGATCGCCCCCACCACGTCGTCGTCGAACGACGGCGGTTCCTCCGCGAGGCACAACCACACGTAACCCAGGTATTCGCGCACCGGAACATCCACCAACCCGTACTTTTGCCGGTCGATATCGGGCATCTTGGTGAGATTGGGCGCCGCGATGAGCTTGCCATCGAAGTCGTATGTCCAGGCGTGGTAGGGACATTGGAACGAACGTCCCGCCTCACCGCTCTCTTCCATGCAAAGTTTGACGCCGCGGTGCCGGCAGATGTTGTAGTACGCACGGACGGTGCCTTTGCGGTTGCGGGTCACGATGACCGATTCGCGGCCAACCTGCACCGTCCGATAGGCGCCGGCTTTGTCAAGGTCGGCGGACCTGACCGCACAGAACCACATCTGCTCGAAGATGCGTTCCTGCTCGGCCCGAAAGACGTCGTCGTCAACATAGGTATGGCCGGGCAGGGTGGCGATCAGGCTATCCGAAACCATTTCGGCGGTCATGCGAACTCCTTTGAACAGAACTGGCAGCGGGAGAATGGGTGCGTTGCTCAGGATGCGGCGGCGAATTCGGCTGAAAGTACGCCCAGGTGCCGTTCGGCTTCCCGGTTGAGGAATTTGCGCCACCTGGTGAACTGGCGGACCTGGTTGACACCCAGCACGGCAACGGGGTCGGCTCCGGCATAGTAGACGGCGAGGAAGCTGTTGTCTTCGAGGCAGCCGTGTTCAATTTCAACCCGGTCGTGGCCGTGCACGTGGCCGGCAAACTGAATGCGCGAGCCGTATTGGTCGGACCAGAAATAGGGCGGATTGACCGGCGGCAGGGTCGCGGTGTCCTGCAACAGCGCTGCCACTGCAACGGCAGGTTGCTCCAAGGCCCCGGTCCAGTGCTCAACCCGCTGGTGCGCCCCTGCCCGCGGGTCCCACCAGGCCGCGCAGTCCCCGACGGCCACCACCGAGGAGACGCTGGTGCGGCCCGCCGAGTCGCAGAGCACGCCGTTGCCCAACTCTATTCCGGAGCCGAGCATCCAGTCGGTGTTCGGTTGCCCGCCGATGCCCACCAAGACGATGTCGGCGGGAAGTTCCCGCCCGTCGTCGAGCACCACGTGGCTGACGTTTCCGCCGCTGGTACGGAAGGACCGGACAGATGTGCCGCACAGCATCTCCACCCCGCCGGCCAAGTGCAGCCCGGCGACGGCCGCACCCATCTCGACGCCCAGGGCGCCGGACAGTGGGGCAGGAGACCGCTCCACCACGGTGACGTCGAGGCCCGCGTCACGGGCGGTCGAAGCGGTCTCGGCGCCGATGAAGCCTGCCCCGATCACCACCATTTTCCGGCCGGGAAGCAGATGACCGCGGAGCGCACGGGCATCGTCCAACGTGCGGAGGGTGAAAACGTTCGCGCAGCCATCGACTTCGGGGAGTACCCGGGCGGAGGACCCGGTGGCCAGGACCAGTCCGTCCGCGGCGAGGCTCCGTCCGTCGCTGAGCGACACGGTCATCGACTCCGGGTCGAGGCCTATGGCCGTCACACCCAAAATCCATTCCGCGGCCAACTCGTCGTCCCCGTCGACTAATGCCAGGTCCGCCTCCGAGACCCGGCCCGCCAGGAAGTCCTTGGACAGCGGCGGACGGTCGTAGGGCGGATGCACTTCCGCTCCAACGACGATCAGGCGGCCGGCAAAACCTTGGTTCCGTGCCGCCCGGGCCGCAGAAAGCCCGGACAGCGAAGCTCCGATGACAACAAGGGTCTGCATGGATAGGGCCTTTCACAGCATGAGGGTCCACGTTTTCCGAAAAAGCAGCGCCTGACGCAACACGACGCGCTATGTGAAACAGCGTGAAGACGGATTCCGCGTGTGTCAAGGGGTAAGGACCCGCAGAAAAGAATTTCTCCAAACCCTTGACAACGGAATGTGACCCGGCACACTGTTGCCTATCGTGAACGCCGTTGTTCACGACGGAACTTGGCACGCTGTGTCGTTGCGAAAGAAGGCGCCCCCATGCATCAGGCCTGCCCCTTAAGCCAGCTAACCCCCGGCGACGCCATCCGGCTTGACACTTCGCCTCCCATCGCCGTCTTCCACACGGAAGAGGGCGAGCTCTTTGCCATTGACGACACGTGCACCCACCAGGACGCCTCGCTGGCGGACGGCTGGGTAGAGGGCTGCGAAGTCGAGTGCCCACTGCACGCGTCGAAGTTCAATCTGCGTACCGGCGTCGTTGACGCGCCGCCGGCAAAACTCCCGGTCCGCGTCCACGGTGTCTCCGTCGTGGACGGCATCATCATGGTCCAGGAATCAGAAGAGGCCCCGAATCTCCCGCCCGGCCTGCAGGTCGACGGGTTCGTGTAGCCGGGCCTTCGTCATCCACCAAAGGAACCAGATGTCAGTGAACAACGATCTTGCAGTTGATGATGGCCCACCCGACCACGAGGTGCAGCGGGTGCTGGCCCAGGAGCCCTCCGACAGACCGGCCAATGCGCCGCCGGATCAAGCGGGCACCGAGGAGGACGCCCGGATCCTGGCCGAGCTTCGGGAGAGCGAGAACGAGCAGGCGCTGGCGGGCCGCCAGCGGACGAGCGGAGGCTTGGACAAGACAGTCTTCGCCGTGGCCGGCGCCCTCGCCGTCGCTTTCGTGGCCTGGGGTTTCCTGGCCACCGAGCATCTCGGCACCACCTCGGTCACCGTACTGAACTGGGTGATGGAGAATACCGGTTGGCTCTTCATCCTGCTGGCCTCGCTCTTCGTGGTTTTCGTGCTGTGGCTGGCGATCGGCCGGTTCGGCAACATCCCGCTGTCCAAGGACGGCGAAAAGCCGGAGTTCCGCACCATCTCCTGGATCTCCATGATGTTCGCCGCCGGCATGGGCATCGGCCTGATGTTCTACGGCGTGGCAGAACCGATGTACCACTACATCGCCCCGCCGCCCGGCACCGTGGACGGGCAGACGCCGGAGGCAATCCAGACGGCGATGGCAACCTCGCTGTTCCACTGGACGCTGCACCCGTGGGCGATGTACGCCGTCGTCGGCATCGCCATGGCCTACGGCACCTACCGGCTGGGCCGCAAACAGCTGATCTCGGCAATCTTCACCTCCCTATTCGGCAGCAAGACGGTGGAGGGACCGGCCGGGAAGTTCATCAACATCCTGGCCATCTTCGCCACCCTCTTCGGCACGGCCGCGTCGCTCGGCCTCGGCGCCCTGCAAATCGGCAGCGGCTTGGCGTTCAACGGGTGGGTGGGCGAGCTGGCCACCGGCGTGCTCGTGGTCATCATCGCCGTGCTCACGGCCTGCTTCATCGCCTCGGCCGTCTCCGGAATCCGCCGCGGCATTCAGTGGCTGGCCAACATCAACATGGTGCTGGCCGTTCTTCTGGCGCTGATCGTGTTCCTTGCCGGCCCCACGCTGTTCATCCTGAACCTGGTGCCGGCCGCCGTCGGGGATTACGCCCGCGACCTGGCCGAGATGGCCTCCCGCACCGAAGCGGTGGGCGACGAGGCGCTGCGCAGCTGGATGTCCGGCTGGACGGTCTTCTACTGGGCCTGGTGGGTGTCCTGGACACCGTTCGTCGGCATGTTCATTGCCCGGATCAGCCGCGGCCGCACCATCCGCCAGTTCGTCACCGGCGTGCTGCTGGTGCCAAGCATTGTGAGCGTCGCCTGGTTCGCGATCTTCGGCGGTGCCAGCTTCGGCGTGCAGGCCGCGGCAGACGCCACACCGGGTACCGGCGACGGGCTGGTCGACATGGTCGACGGCGAAGCGACCATCTCCTTCGACGGCGCCCTCTTCGATCTGCTGCAAAACCTGCCGTTGCCGAACATCCTGGCCGGCGCGGTGGCGATCCTGGCGATGGTGCTGGTGGGGATCTTCTTCGTCACGGGCGCCGATTCGGCCTCGCTGGTGATGGCTTCCCTCAGTTCCAACGGGGCCGAAGAGCCCTCCCGCGGCGTCGTGATCTTCTGGGGCGCGCTGACCGGCGGAGTCGCCGCGGTGATGCTGCTGGCCGGCGGGGACCAGCCGGCCGAGGCCCTGAACGGGCTCAAGAACATCACCATCGTGGTCGCGCTGCCGTTCGTCCTGGTGATGCTGCTGATGTGCATTGCGCTGGCCAAGGACCTGCGCCGTGATCCGCTGGCGCTGCGCCGCCGGCTGGCCGACTCCGTCGTGGAACGTGCCATCCGATCCGGGGTGGGCCAGCACGGCGGCAGCAGGTTCGACCTGGTCACCAAACACGAATGCGACGACACCTGTCCCGAAGGGAAGTGCCCGGCAGCTGCTCCACCGCCAGCCTAGGCCGCCCAGCGGCGGGCGGCCCGGGCAACCGGCCGCCCGCCCAACCCCAAACTCACCGCCCCACAACGCATGGCCCCACATTTATAACGCATGGCCCCGCATCTCTTGCCCCGCCCTGCTACCTGAAGGAGCATTACCGCATGAGCACTTCCCCGCGCATCGTCATCATCGGAGCAGGGATCGTCGGAGCCAATCTCGCGGACGAACTGGCCGCCCGCGGCCGGACGAACGTGACCGTCCTGGAGCAGGGCCCGCTGCATCTGGCCGGCGGGTCGAGTTCGCACGCGCCCGGGCTGGTGTTCCAAACCAATCCGTCCAAGACCATGACCGAATTCGCCCGTTACACCGTGGGCAAGATGCGCTCGCTCACGGCCGACGGCAGCTCCTGCTTCAACCAGGTGGGCGGGCTGGAGGTGGCCACCACGCCCGCGCGGTTCGAAGAGCTCAAGCGCAGGGCCGGCTTCGCCGCCTCCTGGGGCGTGGAGGCCCGGCTGATCGATCCGGATGAATGCGAAAAGCACCATCCGCTGCTGCCGGCCGGCAACGTGCTGGGCGGCCTGCACATTCCCTCCGACGGGCTGGCCCTCGCGGCCCGCGCCGTCCGGCTGCTGATCGCCCGCGCCTCCGCCGCCGGCGTCGAGTTCCGCGGTTCCACCACCGTGACGGGCATTGAGCACGACGGCGGGCGGGTCACCGCGGTGGAGACCGACACCGGGAGGGTGCCCGCCGACGTCGTGGTCTGCTGTGCCGGGTTCTGGGGGCCGAAGATCGGCGCCATGGTCGGCATGACGGTGCCGCTGCTTCCGCTGGCGCACCAGTACGTCAAGACCTCGGCGCTGCCGGTGCTGGCCGGCCGGAACGAACTGCCCAACGGCGCCCGGTTGCCGATCCTGCGTCACCAGGACGCGGACCTGTACTTCCGCGAGCACGGCGACCGGCTGGGCATCGGTTCCTACGCGCACCGGCCCATGCCGGTGGACCTGGACGGGCTGCCGGCTATCGCGCCGGCGGACGTCTCCGACGACCGCATGCCCTCGCGACTGGGCTTCACGCCGGCGGACTTCGAACCGTCCTGGCGGGAAAGCCAGCGGCTGCTGCCGGCCCTCCGCGGCGCGGGCATCACCGACGGCTTCAACGGCGTTTTTTCCTTCACCCCCGACGGCGCCCCGGTGATCGGGGAGTCGCCGGACGTCGCCGGCTTCTATCTGGCCGAAGCCGTGTGGGTCACCCATTCGGCGGGAGTGGCCAAGGCGGTTGCAGAGCTGCTGGTGGACGGGCGGTCGCAGACGGACCTGCACGAAGGCGATGTGCGCCGGTTCGAAGACGTGCAGCTGGCCCCGGAATACATCAGCGAGACGTCGCAGCAGAACTTCGTGGAGATCTACGACGTGCTGCACCCGCTGCAACCGCGCGAATCCCCGCGGAACCTGCGCACCAGCCCCTTCTTCGGCCGCCAGCAAGAGCTCGGCGCGGTCTTCCTGGAATCCGGCGGCTGGGAGCGCCCGCACTGGTACGAGGCCAACGCGGCCCTGCTGGCGGCGCTGCCGCAGGACTGGCGGGAACCGGAGCGCGAGGCCTGGGCCGCCCGCTACCACTCCCCCATCACCGCGGCCGAAGCGTGGAAGACGCGCACCGCCGTCGCCATGTACGACATGACGCCGCTGAAGCGGGTGGAGGTGTCCGGGCCGGGCGCCCTGGCCCTGCTGCAGCGGCTGGGCACCGGGCAGCTCAACAAGAAACCCGGGGCGGTGACTTACTGCCTGTTGCTGGATTCGGGTGGCGGCATCCGCAGCGACATCACGGTGGCCCGGCTGGCGCCGGAGCGGTTCCAGGCCGGAATCAACAACAACGCCGACTACGAGTACCTGCGCGGCGAGGCGGCCGCGCAATCGCAGGCCGACCCGGCCCAGTGGGTCCGGGTCGAGGACATCACCGCCGGCACCTGCTGCATCGGGCTCTGGGGGCCCTTTGCGCGCGGCGTGATGGCCAAGGTCAGCAGCGACGACTTCAGCAACGACTCGCTCAAGTACTTCCGCACGGCCCGGGTGCGCATTGCCGGCCTCTCCGTCACCGCGATGCGGCTCTCCTATGTGGGCGAGCTGGGCTGGGAGCTGTACACCACGGCCGACCAGGGGCTCAGGCTCTGGGACGCGCTGTTCGACGCCGGGCAGGAGTACGGGATCGTCGCCGCCGGCCGGGCCGCGTTCAACAGCCTGCGGCTGGAAAAGGGCTACCGGCTCTGGGGCACCGACATGACCACCGAGCACACGCCGGAGGAGGCGGGCCTCGGGTTCGCGGTCAAGGCGGACAAGGGCGAATTCGTCGGCGATGCCGCACTGGCCGCCGCGGGCGCGGCGGCCCGCCGGCTGCGCTGCCTGACCATCGACGACGGCCGCTCGGTCGTGCTGGGCAAGGAGCCCGTGTATGTGGACGACGTCCCGTCCGGCTACGTGACCAGCGCGGCCTTCGGCTACACGGTGGGACGGCCGGTGGCGTACGCGTGGCTCCCTGCGGACATCGGGGAGGGAGACGGCGTCGAGATCGAATACTTCGGCCGCCGCATCCCGGCCACCGTCGCCGCCGAGCCGCTGCTCGACCCCGGCATGGAACGCCTGCGCGGCTAGGCCCGCGCTGGCGGGAAGCCCGGCCGCGGTTAGGGCCGCAGCATCACCTTGATCGCGCGGCGTTCGTCCATGGCCCGGTAGGCTTCCGCGGCGTCGTCGAGGGGCATGACCGCGTCGAACACCTTGCCGGGGTTGATCTTCCCGGACGAGACGTCCTCGAGGAGTTCGGGAAGGTATTGGCGGGTGGGCGCGGCGCCGCCGGCTACGGCAATATTCTTCGAGAACAGCACGCCGATGGGCAGTTCGGCGCCGCCGGCGGGGACCCCCACGAAACCGACGGAACCGCCGGGCCTGGTGCAGCGCAACGCCTGGTCCATCGACTCCGCCGTGCCCACGCACTCGAGCACGGAGTCGGCCAGCACGCCGCCGAGCAGCTCCTTGACCTTTTCGGCGGCGGCCTTCCCGCGTTCCGCCACCACGTCGGTTGCCCCGAATTCGCGCGCCAGTGCCGCCCGGTCGTCGTAGCGGGACATCGCGATGATCCGCTCGGCGCCCAGCCGCCGGGCTGCCAGCACTCCGCACAGCCCGACGGCGCCGTCCCCCACGACGACGACGGTGCGCCCCGGGCCGACCTTGGCGCTGATGGCCGCGTGGTGTCCGGTCCCCATCACGTCGGAGAGCGTGAGCAGGCTCTTCGCCAGTTCCTCTCCCGGTTCGGTCACGCCGGGCACCGCAACCAGAGTGGCGTCGGCGTGGGGCACCCGCACCGCTTCGCCCTGCCCGCCGTCGACCGGCAGGCCGTGCTCGTCCCGGCCTCCCCAGCTGGCCCGGCGTTCGCAGGAGGTTTGCACGCCGTTGCGGCAGGGCGGACACGCGCCGCAGCTGATGGCCCACGGGGCAATGACGAAGTCGCCGGCGGACAGCGCCTGCACGGCGTCGCCGGTGGCCTCGACCACGCCGATGAGTTCGTGGCCGATGGGATGCGGCCTGCCCGGCTCGCGGATGCCGCGGTAGGGCCACAGATCGGAGCCGCAGACGCAGGTGGCGCTCACGCGCACGATCGCGTCGGTGGGGGCAAGGATTTCCGGGTCGGGTCGTTCCTCGACCCGGATGTCGCCCGGTCCGTGGATGATGGCAGCGCGCATGAAGCCTCCTGTGCAGTGGTGGTGCTTTCCAGCCTAACCGCGTCGCGGCGGCGGCCGGGAACGGGCGAAGCCCGCCACCTTGTGCAGGTGGCGGGCCTCGATGCCGTAGGCGGAGGGCCTAGAGGCTGGACGGTGCCTCGTGGTCCGGGTAGACCTCGCGCAGCAGGTGCGCGGTCTCGGACGGAGTCTTGCCGACCTTCACGCCCGCGGCCTCGAGGGCCTCCTTCTTGGCCTGGGCCGTGCCGGAGGAGCCGGAGACGATGGCGCCGGCGTGGCCCATGGTCTTGCCCTCGGGCGCGGTGAAGCCGGCCACGTAGCCGACGACCGGCTTGGTGACGTTGGCCTTGATATACTCGGCGGCGCGCTCCTCGGCGTCGCCGCCGATTTCGCCGATCATCACGATCGCCTTGGTTTCCGGATCGGCCTCGAACGCGGCCAGGGCGTCGATGTGGGTGGTGCCGATAACCGGGTCGCCGCCGATGCCGATGGCGGTGGAGAAGCCGAGGTCGCGCAGTTCGTACATCATCTGGTAGGTCAGCGTGCCGGACTTGGAGACCAGGCCCACGCCGCCCTTGCCGGTGATGTTCGCCGGGGTGATGCCCACCAGCGACTCGCCGGGCGTGATGATGCCCGGGCAGTTCGGGCCGATGATGCGGGTGATCTGGTTGCCGTCGGAGTCCTTCTTGGACTGTGCCAGCGCCCAGAACTCGGCGGAGTCCTGCACCGGCACGCCCTCGGTGATCACCACGACGAGGCCGATTTCGGCCTCGATGGCCTCGACCACGGCGTCCTTGGTGAAGGCCGGCGGGACGAAGACGATGGAGACGTCGGCGCCGGTCTCGGTGACGGCTTCCTTGACGGTGCCGAAGACCGGCAGGGTCTTCTCGCCGTGGGTGACGGTGGTGCCGGCCTTGCGCGCGTTCACGCCGCCAACGATGTTGGTGCCGGCGTGCAGCATGCGCGCCGTGTGCTTGGAGCCTTCGCCACCGGTGATGCCCTGGACGATGACCTTCGAGTCCTTGTTGATGAAGATAGACATGTTTTAGTTCCTCGGTCCTTAGGCGTTGGCCAGCTCGGCGGCCTTGTCGGCGCCCTGGTCCATGGTCAGGGCCAGGGTGACCAGCGGGTGGTTGGCGTTGAGCAGGATCTGCCGGCCTTCGTCGACATTGTTGCCGTCGAGGCGGACAACCAGCGGCTTGCTGGCCTTCTCGCCCAGGATTTCCAGGGCCTTGACGATGCCGTTTGCCACGGCGTCGCAGGCGGTGATGCCGCCGAAGACGTTCACGAACACGCTCTTGACCTGCTCGTCGTTAAGGATGACGTCCAGGCCGGCGGCCATGACCTCGGCCGAGGCGCCGCCGCCGATGTCCAGGAAGTTGGCGGGCTTGACGTTGCCGTGCTTCTCGCCGGCGTAGGCGACGACATCCAGGGTGGACATGACCAGGCCCGCGCCGTTGCCGATGATGCCGACCTGTCCGTCGAGCTTGACGTAGTTCAGGTCCAGTTCCTTGGCCTTGGCCTCGAGCGGATCCGCGGCGTCCTTGTCCTCGAGCTCCTCGTGTCCGGGCTGACGGAAGGAGGCGTTCTCGTCCAGCGAGACCTTGCCGTCCAGGGCGACGATGTCGCCGGCGCCGGTCTTGACCAGCGGGTTGACCTCCACCAGGGTGGCGTCTTCCTTGATGAACACGTCCCAGAGCTTGACGATGACCTCGGCGACCTTGGGGCGAAGGTCTTCGGCGAAGCCGGCCTCGGCAACGATTTCGTCGGCCTTGGCCTGGTCGATGCCCACTGCCGGGTCGATGGCAACCTTGGCCAGGGCGTCCGGGCGCTCCACGGCCAGCTGCTCGATCTCCATGCCGCCCTCCACCGAGCACATGGCCAGGTAGTTGCGGTTGGCGCGGTCCAGCAGCACGGAGAAGTAGTACTCCTCGGCGATGTCGGCGCCCTGCGCGATCATGACCTTCTTGACCGTGTGGCCCTTGATGTCCATGCCGAGGATGTTGGAGGCGTATTCGAATGCCTCGTCCGGGGTCTTGGCGACCTTGACGCCACCGGCCTTGCCGCGGCCTCCGACCTTCACCTGAGCCTTGACGACAACTACGCCGCCAATTTTCTCAGCAGCTGCCTTGGCTTCTTCTGGGGTGTACGCAACGATTCCAGCCAGCACGGGTACTCCGTGTGCCTCGAAGAGATCGCGCGCCTGGTATTCATACAGGTCCACGGGTTGTGTCCTTCTACGTCGAAGTCGTTTCTGACTCGGAGCGGCGTCCGCGGTGGCCGTGGCGGTGACCACGGACGGTGAGCGGATGCCTGCAGTGCTCCATGGGGAACTCTAGCCCCTTTGGCCTCGGGCGCCGGTCCCAGAGTACCGCTTTAGTGGCCAAGGGCACACTTCTACGACTTGTAGAAGTGTCCGGCTTTGAGGTATCGGCGCCGTGAACCTAATTCTTGCCGCCGGCTCCCGTCTGATCCACGACGGCGGTGTTCCCGCCTTGGGCGGCGGCCCCGCCCTGCGCGGTGCTTCCCCCGCCCTGCGCGGCAGCGTCCCCGTCCTGCGCGGTGGTTCCCCCGCCCTGCGCTGCGGCCGCTGCCGGTGCACTGCCCCTGATCACGGTCTGGTTCAGCAGCGGAATGCGCAGGCCTTCCTCGGCCAACGCTTCCTTGAGGCGGGCCCGCATCTTGCGCGCGATTGCCCACTGTTCCAACGGCTTCGTGCGGATGGCCAAACGGATCACCACGGATTCGCCGGTCAGTGCCTCCACACCCCAGACCTCCGGATCGTCCAAAATCAGCCTGCGGTTGTCCTCGTCCATGCGCAGCTCCATGGCGGTCTTGAGGATCAACTCGGAGACCTTCTCCACATCGGAGTCGTACGGCACCGGGATGTCCAGCACCGCCCGCGCCCAGCCCTGCGAGGAGTTACCCACCCGCAGGATCTCCCCGTTGCGAACGTGCCACAGCGTGCCGTCCACGGCGCGCACCTGCGTGACCCGCAGACCGACCGACTCCACGGTCCCGGAGGCCTCGCCCAAGTCGACCACGTCACCGATGCCGTACTGGTCTTCGGCCACCATGAACAGCCCGGACAGGTAGTCCTTGACCAGGGTCTGGGCGCCAAAACCAATGGCGACGCCGGCAATACCGGCACTGGCCAGTACCGGGCCAAGATTGAATTCCAGCTCCGTGAGCACCATCAACGCGGTGACGCTGGCCAGCACGATGGTGGTGATCGAACGCAGCACCGATCCGATCGTCTTCGAGCGCTGGGCCCGGCGAACCGCGGCGATCGGCGAGTCCTGAATCAGCCAGTAGCGCGGGTCCTTCGTGTTCTTGGGCGCTGCCGGGTCGAATTTGTCCAGCTTGGCGGTCTCGCCGTCGGCGATCTTTCCGGTGACGCGTTTGATCACCATCCGCAGCACAATGTTCAGCAGGAATCCACCCAGCAGGATCAGCGAAACGCGCAGCGGCTTGTCAAGCCAAAAATCGGGGGTTGCCAGCCGTTCCAAAGTCCTGATGTCCACGTGGTCCATGGATAAGAACGGTAAGCGCCCCGTCATGCCGCTGCCAAATGCGCCGCCGCAAACGTGGCGCATCTCCCAGCGGGGTCAGCCCATCTTGGTCAGCGGCGCATAGCGCAGCAGCAGCCGCTTCTCGCCGGCGTCGAATTTGACCTTGGCCACCGTCTTGTCGCCGGCTCCTTCGAGGCCCAGGACGGTCCCGTTGCCGAAGCTCGCGTGGTTGACCTTGTCGCCGATGGACAGCGCGATGACTTCCTTCTGCGGCTGCACCCGTCCGGCCCGGGTCTTGGCGCTGGTGATCGACGGCGCCGATCCCCGCATGTTGCTGATGTCCTGGCTGCCCGAGGTCCCGGCACCCCAGTGCGATCCCGAGTAGCGGCTGGACCCGAAGCTGCCCGCGGAAGCAAAGGTCGGGCGGGCCGTGCCTTCGCGTTTCCAGTCGATGAGTTCGGCCGGGACCTCTTCGATGAACTGGCTGGCCGGGTTGAACTGGCTCTGGCCCCACATGCTGCGGGACTCGGACCGGGTCAGGTACAGCCGCTGGCGGGCGCGGGTCAGGCCCACGTAGGCCAACCGGCGCTCTTCGGCCAGCTCCGTCGGGTCGGTCATGGAGCGCTGGTGCGGGAAGATTCCGTGTTCCATGCCGGTGAGGAAGACCACCGGAAACTCTAGTCCCTTGGCGGTATGCAGCGTCATCAGCGTCACCACGCCCTGGTCCTGGGCCAGCCGCGCCGCCTCGCTGTCCGGGGCGTCGGGCACCTGGTCCGCGTCGGCCACCAGCGCCACCTGTTCCAGGAACTCGGACAGCGACCCATCCGGGTTGTCCCGTTCGTACTCACGCACCACGGCCACGAGTTCGGCCAGGTTTTCCACGCGGGATTCGTCCTGCGGGTCGTTGCTCTGGCGCAGCATCGCCAGGTAGCCGGTCTGCTCCAGCACGGCCTCCAGCGCGGCTGCCGCACCGGACCCGGCGGCCACCTCGGCCAGGTCATCGATGAGCTTCACGAAGCCGGCGACCGCGTTCACCGACCGGGTGGCCATGCCGGGTGCCTCCTCCGCCCGGCGCAGCGCCTCCATGAACGAGATCCGGTCCCGTTCCGCCAACGCCGCGACGGCGTACTCGGCCCGGTCGCCGATCCCGCGCTTCGGTTCGTTGAGGATGCGGCGCAGGTTGACGACGTCGTCCGGGTTGGCCAGGACCCGCAGGTAGGCCAGCGCGTCCTTGATTTCCTTGCGCTCGTAGAAGCGGGTGCCGCCGACTACCTTGTAGGGCAGCCCCACCCGGACCAGCAAGTCCTCGATGGAACGGGACTGGGCGTTGGTCCGGTAGAAAATGGCGATGTCGCCGGGGCGGATGCCCTCGGAGTCCTGCAGCCGGTCGATCTCCCCGGTGATGAAGCGGGCCTCGTCGTGCTCGTTCTCGCCCACGTAGCCGATGATCTTCTCGCCGTCGCCCTCGGCGGTCCAGAGCCGCTTGGCCGGGCGGTCCGGATTCCGGGAGATCACCGAGTTGGCCGCGGTGAGGATGGTCTGGGTCGACCGGTAGTTCTGTTCCAGCAGGATGGTGCGCGCGCTGGCGTAGTCCTTCTCGAAATCGACGATGTTGCGCACGTCGGCCCCGCGGAAGGCGTAGATGGACTGGTCCGAGTCGCCCACCACGGTTAGTTCGCCGGCGGGAACCGACCCGTCCTCGGACTCCCGGGTCAGCTCGCGCACCAGCCGGTACTGGGCATGGTTGGTGTCCTGGTATTCGTCCACCAGCACGTGGCGGAACCGCCGGCGGTAAGAGTCCGCAATCGCCGGGAACGCCTGGAAAATGAAGACAACCTGCGCGATCAGGTCGTCGAAGTCCATGGCGTTGGCCTGGCGCATCCGCTGGGTGTACCCGGTGTAGACCGAGGCCACCGCCTGCTCGAACGGGTCCGAATAGTTGGCGGTGGAGGCGAAGGACTCGTCGTCGATCAGTTCATTCTTCAGCGCCGAGATCTTGTGCTGGATGGACTTGGGCGGGAAGCGCTTCGGGTCCAGGTCCAGCCCCTTGGCCACCTGGCTGACCATCCGCAGCGTGTCCGCCGAGTCGTAGATGGAGAAATTGGAGTTCAACCCCACGTGCTTGGCTTCGCGGCGCAAGATCTTCACGCAGGATGAGTGGAACGTGGAAATCCACATCCGCTTGGCCGAGTCCCCCACCAGCGACTCGATCCGCTCCCGCATCTCCGCGGCGGCCTTGTTCGTGAAGGTGATGGCGAGGATCTCTCCCGGCCGTGCGCGGCGGGTGGCGAGCAGGTACGCGATGCGGTGGCTGAGCACCCGGGTCTTGCCGGATCCGGCGCCGGCGACGATCAGCAGCGGGGAGCCGGCATGCTTGACCGCCTCTTCCTGCTGCGGGTTCAGCCCCGAGAGCAGCTCTTCGGCGCCGGGCAAATGCGGAGCGGGCGGAGAGGCAACATGCGGGTCAAACGCCGGGTCGGTGAGGAAATCCATGGTTCCCTAAGTCTATTAGCCACCACCGACACTGCGGGACGCCGGCGGCGACTTCCGCCAACGGCCGACGCAGAGCGCCCCGGCATAATGGTTGTATGTCCAAAACCCCAGCACAGCGCGCGAAGAAACACGGTGCGGCGGCGGCCCCAGCCCCCGGCAGCAGCGCCGCCGCGAGGCCTGCCGTTCCCGGCAGCAGCGCCGCCGCGAGGCCTGCCGTTCCCGGCAGCACCCGGTCGCCCCAGCGCGCTGCCGGCAACGCGAACCTGATCGTTATCGCCGGGGCCGCGGCCTCGGCCTTTCTGTTCGGCTACTCGTTCCTGCTGGTGATGCCGCAGTTCTCCCAGCTGACCGGGGGGCTGGCCATGCCGGACACGCTCATCGGCGGATACTCCACCGAGTACGTCCAGCAGGTGCGCACCGCGTTCGGCGAAGACGGTGCCGGGCAATACAACTACTGGCACAAGACAGCCGACACCCTCTTCCCGCTGCTGTTCGGCTTCACGTGGCTGATCCTCCTGGGGCAGCAGATCCGCCGCCCCGGCTGGCGCTGGCTCGCCTGGTCCGTCGTCGTGCTTTACGTGGCAGCGGATCTGGGGGAAAATCTCGCCGTCGACGCCATGCTGGCCACGGACCCGGTCGGCGACGCGTCACTGGCGAGCTTCCTCACCGTCGCCAAGTCCGTCCTGTTCGGGCTGAGCCTGGTCGCCGCCGTCGTCGCGGTTTTCACCCGTAAACCCCGGCCTGCCGGAGGCCCGGCCGCCGCACCGGCGGGCGGCGCCGTTTAAGCTAAGCTTTTGGCGTTGCCCCCGTAGCTCAGGGGATAGAGCACCGCTCTCCTAAAGCGGGTGTCGGCAGTTCGAATCTGCCCGGGGGCACTTCACCGCCGGCCCTGCCGGCGAAATGCTGGGCCGCGCCCGGCCCGTTAACCAGGGCAGCCGACCGCCGCCTGTGCAACCCCCCACGGAAGCACAGACGGTAGCCGGCTGTAGTGCCTTCCACCAAAGCGGCTAGGAATTCCCGTCAGCTGGGACCGCTGGTTCCGGTTCTTCCCGTTCGCCGGAGCCAGCAGTATCTTCCCGCCGCCTGTTGGCCGACGGCCGAGCCGTTCCCCTGAAGCACGTGAGCCGCTGAAGGGACCGTTCATTTTCCCAAAGCGTGAGCACTCCAGGCACTGCCGTCACCATATATCTAAATCGATTGGATTTAATAAAGCAACTCCTGAACCAGTCAGGGCGGCGGCCCGGTCCGATGACGCCGACGTCGCTGTGTGAACCGCGCTCCTGCCCGCGTCCCGGCTAGCCGCCCAGGATCAGCCCGCTGGCCTTGGGCGAGAGCGCGTCATCCAGCACCAAGCAGGCGCCGCCGATGGCCCCCACCTCGAAGCCCAGCGGGGACGACACCACGTCAACCTCGTGGATCGCCCGCGACACAAACCGTTTGTTGATTTCCTCCCGCAGGATGGGCAGCGCGAGCTCGTCCAAGCCGTCCCACAGCGGGCCGCCAAAGATGACCCGGTCCACGTCCAGGATGTTGGCCACCTGCCCCACGGTTCCGCCCAGCAACCCGGCGGCCCGGCCGATGATCGCCGCGGCCGCCGGCTCTCCCTCGCTGGCCATGCGGCAGAGCGTGACGATCCTTTCGGTGGCCTGATGGCGGTCCCCCAGCTCGGCGCCGGCCGGGAAGATGCCGGCCTCCACGGCCTGCCGGAACAGGGTGCCGAAGTTCAGCGCCATGCCCACGCAGGTGCGTTTCCCGCAGTCACACAGCGGGACCTCCGCCTCCACCGGAAAATGGCCGATCTCCCCGATATTGCTGGAGGCGCCGCGCAGCACTTGTCCGTCGAGCACGATGCCGGCGCCCAGGCCCGTGCCCAGGTAAACGAACACGAAGTTCTCGGGCTCCCGCCGTCCGCTGGCCCACAGTTCCGCCACCGCCGCGGCCGTCGTGTCCTTGTCCATCAGCACCGGCAGGCCCGTCAGGTCGCGCAGGGGTTCGCGCAGCGGCACCGAAGTCCACTCGCGCATCATCGGCGGATCCACCACCATCCCTTCGACCGCGTCGATCGGCCCGGGCGCGGCCAGCCCGATGCCCAGGATGCGGTGGCGTTCGATTCCGGAAGCGGCGATGAGCGCCTCCGTGGCCGCGGCCATCGCGGCGGCCATCCCGTCCGGCTGCCCGGCGGCGGGAACATCGTGCCGGGCACGCGCAACCACCTCGCCGTCGAGGTTCAGCATGACCAGGGTCATGACCACGGGGTCGAGGTGGATGCCGATGGCGAGCCGGCTGGAAAGTTCCAGCTGCAGGACCGTGCGCGGTTTGCCGGGCCCGCTGACCGTCTTGCGGTCCTCGCGCACCAGGCCCTCGTCCACCAGCCGGCGCACCACGTTGGAGATGGTCTGCGGGGACAGCCCGGTGCTCTCCACCAGTTCCACCCGGGCGATTCCCCCGCGGGCACGTCGGATGGCGTTAAGGATCACGGCCTGGTTGTAGCCGCCCAGGCGGCCCAGGTTGGTTCCGCGCTGCATTGCACCCGCTTTCCACTTCTTCGACGTGTGGGACCAGAGCAACTCTAGTCATTGAGCGGGCGGACCACACCCGCCACGCGGCCACCCTCTGGGCGCGGGCCGGTCCGCCGCACTCAGGCTAAACCGGCCACCCGGGTATCGCTGAGGAACTGGGTCCGGTACAGCTCGGCGTAGCGGCCCTCCAAGGCCAGCAGTTCAGCGTGCGTGCCCTGCTCCGCAATCCGGCCGCCCTCAATGACCAGGATCCGGTCGGCGGAGCGCACGGTGGACAGCCGGTGGGCAATGACGACGGCGGTGCGACCCTCGAGTGCCTCGCTGAGCGCGGCCTGCACGGCGGCTTCGTTGGTGGAGTCCAAGGCCGCCGTCGCCTCGTCCAGGATCACCACCCGCGGATGGCCCAGCAGCAGCCGGGCGATGGTCATCCGCTGCCGTTCGCCGCCGGAGAGGCGGTAGCCGCGCTCCCCCACCATGGTGTCCAGGCCGTCCGGCAGGGAACGGATCAGGTCCTGCAGCCGGGCGCGGCGCAGCACGTCCCAAATCTCGTCGTCGCTGGCCTCCGGCCGGGCCAGCAACAGGTTGGAGCGGATGGTCTCGTGGAACAGGTGCCCGTCCTGGGTCACCATGCCGATGGTTCCGCGCAGCGCCTCGAAGCTCAGGTCACGGACATCGGTGCCGGATAGCTCGACAGAACCGGAGTCCACGTCGTACAGGCGGGCCAACAACTGGGCCATGGTGGACTTTCCGGCCCCCGAGGAGCCCACCAGCGCCGCCGTCTGGCCCGGCTCCACCCGAAAGCTGATCCCGTGCAGCACCTCCTCGCCGCCGCGGGCGTCGAGGGTCGCGACCTCCTCCAGCGAGGCCAGCGACACCTTGTCGGCGGACGGGTAGGCGAACCGCACGTCCTTGAACTCGACGGACACCGGGCCCGGCGGCACGGCAGCGGCGTCGTCCTTTTCGGTAATCAGGGGCTTCAGGTCCAGCACCTCGAAGACGCGCTCGAAGCTGACCAGCGCGCTGGAGATCTCCACCCGGGCGTTCGCCAGGGCCGTCAGCGGCGCGTACAGGCGGGTGAGCAGGAGAGCCAGCGTCACCACCTCGCCCGGATCCAGCTGGCCGATGATGGCGTAGAAACCGCCGAGCCCGTAGACCAGGGCCAGGGCCAGCGCGGACACCAGGGTGAGCGCCGTGACGAACACCCACTGCATCACCGCGGTCTTGATGCCGATGTCGCGCACCCGCTGGGCCCGGAGCTTGAACTCGCGGGATTCGTCGGCGGGCCGGCCGAACAGCTTGACCAGCGTGGCCCCGGGCGCGGAGAACCGTTCGGTCATCTGCGTGCTCATGGCGGCGTTGTGGTCGGCGGTCTCCCGGCGCAGTTCGGCGAGCCGGCTGCCCATCCGGCGGGCCGGCAGCAGGAACACCGGCAGCAACAGGAGCGCCAGCAGGGTCACCTGCCAGGAGGTGTTCAGCATGACGACCAGCGTGAGGATCAGCGCCACGAGGTTGCTCACCACGCCGGAAAGCGTTCCGGCAAAGGCCCGCTGCGCCCCGATGACGTCGTTGTTCAGCCGGCTGACCAGCGCGCCGGTGCGGGTGCGCATGAAGAAGGCGATCGGCATCTTCTGGACGTGGTCGAACACGGCGGTGCGCAGGTCCAGGATGATGTCCTCGCCCAGCCCGGAGGAAATCCACCGGGTCACCATGCTGAGCCCGGCGTCGGCGATGGCCACCAGGGCGATGACGACGGCGAGCCAGATCACTACCTCGACGCCGGTTTTGGCCACGATCGCGTCCACCACCCGGCCGGCGAGAACCGGCGTGGCGACGGCCAGCGTGGCGGTCACGACGGAGAGCAGCACAAAGACAGCAATCTTGCCCTTGTAGGGCGCGGCGAACGCAAAGGTCCGGCGGACTGTCTCCCGCGAGAAGGACTTCTGTTCCTTCGAGTGCGAGAGCCGGTACAGCGAACTCCAGGCTGCCCCTTCCATGGACATGATGGCTCCTAACGGCTGATGGTGCTACTGCCACCCTAGAACCAATCCGCACGCCCTGGTGTTCCTGCCCGCGGCCATGCGGCCGGAAGCTGTCCGGAATTGCGGGCGGGCAGGCAAAGCCGCCGGCTTGACGGGTGCAGGACCGGCGCCGCCCCCGGCCCGCCCGGCCACGCCCGGCGTCAGCTCAGCTGCTTCTCCTCGTGCGGGACGAAGCGGACCGTCATCGCCTTGAAACCCGGCGTGTTGGACTCCCGGGCCACCAGGTCCCGGTGGACCAGCGCGTTGGCTTCCGGGAAGTAGGCTGCCGCACAGCCCCGCGCCGTCGGGTAGGACACCAGGCGGAACTCGTCCGCGCGGCGCTCGGTGCCCTTGAACGTGCTGATCACGTCCACCAGGTCGCGGTCGGCGAAGCCCAGTTCGGCCAGGTCGTCGGGGTGCACCAGGATGACCCGCCGCCCGTTGGAGATGCCCCGGTAGCGGTCGTCCAGGCCGTAGAACGTGGTGTTGTACTGGTCGTGGCTGCGGATGGTCTGCAGGATCAGGTGTCCCTCGGGCGCCTCCAGGTACTCCAGCGGGCTGACCGTGAACCGCGCCTTGCCGATGTCGGTGGCGAAGGAGCGCGTGTCGCGCGGCGGGTTCGGCAGCACAAAGCCGCTCTTGTTCCGGATCCGCGTGTTGAAGTCCTCGAACCCCGGCAGCACGCGGGAGATGCGGTCGCGGATCACGTCGTAGTCCTCGGCCATCGCCCGCCAGTCCACTGGGTGGTCGTCACCGAAGGTGGCCTGGGCCATCCGCGCGATGATCACCGGTTCGGCCAGCAGGTGCTCGCTGACCGGCTCCAGCCGGCCCTGCGTGGACCGGACGACGGACATGGAGTCTTCCACCGAGAGGAACTGCGCGCCCTTCGGGTGCTTGTCGTCCCGGTCGGTACGGCCCAGCGTCGGCAGGATCAGCGACGTCTTCCCGTGCACCACGTGGGAGCGGTTGGGTTTGGTGGAGACATGCACGGTCAGGCCGGCCTTCTTCATCCCGCTCTCGAGCAGCTCGGTCTCGGAGTTCGCCAGCGCGAAGTTGCCGCCCATGGAGACGAAGACGTCGACCTTGTCCTCGTGGAAGCGGTCGATCGCCTCGGTGGAATCGACGCCGTGCTCGCGCGGCGAGGTGATGCCGAACTCCTTGTCCAGCGCCGCCAGCAGCCACTCCTTGGGCTTCTCCCAGATGCCCATGGTGCGGTCGCCCTGGACGTTGGAGTGGCCGCGGACCGGGCAGGCACCGGCGCCGGGCTTGCCGAAGTTGCCCTGGAGCAGCAGCAGGTTCACGATTTCGCGCAGGGTATCGACCGAGTGCGGCTGCTGGGTCAGGCCCAGCGCCCAGCAGATGATGGTGGCCTTGGACTTGGCCAGCAGCCCGGCGACCTTGGCGATCTCCAGCCGCGACAGCCCGGTGGCCTTCTCGGTTTCGGTCCAGTCGACGTGCCGGCGGGCTTCGACGTACTCCTCGAAGCCTTCGGTGTTCGCGTCGATGAACGCCTTGTCCACGACGGTGCCCGGGGCGCGGCCTTCCTCTTCGAGCAGCAGGTGTCCCAGCGCCTGGAAGAGGGCGAGGTCCCCGCCCACCTTGATCTGCAGGAATTCGTCGGCCAGCGCGGTGCCGCCGCGCAGCAGCCCGTCCACCGACTGCGGGTCCTTGAACGCCATCAGCCCGGTTTCGGGCAGCGGGTTCACCGCCACGATGGTGCCGCCGTTGTCCTTGCACTCCTTGAGCGCGGAGAGCATGCGCGGGTGGTTGGTCCCGGGGTTCTGGCCCACCACGAAGATCAGCTCGGAGTGGTGGATGTCCTCCAGCGACACGGTGCCCTTGCCGATGCCGATGGTCGGGTTCAGGGCGCTGCCGGAGGACTCGTGGCACATGTTGGAGCAGTCCGGCAGGTTGTTGGTGCCCAGCGAGCGTGCGAACAGCTGGTACATGAACGCGGTCTCGTTGGCGGTCCGGCCCGAGGTGTAGAACACGCAGCGGTCCGGCGTCGTGGCCCTGATGCGTTCGCCAATCAGGCTGAACGCGTCCGCCCACGAGATCGGCGAATAGTGCGTCTCCCCCTCGCGGATGATGACCGGCTCGGTTATCCGGCCTTGCTGGCCCAGCCAGTATTCGGTCTTCGTGGAGAGCTCTTCGATGGAGTGGCGCGCCCAGAACTCGGGCGTGACGGTGCGCTTCGTGTTCTCCTCCGCCACGGCCTTGGCGCCGTTTTCGCAGAACTCGGCCGGCTTGCGCGGACCGGTGATGGATTCGGGCCAGGCGCACCCCGGGCAGTCGAAACCGCCGCGCTGGTTGATCCGCAGCAGCGACCGGGCGGTGCGGGAGACGCCGGCCTGTTCGATGCCGCGCTCCAACGCAACCTTCACCGCCGGAATACCGGCGGCGACCTTCTTCGGTTCCTTGACCTTCAGGGTGCTTTCATCAATGTCATTCACGGGTGCCGGACGAGTCATGCCCCTAATGTATCCCGGCTCACACCGGTTCCCCGACTCACCCGGCGCGTCTCACACGAAATTCCCGACGGCGGCGGCCACCCGCCCCGGGTGGGCGTACACGTTAATGCTGCGGCCGCGGCTGAAGCCGGCCAGTGTCAGTCCCACCTTTTCCGCCAGCTCGACGGCGAGCGAGGACGGCGCGCTCACGGCCGACAGGACGGGGATCCCCGCGAGATAGGCCTTCTGGACCAATTCGAACGAGGCGCGCCCGGAGACCTGCAGCACCGTGTTGCGCAGCGGCAGCCGCCCCTCGCGCAGCGCCCAACCCACCACCTTGTCCACCGCGTTGTGCCGGCCCACGTCTTCGCGCAGGCAGAGCAGTTCGCCCGCGACGCTGAACAGCCCGGCGGCGTGGACGCCGCCGGTGCGCTCGAACACCTGCTGCCGTTCGCGCAGCCGGTCCGGCAACTGCAGCAGGATGTCCAGCGGCACTTCGCCGCCGGCACCGGTGCCGTCCGCGCCCGGGGAGGCTCCGCCGTCGTCATGGTGCAGCGGGAAGCGCGAGCGCTTCGTCACGGCGTCGATCGAGGCGGTGCCGCAGATGCCGCACGCGCTGCTGGTGACCACCTGCCGGTCAAGCCGCGGATCCGGCAGCGCCACCCCCGGCGCCAACTGGGCCTCCACCACGTTGAAGGTCTGCCGCCCGTCCTCGTCCTCGCCGGCACAGAAGCGCATCGAGACGAGGTGTTCGGGCGACCAGATGACGCCCTCGGAGACCAGGAAGCCGGCCACCAGGTCGAAGTCGTCGCCCGGGGTGCGCATGGTGATGGAGAACGCGCGGCCGGCCAGCCGGATCTCCAGCGGCTCTTCCACCGCCATCACGTCCTCGCGGCGGCGCGGCGGCGCATCGAGACTGAGTTTGAGCACCTTGCGGCGCTGCGTTAAGCGGCCCATGAAGTTCTCCTCTACTGCCTGTAACAAGGGTAAGGCAGCCACGCGGCTGCGCGCGGCGGGCGCAGCGGCGGGGCCGGCTGCGGGCTGGGAGCGCCGTTTACCAGGGCAGCTCGAGGGCCGGCAACTGCTCGCCGGGTTCGGCGCCGGCGGCCGGCACCACCATCACCCCGTCGGCGGCCGCCAGTCCCCTCATCATCGCCGAGCCGATGCGGTCCGCGGGGACGGCACCGCCATCCGGCGACCGACCGTAGGGCACCAGCCGGTCCTGGTCGTGCAGCGGTGGCATGGCTGTTCCGGCGGGCACGGTGGGCAGCGGGGCCAGCGGCCGGCCGGTCATCCCGGCCAGCAGCGGAGCCGCCAGGGTCAGCAGCGCCATCATGGCGGCCAGCGGATTGCCCGGCAGGCCCACCAGCAGCCGCCCGTCGGCCAGCCGGGCCAGCAGCGCCGGATGCCCCGGACGCATCCGGACGGACGGAATCAGGATCGTGGCCGCGTCCGCGTCCAGCACCCGGCGCAGATGATCAGCCGAGGAGTGGCCCGTTCCGCCGGTGGTGACCACGACGTCGCCGCCGCAGCCGGCGATGGCTTCCGCGGTGGCCGCGAAGTCGTCGGGCAGCCGCCGGCTGTCCATCACCTGGCCGCCGAGCCGGGCGATGATGGCCGGCAGCGTGGGCCCGAACATGTCCCGGACCCGCCCGGGAGCGGGAATGCCCGAGGTAACCACCTCGTCGCCGGTGAGCAGCAGGGCTACCTGCGGCACGGGGGCAACGGGGAGCGCGTCGTGGCCGCACACCGCCGCGACGGCCAGATGCGCCGGGGTCAGCACGGTGCCGGCGGAGACCACGACGGCGCCGGCGGCGGTCTCCTCGCCGGCCGGGCGGATGTGCCGCCCGGGGGCCAGTTCCCGCGCGTCGGTACCCGCGCACAGCTGCAGCCGGCCAGTCGCCGCGGTGCCGCATTCGCTGCGCAGCACGCTGTCCGTGCCGTCGGGGATCAGCCCGCCGGTGACGACCGGGGCGGCCAGCCCGGGCCGCAGGGCGCTGCCGGCCGGCACCAACTGCCACGGCCCCGGGCCGGCGACCGCCCAGCCGTCCATGGCGGAGGAAGCGTAGTGCGGGACCGGCACCAGCGCCGTCAGGTCGCGGGCCAGCGTGCGGCCGGCACAGGCGGCCAGCTCTACGTTTGCGGGATCGGGCCGTCCCGCCTCCCGGCCCGCGGCGTAGGCGGCTCTGCGGGCGTCGTCCCAGCGCAGTCCGGAGCCACTCACTCCTGCACTGCGCCGTGTCGGCGCGCCACTTCGTCGGCCACGCGGGAGGCGGCGCGCATGGCCACCTCGGGTGTTGCCTGTCCGGTGGCGGCGGCCAGGCCGGCCGCGTAGCCCACCACGAAGGTGGTCAGCGGCGCCGCCGGGCGGATCACGCTGTGCGCCGCGACGCCGGCGAGCCCCAGCACGGCGTCGATATCAACGGGCGTGTCTTCGATTTCCAGCGCCTGGAGCAGTTCGCTGACGAAGGGGGAGAGCTTTTCGGCCGCTCCGGACACAATGGCCTCCGATCCGCCCGGTGCGGGCAAGTACAACGTTTGTTTCAGGCTACGGCGCGGGCCGAACAATGCCAAAGCGGCCCGCGTCCTGCCACGTGTCGACGTCGGAGGTGTGGCCCCCTGACGGGCCCTCGAGCGTGATCTCGGCGGCGGGCAGCCCGCCGAGCAGCCGCCTGACCGGCTGGCCGGCCAACCCGGCCGCACCCCCGGCGTTCCGCACCGCGTCCTCCAGCGCCGCGCTGTGCGCGCAGCAAGCCAGCGGCTGCTGTTTGCCGTCGGCGTCGACCGGAATCCAGAGCCTGGCCTCCGGCCGGCCGACGGCGTGGCGCAGCAGCAATTCCGGCAGCCCGGCCAGCATCGGCATGTCGCAGGCGAAGAGCAGCGTGAACGGCGCCCGCACGGAAGCACCGCCGTCGTCGTCCCGCGCCCGCGCGGAGCCCCCGCCGTCGTCGTCCCCTGACAGCGCTTGGACGGAGGCACCGCCGTCGTCGTCCCGTAACAGCGCCTGGATCCCCGCCGCGATGCCCGCTGCCGGGCCGGAGAACGGCGGGTCCTCCCGGGTGAGCGTCAGCCGCAGCGGCTGCGGGACCAGCGTGCGGCGGAAAGCTTCCACTTCCTCGGACAGGTCATCCGGGCCGACGACGGAGATCCGCCGGGCCCCGCAAACGGCCTCCAGCGTGCGGCGCAACAGGGTGGACCCCTCGAGCCGCAACAATGCCTTGGGGCTGCCGCCCAGACGCGAGGACCGGCCGCCGGCCAGCACGACGGCGTCGAAAAGTGGAGCGGTCACGCGGCGGTATGGGTGTCGAGGAACTGGCTCCAGGCCGGGGCGGGACGGTCCAGGTCGCGGATCCGCCAGCGGGCGCCGCTGGGCGGCCGGGGCGTGAAGCGCAGGCTCCAGCCCATTTGGGCCAGCGTGCGGTCGCCCTTGGCGTTGTTGCAGCGCAGGCAGCAGGCCACCAGATTCTCCCAACTGTCTTCTCCCCCGCGGGACCGGGGCTTGACGTGGTCCACCGTGGTTGCTGTCTTCCCGCAGTAGGCGCAGAGGTGGTTGTCGCGGCGCAGGACGCCGCGGCGGGTCACCGCGGTGTCCTTGTTGTACGGCATCTTAATGTAGCGGTTGAGCAGGATGACCGAGGGGCGGCCCAGTATGTCGTTGGGGCCGACGACGGGGTCCCCGTCTTCGGCAATCACGCTGGCTTTGCCGGTGAGCACAAGAAGCAGCGCCCGGCGGAAGGTGACAACCGCCAGGGGTTCGTAACCAGCATTCAGAACGAGTGTGCGCATGCACATTCCTCTAGGTCTGGCCAACCCGACCGGTGCTTCAGATCCCGGTCCGGGACTGGATTTTCTGCACTGACAGTCAAAGAGTATGACGGCGAGTGCGTTCCGCGCTAACTTTTTCGCCTCCCGTGGGCCGTCGGAATGACGCCGCGGGCGGTCCGGCGGCGTCGGGCGAGCGGTCCGGCGGCGCGGCGGCGGGCACCCGCGGGGCCCACCTTGGGCCGTGGCGAGGCCGGACCGCGCAGGCGTCTGGCCTCCCGACAACGCCGCCGGCCCCGGTGCGCGCGCTGGGCGTGCACCGGGGCCGGCGGGACGGTCGCTGTGGACCGGGAAGGCTGTTGCTAGTTGACGCGGATGGCTACGTAGCCGGATCCGACGTCCGCACTGGCCAGTGCGGTGGTGTAACCGGTCCAGCCGCCGTGGATGGCCTGGCCGTTGCCCACGTAGATGGCGATGTGCGCAACGCCTGCTCCGCCGTCGGAGTAGTAGAGCAGATCGCCCGGCTGCGGGGTGGACACCTGGGTGCCGTAGCTGAAGAACTGTGCGGGTGCGAGGTCGCCCACCGAGAAACCGGCGGCGCGCAGGGCCTTCTCCACCATGGCGGTGCAGTCCTGCGAGATGCCGATCTGGCCGTACGCGGAGGACACCAGCGTGGAGGCCACGCCGCTGGCGGACGCTTCGGCCTTCGCCGGCGCTGCCTTGGCTGCGGGAGCCGCGGCGGCTGCCTTGACCTCGACCGCGGGAGCGGCGGCGTGGACGGCGCCCTGTGCGGTGTCTGCGGCCTCCTCGACGACCGGGGCCACTTCCTCGGCCACGGCTTCGACGACAGGCTCGGGCTCCGGGGCCGGAGTGGACTTGATGGCGGGACGCGAGAAGGTCAGCTCGACGGCACTCGAAGCCTGGACGGTGTCCACCTGCACGCGGCTGGGTACGGACACCGTGGATGCGGTGCGTTCGATGGAGGTTGACTGCGCGGGGACCGCGGCGGTCAGGGCCAGTCCGGACGCGGCAGCGATTACGGCTGCCGAGCGACCCATGGATCCGGCATTGGACGAGACGGCTTTGGAAATCGTCTCCAGCGGGTTGGTGCGGACGGAAACGGCGCGGTGGCGCCCCGTAGCGGTGTCATTGAACACGTTAAAGGCCTCTCCCAATGCCTGCGAGGTGAGCTGTCGGATTCGGATGGGAGTGCATCCGGCCGCAGCCCTCCCCGGCAATGCCTGAGAGTGCTGTCGACTTAACCCCAAGGGTTCCTGTACGGAACCCGAAATTGGTTCCCCCGCCTCTGCCCGCGAAGTTTTTTGCGAACGGACTCCGGACGGTGGCAGAGCTCGGCAATCCACCCGGAGGTCCCAGCCGTTTGGCAACTGGCACGCGTTAGAGCGTATACGATCAATCACGCATTGTCACATTCTGATCACGGCGTGGTGATGTTTTGATTACGACAGCCCTCGGAGTCCTGCTGCCAGACGGTTCCGGGACGGGGCTGGTACGAAGGGTGCGCCTTCCGTCTCGGGGCTGCGCGCACGTTCCAAGCGCCGTTGTCGCGCGGGTCTTCCACGCGCGGCTCCGGGGCCCGGCTTCGCGCACGGGTCTTCCGCGCGCCGACCGGCCCCCTTCTTCGCGCCACTCCTGGGCAGGTCTGCCGCGCGCTGTTTCCGCGCCCCGTTTCCGTCCAGGTCCTCCGCGCGCCGTGTCCGCGCACCGATTCCACCCAGGCCCTCCGCGCGCCTTGTTAACGCTCGCAGCGCGCCCCGAAGGACGCGCCGCGAGAGGGCCGTGACAGGAAGTGCTTAGCCTGCCGGACGGATGAAGACCGGGCCGGAGCCGATGTAGGCGCTGCCCAGAACAGTACTGTAGCCCGCCCATCCGCCGTGGACCGCCTGGCCGTTGCCGACGTAGATGGCCACGTGGGCCACGCCGGCACCGCCGTTGGCGTAGTAGATGATGTCGCCGGGCTGCGGGGTGGCCACCTGCGTTCCGTAGGCAAAGAACTGCGCCGGGGCGAGGTCGCCCACCGCGAAGCCTGCCGCGCGCAGGGCGTTCTCGACCAGGGCCGTGCAGTCCTGGGCGACGCCGATCTGTCCGTAGGCGGCCGCGACGATGGCGCCGGCGGCTCCGCTGGCGGCAGCCTCGCCGGCCTTCTTGACAGTCTTGGTTTCGTTCGACCCGGCGTCGTTGCCGGTCGTGGGGTTGATTTCGTTGGAGACGGCCTGGACAACCGGCTCCGGCGCGGGGGTGGAGGTGATCCCCGCGCGTTCGAAGGTCAGCTTCACGGCTGCGGAGGCCTGCACGGCTTCCACCTGCACGCGGGCCGGGGCCTCGACCCCTCGGTCAGCGCTGACAGCCTGGGCCGGGATGGTACCGGTCAGAACCAAGCCGGTAGCGGCGGCGATCACGGCACCCTGACGTCCCATGGTTCCCGCATTCGCGGACACAGCCTTGGAAATCGTCTCAAGCGGGCTCGTGCGGACGGGGGTCGCACGATGGCGGCCCGCAGTAATGCTCTTGGACACGGTCTGTACCTCTCCCAAATGCCTGCGAAGTGAGCTGTCGGGTTCGGATGGGAGTTCATCCGGCCGGCAGGCTGCGGGCTGGTGGCCCGGGCCTGGTCGGCTTTACCCCAAGGACACCGTGCGATGTCCGGGAAGTGGTTCCCCCGCCTCTGCCATGCGATTCGGTGCGAACGAACTTCGGGCGACGGCAGAGTTCGGCATTCCGCCCGAAGGTGCCAGCCTGTTGACGACGGGCACGGGTGAAACCTTATAACAGTTTGCGGGATGTGTCACGTTCCGATTACGGCGTGTTCATCACAGCCAGCCGGTGGGGTCCACCAGCTTGTCGTTGACCATCACTTCGAAGTGGAGGTGGCAGCCGGTTGAGGCGCCGGTGGTGCCGCTTTGGCCCACCATCTCCCCGCGTTGCACGGTGGCACCGACGGACGTGTCAATGGTGCTCAGGTGGTTGTAGGTGGTCTTCAGGCCGTTGCCGTGGTCCACCACGATCCGGTTACCTCCGCCGCCGACTTGGAAGCCCGCCTCGACGACGGTTCCGCCGGCCGCTGCGTGGACGGGGGTGCCGCAGGCTGCTCCGTAGTCCTGGCCGGTGTGCAGCTCACCGGCGTAGCCGGTGATGGGGCTGACACGGTAGCCGAACGGCGACGTCATGGTCAGCTCGTCCATCGGCTGCGAGAGGGAGCCCTCGCTGCTGACGACCTTGGCATTGCTGCCCGAGGCGACCATGACCTGCTTCAGCTTGGTGTCCGGGTCGAATTTGCTGGTCAGGCCGGCACGCTCGAACGTCAGCCGGGCTTCGGTGGCGGCGGAGATGCTGCTGGCGGCCGGGGCATCCTGCGGGGCGTCGGCGGTGGCGCCGGCCGTCGTCGGCAGCATCACGGTCAGGGCCATCCCGGAGGCGGCTGCAACGATCGCTGTCTTATGCCCGACGTCGCGCGCGGCTGCTGCTACCGGAGACGGCGCCGGCTGGGCGCGGCGTCGGCCGGGCGTTGCGGCACGAGGGCGTGAGTGTTCGGCCGGGGCGGTTGAACGGCGCCGTCCCGAGGCTTTGTGTCCTGCCAAAATTCTGTTACCTCTCCCAAAGCGCCTGCGAAGTTAGCTGTCGGATTCGAGTCAAGAGAAAACTCGGCCACACCGCACAGAGCGCCGGTGGAACGATTCACCGAGGCTTTGCCCGCTGCGGCTTCACCCCAAGGCAGCGAACATACTGCCGCTTGGTGGGTCCTCCGCCCCTGTCTCACGGATACACGCCTCCGCCGACAGGGCTCGGCTTGCGGAGGGTGTGGGAATCGATGTCTCGATGCCCGGGTCAACTATACGTAAAACTCCCCGAAAGTAATAAATCCGTTATCCGGGGTGCGTGTTTTCAAGGGTCAACGTTTCATCGCATTGATACAAAGATGTGCGCGGCAACTTCCGGAGGCAGTTCCAAGGCCCCTTCGATCCCCGGCACGCGCACGGAGATGTACTCGCCGGCGGTCTCCAGCTGAAGGCTTGCGCCCGGCTTCAAACCGCCCTCTTCCAGCTGGAGCAACAGTTCCGGTTCCACCTGGATGGGCTCCGCCAGCCTGACGATGCTCACCTCTTTGTCGGACGTGTAGCTGCCCATGGCCTGCGCCAGATTGAGCACGCCGGTGGTGAACTCTTCGGCCGGCTGGCCCCCGAGCGCTTCCAGGCCGGGGATGGGGTTGCCGTACGGCGAAACCGTCGGCCTGCCCAACAGTTCGTAGAGCCGCTGCTCCACCCGCTCGCTCATAACGTGCTCCCAGCGGCAGGCCTCGTCATGCACGTAGGCCCAGTCCAGTCCGATGACGTCGGAGAGCAGCCGCTCGGCCAGTCGGTGCTTGCGCATCACTTCGGTGGCTTTACGCCGGCCCAGCTCGGTCAGTTCCAGATGCCTGTCGCCGGTGACGACCACGAGTCCGTCCCGCTCCATCCGCCCGATCGTCTGCGACACGGTTGGGCCCGAGTGGCGCAGCCGCTCGGCGATCCGGGCGCGCAGCGCGACGATGTTCTCTTCTTCGAGCTCGAGGATAGTGCGCAGGTACATCTCGGTAGTGTCGATGAGATCAGTCAATGGCTTCTTGCTCCTCGGCGCGGTGAAAAGGCTGCTCCAGCAGCATGCATGAGGGTGTTTTCCCCTCCCCAGCCTAGCCTGTTTTCCTTGCCGGACCGGCAGCTTCGCCGCGGGCTGACGCGCCGAGCGCCCAACGCAACAATGGCCACTGCAACTAACGGCGGCCCTCGGCGTTGAGGCAGAATGAAACGGGCGTTCAACGGCGAACCGCCATCGAGATCATTGCCACCACGCCAGGAAAGGTATTCATGAGCGATACCCAGTCCATCAGCATTCCCGCCGACCTGCTGCCGAAAGACGGGCGCTTTGGCGCCGGGCCGTCCAAGGTGCGCCCGGAACAGGTCGACGCCCTGGTCGCCGCCGGCAAGAACCTCCTGGGCACGTCGCACCGCCAGGCACCGGTGAAGAATCTGGTGGGCAGCGTCCGCGAAGGGCTCAAGGAGTTCTTCAAGGCGCCGGAGGGTTACGAGGTCATCCTGGGCGTTGGCGGCTCGACGGCGTTTTGGGACGTTGCAACCTTCGGACTGGTAGAGCAGAAGGCCCAGCACCTGTCCTTCGGGGAGTTCAGCTCCAAGTTCGCCGCGGCCACCAACAAAGCTCCGTTCCTGGCCGAGTCCAGCATCATCACCTCGGAACCCGGCTCCCGGCCGGAGCCGCGGGCTGAGGCCGGCGTGGATGTCTATGCGTGGGCGCAGAACGAAACCTCCACCGGCGTGGCGGCTCCGGTGCAGCGTGTGGAGGGTGCCGACGACGGCGCCTTGGTCCTCATCGACGCCACCTCCGCCGCGGGCGGGCTCGACGTCGACGTCGCCCAGAGCGACGTCTACTACTTCGCGCCCCAGAAAAACTTCGCGTCCGACGGCGGCCTGTGGCTGGGCGTCTTCTCCCCCGCAGCGCTGGAACGGGCCGCCCGGATCGGTGCCACCGATCGCTGGATTCCGGATTTCCTGAATCTTGAAACGGCCATCGACAATTCGCTGAAGAACCAGACCTACAACACGCCCGCGCTGGCAACCTTGGTTACGCTCAACGCCCAGATCGAGTGGCTGAACGGCAACGGCGGTTTGGACTTTGCTTCCGGCCGGACCGCCGATTCGGCAGGACGGGTGTACCAGTGGGCGGAGGCTTCTGCCGTGGCGACCCCGTACGTGGCGAACCCGCAGCATCGCTCCAACGTCATTGCGACGGTGGACTTCGACGAGTCTGTTGACGCCGCAGCGGTCGCCAAGGTGCTGCGCGCCAACGGAGTGGTGGACGTGGAGCCGTACCGCAAGCTCGGCCGCAACCAGCTGCGCATCGCCACCTTTGTCGCCGTGGAGCCGGAGGACGTCAGCGCGCTGCTGGCCTGCATCGACTACGTGGTGGACCGGTTCAAGGGCTGACTCCCCCGACCTCGCGTCGTTTCGCAAGGGTCCGGCTTCCGTTCGCGGCGGCCGGACCTTTTGCATTGGCAGCGTTGCCTAGGGCGTTGCGCCACCAGTGAGCGACAGCGCGTTAGCAGTGTGCGTCAGCGGCGCGCGTCAGCGACGTGCATCATTGGCGTGCGTCAGCGGCGTGCCTCAGCAGTGGGCGTCAGCAGTGTGCCTCATTGGCGTGCGTCAGCAGCTCGCCTGTGCACGATGGTGACGGCAGGCGTTGCGTCCCACCAGCCGTCCCGCCGTCCCGCGAGCTTGAATACTCGCCCCCTAAATTGTCGGAGGCGGCCGGTAGCGTGTGGATATGGAGGGCGAGGGCGACGAGCTTCGGTTCCCGGTTCCCGGACAGGAACTGGTGATGGACCTTGGCGTGCCTTCGCGTCCGGACAGTTCCCTGCTGGAAGCGCTGCTGCAGCACGTGGTGGCAGAGGCACTGCTCCGGCGTTATGGTATCGAACCTGATCGCGCCGGCTTCTTTCCCGCGGCCGCTGAATCTGGTGCGTCTGCCGCCGCCGAGGCGGCCGACACTGCAGAGACTCCTTCGCCGACCGAAGCCAACGGCGGCGGGCAGCCAGCCATGCCCGAGGATCCCGATGCATCCCAGGGATCTGGCACCGGACAGCCGACGGCCGGGACCACCGAGGAGGGGGTAGGCCTGCCCGTGGTGCCGGATGGCGCCGATGATCAGCCTGTGATGCCCGAGGGTGGGGTGGGGGCGCCTGCCGTGCTGGCCGGTTTGTTGGCGGTGGTGGAGCCGGCGGAACTGGATGACGTGCAGACCATGGATTATCTTTTGGCTGCGGGCCGGGTGGAGGCGTGGGTGCAGTCGTGCCGGGTGAAGGCGTTGGACCGCTTCGCCCGGCTGCGTCCGGGTGTGGGCGGGGACCGGGACCCGGAAGGCTTTTCCCGCTTTGCGCACCAGGAGATCTCGGCGCATCTGTGCACCGGTGACGCGGCGGCGCGGGCCATGCTGGCCGATGCCCGGCAGATCTGCACGCACCTGCCGGGCACTCTCGAGGCGATGGGCCGCGGCGACTTGGACTTGCCGCGGGCGAAGGCGCTGGCCCGCGGCTGCGCGGACCTGCCGGCGGATTGCCTGCAGGATTTTGAGGACGCGGTGCTGCCCGGCGCCGGGGACGTCACACTGGATACGGTGCGGTCCCGGGCCCGGCGGATGCGGGACCGCCTGCACCCGGAATCCTTGGCGCAGCGGCACCGGCGGGCAAACGAGTCCCGGGACGTGCAGCTGACCGACCAGGACGACGGGATGGCCGAGTTGTGGATCCGCACCGGCGCGGACAAGGCGCATCTGGTCTTCGACCGGATCCAGGCCACAGCCCGCTCCCTCCAAGGCCCTGACGAGGCCAGGACCCTGCCCCAGCTGCGCGCCGACGTGTTCTCTGACCTCATACTGGCCGACCGCACCTGCCCGGCCGGCACCCCGAACATGGATGCAGCGGAAGACACGGTGCCGGCGGCCCCGGCCGCGGCACCGGCAACCGCCGGCGGCGGCGGTGACGGCGGCAGCGGCAACTGTGGTGGTGCGGGGCCGGGGATGTTGGTCACGGTGCCCCTGGCTACGCTGCTGGGACTGGGCGAGGAGCCCGGGGACTTGGCCGGGCACGGCCCGATTCCGGCGGACATGGGACGGGAACTGGCGCAGCTGGCCAGGTCCTGGCTGCCGGTGCTCACCGACGACCACGGCCAGGCAATCGCGGCCGCCCGGAAACTGCGGACTCCGCCCGAATGGCTCAAACGCCTGGTCCGCGTCCGGGACCGGCACTGCCGCTTCCCCGGCTGCCGCCGCGCGGCCAGATACTGCGAGATCGACCATGTCAGAGGCTGGGACGACGGCGGGCCGACCGTGCCGGACAACCTGCAGTGCCTGTGCAGCGCCCACCACGCGGCGAAGACCGGCGGGCACATCCAAGCCCAGGCCGGGCCACACGGTCAGATCACATGGACCACGCGCACCGGCCACCGCAAGACCACTAACCCGGACGAGGGCTGGGACACCCTCCTGCCCCGCACAAAGGACACGGAAACGGCAGCCAACGGCGAAAACGAAGACAACACCGACGGCGCCCCACATACCGCCGGAGGCACCGCCCGCGACACCATCGACCGCGGTGACCAACCACCAAAACGCACGCTCGGCGGCATCGAACTGCCCGAGGACAACACCGACCCCAACGCACCACCCCCATTCTGAGCTTCCCGCGGCACGAGCAGAAAATGTCGGCGGCGCCTGCGGAGAATGCTGTAACGCCAGCAGAAAATGCCGGGTGCGTGGGGCGCCTGCGGTCTCGGAATCTCTTAGCCGCGACGGTCCGGCACACCGTAGGTAATGGTTAGTTTCCGGGCCGCAGAGCGGTCGAAGCGCAGGCGCATGTGGTGGGCACGCCAGGCCCATACGATCCCGATCGCGGCGGCGGCCACGCCGGACAGCGCGGCCACCCCCAGCCCCCAGCGCGGGCCGAAGCTGTTGGCCACCAAACCGACCAGAGGCGCACCGATCGGGGTCCCGCCCATCAGGATGGCCATGTACAAAGACATGACACGCCCGCGCATCATGGGGGCAGTCGTGGTCTGGACGTACGCATTGGCGCTGGTCATGATCGTGATGGCGGCAGCGCCGACCGGCACGAGCGCCAGCCCGAAGAGCCAAACCGTGGGGGCGAGCCCTGCCACAGTGCAGGCGATGCCGAAGGCCACCGACGCGCCAAAGATATAGCGCAACCGCGGCCGGTCACGCCGTGCGCTAAGCAGCGACCCGGTGACCGAACCCGCGGCCATGACCGAGGAGAGCAAGCCGAAATCTCCGGCATGTCCGCCGAATTCGGTGCGCGCCATCGAGGCGACAAAGACGGAAAAGTTCAGGCCGAAAGTACCGATGATAAAGATGGCGGCGAGCACCACCACCAGGTCGGGCCGCTGCTTCACATACCGGAAGCCTTCGAGGATCTGCCCGCGTCCCTTGGCGGCCTTCTCCCGCAGGTGAAGCTCCTGCCGTCGGATGGCGAGCAGCGCCGCGATCATTGCCGCGAAGGTGGCGGTGTTGATCAGGAATACCGGTCCGGGACCAATGGCGACGGTGAGCACACCGGCAATGGCCGGCCCGACCATTCTGGCCAGGTTAAAGGACGTGCTGTTCAGCGCCACCGCGTTGGGCAGGTAATCATCGCGCACCACGTCCGAGACGAACGTCTGCCGTGCCGGCGCGTCCACCGCCGTCACCATGCCGAGTGCCAGGGCAAAGGCGTAGACATGCCACAACTGGGCGACGTCGGCGATCACCATCAACCCCAACGCCAATCCCAGCACGGCCATCGAAATCTGGGTGGCCATCAGCAGCTTTTGCCGGTCAAAGCGGTCGGCTACCAGCCCGGCCCAGGGAGCCATGACCAGTTGTGGTCCCATCTGCAGGGCCATCACGATGCCCATGGCAGCGGCGTCCTGCTCGGTCAGGATGTCGTAGACCAGCCAGTCCTGCGCCGTGCGCTGCATCCACGTACCGATATTGGAGACCAAGGCTCCAATGAACCAGATCCGGTAGTTGAACAACCTCAGTGAACGAAACACGCTTTACCGCCCTTTCCGGCTGCACACCTGCCTCGTCGATGGGTCGCGTCAGGACGTAGTTTCGGCGCCGTCCTCGGTCGCGGTGACGTCGGATGTCTCGGTCGCGGTGACGTCGGATGTCTCGGTGCCGTTCCCGTGGGCTGAGTCCTCCGTGGCCGGGCGCAGATCCTCGGCTGCAGCCACGCCGTCCGCGGCTACATCGGAATCGTCTGCCTCGGTGCCGTCCGCCGCCTCCACATCATCGCCAGCAGCGGCCTCGGTGCCGTCCGCTGCCTCCGCCACGCCGTCCGCGGCTGCCTCGGCCCGGTCCGTAGCCGTCGCATCATCGGCGGCAGCAGGCTCGGAGCGTTCCGCCGCCTCTGCCCCATCGTTTGCAGCAGCAGCCTCGGAGCGCTCCGCCGCCTCTGCTTCGGCCGCAGCCGCGGCTTCTTCGGGCCGAACCCGATCGGCCCACGGCACCCACTCGGGTGCCAGCAGCGACTTCTCGGAGGGAAGCAGGCCCACTTCGCAAACAGTGGCTTCCTTGCCCCGCGGCACCCGGGCCAGCGTGGCGAACCACTGCCAGCCCGCGTAGCCCGCCAGTTGGGCCTCGAACCGATGGGTGACCAGGCGGTCGCCGTCGGCAAACGTGCCTACGTGTGCACCGATCTGCTCCGACGCGGCGATCTCCAGTACCCCGTCGCGCGCACGGTCCACCGCGGCGGCCAACACAGGGTCCAATTTGGGGGCGCGTCTGGCGGGACGACGCCGGGGCGCCGCCTCGGCCTGCGGCTCGTCGGCGACGGCCTGCCCCGCGTCAACCGTTTCAGCGCCGGCGTCGGTCATGTTTTCAGTCATCGAGGCCGCTCTACGCGTCCAGGTCGTCGGCCACGCGGCGGAGCACCGCTGCAACCTTAGACGCGTGGGAGCGCTCCGGGTAGCGGCCCCTGCGCAGGCCGTTGGAGATTTCGTCCAGCAGCTTGATCAGGTCTTCGGTAATCACGGCCATGTCCTCGGCCGGCTTCCGCGTCGCCCGGACCACCGAGGGAGCGGCGTCGAGGATGCGCGCCGAGAGCGCGGAGGGGCCGCGCCGACCATCGGCTATGCCGAATTCCATTCGCGTGCCTGGCTTGACGTCTTTAACGCCGGCCGGCAGCGCCGAGGCGTGCAGAAACACTTCCTGTCCGTCCTCGCTGGCCAGGAATCCAAACCCTTTATCCGTGTCAAACCACTTGACTTTGCCGATGGGCACTTTGCTTACCTCGTTCTGCTTCATGATGCAGCGGTACCGCACGCTGCTGCGTTCTTACCATGGGCCCCGCCGGTAGCACAGCGGTCGCGCATGCGACCGCGCCGAATCGGGGAAAGTCTGTCTCTAGGTTATCGCGTTCCGCTGACCGCCGAGCCCGTTGCCCGCCGCTTTCCGCTCGTGGCGTGAGCGCCCGGAATGAGGCCCCGGAATGGCGGCTGTAATCTGGTGTCATGCCCGCAACCGTCCCCGCCCACAATGCGTCCCGCCCCGCCGAGTCCGGTGCTTTGCACCGAGTGCTGGTCCTTGCCGCCGTCGTCGCGCTGTTGACCGGTCTGGGCAGCCTGGGCGTGATTTTGGCCGGTGCCATGGCCGGAACCGAGGTGTGGGCCGGCTTTCTGGGACTGGCCTGGTTCTGCTTTCCGATCGCCTTCGTGCTGATGGTGCTGCTGGTGGCCGGCAGCGTCCGCCGCCGCCGCCGCAGCTAGCGGGCAGCCAGCGCGCAGCCGCCGCTCCCGAGACAGTCCCGCCTCGGCACCGTCGCGCCGCAGAGGCCCGGGGTAACGTTAATCCGGTGTCCTCCATCCGCGCCTTGGCCGGCCAGTTGGCCGCCCGCAGCGACACCGAGCTGCGGCAACTGTTCGGCGCCCGTCCGGATCTCTGCCTGCCGGCCGTCCCGGACTTTTCCGCGCTGGCTGCGCGCGCGTGCACGCGGATCAGCCTGCAGCGGGTGCTGGAGCAGCTGTCCCGGCCGGAGCTGGAGGTGCTCGAAGCCGTAGTGCTCAGCACCGACGTGGATGCCGGACGCGCCGCCGACGCGCGCTCCCTGCGGCCGTTGCTTGTGCCGCCGGACGGCACGGCGACGCTTCACGAACTGGACTCGTGCCTGGCGCGGCTGCACGGGCTGGCCCTGCTGCTCGCCGAACCGCCCTCCGACGACGACGACGGCGGTGCCGCCCCTCCTTCCCCGGCCTACCTGCCGGTGGCGAGCCTGGCCGAAGCACTGGGTCCGTACCCGTCCGGTCTCGGCCGCAGCTACGCAGCCCTGGCCGCCGCCAGCCCCGCCGCCGCCGACCATTTGGTCCGTACGGCGCGGCTGCTGCGGGAGGCCGGCCATGCCCTCCCCGCCGACGTTGCCGAGCCGGACCCGGACGAAAGCGCCGGCGCCCCGTCCCCCGGTGTCCGGGCAGCCGCCGCCCTCGAGAGCTGGCTCGCCGACCCGCGGACCTGGCCGGCGCTGATGGCCCAGGCGCCGGAGCATACGGAGGAGCTGCTCGGGAAATTCCACCGCTCCCCGCTCGGGGCGCTGCCTCACCCGCTCGCCGATACCGGCCCGCGCGACGCCGCCTCGCCCATCGACTGGCTGGCCGCCCACGCGCTGCTGGTGCCCATCGACGCATCGCATGTGGAACTCCCCCGGCCGGTGGGTCTGGCGGTGCGCGGCGGCGCCGTGGCTGACCCCTGGCACACGCGGCCGCCGGAGGTTGCAGCCCGGCGGGTTCGGAATTCGCTGCGCGACAACGCCGCTTTCTCCGCCGCGGCCGAGACGCTGCGGCTGGTGGCCGAACTGTTGGAACAGATACGCCGGGGCCCGGTGGCCACGCTGCGGGCCGGCGGCGTGGGGGTCCGCGAAGTCCGGCGGCTGGCCGAGGCGTTGCGGATCGAACCGGACATGGCCAGCTGGTTGCTGGAGCTGTCCGCCGCCGCCGGCCTGGTCGTCCTGGACGTAGACACCTCCCGTTGGGTGGTCCCTGCGGGCGCCACATTCGGCTCCCTGGAGCGCCGGGACCAATGGCAGCTGCTGGTCGCGTCCTGGCTCCAGCTCGACCGGGCGCCGTCGTTGGTGGGCGGGCGGACGCCGTCGGACACCGCCATTAATGCGCTGGCAGCCGAAGCGTCGCGGCCCGACGCACCGGCAGTCCGGCGCCATGTGCTCGAGGCACTGGACGAACTCTGCGGCGCGGCCGATTCCGCCACAGGTCGGGCGAGACAGGGCGCGCCGGAACAGGGTGGAGCGACCAGCGGCAGCACACCGGCGCCCTCGCCGGAAGCGGTCACCGCCTACCTGGTTTGGCGGCGGCCCCGGCAGCAGCGCCGGTACAAGCGGCTGGTCGCGGGCATCCTGACCGAGGCCGCGCGGCTGGGTCTCACAGGCTCCGGCGCGCTGACCGATCTGGGGCGGGCCACGGCGCAGGACCGGCTGGCCGAGGCCGCCGCGCTGCTGGCGGAGCAGCTGCCGGCACCGCTGGACCAATTCATGCTGCAGGCGGACCTGACGGCCGTTGCTCCCGGGTATCTGGCCCCGAACATCGCCGCCGAGCTGTCCCTGCTGTCCGATGCCGAAGGCCAGGGCCCGGCTGCCATCTACCGGTTCTCGGCCGACAGCATCCGGCGCGCCCTTGACACCGGCCGGGACGCGGCCGGAATCCTCGGCTTCCTGGCCCGGCATTCGGCCACCGGCGTGCCGCAGCCGTTGGGGTACCTGGTGGAGGACACCGCTTCCCGGCACGGTTCGCTGCGGGTGGGATCGGCCGCGAGTTTCCTGCGCAGCGACGACGAAGATGCCCTGACGGACCTGCTCGCCGACCCGCGCACCGCCCGCCTGGGCCTGCGCCGGCTGGCCCCTACGGTGCTGGTGTCGCGGGCCGGTTCCCGCGACCTGCTCGCCTCCCTGCGCCAGCTCGGTTATGCGCCGGCTCCGGAGGCCGACGACGGCGTGACCCTGGGCGCCGGGGCAGGCACCGGCGGGGCGGGCACCGGCGCCGGGGCGGGCACCGGCGGCGGCCGCACTTCCGCCGACAGCACCCCGGCCGATGGTTCCGGCGCGGCGCAGGCCGGCCGGGCGCCGTCGTCGTTCCCAGTGAGGACGAACCCCTGGGAACTCAGCGCCGAAGACACCGCTGCGCAGTTGGCGATGCTGCGGAGCAGCGGCGTTCCCGCCCGCCCGGCCGCCGAGGCCGGGCCGCTGCTGGCACTGGAAACGCTGCGCACCGCGGTCCGGTTGAAACAGAAGGTGCGGATCGGCATCGTGGACCCGGACGGCAACCACCGGCGCCAGGTGATGTTCCCGCTGTCCGTCAGCGGCGGGCGCGTGCGCGTCTTCGACCCAGACCGTGACAGCGAGCGCACCGTCTCCATCCACCGCGTGATGGACATTGAACTAGTGGAGGGCAGCTGAATGGCCAACGGACCCCTGATCGTCCAGAGCGACAAGACCATCCTGCTGGAAGTGGACCACGAACAGGCCACCGAGGCCCGGCACGCCATCGCCGCGTTCGCCGAACTGGAGCGCGCACCCGAGCACATGCATTCCTACCGGATCACTCCGCTGGGGCTGTGGAACGCGCGCGCGGCCGGGCTGGACGCCGAACAGGTGCTGGACACGCTGCTGAACTACTCCCGCTTCCCGGTGCCGCACGCGTTGCTCGTGGACATCGAGGACACCATGTCCCGCTACGGGCGGCTGCGGCTGGAGAAGGACCCGCAGCATGGCCTCGTGCTGCGCACCACCGACTACCCCGTGCTCGAAGAGGTCATGCATGCCAAGAAGATCCAGCCGCTGTTGGGTCCGCGGATCGATGCCGAGACCACCGTGGTGCACTCCTCCCAGCGCGGCCAGCTCAAGCAACTGCTGCTCAAGCTGGGCTGGCCCGCGGAGGACCTGGCCGGCTACGTCGACGGCACGCCGCATCCGATCGCGCTGGCCGAATCCGCGGAACCCGGCGGCTGGCAGCTGCGGCCGTACCAGCGCCTGGCCGTGGAGAATTTCTGGGCCGGCGGTTCCGGCGTCGTCGTCCTGCCCTGCGGAGCCGGCAAGACGCTGGTCGGCGCGGCCGCGATGGCCACCAGCTCCACCACCACCCTGGTGCTGGTGACCAACACCGTCTCCGCGCGGCAGTGGAAGGACGAACTGGTCCGCCGGACCTCCCTGACCGCGGAGGAGGTGGGCGAATACTCCGGCTCGGTCAAGGAGGTCCGGCCCGTCACCATCGCCACCTACCAGGTGCTGACCATGCGCCGCGGCGGGCTGCACCCGCACCTGGAGCTCCTGGATGCCAACGACTGGGGTCTGATCATCTACGACGAGGTGCACCTGCTCCCGGCCCCGATGTTCCGGATGACCGCTGACCTGCAGGCGCGGCGGCGGCTGGGGCTGACCGCGACGCTGGTGCGCGAGGACGGCCGCGAGGGCGAGGTGTTCTCGCTGATCGGCCCGAAGCGCTACGACGCGCCGTGGAAGGACATCGAGGCACAGGGCTACATCGCCCCCGCCGACTGCGTCGAAGTCCGGGTGGACCTGCCGCGGGACGAGCGGGTGGCCTACGCCATGGCCGACGACGGCGACAAGTACCGGCTGTGCGCAACGTCGCCGACCAAGACCCCGGTGGTCGATGCCCTGCTGCGGGCGCACCGGGGCGAGCAGCTGCTGGTGATCGGACAGTACATCGACCAACTGGATGAGATTGCCGCGCACCTGGACGCGCCCCTGATCAAGGGCGAGACGTCGGTGAAGGAACGGCAGCGCCTGTTCGACGCGTTCCGCCGCGGCGAACTGCAGACGCTGGTCGTCTCCAAGGTCGCCAACTTCTCCATCGACCTGCCCGAAGCCACCGTGGCCATCCAGGTGTCCGGTTCGTTCGGCTCGCGGCAGGAAGAAGCCCAGCGCCTGGGCCGGCTCCTGCGCCCGAAGTCGGACGGCCGGGCTGCCCGGTTCTACACGGTGGTGTCGCGGGACACGCTGGACCAGGACTTCGCGGCCAAACGCCAGCGCTTCCTGGCCGAGCAGGGCTACGCCTACACCATCAAGGATGCCAACGACGTGCTGCAGCCGTAGGCCGCTTTGGGGCTGCCGCCGGCCTCAGCGCAGGCCGCCGTTTCGGTACAACTGGAGGAAGGCCTCTTCGCGGACTTCCTCCAGCCGCTGGTAATCAACCGCCCAGCGGCGCCGGTCCATGCGGCGACGGGCAAGGCTTCGGCGTGCGGTGCCCGCCGCCGCGCTCAGCGCCCTCGCCGTGTCGCGGAGCAACTGCCGGAGTTTCAAGGTTTGGGAACCGTCGAACTCCTCAACCGCCTCATAAAGATCCGTTGCTTCAGATTCGCGGGCCAATACTGCTGACTGCATGATTTCCCTTTCGGCTTGTGCCGGACTGTCGCCGACGAATCAAGAATCCGCCGCCGACAGGTGTGGCAGCATCGGGCAAACGACCCATTTGCCCCGGCCGGGCATGGGGCATCCGGGCCGCCCTACACGCGCAGCATTCACTCAGCAAACTCCCAGAAACCGGGAGCACACTGAAAGGGTGAAAAAGCCTGAGCCCGAAGCCAAACTGCTGGTCGTCGACGACGAGCCGAACATCCGGGAACTGCTGTCCACCTCGCTGCGGTTCGCAGGATTCGAGGTAGTGGCTGCGGCCAACGGCCGCGAGGCCCTGGACGCCGCCGAAGAGCATTTACCGGATCTGGCCGTGCTGGACGTAATGCTGCCGGACATGGACGGGTTCACCGTCACCCGCAAGCTGCGGGCCTCCGGCAGGCATTTCCCCGTGGTCTTCCTCACCGCCCGCGACGAAACCGAAGACAAGGTCACCGGCCTGACGGTCGGCGGCGACGACTACGTGACCAAGCCGTTCAGCCTGGACGAAGTGGTGGCCCGGATCCGCGCCGTGCTCCGCCGCACCCGGCCGCTGCTGGAAGACGACGCGATCATCCAGGTGGACGACCTGGAGCTCGACGACGACGCGCACGAGGTGCGCCGGGGCGGCGACGTCATCGACCTCTCCCCCACCGAGTTCAAGCTGCTGCGCTACCTGATGCTGAACCCCAACCGCGTGCTCTCCAAGGCGCAGATCCTGGACCATGTCTGGGAGTACGACTTCAACGGCGACGCCTCGATTGTCGAGTCCTACATCTCCTACCTGCGCCGGAAAATCGACACGAATCCGGATACTCCGCCGCTGATCCAGACCAAGCGCGGCGTGGGGTACCTGCTGCGCACGGCCGACCGCCGCTGATCCATGCTGGATCGATGGAAGTCAGCATCCCTGCGGTCGCAGCTGGTGCTGATCATGGGCGTGCTCATGGTCGCCACCCTGTCCCTGACCTCGGCGCTGATCCTGACCCAGCTTCACGACACGCTGGTGAGGCAGCTCGACGAGGACCTGCTCAAGAACCGCCAGTCCATCTCGTCCTTCCTGGTCCGTGAGGCGACGGCCCCCACCGGAATGTCCTACTCGTCGAGGTATTACGGCGCCTTGTTCACCCGCAGCGGCGAGCTCACGCTTGACACCAACCCAACGGGTGACCGCCCGGACCTGCGGGACATTACCCCCGACCGGGCCCAGGCACTCGAAGGCCGGGGGTTCCACGTTGCCGGCACCGAACGGGACAGCCAGGGCTGGCGGGTGTGGGTCACGCCCCTCCAGAACGATTCCGGCTCCGTCGCGGTGGCGGTGAGCTACAGCGAGGTGAACAGCACCTTCGACAAGGTTGCGGCTAGCACGCTTCTGATCGCCGTCTCGGCCACGGTGGCCGCCATCGGCATCGTGTGGCTGGCCGTCACCCGTTCCTTCCGGCCCTTGGCGCGGGTGGAGAAAACGGCAGCGGCCATTGCCGCCGGGGACCTCTCCCGCCGCGTCGACGTGCTGAACCCGGCGACCGAAGTGGGCCGGCTGTCCAGTTCCCTGAACGCCATGCTCGCGCACATCGAAACCGCCTTCGCGTCCCGGACCGCGTCCGAACAGCGAATGCGGCGTTTCGTCCAGGATGCCTCGCACGAGCTGCGCACCCCGCTGGTCACCATCCGCGGCTTCTCCGAGCTGTACCGGCACGGCGCGCTGCAGACGCCCGACGACGTCGGTGCGGCCATGGGCCGGATCGAGAGCGAAGCCAAGCGCATGGGCCAGCTCGTGGAAGACCTGCTGACCCTGGCACGGGTGGACGAACAGCGTCCGCTCGAAACCAGGCCGCTGGATCTCCTCATGCTCGGCAATGATGCGGCGTTGGATGCACGGGCCAGCGCCCCCAACCGCGCCATTACGGTCGTGGGGCTCGACGGCGGGGCGCCGCGGCCCGCCCCGATCGTGGGCGACGAGGCCCGGCTGCGCCAGGTGGTCGCCAACCTGGTCACGAACGCCCTGCGCTACACACCCGACGGCTCACCGCTGGAGATCGCCGTCGGCGTCCAGCCGGGAAGCGACGACCGCCTGGATTCCGTCCTGGAGATCCGCGACCACGGACCGGGCATCTCCGAAGACGAGGCCGCGCGGGTGTTCGAACGTTTCTACCGGGCGGACACCTCCCGCGATCGCGAAACCGGAGGCACCGGGCTCGGCCTGGCCATCGTCGCGGCCCTGGTGGCCCAGCACGACGGAAGCGTCAGGCTGGCTGAAACCCCGGGCGGCGGGGCAACCATGTCCATCCGGATCCCGTATCACCCGCCGGCGGACGAGGACGGCGCCTTCGACCTCGGGTGACCGCGGGCCCGTCCCTCGCTTGGGGGTTTTCCACATCCGTCGGTTCGGGTCTCGCGGCATCTTCCGCCGCTGCTTAGCCTGAACGTGTCGGACAGATTCATCCACGAGCGGAGGACACCATGGCCGTATTCCAGGTAGACAGCGAGGCTCTGGCCGCCAAGAGCCTCGCTGTCCAGGGCACCATCGGACGGCTGCAGGCGGAGGTGAACACCATGCAGTCCGGGCTGCGCGAGTTGGAGTCGCTGTGGACCGGTTCGGCGGCGACGAACTTCCAGCAGCTGATCACGGACTGGCGGGCCACCCAGCTGAAGGTGGAGGAATCCTTGGCCAGCATCAACGCGGCGTTGTCCCACGCCTCCCAGCAGTACTCGCAGGCCGAGGAGGCCAACGCCCGGATGTTCCTGGCCTGACCTTCGTCCGGGCGGGTGCCGGTGCGAGGCCGCAGGGTTTGGCCGCGGCGCCGCCGGGCGTGCGGCCGGGCGTTCAGTCCTGCTCGGGTGTGCCCTGGTGGAACCGCAGGCGCCACCGCCCGCCTTCGCGCAGCCAGAGCGAACTGCGCAGGGCCGAACTGTCGCGGCGGACGCTCCGGTAGGTCAGCAGGATGCTGTCTTCTCCCAGCCGTTCGACGGCGAAGACCTCCATGGACGCGTCGAGCTCCGGGCTTTCCTGAAGTTCGCTGATCATCGCGTCCCGCGTCCACATCCGGCCTGCTTCGCCAATCTCGGCGAAGTCGGGGTGCAGCAGCACGGCCAAGCGCCCGTAGTCTGCCCGGACGACGGGGTTGAGCAGCTCCTTCTCGAGCCGCACCACCAGCTCTTCCGCGGCGTCCCCGACAGCGGCCGGGTCGGCGAAGTCTTCCAACTCGGAAAAAAGATCGGGTTCCGGCACGACTGCGGCCGCCGGCCGGGCAGCCGGGGTGGTTCCCGGGCGGGCGGCGGCAGCCGGGGTGGTTCCCGGGCGGGCGGCGGCAGCCCGCGCAGATCCGATGACGGCACTGCCGGAGGTTCCCGGTCCACCGGGAAAGCCCGGGCCGGCCGGTGCGCCGGTGCCGTTCTGGAAGGCCAGGGCCACCGCTCGGGCGCGTTCGTCGGCGGCTTCGTTCAGCCTGTGTCCGGCGTGGCCCTTCACCCACTCGAACTCGTAGCTGCGGCCCTTGATCGCGGCGTCGATGTCTTTGAGCAGGTCGACGTTCAGCACCGGCTTGCCGTCGGCCTTCTTCCAGCCCCGCCGCTTCCAACCCGGCATCCACTTGGTCACGCAGTTGATCACGTACTGGCTGTCACACAACACGCGCAGGTGTTCCTGCGGCAGGTGCGCAGTGGCCCGGAACAGGTCCAGCACAGCCATCAGCTCGCCCTGGTTGTTGGTGCCGTGTGGCCAGCCCCCGGCAGCCCACGCGGTGTCGTCGATGTACCAGGCCCAGCCAGCGGGTCCGGGGTTGCCGAGCGCGGAGCCATCGGCGGCAGCAGTGATAGTCATGATCTCCATCTTTTCAGATCCGGCCACCGTTCCTGTCCGTGCGCGGGGCACGTGGCCTACATTCCTGGCCCTAGGCTGGGCACGTGGCAATACTCATCGATCCTCCGCTCTGGCCCGCGCATGGCACCCACTTTTCCCACCTGGTCTCCGACACGTCGCTGGCCGAGCTGCACCGCTTCGCCGCGGCAGCCGAGATCCGCGAGCGGGCCTTCGACCGGGACCACTACGATGTGCCGGCCAGCCGCTACGCCGAGCTGGTCAGGCTGGGTGCCGTCGAAGTCAGCGCCGGTGACCTGACCCGCCGGTTGCAGGCGAGCGGGTTGCGGGTACCGGCCCGTCAGCGCCCGGAGAGGCTGCGCAGGGTGCTGCTCCGCCGGTGGAACGAGCTGCTGCCCGGGCAGGAGAACCTCGGCCGCGACCTGCTGGACCGTTGGGGAGAACCGCACCGCCACTACCACGGCCCCGGCCACCTGCTGGCTGTCCTGGAGGCGCTGGAACAGCTCACTGCCCCGGCCGGGTCCGTTCCCCGGCCGCGGGCAGTATGGTTGGCGGCCTGGTTCCACGACGCCGTCTACAACGGCCGGCCCGGCGTCGACGAACAGGAATCGGCTGATCTCGCGGCTGCCTGCCTGCCGGCCGCGGGCTGCAGCGGCGAGGAGACGGCCGAAGTGGTCCGGCTGGTTCTGCTCACGGCCACCCATTCGCCCGGCCCGCAGGATCGGACCGGTGCCCTGCTGTGCGACGCCGACCTGTCCGTCCTCGGCGGAACGCCGGCGGAGTACCGCAGCTATGTCCGGGACGTCCGCAAAGACTATGCGCACGTGCCCGACGCCGACTTCGCCGCCGGGCGCACCGCCGTCGTCCGTGGTCTGTTGGCGCTGGATCCGCTCTACCGGACCCCGTCCGCCCGGGAGAAGTGGCTGGAGCGTGCCCGGCACAACCTCGCCGCCGAGCTGGAAGCCTGGCACGAGAGGCCCGACTGGCTCGCTGCGGAAAGGGGTTAAAGGCCGCGAGGCGCGGCTCCCGTGACGGGAACCGCGCCTCGCTGACACCGTGGCCTGCTGTCAGGCCGAGGTGGTGGCGGGGAAGCTTAGAAGCCGCCCATGCCGCCCATCTCGTCGCCGCCCGGCATGGCCGGAGCGGCCTTCTCCGGCTTGTCGGCGACAACGGCTTCGGTGGTCAGGAACAGGCCGGCGATGGAGGCCGCGTTCTGCAGGGCAGAGCGGGTCACCTTGACCGGATCGTTCACGCCCGCAGCCAGCAGGTCCTCGTAGACGCCGGTGGCGGCGTTCAGGCCGTGGCCGTCGGCCAGGCCGCGGACCTTGTCGGCCACGACGCCCGGCTCCAGGCCGGCGTTGAGGGCGATCTGCTTCAGCGGAGCGTCGATGGCAACCTTGACGATGTTGGCGCCGGTTGCTTCGTCGCCTTCGAGGTTGAGGTTGGCGAACGCCTTGGCGCCGGCCTGGATCAGGGCCACGCCGCCACCGGCGACGATGCCTTCCTCAACGGCAGCCTTCGCGTTGCGGACAGCGTCCTCGATGCGGTGCTTGCGCTCCTTGAGCTCGACCTCGGTTGCGGCACCGGCCTTGATGACTGCAACGCCGCCGGCCAGCTTGGCCAGGCGCTCCTGCAGCTTCTCGCGGTCGTAGTCGGAATCGGAGTTCTCGATCTCGGCACGGATCTGGTTGACGCGCCCGGCGATGGCGTCGGCTTCGCCGGCACCTTCGACGATGGTGGTCTCGTCCTTGGTGACAACCACCTTGCGGGCCTGGCCCAGCAGGTCCAGGGTGGCGTTCTCCAGCTTGAGGCCGACCTCTTCGGCGATGACCTGGCCGCCGGTCAGGATGGCGATGTCGGCCAGCATGGCCTTGCGGCGGTCACCGAAGCCAGGAGCCTTGACGGCCACGGACTTGAAGGTGCCGCGCATCTTGTTCACGATCAGGGTGGCCAGGGCCTCGGCCTCGACGTCCTCGGCGATGATCAGCAGCGGCTTGCCCGACTGCATGACCTTCTCCAGGATGCCAACCAGGTCCTTCACGTTGGAGATCTTGGAGTTGACGATCAGGATGTACGGATCCTCGAGGACCGTCTCCTGGCGCTCTGCGTCGGTGACGAAGTATGCGGACAGGTAGCCCTTGTCGAAGCGCATGCCTTCGGTGAGTTCGAGCTCCAGGCCGAAGGTGTTGGACTCCTCGACGGTGACAACGCCTTCCTTGCCGACCTTGTCCAGAGCCTCGGCGATCAGCTCGCCGATCTGCGGATCCCCGGCGGAGATGGACGCGGTGGCGGCGATCTGCTCCTTGGTCTCGATCTCCTTGGCGGAGGCGATGAGCTCGGCGGTGACGGCGTCAACAGCCTTCTCGATGCCGCGCTTCAGGCTCAGCGGGTCGGCGCCGGCAGCAACGTTGCGCAGGCCTTCCTTGACCAGGGCCTGGGCCAGGACGGTGGCGGTGGTGGTGCCGTCGCCGGCGACGTCGTCGGTCTTCTTGGCGACTTCCTTGACCAGCTCGGCGCCGATCTTCTCGTACGGGTCGTCCAGCTCGATCTCCTTGGCGATGGAAACACCATCGTTGGTGATCGTGGGGGCGCCCCACTTCTTCTCGAGCACGACGTTGCGGCCACGCGGGCCGAGGGTTACCTTAACGGCGTCAGCGAGGGTGTTGAGTCCGCGCTCGAGGCCGCGGCGGGCCTCTTCGTCAAATGCAATGATCTTTGCCATAGCGGCTTACGTCCCTTCTGGACAATAGACACTGGACGCAGCTTTTGACGGCTGCTGGCCACCTGCGGTGCCCGCGACGGACGGCTCACGACGACGGCGGATTCGGTACGCCGCGCCGCTCACCTCACCGAGGTGGCGGGTTTCACTCCCTACGGGCTTTCTTAGCAGTCAGCCCGCGAGAGTGCTAACTCAATAATTAGCACTCGCAGGTGTCGAGTGCAAGCTGTTGGGCCTGCCGGATGACGCGCTTCTCCGGCCGAGATCCCCCTGAGCACCCCCGGGCCAACAATCAGGGTGGACCCCCATGGAAACGACAGGGCCCTCCCGCGTAGATTGGCAGGCAAGACAGCACACGCGAACAATCGGCCCGGCATCGGGCAAAGGTCGGAGAACCATGTCTGAATCACCGGACGAGAAGAACATTAGCAACCCCACCGAGCCGCTGGCGCCGGGCACCAACCCGACGAGGCCGCTCGGCGGACAGTCACCGTACGGCGCAGCGGGACAGCAATACCCGCAGCCCGGCCAGCCGGGTTACGGGGCTCCGGGGCAACAGCAGCCGGCCCCGGGCCAGCAGCCCTTCGGCCAGCAACCGTACGGCGCCCCGGGACAGCCATACGCGCAGCCCGGCCAGCCGGGCCAGGGCCAGCCGGGCCAGCCGGGCCAGCCCTACGGGCAGCAGCAGTACTACGGGGCTCCCCCGGGCTACTACTATCCGGAACAGAAGTCCCGGCTGATCGGCGGGCTGCTCGGCATCCTGCTGGGCGGCCTGGGCGTCCACCGGTTCTATCTGGGCCACGTCGCCATCGGCGTGGTGCAGATTGTCGTCACGTTCCTGACGTTTGGTTTCGGCGCCGTCTGGGGGTTCGTCGAGGGCATCATGATCCTGGTCGGGGCAGAGCCGTTCAAGCGCGACGCCCGCGGGATCCCGCTCAAGGAATAACCCGACCGGCGCGACGGAACGGGCGCGAGAAACCGGCGCGACGAAACCGGCGGCGGAGGCACCCCAGCCTCCGCCGCCGTCGTCACTGCGGGTCCGCTACGGGGCGACCCGGACCTCTTCTGCCTGCGGACCCTTCTGGCCCTGGCCGATCTGGAACTCTACGCGCTGCCCCTCATCGAGGGAACGGTAACCATCCATTTGAATAGCGGACCAGTGGACAAAAACATCGGAATTTTCTTCGTCCACGGTGATGAAGCCGTAGCCCTTTTCCGCGTTGAACCATTTGACGGTTCCCAGCGCCATAGCGTTCTCCATACTCAGTAGTTCCAGCCTGCCGTGTACGGTTCAGCGGCAGGATGGTTTCACCTTAACCGCGCAGCGAGGAGAAGTGAGCTACCGCACACCTAAATGTTATTGAGGCGTAACCGAAATTCCGCTTGGAGGCCGCTCCGCATGGGTAATAGGGCTACGGCGCTGCGGGCAGTTGGCGGCCCGGCCGGCGCGCAATCCAGGCGCATGGCCTACTTGGGCCCGGCCTGGCGAATGCCACAGTGGCGGTCCGGCGAGGAGAATGCCTTACTGGTAGCCGGGCCCCAGTGCCACGGTGACGTACTGCGAGACGTTGCCGTTTTCCTGCATCGCACTGATGCCCAGCAATTGTCCGAGGGCCCGCGCGTTGGCTTCCTGGCCCGGGTTGTAGAAGATCACCGAGCCGGCGAGCGGGGCGCCACCCCAGTTGTCCACGACCGCGATCGACCAACCGTCCGCCTGCACCCGCTGCGACACGGTTCCGGCCAGCCCGGTCACGCCGGTGCCGTTGAGGATCATCACCGGGTCCTGCTTGTTGACCGCCGCGGCCTCTTCCGTGGGTTCCTCGGTCGCCTCCTCGGTCGGCTCCTCGGTGGGCTCTTCCGTTGCCTCCTCGGTCGGCTTCGCGGTGGCGGTGGCTTCCGGCTCGGCGGTTTCGGTTTCCTGCGTCGTTGGCGTGGCGGAAACGCTGGCCGCAGGGGTGGCTTGGCCGGCGGCCGGGGTCGAAGATGCCCCGCCTCCCAGCAGCGGGAGCACGAAGAACGAGAGGGCGCCAACCGCCAGCGCCAGTACCGCGGCCAGGACGATCAGGCCCAGGCCGTTGGACTTCGGCGTCGCCATCCGGGCGCGGTGCACACCGTGGCGGTCTGAAGTTTCAGGGACCTGGTCGAACTCATCCCGGGGGTACTTGCTCATCGCTTTCAGTGCATCCTTGTGGTGGCGAAACGGAAACCGGCCTACCAGGCCGTCCCGGATCTAGGCGTCGGTGCCCAGCCGGCGGGCAGTGCGCGCGCGCTGGCGGGACGTACGTAGTCTACGCAATCTCTTCACCAGCATCGGATCGTGCGCCAACGCGTTCTCGGTGTCGATCAACGCATTCAGGATCTGGTAGTAGTGCGTGGCGGACATGTCGAACAGTTCGCGGATGGCCTGCTCCTTGGCTCCGGCGTACTTCCACCACTGCCGCTCCAGGGCCAGCATGCGCTGGTCGCGTTCGCTCAGCGGGCTGGCGTCGTCAACCTCGGCCTCGAGTGAAAAGGCACTGGCCTCGGCCGAACCCGCCACAACACACCTGCGCTTCCTAGTACTTGCTGACAGCAATCAATACCTCCCCCATGATAAAGGCGAATCACAGGCATGTCATTCACCGCCCCGGGCCGGTCCCGGCCCGGCGGGCGGCGCGCGCGACCGGATTGCCTGCCGGCGGGTGGTTTCCGCAAAGATGGAACTGTGAACTACGACGACGGTGCCCTCTTTCCGCTGCCAGCCCACCCGCCCGCCGCGGACCTTGGCGCCCCGTACCCGTTTGCCTCCCCCCGGGAGCTCTCCGCCGTGATTCATCCCGAGTGGGCCGAGGTGCTCGCCCCCGCCGAACCCCTGCTCTGGGATCTGGCCTCCTACCTCGACGGCGAGCGCGCCGCCGGAAAGACCTTGCTGCCCGCGCCGGCCAACGTGTTGCGGGCGTTCCAGCGCCCGCTGTCCAAGGTCAAGGTCCTGATCGTCGGCCAGGACCCCTATCCCACGCCGGGACACTCGATCGGACTGGCCTTCGCCGTCGAACGGCACGTGCGCCCGCTGCCGCGCAGCCTGGCGAACATCTACCGGGAACTGCAGATGGATCTGGGCATCCGGCCGCCCCAGCACGGCGACCTGAGCGCCTGGAGCGACCAAGGCGTGCTGTTGCTTAACCGCGCACTGACCGTGGAGGCGGGCAAGGCCGGCTCCCACCGCAACAAGGGGTGGGAGCAGGTCACCGAACTCGCGGTCCGGGCGCTGGCCCAGCGCGGCGGCCCGCTGGTGGCACTGCTCTGGGGCCGCGAAGCCCAGCAGTTGGCTCCGGTACTGGAGCAGGTGCCGCGGATCGAGACGGTCCACCCCAGCCCCCTGTCGGCCTCCCGCGGATTCTTTGGGTCGCGGCCCTTCAGCCGGGTTAACGAACTGCTGGCCGCCCAGGGCGCCGAACCCGTGCACTGGGAGCTGCGCTGAGCCGGGCCTGGGCGACGTGGACGGCCGACTGGCAGACGCCGGAACGTTTTGTCCATGTTTTGCGCGCGGCTCCGGCGTCGCCGCAGGTCAAGGCCTTAACGGTTTCCAAGACATGGACAGTTTCGGCCAAACGTGGACAGCCGGGACCTTGCCTGGACCGCTGAGGCCAAGCGGTTCGCGGTGAGGTCCGCGTGTTCCTGGGCGCGCGTGACCTTTAACATCCGCAAATTGGGATTACCCGACCGGTGGATTAGGTTCTCCTCAGTAGCAGTTTCCCTTCGTCAGGAGTAGTGCAGGATGCAGACACAACCGGCAGCAGCCCCCGCCCGTGCGGGACGGAGCGCTCGGCCGCCGCGGGTGCAGACGAATCTCCAGGTGACGCGCACCGAGTGGATTTCACAGCACATGGTCCGGGTCTACGCCGGCGGCGAGGCGTTCGATTCGTTCGCCGAACGGTTTGCCGCCAAGGACGCCACCGACCAATACATCAAGATCATCTTCCTGGACCCCGCGCTCGATGTGGAACTGCCGGTCAACGTCGCGGAGCTGAAGGAAACCCTCCCGGCCGACAAGCTGCCCGTCACCCGCACCTACACCGTGCGCCGGCTGGACCGCGACACCCGCGAGGTAGTGGTCGACTTTGTGGTCCACGGCGACGAAGGCCTCGCCGGACCCTGGGCCGCGCGGGCCAAGCCGGGCGACTGGATGATGTTCAACGGACCCGGTGGCGCGTACCGGCCCGATCCCGACGCAGACTGGTACCTTTTGGCCGGCGACGACGCGGCGCTGCCGGCAGTTGCCGCCGCCATTGAGGCACTGGCTCCGGACGCGCGCGGCCATGCCTTCCTGGAAGTGGATTCCGAGGCGGACGTGCAGGAGCTGGGCGCTCCGGCCAACCTGGAAGTCCACTGGCTGTTCCGGCGCGGCCAAACGCCCGGGACCGCTACCCTGCTGCGCGACGCCATAGCCGGCCTGGACTGGCCCGACGGCCGCGTGGATGCATTCGTCCACGGCGAGCGCGACGAGGTGAAGTCCCTGCGCGATGTCCTGTTCAAGGACCACGGGTTGTCCCGCGATCAGGTCTCCATCTCGGGTTACTGGGCCTACGGCCGGGCCGAAGACGCCTTCCAGGCGGAGAAGCGCACGCCGGCGGGCCAGATCTTCCCGGAGAACTACCCGGCCTGAGCCCGCATCATCCGGGGCTCCCTGCGACGATCCGGCGCCCACCCCGGCGCCGGGCGACCCATCCCGCACCGGCGGATCCTGCGTCCTTAGCGGCGCCGGGCCCGCCGGTTTTCGTTCGAGCCCAGCCCCTTGGTGAACGGCCGGGCCAGGTTGTCGCCGAGCACGGTACCGCCGGCGATGGCCAGGATCACCGTCAGCGCACCGAACAGCCCCAGGATGCCGTTGAACGGCGCCTCCGAGTTGACGGTCAGCTCGAAGATCGACCGGAACACGGACAGCCCGGGCAGCAGGAACAGCACGGCCGGCACCGCCACCACCAGCTGCGGCGAGCCCATCCGCAGGCCCACGATGCGCCCGAGGAACCCGATCACCACCGCCCCGACGGCGGGGCCGATCCGGTCGCCGATCCCCGCCCACACCGCGAGATCGTAGATCAACAGCCCGACCAGCCCGACGGCGGCCGTGGGCAGCAGCATGTTCAGCTTGGTCTGCTCGGTCATGCTGAGGGCAATGGTTGACACGACGAGCAGCAGCGCCCGCACCACGTAGGGGTACTGGCCCTGGCCCTCCACAAAGACTTCGGGCAGGCTGACGCCGAGCATCGAGCCGCCCACCAGCCCCACGGCGACGCCGGCGGCAATCGCAGCGAAGGTAAAGAAGGCCGAGAGATAACGCCCCGACGCGGTGACCGGGAAGCCGTTGATCGCATCCTGGGTGGCGGAGACCAGCCGACCGGTCGGCAGGAGGAACAGGATGCCGCCGGCGATCACCAGCGACGGGCTCATCGGCACGTGCAGCGTCCAGAACAGCAGCGCCATGACGGTGGCCAGGCAGGCGCCGATGCCGGTGATGAAGAAGTCCGGCATCCGCCATTTGCTCAGCTTCCGCCCGACCAAACCCATCAGCACGGTGGAGATGCCGCCCACCAGGGCCGCGAAGACGCTGCCGCCGAGGAAGGCAATGATGAAGCCGGAGAACACGCCGCCGGCCGCGATGGCCATCCACCGGGCGAAGGGCTTGGGGCGCGAGGTAATCTCCTGCAGCCGTTCCTTCGCCTCGCTGCGCCCCACCCCGCCGTTGACGATGTCGGTGACCAGTTCGTGGACCAGGGACAGGCCGGCGTAGTTGTTGGTCCAGGACCGCACCACCCGCATCACGGTAATGGGAATCGTGTCCGGTTTGGCGTAGTTGATCACCACGGACTGGTTGGTGATGTCCACGTCGATGTCGCTGAGCCCGAAGGCCGCGGTCACGGCGATGATGCTGGTTTCCACCTCCAGCGCGCCGGCCCCATAGCGGAACATGGTTTCCGCCACGTCCAGGGCAAAGTCCAGCGTGATGCGGGCGGAGGCATCGACCCCGGCCGTCTGGATCATCGGGTTCGCGTAGGGGCTGCCGGCCAGCCTCTCGACGATGCTCATTGGCGCGGTGGGCGGCGCCTCGCCCTGCACGAGCTTGCGCAGCATCCGTCGGGCCGCCGCGTTGGAGCGCGAGGCTGCCGCGGAGGCGGGCAGCGGCGCGGTGCCGCTGGGGACGGGCTTGACCTGCTTGGCTACCGGCCGGTCCGTCGGTCGCGGCACCGGAGGGTGGGTGCCCTGGGGCCCAGCGGCCGAACCGGCGCGTCCGGTGCCGCCCGAGCCGCGGCCGGCGTCGTTGGCCGGGATGTTTTTAGGCTTGATGATCGGCAGCATTCCCGCCTGCGGAGTCATGGGTGACATGGATTCCTGGTCTGGGTCCTTGTCCTGCAATCCCTCTCCGTTCTGCGTCTCCGCCACCGCCGGGCGGCGCTCGTTGATCCCGGGTTAAATCCTTGCACACCTCGCCGGGAGGGCGCCGGGATGGTGCCGAGGCGCGCGTCACGTCTCGCGGATTTCACCGCTGACGACGTCGATGCTGAACTCCCGCGTGCGGCTCGCCACCGGGGCACCGCCGGAAGGTTCGTCCGCCGGGACCGCGGTGCAGGAGAAGGAAACGGTCAGGCCTCCGGCCGCGACGTCGGCGCGCGTCACCGTGCGGACAGGATGGAGGTAGCTGGCTTCTCCGCCGGGGCCCAGGTCCTGGGGCGGGAAGTCCGCGGCGTTGTCGAACCCGCCGGCCAGCCGCACCCTCAGGTGCTGCGGTCCCAGCATCTTTGCCCGCCCGGCAAAGACCAGCACATCCCCGGCGCGGTGGCCGGGCTCCGGTCCGCCCCCGGCCGGGCTGCGGACCTCCTCCAGCACCATGTCGAAGCGCAGCGGGTAGTCCTTGGGCACCGGCAGCGGCCCGGTCACGGGGCCCGGCCCCGCCGCGTCGTCGTCGTCCCGGGCCGTGACGGCCCCGCGCGGCCAGGCCGCCAGCAGCCGCCCCGGATCTGCGGTGGCATAGACGATCTCGCGTCCGCCCTGCCGCTGGTACAGCACCCCGATGCGGCCGTCCGGCAGCCGCACCGCGGCCGGCCGGCTGGCACCGCTCCCGTAAACGGTGAGCTTGTGCGGCCACGAGTGCCCGTTGTCCCGAGAGAGGCTGAGTACCACGTTGCGGGGCAGCAGCGGGTCCTGGCAGTTAGCGGCCAGCAGCCAGCGGTCGCTGGCCGGTGCGGCCAGCCCGCCCACGGCCGGCAGCCCGTCGAAGCGGACCAGGGAGCCGCTGCTCCCGGGATCGGACAATTCGTCGACCGGCTGCAGCGGCCCGTAGCTATGCCCGCCGTCGTCAGAGACCGCGGCCAACCGCCGGGGAGCAGCCCAGGTATGCAGCAGTACCCGGCCGTCGGTCAGGCAGACGGCGGCACCCCCGCCGTCCTCCGCGGCCGGGCCGGAGTCCTGCGCCGGCAGCGGCTTTCCCAAGGTCCAGGTGTCCCCGTGGTCGTCGCTGTAGCAGGAGGCGGCCCCCGTGCCCGCGCCTTCGGCCATCACCGCGAACTGCACCAGCAACCGCCCGGCGTAGCGGCCGGCGTGCACGCCGGTGCCCGGCCCGGCAGCGGCGAGCCGCGTGATCGCGTCCGAGGCAGGCCGCGGGGCGACCGACCGGTGCTGCCAGGTGGCGCCGTCGTCGTCGGAAGACAGCAGTTCGAAGCGCCGTGCCGTGGCCGCCGGGTCCGGCCCCGCTTCGCCGCCTCCGGCCGCCGCGACGAAGGCCAGGAAAATCCGCCCGGTTGCGGCGTCGGAAAACAGTCCCGGCCGGCCCGCCGCGTGTCCGGACGTGTCCGCCCACGCCACCTGCTGCGGTTCCCAGGTCGCGCCGCCGTCGAAACTGCGGCGCAGCAGCAGGTCGCCGGTCGCAGGCGACCGGCCCTGCCTTCCCATCCCTGCATAGGCGACGACGGCGCTGCCCGCCGGGGTCACGGCGAGCGCCGGAGCCCGGTACTGCCGGTAGCCCTCCACGCCCCGAACGGCGAGGACCTGTTCCATTCCTCCACCGTACCGGCCGCGGCGCCCCGAGGGCAGTGCCGGACGACACGCCGGATCAATCCGGTTGCCTGGCCCAACCATCGGCGACTATGTGAACTGAAGCACACGTTGCAGTTCTGCTCGCACCCCTCTCCTGAAAGGACGCCCGACGATGAGTTGGTTGGACCGATCGCATACGATCGCCCCTCCGGGCTTTAACCGCTGGCTGATTCCGCCGGCTGCGCTGGCCGTGCATTTGTGTATCGGCCAGGCCTACGCGACCAGTGTGTACAAGAACGCCCTGGTCGCCCACTTCGACGTCAGCCTGACCGAGATCGGCATCATCTTCTCCATCGCCATGGTGATGCTCGGGCTCTCCGCCGCCGTCATGGGCACCTGGGTGGACCGCAACGGTCCGCGCATGGCGATGTTCACCTCCGCGGTGTTCTGGAGCTCCGGCTTCCTGGTCGGCTCGATGGGCATCTTCACCGAACAACTCTGGCTGGTCTACCTGGGCTATGGCGTGATCGGCGGCATCGGCCTGGGCATCGGCTACATCTCCCCCGTATCCACCCTGATCAAGTGGTTCCCGGACCGCCCCGGACTGGCCACCGGCATGGCGATCATGGGCTTTGGCGGCGGCGCGCTGATCGCCAGCCCGGTCTCCACCGCACTGCTGCAGTTCTACGACCCCAGTTTCGACGGGACCCCGGGCTGGGTGGCCAGCGGCGACGCCGTCGGCAAGCTGTTCCTGACCCTGGCCGTGGTGTACCTGGCCTACATGCTGTTCGGTGCCTTCACGATCAAGGTTCCGGCGGACGGCTGGAAGCCCGAAGGCTTCGACGCCTCGAAGGTCAAGGCCAAGGCCCTGGTCACCACGGCGAACGTCTCGGCGAAGAATGCCATCAAGACCCGCCAGTTCTGGCTGGTCTGGGTCGCCCTGTTCTGCAATGTCACGGCAGGCATCGGCATCCTGGAGCAGGCCTCCCCGATGATCCAGGACTTCTTCCGCCAGCCCGACGGCGTTTCGCTGGTGTCCGCGGGCGTTGCGGCCGGATTCGTGGGGCTGCTCTCGATTGCGAACATGGGCGGCCGGTTTGTCTGGTCCACCACCTCCGACTACCTGGGCCGCAAGAACAACTACATGCTGTACCTGGGCGTGGGCGCCGCCCTGTACGTGGTGCTCGCCCTGTTCGGCTACACCTCCACCGGGCTGTACGTGCTGCTGGCGGCCGTCATCATCAGCTTCTACGGCGGCGGCTTCGCCACCGTGCCGGCCTACCTGCGCGACCTGTTCGGCACCTTCCAGGTGGGCGCCATCCACGGCCGCCTGCTCACGGCCTGGTCCGCCGCCGGCATCGCCGGGCCGTTGATCGTCAACGCCTTCCTGGATGCCCAGGGCAAGCCGGGCGAGCTGACGGCGCAGGCCTACCAGCCGGCCCTGCTCACCATGGTGGGCCTGCTGGTCATCGGCTTCATTGCCAACCTGATGGTCAAGCCGGTGGACAGCAAGTACCACGAGGCACCGGCCAGGGATGCCGGCGAAGCCGCGATGGCCGGAAAGGAGGCCTGAGATGAAGAAAGCCCAAGTAGCCCTCGGCTGGGTGCTGGTCGGCGTGCCGCTGCTCTACGGCGTCAGCCAGACGCTGCTGAAGGTCTCCGCGCTCTTCGGCTGACCCAACTGCGCACCTACCCCACTACACACTCACCCCGCATCACCGCTTCGCCGGCCCACCTGGTGAAGCTCAACCCCCGGCAGGCCCGGCTCCTTCGAGCCGGGCCTGTTGCTTGACAGCGGACCGGCCGGTCGTAGCGTTGGACATGCCATGGAATGGTTCAGTGCCGAGGGGTTCGAGTTGGCGCGGCAGGTGCTGCAGCGGGGCATCGCCGCGGTGTTCCTGATCGCCTTCGCCTCGGCTCTGGCCCAGTTCCCGGCCCTGCTGGGCGAACACGGGCTGCTGCCCGTGCCCCGGTTGCTGGAGCGAAGAACCCCGCGCGGCTTCACCCTCTTCCGCTGGGGATACACGGACCGCCGGCTGCGGGCGGCGGCCTGGGCCGGCGTCGTCATCGCAGCCCTGGTGGTGGCCGGGCTGCCGCAGCTGGGGCCGCCGTGGCTGCCGATGATCGCGTTCCTGGCCCTGTGGTTCCTGTACATGTCCATCGTGAACGTGGGCCAGACGTTCTACGGCTTCGGCTGGGAGACGCTGCTGCTCGAGGCCGGCTTCCTTGCCGCCTTCCTGGGCTCGGACCGGGTGGCGCCGCCGGCCCCGGTGCTGTGGCTGTTCATCTGGCTGGTGTTCCGGCTGGAGTTCGGCGCCGGCATGATCAAGATGCGCGGCGACCCGGTCTGGCGCGACCTGACCGCCCTGTACTACCACCACGAGACCCAGCCGATGCCCAATCCGGCCAGCTGGTTTTTCCACCACCTGCCCAAGCCGCTGCACAAGGTGGAGGTGGCCGGCAACCACTTTGCCCAGCTGGTGGTGCCGTTCTTCCTGTTCTTTCCGCAGCCGGTGGGCAGCATGGCGGCCGCGGTCGTGATCGTCACGCAGCTGTGGCTGGTGGTGTCGGGCAACTTCGCGTGGCTGAACACCCTGACCATCCTGCTCGCCTTCGCGGCGGTGTCCGACGACGCGGTGCAGGCCATCCTGCCGGTGGGTGACTTCACGCCGGAGTACCGGCAGGAACCGGTGTGGTTCACCGTTGTGGTGCTCGCGGTGTGCGCCCTGCTGGTGTACCTGAGCTATTGGCCGTTGAAAAACCTGTTCAGCCGGCACCAGCTGATGAACGCCAGTTTCAACAGCTGGCACCTAGCCAATGCCTACGGCGCCTTCGGCTCCATCACGCGGGAACGTTACGAAGTGGCCGTGGAAGGGTCCGCCGACGGCGTCCACTGGCGCGAGTACGGGTTCAGGGGCAAGCCCGGAGACCCGCAGCGGATGCCGCGGCAGTACGCGCCCTACCACTTGAGGCTCGACTGGCTGATGTGGTTCCTGGCGCTGGGCTCCCGCGGCGAAAACTGGTTCATCCCGCTGCTGGTGCGGCTGCTGGAAGCCGACAAGGCCACGCTGAAGCTGCTCAGGCACGATCCATTCGACGGTGTACGGCCGCTCTACGTGCGCGCGACGCTCTACCACTACCGGTTTTCCACGTGGGCAGAAAAACGAAGCACCGGCCAATGGTGGATCCGCCGGGAGTCCGGCCAGCTGGTCCCCCCGCTCTCCCGCCCGGGCGCCGCGGAATAACCCGGGCCGGCCCGCGGTTGCCGCCAGTAGACACCATGCATATGCATATATGCCTGACCCATGAAAGGCGGCCACCGCGTGGCACAGACAATCGAGCTCGGGCTGGACACCTTCGGAGACGTCACCACCGGAGCCGACGGCAAGCTCCTGCCGCACGATGAGGTCATTCGGAACGTGATCGCCGAAGCCAAGCTGGCCGACGAGGTCGGCCTGGACTTCATCGGCATCGGCGAACACCACCGCGAGGACTTCGCGGTGTCCGCCCCCGATGTGGTGCTGGCCGCGATCGCCGGCCAGACCAGCCGCATCCGCCTGGGCTCGGCCGTGACCGTGCTCAGCTCCGACGACCCGGTCCGGGTGTTCCAGCGCTTCTCCACCCTGGACGCCGCCTCGAACGGCCGCGCCGAAGTCATCCTGGGCCGCGGCTCGTTCACGGAGTCCTTCCCACTGTTCGGCCTGGACCTGGCCGACTACGACGTCCTCTTCGACGAGAAGCTCCACCTCTTCACCGAACTGCTCAAGGAAGAGCCCGTCACCTGGGCCGGCCGCACCCGGCCGCGGCTGGACAACAAGCGGGTTTACCCGCCCACGGCCTCCGGCAGCCTGAAAACCTGGATCGCCGTCGGCGGCACCCCGCAGTCGGTGGTCCGCGCGGCCCACTACGGCCTGCCGCTGATGCTGGCCATCATCGGCGGGGCACCGATGAACTTCGCCCCCTTCACCGAGCTCTACCAGCGTGCGCTGGACCAGTTCGAAAAGCCGGCGCTGCCCGTCGGAGCGCACTCCCCCGGCTACATCGCGGACACGGACGAGCAGGCCCGCGAGGAGATGTGGCTGCCGTATGCGGACATGCAGGAGCGGATCGGCCGCGAGCGCGGCTGGAGCCGGATGACCCGCGGCCAGTTCGAGGCCGAGGCGGGCCCGGACGGCGCCCTGTTCGTCGGCTCCCCGGAGACCGTGGCCACCAAGATCGTGAAGGTCGCCAAGGGCCTGGGCCTGTCCCGCTGGGACATGAAGTACAGCCTGGGCACCCTCCCGCACGGGAAGCTGATGAACTCCATCGAGCTCTACGGCACCAAGGTGGCGCCGCTGGTGCGGGAGCAGCTGGCGGAGTAGTCGCCGAACGGGCGGGGCTGGCGCGCGTCAGCGTTCGACGGCGGCGGGAGGCTTCGCGGGGAAGCCTCCCGCCGTCGTCGTGCTCGCCTTGGTGGTGATTTTTCGGGCGGGCGTCATTTCTTTGCGCGCGGGGACGTCCGCCAGGGGTCTCACCATCGTGGTTTTATCGTTCAACCCGTACCCTGAATGATGTGCGCGTTCTTGTGAAACCTTTTATTGCCCTCATCCTGCTGCTCGCCCTCGCTTTCGCGGGGGTGGCCCCGGCCTCGGCGGTCACCAGGAACGCGCAGGATCCGTTCGTCGCCGAGGTGCTGCGGCTGACCAACCTTTACCGCGCGCAGAACGGCCTCTCGCCCGTGGTCTGGAACCAGAACGTAGGCAATGTTGCCCAGCAGTGGTCCGAGGAGCTGAACACGCGGATCAACAAGAACACGCTGGACATGAACAAGATCCATCGCCCGGGCTACGGCAGCAACGAAATCCCGCGCGGTTTCGACTGGTACACCGAGAACATCGCCATCAACAACTCCGCCCGCGAGGTGGTGGACTGGTGGATGAACTCCCCCGCGCACCGCGCCGGCCTGCTCAGCCCCAACGCCACGGACATCGGCGTGGGGTATATGAAGACCACGCACAAGGACTGGTACGGGATGTACGTGGCGGTGGCGAACATGGCCGGCTACGCAACCACCCGGGCAACGCTGCCCCCGCATCCGGGCATGGTGCGCGCCAGCTTCCAGCACGGCGACGTCGCGGCCATCGACTCCGCGGGGAACCTCTACGCCTACGACTCGGCCAAGGGCCACGACCTTTACAAGCGCCGGCTTGTAGCGAGCGGGTTCAAGGGAGTGTCACAGGTTCAGGTGGCCGACTGGAACGCCGACGGCGTGCTCGATGTGGTGGTGCGCTGGAAGTCCGGCAAACTGACGGCTCACTTCGGCAAGCCGGACGGCGGACTGGAAAGTGCCGCCACCATCGGATCCAGCGGGTGGGGAAACTACGACGTCACCGTTACCGCGTGGAAACAGGCCGACCCCTACCCTGCGCTGCTGGCCCGCAACACCGACACCGGCCGGCTCTACTACTATCCGAACCCGGCCGGACTCAATCACGGCAGCCGCACGCTGCTGGGCACCGGCTGGAAGTCCCTGCCGATCTTCACGGCCGACATCGACGGCGACGCCAAGATGGACGTCGTGGCCAAGACACCCCAGGGCCAGCTCAAGCTGTACCGGTCCAACGGCGCCGGCAAGTTCATTTCCGAGACCAGACGGATCATCGGCTCCTCGGGCTGGAACGCGATGACGCATCTGTCCCTGATCCGGGACCATCTGGGCGACGGAAAGCAAGGCGTACTGGCCCGCGACTCCCGCGGCAATCTGTACCACTACCCGGTGCTGATCAACAAGCTTGGCTCGCGGGCCGTCATCGGCGTCGGCGGCTGGCAAACCCTGATCATCGGCAGCTGACGCCGAGCGCCCGAGGACTGAGGACCGGCTGCGCCCAGCCGTGCTCCTGACCGGCGGGCGCCGGGGCGGCCCGGGCTACTCTTCCCCGCCCAGGAGCTGCTCCCCTTCCGGCCCGGCACCGTCGTTGTCAGCCGGCAGGTTTTCTTCGAGGTCCCGGTCGATCTCCGATCCGGGTTCGATGACGATGCCGTCTTCGTTCTGCGGGATGTCCGGATCCAGTTCCGGGCGGTCTTCGCTCACAGCATTGCTCCCTTCACCGTCGCTTACGTGTTGGCTCCTCAGCCGCCGGCATGCCCTCACCCGTGGGCGCGCTTGTTCTCGTCCGGCGCGTGCACGTGCGTGCCGCCGACGAGTTCCACCAGGCCCTCCACCGCCGAGGACAAGGACAGATCCGGAGTCCGGGCAATGAAAGGCACCAGCAGCCTGTTCTCCTTCTCGATGTGCAGTGCGAACACGCTGCACATCGAGGCGGCCACCGTGGCCGTCTCCATTCCTTCGGCGCCCCTGAGTTCGTCCAGCAGCGAGGCCAGCGCGGTATGGTCGGCCAGCAGCGACTCCACCAGGAGCCGGGCTTCCCCGGTCGCCCCGGCCGGCCCGTACAGTTGGGCTTCTTCCAACTCGACGTGCGGCAACATCTCCCGTTCGCCCCACTCCAGCAGTATGCCGTGCGCGTTGTAGACGGTGTCTTCGTCTCCGGTGTCGAGGGCCCGGGTGAGCTCCGCCGTCGTCGCCTGCAGCCGGGCCAGCATCTCCCTGTGGTGGCGAACGACGGCGGCCGCGGCCGCGTTCTCTGCCTCGACATTGCTGTCGGTCACCGCATGCTCCTCGGGTCGAGGTGGGGCCGCCTGCAGGCGGACCGGGTCTGTCCATTGTCGACGCGGGCAGGCGGGCTGTCGAGGGTCAGGCCGCCCCAGCCACCCGGTGCCCAAGGGCTGCCCATCATCCGGGCTCCGCCGGGAAAGGTGCGGAGGATCCTGCCGATCATAGTGCCGCTCCGTCCGCTGCTCTGGCGGCGTGCGGCACGTCGTGCTAGTACGGGAGTGGCCTGACATTCGCCGGGCCGGGTCACGTCCGGGCCTCAGGAAGAATGCCGGCTCCGGCCGGCTGACTGGAAGGAAAACCGTCATGCCCAACTATCGGATCGGATATTTCGTCGGGAGCCTGGCCAGCGGCTCCATCAACCGGACCCTCTCGAAGGCGCTGATTAAGCTCGCCCCGGAGGGTATGGAGTTCAACGAGATCCCCATCCGGGACCTCCCCCTCTACAACTCGGATTACGACGCCGACTACCCGGCCGAGGGCCGGGCACTGAAGGAAGCGGTGGAGGGCTCCGACGGCATCCTTTTCATCTCGCCCGAATACAACCGGTCCATCCCCGGAGCCTTGAAGAACGCCATCGACTGGGGGTCCCGCCCATGGGGGACCAACTCCTTCGCCCGCAAGCCCACCGGCATCATCGGCGCTTCCCCGGGAGGCATCGGCACCGCCGTCATGCAGTCGAGCATGCGCAGCGTTCTCAGCTTCCTGGACGCCCCGCAGCTCAACGCCCCCGAGGCCTACATCAGCTTCAAGCCGGACATCTACGGCGACGACGGCGAGGTCAGGGACGAGTCCACGCAGGCCTTCCTGCGCCACTACATGGAGGAGTACTCCGCCTTCGTCCAGCGTGTCCTTGACGCGAACGCCGCCGGACACATTGGAGACGAGGACCCTGAATCCCGCAAGTGACGCCACAACGGTGGTGGATGCGGTCGTTCCGCTAGCCACGGGTCAGAGGTGGGTTCGACGAGGGTGAACCGCTCCCGGGGCCCTCCCTCGGTTTACCGGAAGGGACGCCCGCCCCTCGGGCAGGCTACCGGTTGGCGATGGCAGCCGCCGTGGCGAAGTAGTCGGCGTCGACCATGACGGCGTAGCGCTCAGCTTCGAGGGACTTGACCGACTTGAAGTCCCGGCGTCCGCCGGTGCCCCAATGCCCGATAAAACCGAAAACGGCCCCCCATACGGCTGCGATGACGACGCTTCCCAGCAGTACGCTCAGCCAGACAATGCCGGGGACGAAGAGCCCGAACAGAAGTCCGATGAGCAGGCCGAACCAGGCGCCGCCCGCAGCTCCGGCCAGCGCGGCCTTGCCCTTGGTCATCCGGCCCGTAACCTGCTCCACGCTGCTGATGCCGAGGCCGACAATGCGCACGTGCTCCACCGGGAACTTCTCATCCGAGAGGCGGTCCACCAGGCGCTGCGCCTGCAGGTAGTCCTTGAACTCGGCGAGCACGGCTGAGGTTCCCTGAGCCGCCGGACCGGAAACAGTCGACTGATGCTGGAATGATGTGGTGGTCATGTTCCTACCTCCAATGGTGTTGTCTTTGTGGACACAGCAAGTTTAGCAAATTTAGTTAGGTTAGCCGAACCGAATCTTTCTCCGTAGGCTTCCGCCATGACCGATACAGCGACACAAGCGGGCGACGGCGACAGGCCGACATCAGGAGTGCAGGTCCGTCACGGCTTCGCCCTGACGCTCCAGTGGGCCAGCAGGAAAAAAATCCGACACTTCGTCTTCGGCCCCGCAGCCGCTGACCTCTCACCAACCGATACGGCGCTGCTGGAATACCTCACCGGGAACGGCCCAATGCGCCTTTCGGACCTGGCCGCACAGTGGGGGTGAATAAATCGACCATGAACCCGCAAGTCCGCCGGCTTGAAGGCAGAGGACTGATCGATCGCCAACCTGACCCCGCGGATCGCCGCGCCACCCTTCTTGGCACATCAGCCAGGGGAATCGAACTGCAAAGGCAAATCGGCGAGGCCGGCGCGGCGGCCTTCGACGAAATCCTTTCCACGTGGTCGCCTGAAGACCGGGAAATCCTCGGCGCAATGCTGGTCCGCTTTGCCAAAGAACTTTCCGCAGCCACGCCCCGGCTTTTTCAATACGGCTCACCCGGGGCTTCCCTGCCCGAGTCCACCCGGGAATGACCCGGGAAGCACTCCCGCTGAGAGTACCCGTCGCAAGTCATTGCAGCTGCTAGGCCGAGCCCGGTGTGGCATCCCGGACCCGGTCCGGGGGACTGTGCATTGCCGGTGCCGGGGCGGGCGGGCATGATGCTGAGATGAGGCTGGCGGGAGAAGCGACCGGCTCTTCTCTCGAACACTGGCTGTTGTCGGGGGCCGAGCGGGGCAACGACGCTACACAGCTGCTCCCATGGACGGCCGGCAACGAGGTGCGCGTGCTTGTGCACGGCCGGGAGTATTTCCCGCTCCTGGCCGCTGAGCTGCATGCCACGGGGCCGGGGGACCTGGTCCTCATTACCGGGTGGCGGATGGACGCCGACGAGCTGCTCACCGCCGGCCTAACCGTGGCGGAAGCGCTGAGCCGCAGCGCGCGGCGCGGAGCCACGGTCAAGGGGCTCCTGTGGCGATCCCATCCCTCCTGGATAGTGGGCACGCTGGGACAGAACCGGGAGTTGGCCGCCGCCATCAACGCCTCGGGTGCCGAGATGCTGCTCGACCACCGCGTTCGCAGATTCGGCAGTCACCACCAGAAATTCGTGGTCATCCGGCGCGCGGCCCATCCTTCCACCGACGTCGCCTTCGTGGGCGGGATGGATTTGGCCCGGTCCCGCGGCGACGACGAGACCCATCGAGGGGACCCGCAGCCCCGCAGGTTTGCCCGCGCCTACGGACCGACTCCGGCATGGCACGACGTGCAGCTGCTGCTGCGCGGACCGGTCGTCCTTGAGGTGGAAAAGGTGTTTCGCGAGCGCTGGGACGACCCCGCACCAATGACACGCTTGCCAAGGCACCGGCTGCCAGACATGATCCGCGGCCTCCTGCAGCAGGCCTCCCCCTTGCCTCCCCCGCGGCCGGCACCGCCTGCCGCGGGTGACTGCGAGGTGCAGTTGCTGCGCACCTACCCCAAACGCTCTCCGGGCTACCCGTTCGCACCCGGCGGCGAGCGCAGCGTGGCCCGCGATTACGCCAAGGCGCTGCGGCGAGCACGACAGTTGGTGTACGTGGAGGACCAATATCTGTGGTCAGCCGACGTCGGCCGGGTCTTCGCGGAAGCCCTGCACCGCCATCCCGGCCTCCATGTCATCGCAGTCTGCCCCCGCTTCCCTGACCAGGAGGGCAGGCTCAAGGTTCCACCGGCGCTGTTCGGTCAGGGTTTGTCCTGGCGCATGGTGCACGACGCCGGAGGCGACCGGCTGCTGATGCTGGACATCGAAAACGGGCGGGGCTGGCCAATCTACGTCCACTCGAAAGTCTGCGTGGTCGACGACGTCTGGGCCGCCGTGGGCAGCGCCAACCTGAACCGGCGATCCTGGAGCCACGATTCCGAACTCACGGCCGCCGTGCTCGACGAACAGCGCGACCCGAGGCCACCGGCAGACCCGGCAAAACTCGGTGACGGCGCCCGCCCGTTCGCCCGTGACCTGCGCCTGCGGCTACTCTGCGAACATCTGGGACGCGTCCCCGGCGATAATGCTGACCTCCTCGATCCCCGCGAGGCTGTACGCGCCGTCCGCTCAAGCGCCGACGAGCTCGATGCCTGGCATCGTGCAGGTCGTTTGCTGCCGCGGCCGCAAGGACGGCTGCGCTCCCATAGCCCGGCGGAGGGATCCCCTTGGCAGCGCCGGTTGGCAGCCCCGGCCTACCGGCTCCTCTTCGACCCGGACGGCCGCCCCCTCCGGATGAGACTGCGGCGCCGTTACTGACCGTCATGCCACCGCTGCGGCGCCGGCCCCTCGTGGAAACCATGTCTCGGGGGATTCAACCGCGCTCGTTAGCTCTCGTCAGCTCTCGCAGCCGACGCCGTCGCCGTCCCGGTCGAATTTGGTGTCCCAGCCGGGGTCGCCCGCCCGGATCGGGGCCGCGCCGGCTTCCTTCACGGCGGTGCAGTTCTTGTAGAACACGTTCCCGCCGGCTGGCGCCTCCTGGACAGGCGCCGGTGCAGGCTGTTGGTTTGGGGCTGGAGCGGGCTTGGGTGCCGCCGGCGCGGCTGCCACTGGCTCGTCCACTCCCCCGTCGGCCGGGACCGGTTGGTCCGGGCAGGACGTGGAGAGGATGTTCTTGATGGCGTCGTGCTCGGCCTGGGTCATCCAGAGTCCGTACTTGGCTTTAACGGCGGTCTGCAGGGCCACGTACTCGCAGCGGAACGCCTTGTTCGGCGGCAGCCAGGTCGCAGCATCGCCGTCGGACTTGGAGCCGTTGGCGGGTCCGTCGACCGCCAGCAGGTTCAGCGGATCGTTGGCGAAGACTTCGCGCTGATTCTGGGCCAGCTGCTGGGCACCCTTCTGCCAGGCGTCCGAGAGGGCGACGACGTGGTCGATCTGGACGGCGGTGCTGGTCTTGTTGCCGCGGACGAAGTCGATGGTCGTGGCGGTGAAGGGATCGGCCAGCACCCCTGAGGTGACCACACAGCCGCCGGCCTTGAGAACCGTGTAGTCCAGATCGCGCTGGAGGATGTCATTGCGCGCGTCGCAGCCGTTACGGTCCGGATCCAGCCAGCCGTCACCGAACTGGTCGCGCGAGTATCCGGTCTTCGGGGCGCGGCCCTTGATCGCGATGCTTTCCAGTTGTTCCAGGGCGGTGCCGGCGCCGGCAGGCTCTTCCCCCGGTTCCTGCGCCGGCGGGGCCTTGGGCTCCTCCGTCTTCTCGGCGGGTTCCGGGGTTTCGGGAACCCGGGTCGGTTCGGGGCTGTCGGTCACCTCGATGGTCGGGGCGACCAGGGGCTGGTCCGCTTCGGCGGGCGAGGCGCAGCCGGACAGCAGGATGGCCAGCGCCAAGCCGGCAAGTGCGAGGGGTTTCTTCTTCTCCATGTCCATTCATGTCTACGGCAGACGCCTCATCCCGTCCGGATGGACACGCCGTAGCGGCAGGCATATGAAGGTGGAGCAGAGCGGGGGAAATCACTGGTCGATCAATATTTCGCGGTGGGGAACAAGCCGCAGACAAGGATCGGTTCCGCGGTTCAGAGGCTCCGGAGCGGGCAGGGGGCAAACAACCGTGAGCACCATGGAAGCTGCTTCAACCCGCCGGTTCCATGCTCCCGTTTATCGCGGTCCCCTGGTGTGACGTCCTGGGCCGCGACGGAACCTCGGCCGGGTCAGCCGCCGGGCGGGCCGCAGCCGCACTGTCGCCGCGGTTACTCCACCGACACCCGCCGGCGCTGGCAGGAGAGGATTCCCGGCCCCTTCCGGGACTACCTTCTTCCTGGCCCGGCGGGCAGCTGCCAGGCCGGATGGGGAGCGGCGGTGCGGCGCAACGGGTCGGCCTTCCCGTCGATTCGGCACAAGCACCAGCACCATAAAAGGGGCAAAGGCGAGCACGAGGTCGATAACGAAAAGGGTGACTTCCATGGCCAACTCCTACCCTTGGCTCTTAGGGTAGGCGCCGATTGGCGGGCACACAATGGGTTGAGGTGCTGGCCCGGGGATCGGTGACGGCAGAGCCTCGCGCCGCCCCAATTTAGAGCCAATCCTGCGACGGCGGATGGTCACAGTGACGCCTTTCCTGACCCCTCACATCCTTCGCCCCTCGCCCCTCAGTTCTCAGCTCCCAGCCCTCAGCCCTCAGCCCTCAGCCCTCAGCCCGTGCCATATGATGATCCGCTCCTTGCCTCCTGTGGACCCGAATCCGTGCCGGTCCCGGCAACGCCGCTGGAAATCTCCGATCCTGTCAGAGGCCGGTGTTAGGTTGGCAGCAACCTCAGATGGAGAGAAGGAGGACGAGATGGCCACGACACATTCCCGCGGCATCGGAATCGACTTCATGGATCCCAACTCGTGCGGCCGCTGCGACGCCTGCGACGTACTGCCCGCACCGGTGATCTGCGAGGACTGCTGCTATGACGAGGAGGGCAACTTCGTCCGGCTCGTTGAATGGCCCTGCCCCGAGGTGAAAGCCGTCAAGGCAGCCTAGGGACAGCCCCGTTGGCAGGGCTCGTGACCCGCTGGAGCCTGTGAGCGTTACCGGCCGATTTCTTCTGCTGCATAGAGAAGCCCCGCACTCGGTGTGCGGGGCTTCTCTGCTAAAGGAAGGAAACGCTGTGGAGCGCCATCCACACCAGCGCACCAAAGACGGCTGCGGCGAGGATGGGCAGCATGGCGATGACGATTGCCCAGACTCCGGGCTTCCTGCCCGCATTCTTCGAGAGCGCCACGAGGCCGACGATGAGGCCTGCCAGCAACGGCAACAATGACGCCCACAGGAGCGCCCAGAGTGTCGGCAGCAGCAGGCCGGCCAGGAATAGTGCCAGGCCAAGGAGAGATAGTCCTAGGGCGAGCCTGCCCGTCCTCTGATCAGCGGCTTGTGCGTGAAGTCCTTCAATCTGCACGACTGGTCCAATCTGTCCGGAGGGATCAAGCTGAGAAGAAGGCTATACCAATCTGCTGACTGGCCGGCAGCGGCACGACGCCAAGCATTGTAGGAGAGCCTTTAGAGGGCCGTCCCCGACGCATCGAGTAGCATTGCTCCCAATTGCCCCGCAGTGGAAGGAACGTTTCATGAAATATGTCGTTTTGCAGGTAATCCTCAAAGAGAAGCTGCTCGGAACCGGCTCGGGCAACTTGGAATCCCTCGAGCAAGCCATCAACGAGCAGGCCGCGAAGGGCTACCGGCTCCACACCATCACTACTGCGAGCAGCGGCAGCAAGGGTTTCGGCGGCGGTGACCGCATCCAGGCAACGATGGTGTTCGAAAGCCTCACATAAACGCCAAACGGGCCGAGCGGCCCGAACACCGAAAGGCGCCCCTCCTCCGGTGAAGGAGCGGGGCGCCGCTGTATTGCACGCCCCTCAGTGCCTTCGGACGGCGCGTGCGCAGGCTGGTTGTGGCTGCCGCAGCAACACGAGAAACCTCTCTCGACTGGCGTTTTGCACAGTCAGAGAGGGGTTCGTGGAGCCCCCTGCCGGATTCGAACCGGCGACCCCCTGTTTACAAGACAGGTGCTCTGGCCAACTGAGCTAAGGAGGCGTGCTGGCCGAAGGGCCAGCGTGCCGGACAAAACCGGCTAGATAAGGGTAGCCCAGGCGGCGGCCCTGCGTGAAACCGCAGCAGCCGCCGCCCGGATGCCGGCCAGGACCAGCCCGGCGGACTGCTTAGGCGCGGGCGTCGATGATGCCTTGGGCGAACTCCTGGAAGTTGCCGGAGTTCGTCCATTTCTGGCCGTCAACGAAGACCGCCGGGGTGCCGCCGACCTGGTATTCGTTGAACGTCTGGTTGACGAACGCGGTCCAGGGGCGGAATTCGCCGTCGTCAATGCAGGAGGCGACGTCGGTGGCTCCCGCGCTTTCCGCGATGCTCGTCAGGGTGGCGTTGTCCAGTCCGGCCCCGCCTTCCGTCGGCTGCTGCGCGAAGAGCTGGGTCAGGTAGCCGTTAAAGGCCTCGGGGTGGGAGTCGGCCACGCAGGCCACGGCGTTGGCTGCCCGGGACGAGTAGTTGGTGGTGGACACGCGGTCGAGGAAGGTCGCCACCCGGTACTCCACGGTCGCCTCGCCGGAGGAGGTGAGGTCGGTCAGGTACCCGCCGTACTGTCCTTCGAAGTCCTTGCAGACCGGGCAACCCATGTCCACGTAAACCACGATGTTCGCCGGTTCGCCCTCGGGCGCGGCAGCAACGCCCGCCGGCACGATGGTGTCGCCCTCGGTGGAGGCCGGCTCCGGGATGTTGTTCACGTCGACCTGGATGGGCTCGGTGGCCGCCAGTCCGTCCTGCGTGACGGTGTACCCGCCGAACTCGTTGCCGTGGGCCGGCGCGGCACCGACGTCGGCGACCTGTCCGCGCTGGTTGGAGATGACAACCCCGGCGATCACCGCGATGATCACCAGGACAGCGACGACCACCCCGCCCTTGACCAGCAGCGAGTTCCGCTTTTCGCGCTTCTGCTGCTCTTCGCGTATCTGGCGGGCCTTCTCGCGGGCCGCGGCAGTGCGCTCGGCCTTGGTCGACTTAGGGCTGTTTTGGGTAGCCATGGATCCTCGCGTCTTGTTGGTCTGCTTCGCCCAGGCAGGGCACTACAGGTCTAGTTTAGTTGCAACTTCAATGTTCAGGCGGAACGAGTGGCCGCGTTCACGTTTGATGCCTCAGCGCGCTCCGGGGAAGCCTCGGGTTGCCATTCCTTATAAAGTCATGAACAGGACGGTATACACAAAGGAGAGGTCAGTTGGCGAATTCCGCAGAGATGAACGGCGAGGAAGCAGAAGGATCTCAGTTCGGGGAGTACGACCTGATCGTCGTCTCCAACCGCCTGCCGGTGGACCGAGCGCCCGAGGACGACGGTCAGGGTCCCTGGCGGCGCTCGCCCGGCGGGCTGGTCACGGCGCTGGCCCCGGTGATGGCGAAGACCGACGGCGCCTGGGTGGGCTGGCCGGGGGTACCGGACGAGAAAGTGGACCCGTTCGACCACGACAACATGCATCTGGTCCCGGTGACCTTGAGCGCCGACGACGTCGAGTTGTATTACGAAGGCTTCTCCAACGCCACGCTCTGGCCGCTCTACCATGACGTGATCGCCCCGCCGGAGTTCCACCGCGCCTGGTGGGAATGCTACAAAACGGTCAACCGGCGCTTCGCCGAAGCAACTGCGGAGATCGCGGCCGAGAGTGCCACCATCTGGGTGCAGGACTACCAGCTGCAGCTTGTTCCCAAGCTGTTGCGGGAGATGCGCCCGGACCTGAAGATCGGTTTCTTCAACCACATCCCGTTCCCCCCGCTGGAGATCTTCGCCCAGCTGCCGTGGCGCCGGCAGGTGATCGAGGGCCTGCTCGGGGCCGACCTGGTCGGCTTCCAGCGCCCCAGCGACACCAGCAACTTCCTGCGCTGCGTGCGCCGCTTCAGCGGCCTGAATGTGCGCCAGCAGCAGGTGCAGGTGGTCAACAACGACGGCGGCGCCCGCCTTTGCAAGGCCGGCGCCTTCCCGATCTCCATCGATGTGGCCCACATCAGCGAGCTGGCCAACCGGCCGGACGTGATCGCCCGCTCCGAGCAGATCCGGCAGGAGCTGGGCAACCCCGACACCGTCTTGCTGGGCGTGGACCGGCTGGACTACACCAAGGGCATCCGGCACCGGGTCAAGGCCTACGGCGAACTCCTGGAAGACGGCAAGTTGAACGTGGAGAACGCCGTGCTGATCCAGGTGGCCTCGCCCAGCCGCGAGCGCGTCGAGTCCTACCGGCTGCTGCGCGAGGAAATCGAAGGTTCTGTGGGCCGGATCAACGGCACGTTCGACACCCTGGAAAACACCGCCATCCGCTACCTCCACCACAGCTACCCGGTGGAGGAAATGGTGGCGCTCTACCTGGCCGCGGACGTGATGCTGGTGACGGCGCTTCGCGACGGCATGAACCTGGTGGCCAAGGAGTACGTAGCCTCCCGCAAGGGGGTGGACGGGGCGCTGGTGCTCAGCGAATTCGCCGGCGCCGCGGACCAGCTCAAGCAGGCCATCCTGGTCAACCCGCACGACATCGACGGGCTCAAGGATGCCATCATCCGGGCGGTCAACATCCCGCCGGCCGAGGCCACCCGCCGGATGAGGGCCATGCGCCGGCAGATCCTGCAGAACGACGTCGAACACTGGTCGCGCGCGTTCCTGAAGGCCCTGCAACAGCCGCAGGCCGATGACTGAGCGCCGCGACGACGGGCAGCCGCTCCTGCCCGTGAGCCCGGGCGCCGGTAGGGCTGACGCCGGTGCCCCCGGCGTCGGCGCCCCTGACGCCGCCGCGCCTGACCCCGGCGCCCGCGACCTGGTGCCGCTGGAGCTACGGGAGGCGCTGGAGCGGCTCGCCCGCACCGAGACGCTGCTGGTGGCGCTGGACTTCGACGGCGTGCTGGCGCCGATCGTGCCGCGGGCCGAGGACGCCTGCCCCCTGCCGGCCTCGGCAGCCGCCGTGGCCGCACTGGCGGCGCTGCCGGGGACGTCCACCGCCTTCATCTCCGGCCGGGCCCTGGCCAGCCTGCGCGCCGTCGCCTCCCCGGACGACCGGACCCTGCTCATCGGCTCGCACGGCGGCGAGGTCTTCACCGGCCCGGACAGCCCTCCCCTGGTGCTGGACGGCGCGCAGCAGCAGGCGCTGGCGGCGGCCACCGCCGTCGTCGAAAAAGTAGTGGCCGCCCATCCGGGCACCCGGCTGGAAGCCAAGCCGGCCGGCGTCGTGCTCCACACCCGCACCGCCGACGACGCCGTGGCGGCGGCGGCCACCGAGCGCGCCCGCGCCGAGCTCCAGGAGGTCCCCGGGCTCTATCTCAGCGACGGCAAGCGCGTGCTCGAGACGTCGGTGCTCAGCGCCGACAAGGGCCAGGGCCTCGGGCTGCTGCGCTCGTTCACCGGCGCGACCGCCGTGTTCTTCGCCGGCGACGACGTCACCGACGAACACGCCTTCGCCGTGTTGCGGGGCTCCGACGTCGGGGTCAAGGTGGGGCCGGGAGACACCGCCGCGGCCTACCGGGTGGACTCTCCGCAGACGTTCGCGGCCGCGCTGGCGCTGCTGGCCGAACTGCGGGCCGCCGCCCTGCCGGCCTAGCGCGGCAAGGCGGCGACCGGCTGCCGGCTGCCGGCTGCCGGGCAGCTTTCCTGGAGCGCGTGTCCCCGGTCGCCGCACCCCAGGGGCTCGTTGACAGCCGTGGCATACTGAGGGCGTGAGCCGCCTCACACCGCCGTGCGGCCGCTCGAAAACTGAACACGCACCCATCACTACGGATCGTCGGGCACGTACCTGCCCGTGAAGGGAAAACAACCATGGCAACGGTAACGTTCGACAATGCCACGCGCTTATATCCAGGCACCGAAAAGCCCGCGGTGGACAGCCTCAAGCTGGAGATCGCCGACGGCGAGTTCCTGGTCCTCGTCGGCCCCTCGGGCTGCGGCAAGTCCACCTCGCTGCGGATGCTGGCCGGTCTCGAAGACGTGAACTCGGGACGGATCCTGATCGGCGACCGCGACGTCACCGACATACCGCCGAAAGACCGTGACATCGCCATGGTGTTCCAGAACTACGCGCTGTACCCGCACATGTCCGTTGCCGACAACATGGGTTTCGCCCTGAAGATCGCCGGCGTGTCCAAGGAAGAACGCGTCGAGCGGGTCCGCGAGGCGGCCAAGCTGCTGGACCTGGAGGAGTACCTGGACCGCAAGCCCAAGGCGCTCTCCGGCGGCCAGCGCCAGCGCGTGGCGATGGGCCGGGCAATCGTGCGGAACCCGCAGGTTTTCCTGATGGATGAACCGCTGTCCAACCTGGACGCCAAGCTGCGCGTGCAGACCCGCACGCAGATCGCCTCCCTGACCCGCCGGCTGGGCGTCACCACCGTCTATGTCACCCACGACCAGGTGGAAGCCATGACCATGGGCGACCGCGTGGCGGTGCTCAAGGACGGCATCCTGCAGCAGGTGGACACCCCGCGCGCCCTCTACGACCGGCCGGCCAACGTCTTCGTGGCCGGTTTCATCGGTTCGCCGGCCATGAACCTGCTGGAACTGCCGGTGACCGACGGCGGTGTCCAGTTCGGCGGCCTGACATACCCGGTGCCGCGCAACCTGTTGGACGCCGCGCACGGAAACACCGTCACGCTGGGGGTCCGGCCGGAGGACCTGGAGCGCGCCGAGGACGGCCAGGGGCTCGCGGTGTTCGTGGACGTCGTCGAGGAACTGGGCGCCGACGCGTACGTCTACGGGCACACCGAGTTGGACGGCAAACGCTACGACATCACCGGCCGCGTCGACGGACGCACCCCGCCTCCGGCCGGCAGCACCACCTACGTGCGGCCCAAGGAGGGCCACGTGCACCTATTCGACACCGAGAACGGGCTGCGGCTGGGCGAACATGCCCCCGGCACGCCGCCCGCCTCGGTGGAGGACCTCAATACTCCGATCGAAGCCGGCAAGACAGCCGACTAGGCCCCGCGCCTAGGATGTAGTCATCATGGCTGACCAACATCCCGGCATCGGCGGTCCCGTCCAAGGGACCGCCGGCGCGGCCCTGTCCGGCGGGGCCGCGTCGATAGCGTCGCTGAGCATCACCGCGGCCACCACCGACGAGCGGCTGCTGGACCTGCCCTGGCATCTTGCGCTGGAAGACTGGCCGCCGGAAAACCTGGCCGCGCTGCCCCGCGGGCTGTCCCGGCACGTGGTGCGGTTCGCCCCGCTGGGCGCGGGCGTGGTGGCGATCAAGGAGACCGGCGAAGAAGCTGCCCGGCACGAATACCAGATGCTGCGCAAGCTGCAGCGGCTGGCCATCCCCTGCGTGGAACCGGTGGCCGTGATGACCGGGCGGCTACGCACCGATGGCACTCCCCTGCAACCGGTGCTGGTCACCCGGCATCTTCGTTTCTCACTGCCGTACCGCGCCCTGTTTTCCCAGACGCTGCGGCGGGAGACGCTGACCCGCCTGATCGACGCGCAGGCGCTGCTCCTGGTGCGCCTGCACCTGGTGGGGTTTTTCTGGGGCGATGTCTCGCTCTCCAACACGCTCTTCCGCCGGGACGCCGGAGCATTCGCGGCCTACCTGGTGGACGCCGAAACCGGCGAGCTGCACCAGCGGCTCTCCGACGGCCAGCGCGAGCATGACCTCGAGATCGCGCGGGTGAATATCGCCGGCGAGATGATGGACCTCGTCGAGGGCGGCCTGCTCGAGGAAAGAGTGGATCCGGTGGCCACCAGCGAGCGGATTATGGACAGCTACCGCAAGCTGTGGGTGGAGCTGACGGCGGAGGAATCGTTCGACCTGGGTGAGCGGTGGCGGGTCAACGCCCGCATCCGCCGCCTGAACGACTTGGGGTTCGACGTGGAGGAGTTCTCCATCAACACCACCGCAGACGGGGCCACCATCCAGCTCCAACCCAAGGTGGTGGACGCCGGGCACCACCAGCGCCGGCTGCTGCGGCTCACGGGCCTCGACGTGCAGGCGAACCAGGCACGCCGGCTGCTCAATGACCTGGATGCCTACCGGGCGGACAACCAGCCGGAGCAGAGCGAGGAGATCAGCGCCCACAGCTGGGTCCGTCATGTCTTCGAACCGATTGTCCGGGCCATACCGCGCGAACTGGCGGGCAAGCTGGAACCGGCCGAAGTGGTCCATCAGGTGCTCGAGCACCGCTGGTATATCTCCGAAGCGCAGGACCGCAACGTGCCGCTGGCGGAAGCCGTGCAGTCCTACGTCGACACCGTGCTGCGGCACCGCCGCGACGAGGCCGCCATCATGCTCGATCCGGATGCGCGGACCGCCGCCGCCCTGGACGCGGCCGCGACGGACGAAGGCTGACAGCGCTCAGGCAGGCTGCCCTCCGCTCTTGCTGAAGATCGCCACGAGGAAGTCCGACGACGGGGTGAACGGGCGCAGGTCCCAGGTGGCCAACCGCAGGTCGGGGGTCAGGCCCGCCGCTGCGGCGTCGGAGAAGAACTCGTCGAAGTCGTAGCCGCGGCCGGCGCCGAACCCGGTCACGAGCCGGCCGGCGGGAGCCAGGTGGCCGGCCAGGTTGCGCAGCACCTCGCCCGACGTGCCCGGGGCGAGGAAGGTCAGCACGTTGCCGGCGCTGACGATCACGTCGAACGGCTCGGCGACGCCCTGCGCGGGCAGGTCCAGCTCCGCCAGGTCGCCGACCAGCCAGGTACAGTCCGGATGGTCCCTGCGGGCCGCTTCGATCAGCTCGGGATCGATGTCGACGCCGACCACCGAGTGTCCGCGGCGCGCCAGTTCGCCGCCCAGCCGGCCCGGCCCGCAGCCGGCGTCGAGGACCCTGCTGCCGCGCGGCACCATGGCGTCCACCAGCCGGGCCTCACCGTGCAGGTCGGCGCCTTCGGCGCGCATCTGCTCGAAGCGCTGGATGTACCACGCCGAATGGCCCGGGTTCCGGCGCTTCATCTCTTCCCACAGCGTCTCTTTCCTCATGCCACCAGCCTACTGGCGGGCGCGTGGACGGCCGGCATGCGTTCCCTCGCCGCGGCTCACGCCGACGTGGCCTCGGAGATCCGCGCCGGCAACGCTTTGCCGGGATTCAGCAACCCCCGAGGGTCGAACACATCCTTCAGCCGGCGCTGCAGTTCCAGCACCTCGTGGCTCTGTTCGCGCCCCAGCCACCGCACCTTGAACTGGCCGATACCGTGTTCGCCGGTGATCGTGCCGCCCAGCGCCAGCCCGACGTCGATGGACTCGTCCAGCGCCTCGTTGAGCGCCGCCACCTTGGCCACGTCCCCGGGCCCGACCCAGAACGTCGGATGCAGGTTGCCGTCGCCCGCGTGCGCGACCACTTTCAGTCCGACGCCGTGGCGCTCGGCGATTTTCTGCAGTTCGTTGATGTAGTGCACCAGCTGGGACCGGGGAACCGCGACGTCCTCCCCCACCCGGTAGTCATCGTCCACCTCGGCGCCGCGGCTGTGCCGGCGCAGATCCATCAGCCGGATTGCTTCGGCGGTGTCCGCCGCCTTGATCTCGGCGCCGAGCCCGGTGAGGACCTCGCGGATGATGCCGGCTTCCACCTCTGCCGCATGGCCGTCGGTCTGGATCAGCAGCAGCGCGGCGCCGCGGCTGCGCAGGTTGGACCCCTGTTCCCGGTCCAGCTGCGCCATGGTGTTTGCGTCCAGCAGTTCCATGATCGCCGGCTGCACGCGCGCCCGTCCCACCGCCAGCACCCCGGCGGCGGCAGTTGCCACATCGGGGAAGAACGCCGCCACCGTTTCCAGGGCGGCCGGCAGGTAGCGCAGCCGCAGCGTCGCGCCGACAACCACGCCCAGGGTCCCCTCGGAGCCTACGAACAGTCCGGTCAGGTCGTAACCCGCCACGCCCTTGAACGTCCTGTGGCCGGTGCGGATCAGCGTCCCGTCGGCGAGCACCACGTCAAGGGCCAGCACGGATTCGCGGGTCACCCCGTACTTGGCGCAGCGCAACCCGCCGGCGTTCGTCGCAATGTTCCCGCCGATTGTCGAGCTGCGGTAGCTGGCCGGGTCCGGCGCGTACATCAGCCCGTACTCGGCGACGGCGGCATTCAGGTCGGCGTTGATCACGCCCGGTTCCACGCGCGCGATCTCGTCTTCCGGATGGATCTCCAGGATCCGGTCCATGGCCGCGAGGCTCAGCACCAGGCAGCCCCTAGACGCGTGCGCGCCGCCGGAGACCCCCGTGCCCGCCCCGCGGCACACCACGGGCACTCCCGCAGCGTGCGCGGACCGCATCACTGCCTGCACGTCCTCCACACTCTGCGCGCGGACGACGGCGATGGGCAGCTGGTGGTCGAGGACCGGGCCTTGGTCGGTGGCGCAGGCAGCCAAGTCCGTGGGGTCGGTGCTGACCGATCCCGCAGGCAGGGCACGCTGAAGTTCCTTCAGAAAAGAATCCGTCACGCTTTCGGGGCCTCCGGTGGTCGTTCCGTTGCTGTTGCTGGTCACGCAGTCCCTCCCATGAACCGGACGTAGCGGCCGAGCACCTGCGGCCATCCGTCGACATAGGCGGCCCGCTCTCGCCCGCCCTCGGGCACGTTCTCCCAGCCGGAGTGGGTCAGGCGCAGTTCCGTGCGGCCATCGCCAACGTCCACGAAGTCGACGTCGACTTCCCCCGACGCCGCGGGGCTCGTGCCCGGATGCCAGGTGCAGCGCAAATGGCTGCCGGGAGTCCATTCCAGGATCTCGCCCCAGACATGAACCTCATCATCCAGCGTCGTTTCTGTCAGGACATGGTCCTCGAACTCCACGTGGCTGCCCTCGCCCGCCACACTTTGGCGGTCCACCGGCCACCAGAGATGGATGAGATCGGTGAAGCCGCTGAAAGCCTCCTGGCTTTCCCGCGGCACGGTGACGCGGCAGTGGATTGGATCACCGCTCTTGAAGGGTTCAGGCTCTTGCTGCGCGTGGGAGAACAGGGACGAATTCATAGCCCCAGCCTAGTCGGGGCGTGGGGTGGTTGGCGGTTAAACGCGGGAAGGCCCCGCCATCGTTGGCGGGGCCTTCCCGTGTTCAAAGAATGTCCGGCGGCGACCTACTCTCCCACACCCTCCCGAGTGCAGTACCATCGGCGCTGTGGGCCTTAGCTTCCGGGTTCGGAATGGGACCGGGCGTTTCCCCCACGCTATGACCGCCGTAACCCTTCGTGCACGCCAAACCCCTGGGGGTGGCGGCAAACCTGTTGGTTACAAGCTTGTGCTTGGAACTGTATTCAATTGTTTGTTCCCTTATGGGACAACGGTTGTTGTCTGGGAACCACATAGCGGACGCGTAGCATGTTTTGATCACCCACCCCCAGGGGGTGGTGTGGTGTAAGTTGTCGGACTATTAGTACCGGTCAGCTTCACGAGTCTTTCGTCCTCGCTTCCACATCCGGCCTATCAACCCAGTGGTCTGGCTGGGGTCCTCTCCCCCACGAAGGGGATGGAAATCTCATCTTGAAGCCGGCTTCCCGCTTAGATGCTTTCAGCGGTTATCCAATCCGAACGTAGCTAATCAGCGGTGCACTTGGCAGTACAACTGACACACCAGAGGTTCGTCCGTCCCGGTCCTCTCGTACTAAGGACAGACCTTCTC